>NZ_JAUSXM010000001.1:3185622-3822746 GCF_030815985.1 Paenibacillus sp. W2I17
ACGCATAGATACGTTCAATCGCCGCTTCGCTCCCTACTTCAACAAAAGTCCCCACAGGACCCCAGTTGGCCTTGATTGGTACCACGACCGTTCCCCGCGTACCTGCCTGAATGGCCGAGGATGCTGCCGCCTGAAAATTCATATATAAGCCCGGAAGGACCGGACGATTCGTTTGCTCCCAATTTCCGCCTGCCATTATCCCTTCACCTTCGCTTTCATAAATTGGTTAATTCGTTCTTGCGTTTCTTCAATGGAAAACGTCTCTTGCGCCGCTTCGTACAGCGCACCGTACAGCACCTCTGCCTTAACGGCAAAGAGGGCTTCTGCATGATTCATCAGTTCTGCCCGTGTATACCGCGGGGCTGTCTGTTTGCTTTTTTTCACCGAGCTTGCCATTGCCATCTCACCTCATTTGTTGGACTACTAATTTTGAAACATTGATCTTTAAGGTTGACCTATGAATTTTTGATCCTATGAACCTATGAATTTGAAGCTATAATGTTGAAGCTACATCTATCATCTCAAAGCTATAATCTGGAACCACTCTTAAAAGTGCATGTTCAAAAAGATCGGTTTTCAGTACCGAGAAGATGGGATGAAGTTAGAAATGGAGTAGCAGAGCGTAGGGAAAACTACGTGAGCAACTACAATGTTTCCAAAGGAAACATACTTCGTAAGCTTATGCTTATTCGGCTGAATTCCATATTCGATGCTGATGATGCCGTTAGGCATCCTTTGTAATCAAAAGCACGCTTTTTGAACAACCTCTAATAGAAGGTTCCTCTCGACTAACGTTTACTCCATACCTTTGCTATGGTGAATCTCACGAATGAAAGGTACATTTGTACCCCGGACGATGAATCCGCTGTTGCAACGTCAGGTGAATCTGACCATTCAGATATGCATCCGTCTGCAGATCTGCCGTGATCTCATCCACCGTCACATACCGTGTGTTACCTTCGTGCTCTTTGCCACCCGTTTCAGTGATGGCAAGACGAGATTGCACTGCAAGTTGCTCTACCAACCGAGTAATGGTCTGGCGTGTTAACACCGAATGATCGGTTAGCACATGCCCAATCCACTGTTGTCGAACCTCCAAAGCCGAAGTGCCTGCCATAGACGTGCTGTATCCAGCCAATCGCCATAACACAGACGGCATCTCATATCCTCCGGGCCAGGCATTACCATATACCGACCAGTTCGAGCCAAGCTCTTGCTGTGTCCAGCCTTGAAGCGCAGCTAACCACGCGTCCTCTGTTTCAACGAGAGCAGTTCCCGAGTCTTCGGGAACATACACTCCGAATCGCAGACTGCGTGTAAGCGTGCCAGACCCTGCATCCACCCGGTCACTATCTGAAGAACCCAAATAGATGCAAGTGAAGGCCTCACCTGCTTCATCCACCAGTCTTACCTGGTGTAACCCTTCAATTAGAAGGGCTGACCAAGCTTCCACTTGTTCAGCGCCACCATCTTCCGGACGAGCGTATGGTGAAATTTTAATGATCCGTCGATATCCCGCCCAGGCAGACTTCGGCACCTCTTCCGCAAACGCAACCACGGCACAAGGCCCAGCCAACACTTCGCCTGACGCGGGTACATCTAGCACATGACCGTCCCAATCTGGCACAAGTACCGCGAGCTTCTGTTTCAGCGTTTTTTTAATGAGCGTACTCATTTTACTGGTGCTCACGGCAGTGCTAATTTCATTTCTCATAGACACATTCATTTCGCCCCCTTTGGCTGCAAGTTTGAGATCTGCCCACACCGTGCAGCGACAATGCAGCAGCAGTAGACTCCCCCTTTTAACTCAGAGTCTGTATTCCAACCGAACCAGTACCGGGACTTCATTCACCGCATCAAAAAGACCGGCCACCTGGCCGGTCTGTACATTAGCGTATGTGCTTTCGGTGCGTCCCTTGTTATTGATCCGATAATACAATCTTACACCCTTTCATCCCTAGCGCGGATGGTGTTCCGTACGACTTCGGTGCGATTAAGGGAGACGTTCGGGTGGAAAAAAGACGATTCTGGAATCATCATTTTAAAGAATACCTAAGTAAGCTTTAAGATCAAATAATTGATAAATTTATCCAAATATATTAATATTTTATTATCAAATTCATTGTCGCTTACGTAAAAGAAGGAGAAATACCTATGAGTAAAACATTCAAGATCACTTCACTTGTCATCTTAGCATTTATACTCGGGATATCCTGCTGGGCCTACTTCGGACTGCTTGGTAATCCGCTGAAGAAAAATGATGCTGAACAACAGGTAACCACTTACCTGATTGAACAGAAAGGTTATTCACCCGAACAGCTTATCGAAGTACAAGGTACTTACTCCTCAAAAAGTTCTGAAGCACCTTACGGTGCCTCCGTAACATTCGCGGATGAACTCGAAGCGAAGTATCAATATATCATTTTTAACAATGGCGAGATTAAGCAGTACAGTCATACCAGTGATGATCCCAAACATGAGGAGCCCATGGTGAGATAACAGTTTAGTTCAGCGTAACCTGCGGGTTCAACGTAATCTCAAATGCACGCCCCCAGATGAAATCGGGATTTCCATATTCCAGCAGCGCACTGCCATACGTCGCATAGGACAATTCGTCATTACAGATCTGCTTAATCGCCACATTACCTGTCTGGAAGGCTGTTTTATTCGCAAGCGCCGTGGTATAAGTCTGCATCAAATCACGGAGCAATGTTTGCAAATGGGCATAGTCTTCCTCCGAGTTGAACAGCAACATATTTTGATCCGAAAGGGTAGCCACGTTGGTATACAGCGCATGAGCTCGGGAATACGTGCGGATCTCTGCAATCGCTACCGCTTTGTAGTAGTAATCCTTCAGGAAACGCTTAAACAACAACGAGCCATGCGCATTCATCGCATCACGCAACTTATGCTCATGCTTCTCTGTTGTGATCAACGCGTACCTGGACTGCCCCATACCTACAGCAATACCGATCTTGTTACCTGGCGTATTCCATGCACTATAACCCAGAACCCGTCCGGTATATGGACTGTTGAGCAATGCTTCAGCAACATCAACATTGGCTGGTCCTTTACCCACAAAATCAATCAATACCGAAGGCAGACCTTGCTCACTATTCAGCGTCAACTGCCCCAACGCAGCCTGCACCTGATCCAGAGCGGTAATCGCAATAATCTCAATGTCGATGCCCGTGTTCTCCCCGGAATTACCCGGGTGACCTTTCGTCATACGATTCAGTTCGGAGGCCATGTCAAACGGGACAACTTGATCGGCTGCTACAGCCACTAGCTGTTCATTTTCCATGCCAGCACCCACATCCGTCACCACCTCCGGTTCAGGATATGCCGAATCCGCTACAAGCACACCACCCACAATATCCACATGACGAACCACATTCTCGTGTACATCCATGTATTCATACGTGTTAATGATGGTATTGCCGTGAGGACCAAAATATTTCACTGCGTAACGTGTCTTCGCCCCGCCTCGGAACAACTGGTTAGCCATGCGAGCGACCAAAGCGTGCCCCAGACCATCCGCATCCGGCAAGATGATGGCACGATCCGGATTTTGTCCATTGGTTCCACCTAGCCATTCATTAATCCGTGCTTCTACATATTTGATTTCATTGATCTGAACACCCTGCGTGTTGGCATCGTCGACTCCAACCGCGAGGAAATCGATATAACCTGTGCGAGCCAGCTGATCTAAAATGTACAGATTTGTTTTGAATTTATGCTGTCTTGTATTGTAATACTGTTCTTTATCAAAATAGGTCGTTGTCCCATATTCCACTCCATCCGGGGACAGGTTATAACCTTCGATAATATCCTCAAACTCAGTGGATGTCTGACGTGGCTGCTGCATCAACGCACGGGACTCATTATATGCATCAAGCGCCAAGCCATCTGCAAACGAGGTCGTAGCCAAACGCATGATGGTGTCCATTACAAATACGGGTTTGCGTGGATATTTCTGCTTGATCACGCGGATCACATCCAGCAAACGCGTCGTCTCATCATCGTATTCTGGATAGGCGCCTCCTCCATCTTCACGGAGCTGACGACTGCCAATCAGACCGCCATAAGCGAGCATATCGGATGAGATAATGAATCCGTCGACCTTGGCAGCATGTTTCAGAATAAAGTCGTGAATCTTGGACGGTTTGCCATAAACCGGCGTGGAGGTGCCGAGCAGCGTTGTGCCATCTACGGTTTTCTCCGAGTCCAGACGATTCTTAATATCACTCAGGTTCGGTGTAACGATATGGATACCGGCTGCTTTCCCTTGCACAATCACATCATCCAGATTCGCTGGACGATCATCCAGTGGAACATACAATACTGTTTTCATATCACGTAGCCTCCTGTTATCTAATTAGTCTTATTACCCGATCAGGGCAAGGATGCAATCACCGAATTAAAAAACCGGCCCCATGGCCGGTCCGTACTTTAGCGTATGAGCTGTCGGTGTGTCTTCCTTGCTGCTGATCCGATAATACCATTTTACCGCCTTTTCCCACTCGCGCTGACGGTAATCCGTACGGATAAAGTCTATTTGCTGACGCCTTCACAGCGGTTAAAAGTCGGTTTCTTGCGAGAAACTCCTAGCGGATAATCCAACCAAACCATTCCTGATGATGTTTATATGATATAAGCAGCTTTTCCAATCCTATGTACAATAAAGGATGGGTATGATCATGAATAAAAGGCATTTCTTCTATCTTTGGATTGCTGTGACCAGTTATATGGCGGGTCCCGCTATGTATGCTTTAACAATGTACATCTTATATCAGGAAACAGATGTTGTAACGACATCACTCATTGGATGGACCGCGGCAACATTCTTATCCGTTGGCATCCTGTTTATCCTGATCACAGTAATTATGCTTCGAGTGTTAAACATCTATTATTTCTGGCTGCAAACCCTGCTCTTCGAGCTGCTTTTCCTTGCGCTAGTCTATATGACCACTGTTCTTCTTGGGGCTGGCAACACAGGACTGCCCAAGCTATCCTTTCCATTTACACCCGAAGGCGTTTCCTTATGGATGTTCTGGGGGAGTATTGCACTTATGAGTTCCTGGGGAATATGGGCAGCGCGTCAGCCTATACGAAAATCACCATACATGCTGGTGTCCAGAGTCATTTTGATCCTGTTTATCCTTGAAATTTGGCCCCGTTAAAAAGATGCAGGCTGCCCACGATTCGGTAGACCAGAATGATGCCAAAAAGGGATGTCCTCCGTCAAACTCATGACTGACGGACACCCCTTCTGAAATGTATGTTTTATCTCACGCGATGATATAACGAAATTTCTCCCATGTTTCCGGTACAGGCTCCCCGTTCTTCGCATGATGATAGAAGCTGAACGGGAATTTGAATACATGACCTCCGTTCCAGTCACGGGAACGTCTGTCGGTGAGCCAATATTCCAGCTCATGAGGGAGCGCCACGGATCGTTCCGCTCGTTCCAGTGGCAGCAGGTCTACGGATGATTGCAATGTCGGCATCTCCTGTTCAATATCCACATTTCGGCTTAAGCGTAGTGCCTTCACCATGGTAAGGAAAGGCGGGATGCCTTTGTAGAATAATGCAGGATATCCCAGTTCATATAATATATTAAGCGCATGTCCGTAGGTGAGCATATGACCAATCAGGTCATGATGTGCTTCCGCGTGATAGATGGTCTGGAACGCCCCAAGTTCATCCAGAATCAAACGTGACAACTGAACTGGATCATCAATCTCGGGGAAACCATCGCTTTTTTCCGGCTTCAGACTGCGAATTTCTTTCATCGTTGTGTTCATCCAGGATCTTCCCGGGATGGTTCGATCAAATGAATCGATCAGTTCAACCAACCGACCAATATCCTCCGTAGTGCCCCATCCATCCAGTTCACGAATGGCTTTCAGACTGATTGCCCCGTAGATGGCCTGGTGTCCAACCCAGTGCAGCTCTCCAATCGTTCGATCCAATGCGTCCGTAATACGCGCTTCGGCATCTTCCCTGGGCATCATCTCACCAATCGGAGAGGTCTGACCAGGGCTGATTCCATGCTGGCGAAGCATGGCTTTTGCTTCGGCGGTAACACTGCCGGCGGCAAGGGCAGTGAGACGATTTTCCCGTAACCAAAAATATGCCGCAATCGCACCCGCCCCATAATGGGCGTGCCACAGATCTCCTGTACGTTCCCGACTGGAAACGATAATCGCTAGTCCCTCTTCCAACAAACGTCGATCCAAGCCTGCCACCACCCTTCATCATATGTAAGTCCATCAGAGAAACTATATAAGTTGAACTAAGATTATTTACACTGACACTACGATGACAGAACAACCTTCCAATCACTGTTATCCCCAGATTTTTCGATTCCCTTTCCTAAGAGAAAATCCGGTGATCAATGTGAACGCTTCGCTTTTTCGGTTTTTTTCTGTCCTCTCCGTTATCGTGTAAATGTAGTTCAACTTATATATCCTAATTAATAAATAAAGCGTTTACTTCTATAACATGATGGAAATGCTCCACATATGCCCGTTTTGCCCCGGAATGCAAAGTTTAGCCAATTCGAAGCTTGCCTACGCCATGGATGGATACTTCCAGCGGATAGATCTCTGCTTTTTGCTTGGAGAAAAACCACGTCCGATCCTTCTTCACCACAATAAATAAACCATGTACATCTCCTACAGGAGCAAAGGTATCACTAACCTCACCCCAGCGCGTGAGTCCAATCCGCTGAAGCTCATTCACCGTAGACAGAACATCATCCGCCACCAGTCCAACCTCACACACCTGTAATATATCTTGAGTCGAGAAGTCATGGTCACTCTCGTTTTGAATACGATGATGAGCAATCAGCTCGATAATATTGCCTGCCGGATCTTCGAAATAGAGAGAATGAGAGTCCCAATTAGCAGAGTACGTCTCATCCCGATTTCCTTCCCTGCTTAAAACAACACGTGATGTAGCCCACTGCTTCGCTTGCTTGAACCGATTCGTTGGAATCAACCAGGCCACAAGATAAAAGGGCTCATGATCTGTTTCACCCTGTTTGAAAATCATCTTTGTCCTTCCAACCTGCAGGTTGAAGGTCTGATCTGTCGCATTGGACACCACCATTCCCAACGTATCACGATAAAAATGCTTGAGGTCCTCCAGCCGTGTTGTATATAACTTTAATTCTTCAATCATCATATGTTCTTCTCCTGCATCTCCTCCCACTTACTCCATGGCACCATACCAAGTTCAGGCTTCGCTTCATCCGGGAGCATGGCGATGAATTCAAGCAAATGACCATCCGGATCGGTAAAATACACAGATACCGCAGGCATCCAGCCGAAGACGTACAGTTCACCGATATCATCATTCAGGAAGTTCTGTGTCTTGATTCCTTTGTTCTCCAAGTGAGCCACCGCATGTTTCATATCCTCCAGAGATACATGAAAAGCAAAGTGCTGACGCTTCACCTCGGAAGGTTCCTTTTGCCACAATCCCAGCATGGCATTGCCTTTTCCACCAATCCAGTAGAAGGAGTTTCCACGTTCTTTCTGCCCGTAGGCATGAGGTAAACCTAGGACCGTTTCATAGAAGTGATGGGATCTCTCCAGATCCGTCACGTTTAGATGTGTTTCAAATATGCCTGTAATCATAATGCTCAACCTCTTTTCCTTTTCCGATTTTTCATCTTCCTTGGTTCTCAACTCATGGTAGAATTCCGCGCATTCGTTAACGTCTGGGCCAGATTTAAAAACGATCCAATAACCCGCTGCACCCGGTCCTCTATATCCTGACTGCCTTCGTACTCTTCGTATCCGTCAAATGTTGCTTCGAATCGTCTACGCTGCGCACCACCAATGGATATCCACTCCTGGGCATTAATGCCATGCAGATTGCGAACAATCGCTTGCAGTTGTAAAAGCGAACTTACCCCCACCGCTCCGCCAGAAGAGCTGATGGACAGGACAGGCTTGCCGCTGAAATGAGCCTGACTCAGGTGATCCAGTGCATTTTTGAGCACACCGCTAATACTGCCGTGATACTCTGGTGTAGACAGGATGATTGCATCAGCCGCGAGCATACGTGTATTCAGGTCTGCCAGATGTTCATGACCCGCTTGTTTTTCATCTGGTGCGTAGAATGGAAGTGGCGTCTGATACAGATCAAACAGGCTGGCCTGATGTCCCTGACCTCGAATAATCTCCACAGCATACTCTCCCAGACGTGTACTGGTTGCATTGTTCCGATTGCTGCCTGCCAAAATAACAATATTCATTCATGTCACTCTCCTTGGTTTTTTAATAATTCAAACTCTCATGTTTCAACCGATCTGTTATTTCTACTCTTATCTTACCTTTCTTTGGCATCCAAATCGTCAGTAGATAGACTTAACTTGAAATACAAAAAAACTCAACCTTTAGGTTGAGTTTATACGACTTAAGTATGAACATATGTCGGAATTGGTCAGACGACCCAGCCATTTCTTACGGCATGAAGAGCCGCTTGCGTCCGATCCGCCAGTCCCAGTTTGTCGAGCAGATGACTGACATGTGTTTTGACCGTTTTTTCGGTGATGACCAATTGAACTGCAATTTCCTTGTTGCTCAATCCTTGAGCAATCAGCCCCAAAACTTCTTGTTCACGGCGAGTGAGCATATCCAGTCCGCCAAGAGACGCTTCAGTTGATTTCCCCTTCTGCTTTGGCTCCTGATGTTGACTGTCTGCTGACTGATCTGTCGGTATATCCTGTGGTTGCTGTTCATTTATAGACCAATCGGATGAAGCCATCACATGCATCAATTGACCTGCTGCGGCAGGATGCAATTCTACCTGACCTGCATGCACATTACGAATGGCCACAGCCAGATCCTCCGGTTCAATATCCTTGAGTAGATATCCTTTCACCCCTGCACGAACAGCCGGAACCACATGATCCTGATCCGAAAACGATGTGAGCACAATGATTCGCGTTGCTGGCATTATTGCACGCAATCGCCTTGCTGTTTCAATTCCGTCCATGACCGGCATATGCAGATCCATTAATACCACGTCAGGTTTTAACGCTTCCGCCTGCGCCAGTGCTTCCTGCCCGTTCGATGCTTCACCGACAACCTCCATGTCTTGCTGTGTGGTCAAAAAAACGTGCAGCCCCCGTCTAACCATCGCGTGATCATCTGCAAGCAAAATCGTAATCGGCATCTCTTCTTCCCCCTGACTTTATACAGATTCGAACGGAAGTGGAATGACTGCCGTTACTGTTGTTCCCTTACGGGAAGAACTCACTATTTCTAAGCTACCCCCGAGCGATTGAGCCCGTTCCTTCATAATGGACAGGCCAAGGGAGCCTCCAGACGAGGCTTTTGGCCTTTCCGTACCACCTTTTCCCTGATCTGTGACGGTGAGCACCACTTCATGATCACTTAATTTGAGGGTGACCTCAGCAGAAGGAACATCCGCGTGTTTCCGTACATTATTCAGCGCTTCCTGTCCGATTCGCCACAATGCTTCTTCTATATTACGCGGTAAAGACCGCATTCCCGTCCGATTCATCACCACTTGAAGACCTTGGCTGGTGCCGTATTCCTGTAGCGCATGGAGCAGCCCTGCTTCCAGTCCCGCGGGACGGAGCTGCATAATCAATGCGCGCATTTCCTTGAGAGCCTCCTGAGACAAAGCCCGAATATCCTTCATCGCTTCCGCTGCCGGGTGCAACTGCTCGGAGCCGGATAACATACTTTCCGCGCCTTTAGCAGTTAACGATAGTGAAAATAAAATCTGATTAACCGAATCATGCAGATCGCGAGCCAACCGGTTTCTCTCTTCCAGTCGTGCAAGTTCGCGGCGATTCTCCGCCAGCTTCAGACTCTCCCATGAGGCAGCAATATGTTCGGCCAATGCCTCCAGCACTTCACGGTCCGCCTGCGCAGGACCTGATGTTCCTATTCCGATCACCAGAATTCCCGTTTCCCCTGGCGTATGGTACGGAAGGGGAGCAGCAATTCCCGAGGCAATGGAATTCATTGTCTGGTCAGGCTCGCACAGGGTAAATATCTCAGCAATCTCTATTACAGACAGAGATGTAGCACGATGACTATTGATTACATGGTTAATGTGGCTCGTCACTTTGAAAGATAACGGAGTACTTGATAACGTTCGAACCGTATCATCTGCATAGGCTGCCTGCAAAACGAACATTCCGTTTTTCTGCTGAATGATTGTAGCAAAAGGCCAATCATAATGCTGCCCAAGCAGCTGTACAACTTTTAAAGAAAAAGCATCCGAATTGCTGCATTCGTTCACTGCAAGACCCAAAGCCGTGCTGAACTCCCCCAGCTTGGCATACAGATCAGCTCGTCGCTGCTCCGCGCGATACAATCTCATCCGCTCTATCGCACTACCAATCTGGTATGCCACACCCTGTAACAGTGCCAATTCACTGTCGCTGAAATGTTCCTTGGCTGGCGCAGCCACATTGAGCAGGCCGAGCATCTTCTCACCTGACCTTAACGGAACGGTTGCATGGTGGGTAATATCATGAGTATCTCCCCATCGGAATTCCACGGCATCCTCCAGCCGTTTACAGTTAATGATGTTGACCGCATGATTGAGCTGACCGTCCTTAAAGCGGTTCACACACCAGCAGGTACCCGTTCGCATGGGCTCTTTATATTTCCGTAGTAATGCCGGGGGCAGATTATAATCCGAAACACAGGTATAGTCTCCACGTTCATTAATCAGAAACATCCAGCCTGCCGTTAATCCGGTCAACTCCAGTAATTTGCCGACCACGGTATCCAGCATTAAGTTCAGATCATTGGACGTATTGAGCGTTTCCGCGATTGTCTTCAACGTGACCATTTCCTGCATTCCGACTTCTTCCGACATGGCAGACTTCTCTCCTTTGGCTGTGCCAACTGTGGTTTGTTCAACTATTGTAACCAATCCACCTTGGATATTAAAGGATCAACTTCTTCAATCGCTCACTCAGCCCAGCTTCTGTCGCTCTTTGCGGGACACAGACAAAGGCTCCATATTAATCAGACCTCGATCTGACAGAGCCAGTGCCATTTTGTAGAAAGCACGTGTACGAATCTTCGTGTACGTATCCTTGCTGACAGGTGGATCAAACACATGGTTATACACTTTATAGTCAAACACATCATCGTCTTTCAAATATCGTTCACAGACAAGTACACGTTCCTTTTCACTCAGCCGGGACACAACAAAATCAATCGTATCGCAATATGCCTGACGCGCACGCTGCACGTCCACATTGTAGATCGCCGTTCTCGCCGTGGAATCCCCCGTCACATTGGTTGCACCGTGGAAACGCTCGGCATAACTTGCCGTCACCATAACCTCTCGTTCTTCAAATGCAATGGTTTTATAAATTCGGTATTTTTCCAGCGCAGCTTCAACAGCTGTTTGCGTTTTGCGTCGGTCCAATTCGGGCAGCATCAATTCCATATTTATCTTCCTCCTTCAGTATTCGCTATAGAATGAAAGTCTAGTAGCTTCGCATGATCACTCCGATGACAGAACAACCTAGTTAAACATGCAACCACTTCATCTTTAGCACTTTCATTTCTCAACTCATATCACTCATTCAATGGTTCACATGAAATTGTTTTGCAATCGTGAACGATGGCAAAACGCTCTTATTCATAGAGTTGTCCAGTTTCCTAAAAAAGTAACGGCATTTTTTCAATTTCCCCCTGTTGCCTTTTGGAATCACTCCAAACCGCTATAATCCGGGGGATTCCACTTTTCAGAAGGTGATTACAAAACACACGCTCTGCCTCAACTTTACATTTTGTTCGTATATTGTTCGTATTTCTATTTGAGGATACCACTTTCTGGAGATCGGAGTAAACCTTCATTTTGGTTCGTTTTGACGATAAAATAAAACCTTCACTCTCATTTCCTATGCCTTTTGGCATAATTGTTTCATATCTCTTTACCTAATGGTATATATACGTTATAGTACTGTTTAATTAATGAACTTCCGTATAAGTCATTTGACTTTTATAAGTTAAGATTTGGATTAGATATGCACGTTAACGGAGAGGACAGAAAGAACCTGAAGAAGCGAAGCGTTCGCCTTTATCACCGAAATTCCACCTATGAAGATATACATTCAGGAAATTCGGGGATAACAGCGATCGGAAGGTTGTTCTGTCATCGGAGTGATCTGTGCAGCACGAGCTCTCTTAATTTATAACTCAAGCACTTGTACGAATCGAAGGAGTTGGCATAATTGTGGAGCACGCTTTTGGCCCTTATATGAAACAACTGCGCGAGCAACAGGGATACAGCATCAATCAGCTCGCCGAAGCAGCCGGAATAAGCAACTCACAGATTTCACGTATTGAGAATGGGGTCCGGGGTGTGCCGAAACCAGCGACCATCCGCAAGATTTCAGATGCACTCTCGGTGCCCTATACAGAGATGATGAAGCAGGCCGGTTATATTGAACCAGGGAGTGCTGCTGAACTTCAGGACGTACCGGAATGGGCTACATACAAAGACCGTCGTGATTTCAAAAAGATGCTGGAGGACGATGATGATCTGATGTTTGACGGCATTCCACTCGATGAAGAGGACAAGAAACGAATCAAGGATGTGCTGACAGGTCTGTTCTGGGAAGCCAAACAGATGAACAAACGCAAAAAGACAGACGAATCGGACAATCGCCCATGAGGCATGACCCACTGAATTTAATGAGGCAGCAGGTGAGATCATATGGATGACATCGTAACAAAGCTGATTCGAAAACACCGGACCAATTGCCCGTTCAGCATTGCCCGCGCGGTTGGAATACAGATTCGTTTCACCAATTTGGGGAAGTCCACCAAGGGACTGTACTTTCGCAAGCTCCGGCGCAGGTTTATCGTCATACACAATGATTTGCCGCCGGAATGGCAAAGGTTCGTGTGTGCACATGAGCTTGGTCATGACCGGCTTCATAAAGGGATTAATCGATTCTTTCTGGAGGAACATTCCTATTTTGCTCCAGGCAAGCTGGAAAGACAGGCCAATCGTTTTGCCATTCAATTGCTGACCTCCGGAGTGATGCCTGAACCGGATGAATCTTTGGAGAAATTTTGTTTACGTACCGGACTGCCGCGTGAAGCGCAGCATTTTTTTTACACACCTTAAGAACATACGTTCTTTCCAAAGATTATATTTTCCAACAGCAGATTTACATGTCACTTTCAGGTTACTTATTTTTACGTAATTCGCGAGATTTCCTAATAATAGTCTGTTAAAATACTACGTGAGCTGTGTAAACGCTCAAGTAGATTATTAATTGGGGAGGTTTCGGATTCATATGAAAATCTGGAAGAATTACGTTTCACTTCTGCTAACGGTCTGTTTGCTGTTTGGCAGTGTAGGTATTGCCGCGGCTGCAACGGATACCACTCCGGGCACAGGCAAACACATTACCATTCTACATACGAATGATACGCATGCCCGTGCAGTTGAATCTTCACCTGCTATGGGTTTTGCCAAAGTAGCTGGAATCGCTGACAAATATCGTAGCGAAAACCCGAACACACTCTTGCTTGATGCTGGAGATGCTGTACATGGTACAACATTTGCCACTCTCGTGAATGGTGAGAGCATCGTGAAAGTCATGAATGAAATGGGATACCAAGCCATCGTACCGGGTAACCACGAATTCAACTATGGTTCGGATCGTCTGATCGAACTGGCAGACATGATGAACTTCCCCATGCTGAGTGCCAACGTGAAGAAAAAAGACGGAACACGTCTCTTCGATCCTTACCTCATTAAAGAAGTAGATGGAGTGAAGATCGGTATCATTGCTCTTACTACACCAGAAACGATGTACAAAACAAATCCTAAAAATGTAGAAGGTCTTGATATTACAGACCCTACTGCGGAAGCTAAAGTTCTGGTAAACGAAATCCGCAGCAAAGTAGATGTTGTTGTTGTTCTGGGACATCTTGGACAAGACGCGTCCAGCACGGATACTAGCTTTAAAGTTGTTAAAGAAGTTCCTGGCATCGACGTATTCATCGATGGTCACAGCCACACTGTACTGCAAGATGGCCTTGTATCCGATAACGGAACATTGATCGCAAGTGCAGGGGAATACACTAACTACGTAGGTGTCATCGATCTGTGGGTAGATGGTGGTAAAGTAACAAAGAAACAAGCAACATTAATTGATGAAACGGAAGCAAAAGACATCAAACCAAATGAGAAAGTCGCGACTCTCGTGAACTCCATTCAAAAAGAACAAGAACCTATTTTGAAAGAAGAAGTAGCCAATACAGCTATTCTGCTGGATGGTAAACGTGAACAGGTACGTGCAGGAGAAACTAACCTGGGTGACCTGCTTGCAGATGCCATTCGTGATGTCAGCAAAGCCGATATTGCACTGACTAACGGTGGTGGTATCCGTGCTTCCATCGAAAAAGGGATCGTAACCAAAGGTGATATCATCACAGTGCTTCCTTTTGGTAATCAAGTAGTAACTCTTGAAGTGAAAGGGTCCGATATTCTGGCAGCCCTTGAAGTCGGTGTAGCTTCCTACCCGGAACCAAGCGGTGGATTTCCGCAAGTATCTGGTATCAAGTTCAAAATCGACACTTCCGCTGCAGAAGGTAGCCGTGTACATTCCGTAAACGTGGGTGATAAAGCCCTTGATCCGGAAGCAACGTATACACTGGCAACCAATGATTTCACAGCTGTTGGTGGTGACGAATACACCATGTTTGCCAAATATCCAACTACGGGTATGTATGGCGCGCTGGACGAAGCATTGATCAATTACATGCAGAAGCTTGGCGCTGTAGACATCAAAACAGATGGTCGGATCAGTGAAGCGAAAAAACCTGCAGTAGAGCCGGAAACTCCGGCAACAGAAACACCAGCTCCAACCAAGCCAAAACCAGAAACACCAAAACCGGAAAAACCGTCTAAACCAACACCAAGTAAACCAGCTCCAGCCAAACTGCATGTTGTGAAATCCGGAGATTCTCTGTACTCCATCTCCAAACAATACGGCACAACTTGGCAGGCATTACAAAAGCTGAACAATATCAAAAATCCACACTGGATTTATCCAGGTCAACAATTGAAATTGCCTGCAGCTTCTTAAGCTCAGCAAAGCAAAGTGCCTATAGGCATGATCGCTTATAAGGCGCAACAACATAACGAATCAATCTTGTCATAAAACCAAAAGGGTGTCCCCAAAGCCAGATTACTGGTTAAGGGGACACCCTTTTGTATCTCCGTTCTTAAACATCAATCCACATCAGATAATTGAACATTTCCTGTGGACATATCCTGTTGATCCTGACAATCATCTGAGGCAAAAATAAATCCCAGCCAGGCCTTTACGGACCAACTTTATCATGTGCCTTCCACACCGAACTATATAAAAACTCTCCGGAAAGACCGTGTTCATGCGGTTATTGTACTTTTATTTCGACATCTCTATCTTCTCAACATTGCATACTTGCACATAAATCCGCCTGAGTATGATCATCTTCAAATCCTTAATCATAAAATCATTTGTATACTAAATACATATGTCCAAATATAGTTATTTCGTATGATATCACTCATAAAATCCAACCAAATTTTATGCCTATAGCCCTCTTTTTCATGCTCACATTGGAATTTCAGCAATCAAAATCAGCTACCGCATCATATTCGGTACTATTATATGAACTCATATAATTAACGAAGCCCTGAATTTAGGAAGTGAGCTGTTCCTTCACATAACGCACTGCCTCCTGTGCCGTCAAAGCAATTCGTTTCGATTCACCTGATGCTGCAAGTGCATGTGATCCCAGTTCCACCTGTCCTTCGGCTGCTCCTCGGCCAATAACGATCTGCACAGGCAATCCGATCAGCTCCGCATCCTTGAATTTCACACCCGGACGTTCATCCCGGTCATCAACCAATACAGTGAATCCGCCATCGATCAATTGTTGTTCCAGTTCAAGGGTAAGCTGGCGTTGCTGCTCACCTTTCCAACTTACTGCAATCAGATGCACATCATATGGCGCCACAGCGGCCGGCCAACGAATGCCCTCATCTCCTGCATACTGCTCAGCTATAGCGGCCATCAGGCGGGATACGCCAATGCCGTAACATCCCATGACGGGCGCACACTGGCGACCATTACGATCCAGGAATGAAGCACCCATGGCATCACTATATTTCGTCCCCAATTTGAAAATATGGCCAACCTCGATGCCTTTGGTAAAAACAAGTGGCGATCCACATGTTGGACAAGCATCCCCTTCCGCAGCAAAGCGGATTCGTTCTACTCGCTCCAATGCAAAATCAACCCCTGGGCGTACGCCGGAAACATGCACATCCGCTTCATTGGCTCCTGTAATTGCACTTTTCATCACTGCCACGTCAGCGTCCACCACCATCGGCAGATTTAGTCCAATCGGACCCAGGAATCCTACCTTCAGATTTGGATGTGCCGCAATGGCTGCATCGTCTGCAAGGATCAGTTCCTCTGCCCCCAACACCTGCTTCAATGCGATGTCATTCAGTTCATGATCTCCACGTACAAGCGCAGCGACGAGCTGACCATCCGCCACATAAAGCAGCGTTTTGATCATATGTTCAGCACCTTTGCCCACAAAAGTGGTTAACTCTGCAATCGTACGAACGCCAGGTGTGGAGATGTGTACTACGTTTTCCGCTCCTGAATGTTCATCCGTTTGAAGCGCGGAGTCTGCACTCGCAGAGTCGGCTGGAACTTCCAAGCTTCCTTCTTTTTTCTCCATATCTCCAGAAGTCTGATAACCCGCTTTCTCCAGATTCGCAGCATATCCACAATGTTTGCAGGTTACAATTGTGTCCTCACCCACATCAGCAAGAGCCATGAACTCGTGTGTTTCTCCTTGACCGCCAATCGTTCCTGCGTCCGCCTCAACACGGATATAGTCCAAACCACAACGCTCCAGAATGCGACTATAAGCCGTGTTCATCGCCTGATAAGTCCGATCAAGCTCTTCCCAGTCCGAAGCAAAAGAGTACGCATCCTTCATGATGAACTCACGTCCACGCAGCAATCCAAATCGAGGACGGCGCTCATCCCGGAACTTGGTTCCGATCTGGTACAGGGTGAATGGCAGCTTACGATACGAACTCACCTCGTCCCGCGCTATAGCGGTTACGACTTCCTCATGTGTTGGCCCAAGAGCAAATTCCCGTGCATGACGATCCTTCAGACGCATCAATTCGGGACCATACTGTGTGTATCTTCCGGATTCTTCCCACAACTCCGCAGGCTGCATAATCGGCAGCAACACTTCCTGACATCCAGCACGATCCATCTCTTCACGAACGATCCGTTCAACATTTAACAATATACGCCGTCCAAGGGGCAGGTAACTGTATATCCCTGCTGCCAGTTGGCGAATCATGCCGGAACGCAGTAACCAGCGATGTCCCGCTGCATCTGCCTCCGCTGGCGCTTCACGTAATGTTGGGACAAGCATTTCACTTTGACGCATCATAACACACTCCTAATCTTCCTTTTTGTTATCAAATACGGCGCATAAACAGCAAAAAGACACATCCGTCAAGGGACGAATGTGTCGTGGTACCACCCTTATTTAACTGCAAATTAATCCGTTCGCAACCTATGCGATCTGTAACATGCAGTCCTACGGGGCATAACGGGCCCTGCCGGCGGAGGTTGCAACCCTTGATGGGCATTCTCTTCCGCAGCTCGCGAGGTAGGAATTATGAAGCAGCTACAGGAACCTTGCACCACACTGTTCCCTCTCTGTTGAAGCTGGCTTGCACAATCATGTCCTCGTTATAACGCTGTTATCATTTTTGACCACATTAGTTCATTTACAAGTAATTGTCAACCAATTAGTCGAATACAACTCCAGAATAATACTCCACTACATCACGGATGAGCATAAACGCATCCCCATTGGTAAGATTGTTCTTGTCAGCAATGCCAGCAAGCGTGTTGTCACTTATAAAGTTTTGCGTTTGTAATTGAGCAAGTGCCTGTTCAAGTGAAGTTTCCGTTTCTGAAGATCCCATTGCCAGACATAACATATACGCAGCCTGATCCAACGTTAAAGGTAGGGTTACGGCATTCTCCATATTTGCTAGAGCTTGGTCGGCACTGCCTGTGTAGGCTTCTGGAAACATCGCTTGCATTCTTTTCAATTTACTTAAAAATCGTTCTGGATTCATTCCTTTATCCAGTTCCCAACCATCGTTATTATAATTGCCTGAAGTCATATACATACTCGCTGCAGCCAGCAATCCCTTGTAATCCTTATGCTCCATATAATCAGGCTGCTCGAAACGATGTACTTTCAGATCCATACCCTGATTCTCCAGCATCTTACGTAGTTCAGATGCTCGCTCTTCGGAAGTTGAGAGTTCGCGGAAAGACTCCTTATGGATATATGCCAGCTTGACCGCCGCTCCTGCTGCTTCTCCCTCTGCCATTCCCAGCGGGACAACTCTTGCACTACCGTGTGGGATTGTATCAAAACTTGCTGCACGTCCAACGACGAGCAAACCATCAACCTTTAGCGGTACAAGCGAGCGAAAGGGTACACCATATTGAATTGGACTCAACATAATCGTGCCGGGATTTCCAACACTCGTGCTCTGAATATCAATATCGTATGAACCGTATCCAATGGCATCCCAATGATCACGATTTTCCATGACATCAGCTAATGTTAATCGGTACTCGCCATAGATATGACGTGACTCCCTCACGTAAAGCTCGTCTGCTGTTCCAGCATATTGTAGCCCTGCAAATTCATCATAATTTTTCTTCAGAAAATCAACAATTAGCGGGGCTTCTTTACGCCCGATTTCCAGACCTTTTTTCACAGATATCGGATCTAACGGATCTACCCCAAAGATTTGCATTGTATTAATTAAGATTGTATCATCATTTTGTCTTCCGATATTCAGACTTCGAATCTTAATATGTTGTGGATTGGAGGATTCATATTTTCTAGCATCACCGTACCCCCAAGCACTCATCTTATCAACCCCGGTTCCCTCTCTTTCCCTAAACTTTTGCCATACCTCATCTGTAACACCGCTTAGCTTGAATACAAGCGTAGAGACCATTTTGGATTTACCATCTCCAATATCTTGTCTGCCTATGGAATATGGAACTCCTGCAGCGGCTGCAATATCCGCATCTTGCGTTGCATCAATGATGGAGCGGGTTGAAATCTGAACAGTTGTTCCATCTTCTTTAGTTATGCTCATACCCGTTATTGTTGTGTGATCTCCCGTAGATTGTTCAGTAAGGGGAACTAATTCCTTAACATTCATCAACAGGTCAATATTAGGTTCAGAACGAACCATCCGATAGAAAATGTTAGCCGCTGTATTGGTATCAAATGAACTACCCTCGATCTGGTCAAACCATTCCTGGAAAATACCTTTGTTCAAAAAGTCAGGCTGCCGCAAACTACTCAATAACTGCGGTTGTTCAGGGGAATAATTTAGATCCAGCGTATTAAGGCCTCCCTCGGTCAACAATCCTCCCAACATGTTGCGATCTCTTGCTTCCACCAGCAATACACGCATCCCATTACGAGCAGCTGATAAGGCAGCAGTAATACCTTCCGGATCCGTTCCAGCTACAATAACGTTATAGGAATCTTTCAGGTTTAGTGTAGATTGCACGTCCTCCAAGGGCTGCCATACATAATTATTATTAAATTTATAATTCTTGTTCCAGATATAAAATGCACCATATGCAGCGCTCATTAAAACAATAAACACACTGGCTATAATTGCTGTTATTTTCAATTTTCTACTAATCAAAGAAACAAACCTCCATATGTACTTTAAATTCAACAATGCTAACTCGTGAGTAGTTTTCCTATGTTATACCAACAACCGACTAACTTTTTCTCCTTTCCTACATGAGTATGCTATAAATAATAAAAAACTCCCCAACACTTCAAACCGTGTTAGGAAGTTTTGATAATAAGACGGAAAATTCTACTATTATGTTGCCATAAATACAAACTAAAACATAGGAAAGTCCCTAACTTTCCTCATTATAACGACCACTTTTGGCGAAGTAAAGACTTACCAAAACCGGAAATGGATCAGAAAGATCATTAAACACTCAGACTGTCCGTTCATCCTGACTACAATGAATTCTCTGGCGATGGCTGACATGGCAGCACGTTCCCTGTAATATAGAGAAATAGAAATCTATCACAGGTATTAATCGATAAAGGAGCTTGTCCTATGCCATATATCATATATGATCTTGAATTCACGGTAAGCCGCAATACTCGTTATTCTTCTGAAATTATTGATATCGGTGCCGTTAAAGTTACGGAAAGTGCGGATGGATTGGTCGTAACGGATACGTTCCATACGTATGTTCGTCCTTCCAATAAGTCTGTTCTGTCCACTGACACGATTCAGTTTACAGGTATCACGCAGAAAGATATTGATGCAGCCCCCCTTTTTCCGGCAGCACTGAATCAATTCATCGCCTGGATGGGAAGTGACCCCTATTACATGTGTTCCTGGGGACCCGATGACCGCAGCAAACTGATCTCTCATTGTCGCACCCATCAACTTGATGTGGCCTGGATCACCAATCATAACGATCTCCAGCAACAATGGTCCCGCACCGTTCGTAAAGAAGGCAAGTTCCGTCAACTCGGACTCGCTCAGGCTCTTGAAATCTGCGGAATTGAATTTGATGGTACCCAACACCGTGCCTTGGATGATGCCATCAATACAGCCAAGGTGTTTATGCATCAATTTGATCGCTTCACGCTGGAAAACAATTGTGCAGCGGATGATGAGGGCATTGCATCCAAGGTCGTCTATTCCAGCTCCACAGAAGATGAAGAGAAAGAATCACCTTTTGGCAACCTGGCAAGCCTATTCAAAACCAAAGAGTAGCCAACCACAGCTCTGAATTTTTTGGTGTTCTAACTTCTGTGTTCTTGCTTCAAATGGCATACTAACCTCAATTTCTGTCGTACATTTGTTGCCAACTGTTCAGGCGTTCCTTCATCCTGATGCGGCAGATCTCGGGTTCGATGATCTCCGCATCAGGTCCATATTTAGATACCCATACGAGAATCTCCTCAACATCACTTAATATGGCTTCAAATACCAGGCTACCTTCCGGTTCAATGGTTAAGATGGGGCTTATGCAGAATTGCTCCTGCATCACACGCTCCACAGCATGGGGTGCAAATCGAATTTTGAACGCTGTCCACTCCGTACTTCCCTCGTATGCCCAAGGAATGCGGAAGTGCGATTGTATGAGATGATCCTCTTTGCGAAACGTGCGTGGCAATATTCGTATCCTCTGCAGCCGGCTTACCTGAAAAATTCGAAGTTTCTCCGACAGGTGACAGTACGCTAACAGCTCAAATCTGTACTCGCGAGGGATAAGACAGTAAGGATCTATGCGTACGATCCCTTTTTTACCTTGAGACAGATATTCCCCTTCAATGGTGTTCTGTGAAATGCCGGCATGAAGCAGGGTAATTAGAGATTGATTCTGCGGATCATTTCTCTCATTTTGCCATGCAGGTAATCCCAGTTTAAACAATCTACTAATATGCTCCGACCATTCCACTCGTTCTGTTTTGTTTTTCTGACTCGCAGCAACCACTTTCTCATAAGCGCTCTCAAAAGCAGGTTTCAGCAAAGGACGAATATTCTCCATAACTTCAGCAAGATGCATGAAAGCTTGGGCTTCTTCATCAGACCAATTTAGCGGATACATGGCAAACTGGCTGATAAACATGTACCCTTGCCCGTGTCCCATATTGGCGATCGGGATATGCATTGCACTGAGGGCCTCCATGTCGCGGTATATCGTCCTTTCCGTCGTCTCGCATCGCTCGGCAAGCTCACGTGCCAGAATGCCCGGCTTGGCCTGTACCAGCGTTATAATGCGCATTAATCGGATTAGTCGGTCTGTCATTTTGCCGGACCCTCCACGATGTTGTTTCAATAAATTTGATACAACTCCATCCATTGTTTAATATGATATTGATACATACATTCGACCTTCTCCTAAACTTCACCTTCAAATATGTAGACTCACTCTATACCGTTACCATCTGAAATCAACCCTATTCCCCTAATATCTTTTTTTCACGATCATGATATCCTGTTGTAAACGTGATCCCGTAGTGATACCGCAGCTTTTCAACGATCTCGGCTTCCGCATAATAGTCCAGATCCTGTTTCCGTGCAGCTTCAATTAACAATGCATCTGCATGACGACGCAACATATTACTTCCCTCTTGAACCCGTCCTCTTTCGTAGGCGCGCAGGGCTTGTTTGATCAAGGGCACCGTTTCACTTAATTTGATCGTCTTCTCCACTTTTGGATCTTCGGGCTGTCTCAGCATGCCCAGATGACTGGTGTACTGAATATACAGCTGTTCTCTTCGTAACAATACACGTTGACTTTGCTTCAACTTCCTTGTGCTCCAATACGCTGAACATACGGCAGCTTTTCCTGATACGCGGGGTCCCATGACGAATTCAAGCAAAATTTGCTTGCTTTCCCCCTTATACATATCGCCAAGTCTCAGTACCCAGCCAATATCCGTTTCTTTGGAACGACATCCATAGATACCTTTTAGCTGTACTCCATATTCCGGTTTGAGCAAAAGTTCCAAATCTCTTGATACAATTTTGGGTGCTATTTTCCTAAGTCTTTTGGCAGGGGCACCGTTACGCCACTCTACCATCATATATACGGGGTCGGCTCCCCCTGTCGGTATGGCCTCTTTATTCCACGAATAAGATACTTCAAAGACTGAGTTCACTGGTAGTCTCTCCCCCGATTTATGTGTATTATCTTCTAAGTTATCAGGGTGAATGGACACTATATTGTCACGGAACACATGTTCTCATTAAATTTTTCCAATATATTAGTTTTATATCCCTAAATCCGTCTCAATACGACAATAAACGACGAAAAAGCCTGGCGCTATGCCAAGCTTTTCAATCACTTATCTATGACAAGTCCCAAATTAAACAGTAGGATGATCGATTCCCATTTTGTGTAAATATTGAGCACCATCTGCTTCGGTTACCGGTGCATAGGTGACACTGTCAATGACCAGCTTACGCCCTACTGGCTCTCCATTCACAGTGATCATGATTGTTTTGGTTGATGTGTTCTGATCTGTTGTGTACATATGTTTCTACTCCTTCATGTTCACGATCTGATATTCAATCGGCTATATTGGTATCTTTCATTAAATTGCGTATTTGTGAATAGCATGCACCCGGAACTGAAGTAAAAGATCTGTAAAACGGTCCGGTGTGCTTGCCTATCGTTCTATTACCCCGCAGATTTGTAAGCTAAACAGCCCTGTTCCTAAATAATTTTATATATTTCGGGTAATAAAACGATATCATCTTGAACCCATCGTCCCGGTTTTGACGTATAATGTAAGAGCCGTATTTCAACAATAGACGACGAATTCGGCGATTGATCTATCTAACCGAAGAAAGAGGTGTTAACGATGCCAAAATCCATTCAGGGTTATTTCATTCGGGTGTTATTCACCACATGCATTCTATTTACCGTTTCGATCGCTTCGACAGTAAGTGCAGCCAGTGCCAATATTTTCACGGATATATACAGCGGATGGGAGCGAGTCTCCGAATTGCCCGGAGAAGTGAACGCTCTGCAGGAAAGTTATAAGCAAACGATGGAGCAATTAAATCAAACGTCTGCTCAGTTGGGACAAGCCCAGGCCAATGTCGAAGCATTTAAGACCCAGAACGAACAACTGCTGGCTCAGAACCAGAAACTCACTGAAATGGTAAGTAAATTACAGGATGACCAGAATGCCAAAGCAGCTACTACCAAACGAATTCAGACGACGATCATCACTGTCGTTTCTCTCATATTGGGTTACTTTGTTTTGATTCGTGTGATGCGCTGGGGAATGCGTCGCCGTTCGGGCCGAGTATAAAAGAACAGGAGCAACTGCATGAACATACACCTGAACAATGCTGAAGCAGGCGGAGCAGGACAAGTCGTCACATTTTCACTGATTAAAGATGACCGCCTTCATATTTTGCATCCGCAGCAAATTGTGGCCTTCCGCGGTCCAAGTGGGAGTCGCAATGACAAATTCATGAATATCACGGGCATATATCGCAAAAAAAAGCTGATTAAATCCGAAATCACCGGACCTTGCCAATTTGTGGCCGCCCTGCCTCCCGGATTCACCATGAAGGAAGTGGAGCTCACGGAGGATAGTGATCTGCTCTATGACTTCCGCCACCTGTTCTTCTACTCTGATGGTGTAACCATGCATACCAAAATTCAGAAAATCAAAAACATGCTGATCACCCGCGATGCAGTGAAAATGAAATTTTCCGGCAAAGGCAAAATCGGATTACTCACCCAAGGTCAAGTCTGCCAGCAGGAACTGCATCCGACAGCCCCGCTCTATGTGGATGCTGGCAGCATTATTGCCTATCCCGAAAATGCACATCTGGAACTCACCGTATATGGTAACAACCTTGCCAGTCAGCATATGAATTATCATTGGAAGATGACAGGACATGGATCTGTGCTCTTTCAGGCTGGACGTGAGAATCACCGCTTGGAACAGGATCTTAACGATGAGGGACTGTTCAAACGAATTCTGAAAGAAGTTATCCCCTTTGGCAATGTACTGATCAAATAAACTGTTAGTTGATGGAGCCGACCGATTATCTGCCACTATGCTCCAGTGGGGTGATCACCACACCGTTTCATGTTATAATGGTTCAGACAATTGAAGAAGAAAATCCATGCCTATGGCATGGGAGAGGTTCGCGAACTCCCTCTATAAGACTTGACCATGTGATGGTCAGTATAAGTCTTGCGTACACGTTGCGGTCACCATGCAACTATGTACGTAAAAAACTAAGGACACTTACTCTTACCTGCTTTTTTGAAGCGGTTATCGAGAAGGTGTGTTTTTTGATGGATGCCAGTTCATGAACTTCTCTGTTCTTCCGACACTCTATGCCTATGTGCATGGTTTGATCTCAAGAAGATAGAGAGGTTTTTTTATGTTGAACGAAGAAAAAGCAGTCGTTGTATTCAGCGGCGGTCAGGATAGTACCACGTGTCTGTTCTGGGCCAAACAACAGTTTGCCGAAGTCGAGGTTGTTACGTTTGATTATGGTCAGCGCCACAAGCTGGAGATTGAATGTGCAGCCGAGATCGCTCGTGATCTGGGTGTACAGCAAACGGTACTCGATATGAGCCTGTTAAATCAGCTTGCACCCAACGCGCTTACTCGCACGGATGTAGAGATTACCCATGAAGAAGGCGAACTGCCGAGTACATTTGTAGATGGACGAAATCTGCTGTTCCTCAGTTTTGCGGCCATTATGGCCAAGCAAAAAGGAGCACGTCATCTGGTTACAGGTGTATGTGAGACGGATTTCAGCGGATACCCGGATTGCCGGGATTCATTTGTGAAATCGATGAATGTGACACTTAATCTGTCGATGGACTATCCATTTGTCATTCACACCCCGCTCATGTGGCTAGACAAAGCCCAAACGTGGAAGATGGCCGATGATCTCGGTGCTTTTGATTATGTACGCGAGCGTACCCTGACCTGTTATAACGGCGTGATCGGCGATGGATGTGGAGATTGTCCCGCTTGCAAGCTGCGCAAAGCCGGACTGGATCGTTATGTACAGCAACGTACTGCTGCTGAATCGGCGGGAGTGGATGTACGATGAGAGAGCCGGGAACATTCCGTATTGTAGAGCATCTGCAACGCATCGGAGAAGATATTCTACCCACCCAGCTGCGCTACCACCGCAAACGTGTGCTTGTAAGCAAAGAATTCACCTTTGACGCAGCACATCACCTGCATTGTTATGAAGGCAAGTGCAAGAACCTGCACGGTCATACGTATAAAGTAATTTTTGGCATCAGCGGTTATCCGGGTGAAACCGGGCTGACGGTTGATTTTGGACATATCAAAGATATATGGAAAACTCAGATTGAGGGATATCTGGATCACCAGTACCTCAACGAGACACTTCCTTTAATGAATACAACGGCTGAAAATATGGTCGTTTGGCTGTTCGAACAGATGGAACATGCGCTCCAGACGGAACCCTATGCCGGGCTGACCGATGGTGGGCGGACGGAGTTTGTCCGACTCTTCGAGACACCCACCAGTTACGCGGAAGCGAGACGGGAGTGGATGATCCATGAGTAGTGTGACACAGCAGGTGAATGAGACGGGATCTCGCAAAGAGGCTCGTATTCCCGTGATGGAGATTTTTGGTCCGACGGTTCAAGGCGAAGGCATGGTCATCGGGCAAAAAACGATGTTTGTTCGCACCGCGGGCTGCGATTATCGCTGCTCTTGGTGCGACTCGGCCTTTACTTGGGACGGCAGTGGCAAGGACCAGATTCGGATGATTACGCCAGAGGACGTATGGGAAGAATTGCGCCGCGTTGGCGGCACCCGTTTCTCCCATGTCACCATCTCTGGCGGTAATCCCGCCCTGCTCGCTTCGCTGGGCGGGTTGGTTGCCCTGCTGCGGGAGAACGGCATCCGCACCGCGGTGGAGACGCAGGGCTCCCGCTGGCAGCCTTGGCTGGCGGACATTGACGAAGTCACTGTCTCGCCCAAGCCGCCGAGCTCCGGCATGGACACCGATTGGGCCGTGCTGGATGATCTGATCGAACGGTTGGCCGCTGGTCCGGTGGAACGAAGTCACAGTCTGAAGATCGTGATCTTCGATGAGACAGACCTGGACTACGCCCGCCGTGTGCATGCACGGTATCCGGGCACGGATTTATTTTTACAAACCGGGAACCCGGATGTGACTTCCACTGATACGCCAGATCTGGCGTCCTCGCTGCTTGCTCGTTATGAGTGGCTGATTGACCAAGTCAGTGCCTCCGATGACCTGAATGATGTTCGTGTGCTTCCACAGCTTCATACGTTGGTATGGGGCAACAAACGCGGCGTTTGAAGGGCAGTATGGGTGGAATGGGCGGCATGATGTAAGGATGAGGGCGAAAGGTCCTTAGACAATGAAGAGAATTATACAGGCAAAATTGCCTATTTATATATACCGCGAGGCTTCGGCTTTGACGGAAACAAGGAGCGTTTAATAACCGATGAGACAACCTGATGAGATGCAAGATGTGACGTTGCTGGGTAACCAGAACGTAAAATATACGTTTGAATATGATCCGGGCATTCTGGAGAGCTTTGATAACAAACATCCGTACCGCGATTATTTTGTGAAATTCAACTGCCCGGAGTTCACCAGCCTGTGCCCGATTACGGGTCAGCCGGATTTTGCAACGATTTATATCAGCTACATTCCCGATGTGAAAATGGTCGAGAGTAAATCACTCAAGCTGTACCTGTTCAGCTTTCGTAACCATGGTGATTTCCACGAGGACTGTGTGAACATCATCATGAACGACCTGATTAAGCTGATGGACCCCCGCTACATCGAAGTATGGGGTAAATTCACACCACGCGGGGGTATTTCCATTGACCCTTATACGAACTACGGTAAGCCGGGAACAAAGTACGAGCAGATGGCTGACCACCGCATGATGAATCATGATATGTATCCGGAGACGATTGATAATCGTTAATTCGTCAGGTTCATCCATTCTGTATAAGATAGAATCATAGAATACCAAAAGCCGAACTCTGCTATATAAGTTGAACTAAAGATTATTTACACTGACACTACGATGACAGAACAACCTTCCAATCGCTGTTATCCCCAGATTTTTTTCCATTCCCTTTCCTAAAGGGGAAAATCCGGGGATGGCGTATGCTTCCGATGCAGCTTTCTTTCAGAAAGCTTTTAGGCGAACGCTTCGCTTTTTCAGGTTTTTTCTGTCCTCTCCGTTATCGTGTAAATGATTAATTCAGCTTATATAGCTTAAGAAGTTCGGCTTTTTAATATAAACTTTTAGAACCTCAGTCTCTCGATACAATGGGATCGCAGCGCATTCAAGTAGATTGATCTTTCTTTAGTTCTTTGACTTTTCTAATGTAATGTCTCAACATCAGCATACCAATCGATTGAAAGATAATAAATATGACGATAGCCACAGACAAAGATGCTGGGGCAACATAGATAGCCTGGAACGTTATTACAGCCATATACAAAATAGTCATCACCAACTCACGTTTGGCGGATTCATAAGGTAAGGATTTCATATCCCTCCTCTATCCTTCTTACACATAAATATGGGTCTTCTTACAGTAGATGCTAAAGTGATACGTTTATTTTGTAAATGTAATGCTATAAAAAACATCTATTGAATTCGTCAACGTTTTCTCATGTTCCCCTTGTCGGTCCAATCAATCTATCCTATTATGTAACAATATGCTTACACGCATAGAATACAACATCAGGCGCTGATCCCTCGTGACCGCGACCAAAGGAGAATTGTACATGTCTACACAAACCTCATTAACCAAGGACGCCACAGCGCGTTCGAAAAACCCACCCGGATTGGATGCCCAAAGCACCGTATACCGGATACTCATTGCGATCAGTCTGGTTCATCTGTTCAATGATTCAATCCAGTCGGTCATTCCCGCCATTTTTCCGATTTTGAAAGACTCTATGCATCTCACGTATACTCAAATCGGATGGATCTCATTTGCTATCAACTTTACCGCTTCCATTATGCAGCCTGTCGTAGGCTGGTTTGCTGATAAAAAACCGACACCATCTATCCTGCCCATTGGCATGGGATTTACATTTACCGGCATGCTGCTGTTGGCCTTCGCCGACAGTTATATGGCTGTCCTGATTTCCGTTATTTTTGTCGGTCTGGGTTCCGCTGCTTTCCATCCGGAAGGTTCACGTGTATCACATATGGCTGCCGGTCAACGCCGTGGACTGGCACAGTCCATCTTCCAGGTTGGTGGTAACGCTGGACAATCCCTTGCCCCATTGCTTACACGCTGGATCTTCATCCCGTTTGGACTGTTCGGTGCCATTGGATTTACAGGCATTGCTGCCATGGGAATTGCAGTTCAGATCTACATAGCCCGTTGGTATGGACGTATGCTGCAATCGGGAGGATATCTGCGTAGACAGGCTGCTGCTCGTCGTGCACCCAATCCTGCTTTGCGTAAAAAGATTACTGCCGCCATTACGATATTAATCTTGCTTGTCTTTGTTCGTTCCTGGTATATCGCTTCCATCGGCAGCTTCTATGCGTTTAATCTGAAAGATACTTTTGGATTGTCCACAGAGGACGCGCAGATCTATATCTTCTTGTTCCTGGCCGCTGGAGCACTTGGTACGTTCTTCGGAGGCCCCTTGGCGGACCGATTCGGCAAACGTAACCTGATCTTCCTGTCCATGGCTGGAGCTGCTCCGCTGGCTCTGTTGCTGCCCTATGCGAATCTGTTCTGGACAGGTGTACTGCTTACCATTATTGGTTTTATCATGTTATCCAGCTTCTCAGTTACGGTTGTGTACGCACAAATGCTGATTCCGGGCAAAATCGGAACGGTTTCCGGTCTAATTACTGGTCTGGCATTTGGTATGGGAGGCCTGGGCGCACTCGTGCTGGGCAACTGGATTGACGTTTTCGGTGTATCACCCGTGATGCAGATGTGCAGCTTCCTGCCCTTGCTCGGGATCTTCACGTTCCTGCTTCCATCCGATAAATTACTCAATATCTGGGCGAAAGAAAACGGTAGTGAGGAATAAAGAATACATCAACAGGTGTCCACTTTTTACTCTATATTAGATCCAATCCTTACGTGGCAGCATCGCCTTTATAAGACGTTATCTTGCGCTAACGAACCAGACAGCACTTATTTGAACGAATACTGCCGGTTTCGCAACCTAGAGAATCTGAGCAACGCTATTCCCGAGAAAAAGGCCGAAAACCTTGGAATGTGCGTGTGAAATGCAGAAATAACGTGTCGGAGATTCTTTAGAAATCGGGATTAGTGAAATATCGCCCAGTAGCTGTCTGCTGAGTTCGTTAGATTTCACTTTAGTCACCTACATTTGCAGCCTGAATAAAAATTGAACCATAACAAAAAGGTTCCCGCCAACTCTGTATTCACAGACTGGCAGGAACCCTTTTTTATATTTGTTGTTCTCGTATTTAGCTTCAACCGTTTATTCCACGTCACACATGACAACGTTGCTACCTTGAGCTGTAATTAGTTCCTTCACATCTTCAAATTCAAAAAATACCGTCGCCGTATTTTCCATCGGATGAATTCCGATCTTCTGACCAACTAGATCCTTGTCAAAAACTACGGTCACGTTTTTCTGAATATTATTGAGAACTCCCATAGGGTTGACGTGCCCTTTTTCCAATCCGAGGAATTCCAACAAATCCTTTTCACTGGCAAAACTCAATTTGCGGCTAGGTATCTTTTCGCTTAAACTTCTCAAATCAACGGACTTCGTTCCGGCAATCGTCACCAGATAATAGTTGCGTTTCTTGTCATCACGCAGAAACAGATTTTTAACGATATGTTCTGTATGCGGAATCTGATAAGAGAATATTTCCTCCATCGTGTATACTGCGGGATGTTCAATACTTTCGTAAACGATATTATTGCGATCTAAAAGATCATAGAAACCCTGTTTGTTTAACATAACAAATTCATCTCTTTCAATATAAATATTCTTCTCTAACATTACTTCTTCTGTAATATTACTTCAAACGCTGAAGGATCAGCCGTTTTTTGTACAACATTTTGCCTGCTTCAGCTACATCTCGAATTGTATTTTTGTTGCTCACCGAACCAAACACCATGCCGGCAATCGGCACGAGTTGGAACAGCTTCTTCCAGCCAAAGGATTCACTGTAGGAGTTAAACACTTCCCGCCAGCCCTGCATCTGCGATACCACTTCAATTGGCTTGTCCGGATCGTCGTAGGCGGCCAGTTCTTCAATGATCGCTTTCTTGCCTACAATATCGGCGGAAGAGAATTGCAGACATTTTACAATAAAGATGCGCTCCAGCGGCTCATCTGGATCATACCCGTAACATAGTGCCATCTCTTGCAGTACCTTTAAGGAAAGCCCCATCACCATCGGAATATCTGCTGCAATGGTTACAATGCCACCAAACCCTGTAGCTGCTCCCTGAGCCGCGGCAAACTTCGTTCGACTCTCGGTAATGTTATCAGCTACCTGGTCCAGCACAAGAAGTGGCAGATTCTCCACACTATGAATCTTCGCTGCTCCCTCCGCTTCAGCTTCCTGCTCCAGACGATAGGTCGTATCCATCATGGAATAACCGGACTTCTCGGCTTCCTCTTGCAGTAGCTTGGCTACTTTTTTCTTCTGTACGAGGAACTTGCCCCCATTCTGCACATACTGACCCACGTCGTTCAGGGAATCTCCGATCTTCTGTTTCAGCACTTTAGGCATCACTTTATCTAACATCGCAAAGGGCAAACGTCCGATTTTATCCCATATAAACAAGTCTTTCTGCTGTTTCTCCCATTTCAAAATCTGTTCAAGTTCCTTGTCCAATGTCTCGCGTGAATCCATATATGATCCTCCTAATAGGTTCTGCATCGTAATCTGTATCTTTCTCATACGCAGAAATCATCGTTGTGGTTGCTTTGTTTTATGTTCAGGACACATATGTTCAGACCGCTCTATCTTATCGTTCACATACGGAAGAGCCCTTAATCAGCATCTCTCGCTAACTAAAGGCTCTCGTATTTAAGGTTTCACTACCTCTTATTTTGCTTCTGCTACTGCTTTTCCATCTGGAACCGGAACACCGAAGTCAGGTGTGCCATCTTCACGCCAGTGAATCACTTGAGCACGGGCGTGACGGTTCGGATCATACAAGGGATCACCCTCGATGTCTTTGTAATTACGCGCATGATAAATCAGAATATCGGTCTTCCCATCCGGTGAAACCGTAAAGCTGTTATGGCCCGGACCATACTGCCCGTTCGCTTCACAGGTCTGGAACACCGGCTCCGGTGATTTTACCCAGCTTGTCGGATCAAGCAAATCGGCATTTTCATCTGCGGTGAGCAGACCCATGCAATAATTGTAATCGGTCGCACTGGCCGAGTAGCCGATAAACAACCGCCCATTCCGATGCATCACGGCTGCTCCTTCATTGACCTTAAAGCCGATGATCTCCCAATCGTACTCTGGCGTAGAGATCATGACCTGTTCGCCGCGTAGCGTCCACGGGTTTTCCATTTCGGCAATGTACAGGTTCGAGTTGCCCACAATATCAGGATCTTTCTGTGCCCAGACCAGATAGCGGATTCCCTTATGTTCAAAGGTTGTTGCATCCAGCGCGAATGATTCCCACGCGTGTGTGAATCTGCCCTTTCTCTACCCACTCTCCTTCGAGTGGATTCGCAGAATCGTTCTCCAGAACATACATCCGATGATCGAACAGACCTTCGTTGGTTTCACTGGTGTGAGCCGCAGCGTAGTGTATATACCATTTGCCATCGATAAAATGAATCTCCGGTGCCCAGATGTTGGCACTCATTGGCCCTGTGTCACGCTTCGTCCAAGCCGTTACCGGCTCAGCATTTCTCAACTCTTCCAACGTCTCTGCTCGCCGGATCTCAATCCGGTCAAAGGCTGGTACGGATGCGGAAAAGTAATAGTAACCGTCTGTATGACGGTACACCCACGGATCAGCACGTTGCTCCAAAATAGGATTAGTAAAGGTAATGGAATCAGTCATGGGAATGCTCCCCTTTCAAATGTTGTTTGGCTCGAAGTTGGGGAATGTAACCCAATTGCGAAAAAGCGAAAACCTTTTTTGGGTGGTGCACAGCGAACGTTCGGGGGTGGTAGGGCCTTGGCGCTCTCTTGTCCTCCGATTTCTCTTTCCACCGCTCTTGGCGGTTGAAATCGGATGCCAAACTCGCTCCTGCGGCTCCTTCCTCCCCCTCACTGCTTGTGCACCTTGGCGCATCAGCTCGCTCTTACCGCGCTCGCTGGGTTACAACTCAACCTTGAGCCATTGTTTGGCTCGGTCTTATGGGGTTGACCACTTCGCAGGGTCAACTCTCCCCGTGTTTAGAGCATGATTGGCCTCAGACATAGGCCAGCATAGATGAGAATCTTGAGTGTCTATCTGTGTTATCGCACCTTAATAGGCAGCTTGCATGCACATCGGACGTTCGGGGGCGGCAGGGCCTTGGTGCTCTCTTGTCCTCCGATTTCTTTTTCCCACCGCTCTCTGCGGTTGAAATCGGATGCCAAACTCGCTCCTGCGACTCCTTCCTCCCCTCACTGCTTTTGCACCTTGGCGCAGCCACTCGCTCTTAACGCGCTCGCAGCTCGTCCCCTTACTCCTCCGCTCCGCTGATCTGCTTACCCCAGACCGCCACGCCGTGGTCATTGAGACCTGTCACCACCAGCGCAGGTTGGCTTCGCTCCCAGTCCCAGGACGGGAGCAGCTTCAGCTCTTCCGTGGAAGCTCCGCCCCATGGGCTTTCTTTCCACTTCAGTGTCAGTGTTTGTTTGTCATCAAACGTCCAAGTTCCTGAACCGTTTTCGCTTTGAATTTTACCGTTGTCCGTTAGGGTATAAGGCACGGCTTGAATCTGCCCGTCCACGGACGGATCAAGTGCCATGCCTTCCCACTCCCCGGCAATCATGGACTTAGGAATATCCTGTGCTGTCTCACCGGCGTAACGTTCGGGTGAAACCACAGGCCAGCCGTCCTTGGTCCATAACATTTTGCGTACATGCAGATATGGCCAGTTTTTATCCGTCTCGCCCCGTGCATGATGCACGATGTAATAATCGTCTCCGTCCTTCAGAACAGAGTTATGTCCGGGCGCAACCCAGCCCTCGCCTTCCGTGAAGCGATAACCGCCGAGAATTTTGGTGCCGATCTCATATTGCGGCAGATGCTCCGTATCCAGCATGTTATTGCCATTTATGTCCGTGTACGGGCCTGTGATTGAATCAGCACGCGCAACCCGCACGTTATAGTCCTCGAATAAGGAATCATAGGATACAAACAGATAATACTTTTTGAACTCCGGGTTATACACAATGTATGGACCTTCGACTGCACCTTCTTCGGTAGCACGATCCCGAGCGGCAATACGCGTACCATAACCCTCGTCCTTGAATTTGCCCGTGTCCGGATCCAGCGGCGCAATATAGATACCGTCAAAAAATGAACCGTATACCATCCACGAATTGCCCTCGGCATCCACAATGGGATTGGCATCTATCGCATTCAGTTTGTCTTGTTCATTGGCAGAAGTTTGCACAACCAGTCCTTCATCTGTCCAAGGCCCTTCGGGAGATGACGATGTCTGAAGACCAATAGCCGACTGGGTACTGCCAAAAGTAGAAGCCGAATAATACATCCGATAGGTATCGCCAGCCTGGATCACATCGGGTGCCCATAGATTAAGTGCACCTGTCCAATCCAGCGCTTCTTGCGGAATGCCCGGCAGAGCCTGACCTACCCATTTCCAGTGGATCAGATCATCTGATTTGCGTACCATGACGCCGGGTTTCGCTTCTCCTGCTACACGAACGTCTGTGGAATAAACGTAGTATCCCTGATCGGTTTTGATAATGGCCGGATCATGCGCATTGTTCACCGTCCAACGGGACTCATCATCCAGTATGGAAGTGTCATACAGCTGAGTATCTTGGGGGGCTTTAGGAAAGGCCGGACGGGGAACCGTTTCTTCTGCCCCTTCTCCAGCACAACCCGTAGCCCCAGTGATCAACAACAGCAACATGGAAGCAACAACCCCTCTCTTCGAAAATGTCCACCCTCGGAATCTCTTCCGCTGATTCATCCCTTCACTCCCGAAATGGCAACCGATTCAATAATCTGTTTCTGGAAGATCAGGAAGATGATTAATACCGGTAACAGAGCCACAATCGACGCCGCCATAATAAGTGGATAATCCGTCTGGATTGCATACGTGGCATTAAAGTTGGCAATGACCAGCTGCAGCGTCTGCTTCTCCGGTGAATTCAGATAGATAATCGGTGCGAGATAATCGTTCCAGATCCCCATGAACCAGAGAATTAACTGTGCAGCAACGGCAGGTTTAATCAATGGGAATGTAATACTGGAATAGAGCCGGAAATAGGAACTTCCATCAATTTTGGCTGCTTCAATAATGGCATCTGGCACACTAAGCAGATATTGCCGGAGGAAGAAGATCATAATCACATTACCGAACAACCCCGGTACAATAAGCGGCAATAATGTATCTGTCCAGCCAAGCTTAGAGAACATCATGAATTGTGGAATCATGACTGTTGGATACGGAATCATCATGGAAGCAAGCAAAGCAAGAAACAGTTTGTTTTTATGTGGAAACCTCAATTTGGCAAAAGCAAACGCAGCGATACTGGATGTAAACGTACCGACGATCGTTACACTCACCGCGACAATGAGGCTGTTTTTGATCCCGCTTAGCAGAGGGCCTGCTTCCCATATTTCCTTATACTTTCCAAATTGAAACACTTCAGGTATCCACACAGGTGGAAGCGCGAATACATCCTGCTTCTCCTTCAATGAAGTGGATAGCATCCAGATCAGTGGTGCAACCATCGCAATAGCACCGATCGCGAGTACGATAAAAATGATCGTGTTCGTTAAATTCCTTTTTTGACTGTAAGACATCTCCGATTCACTCCTTCCCTTGACAATTAATCCCCATCATAGGCTGATTTTTCGTTCATTTTGAATTGCACCAAGGTAATGACAAAAATGAAAATACCAAGAATCATAGCCATGGCTGACGCATAACCCATCTGAAGGTTACTGAAGGCTTTCTGCCAAATGTAGAAGACAATCGAAGCCGATGAATATTCAGGACCACCTGTAGGCGTCATAATGTTCATCTCGGTAAAGATCTGGGAACCGCCAATGATATTCGTAACGACGAGGAAAAAGGTAACAGGCTTCACCATCGGCCAAGTGATATTGCGGAAAATCTGGAACCCATTGGCTCCATCCAGTTCAGCCGCCTCATAATATGTACGTGATACACTTTGCAGCGCTGCCAGATACAATAACATGGTGTATCCCAAACCTTTCCATACCGTCATAATAATCAGTGCTGGTTTGACTGTGTCTTTGTTCGCGAGCCAGTTGGGACCTTCAATGCCAAACAGGCCGAGGAACTGGTTCACCAGACCGTAATCTCCGTTATACGCCCAGTTCCACATGATGGACACCGCAGCCAGGGAGGAGATGACCGGAATATAATAAATGACACGGAAGGTCGTAGTCCCGGGAATTTTACGATTCAAACCCATAGCCAGCAACAATGCCAGCAAAAGGCCAATCGGGATCCCGAGCATCAGGAAGAATGTATTAAACATCGCTTTGTAAAATAAGTCATCCGTTAGCAAGTCCTTGAAGTTGGCCAATCCGATAAAGTTCATCTGTCCCAGTCCATCCCAGTCGGTAAAGGAACCATAGAGGGAGTAGAGGAATGGGAACATGACAAAGATCAGCAACCCAAGAATCGGAGGTAAGATAAACAGATATCCGTACAGCATCTCTTTGCGATACAAACTCGATTTCGTAATCACGGCGTTCACCCCTGTTTCTAGTATCAGCATGTGGCATTCTTCGATTGAACCTTGCCGATCAACGAATGCCACATGCCCGTATGGAATCCAATAATACCCAATATAAATGATGCCAGCAGCATGATTGCAGGCTGCCGGCATCGCCCTTTCCTATCTACTATTTCTGAGATTTCTGTTCCTGTTCAACCGCTTTGTCGAGCAGCTTCTGCATTTTTGGCTGTTGCTGCTTCACATAATCTGCGGCTGTAATCTTGCCATCCAATACCGGCTGGATGTCTGTGAAGAAGAGGTCATACCACTCCGCATTGTACGTGTAGTTACCTGGCAAAGCACGTCCGTAATCCTCTACGATATCAATGAATTCCTGCTTGTTGGATGGTTTCGTGGATGTATCTTTGGCCCACTCGTCTGCCATATCAAGCAGATTCGGAATCTGTACCTTGGCATCTACCAGTTGCTGCATACTTTCTTTCGAAGCGGTTAGGTAGTTCACCAATGCTGCCGCTTCTTCCGGATGTTTCGATTTCGCAGATACCCCGATTCCCAGGGAACCAATCCACGTAGCCGACTTGCCAGTCGATCCCGCAGGGAAAGGTAACAAATCATACTCGAAAGGCAATTTCTCGAATGTACTCATATCCCAAGGACCTACAGGGAAGAAGGCCATTTCGCCTTTCATCCAGCGTTGGTACGTATCCAATGTTTGCGCTTCCTCAATGGAAGGTGTAATGTTGTATACGTTCTGCATATCCGCGAAGAATTGCAAAGCTTCTGCGAATTTCGGATCATCAATGGTTACCTTCGTTTTGCTCTCATCCAGCCAATCCCCGCCATTGCTCCATACAAAGGATTGCAGTGCCCACTGTACGTTAAAACCTGTACCGAATACATCCGGTTTACCGTCCCCGTTGGTATCCTTGGTCGCTTGCTGATTCACCTTAATGAACTCTTCCCATGTATATGGTTTATCCTTGTCAGGGAGTGGAATGCCTTCTTTTTCAAACAAAGTCTTGTTGTAGCCTAGTGCAAATGGCCCGAGGTCCTTCGGCATGCCGTAGATATCACCCTGTCCTGCCATCTTGCCATCATAACGGTATAGATCCACTCCATATTTCCAGATGTTATTCAAATCAACATCCGCATTTTTTTCAATGTAAGGTGTAAGATTCATGAGAACATTGCTGTTCACATAGGCCTTAATATCGCCTGGGTTAAAATAAAATACGTCAGGCAAGCTGTTGCCTGTAATTGCCGCTCTCAGCTTGGTTGCATATTGATCTGCAGCCGTTACAATAATTTTGACTTTCACACCCGGATGGTCTTCTTCGAATTTCTTGACCACCGCCTGGTATGCTTTCTGCTCATCTGTGCCCCCGCGGAACATAAACGTTAACTCCTTGTCCCCACTTGCACCGCCGCTTCCTCCTCCGCAGCCCGCAAGTACCAGTGCACTTACCAGCATAAGAAGCATAAATGTGACCCAATTCTTTTTCTTTACCATCTGAACCCCTCCTGATCTGGATTTGTAACCGTATTCAATTGGATGAAATAAGATTTCTGTTGTTAATTTATCAAATCCAGATCAATTTAGTCAACACTTTTATAAAACATTTTATATTTATCTAAAATAAATCAATACTTCGGCCATCCATTAGCGTCCCACAACAAGTCATTAATCAGCAATTTTGGATTGCCATTATCCTCTGCATCATAGGCGTGTCGTGCAATGACATTGCCGTTGTACACGTCCTGACCACCTGGACCTTTCCATTTCACATTGCCTGTATCCAATATCGTTCCGCCACCATTCAGCATATTAACTCCGTTTTTGTCCACATAAGGGCCTGTTATACTGGTCGAACGTCCATAGACCATTTTGTAGGTACTGTTCACCCCTTGGCAGCAAGAATCGATCGAAGCAAACACGTAATAATAACCACCACGATATATAATACTTGGTCCTTCAATAGCACCTCCGTTATTCGGGCGCGCAGCAATGGAAGTTATACTTCCCGTCGGTTTCATCGTATTTTTGTCCAGCTTGACAATTTTCAGACCGCTCCAGAAAGAACCAAAGGCCAGCCATGGATTACCTGAAGCATCAATGACCAGATTCGGATCAATGGCATTATAATTATTGGCGGTCGTGGTTTGAAGCACCAATCCTTCGTCCTTCCACTGCCCTGCTCCAATGCTGTTCGCAGACGCAAGACCAATCGCAGACCGATTGGAGCCAAAGGTGGAGATCGAATAATAGAGCCATACTTTTCCGTTATACTGCTCTACATCCGGTGCCCATACATCCAATCCGCTTTGTCCCGGAACGGCAGAAGCCCACCAGGATGGCTTACTTAAGAAGATTTGTGGAACACGATACCAGGACGACCCATTATCGGATTTCAATACTTGAATGCCCGGGCCGGTTGAAAAGGTGTACCAGGAACTGCCCTCTTTGATAATCGACGGATCATGAACAGCGGTATCTCCGGTCAGATTCCAGAACGCCGCCAAAGCTTTTGACTGACCTGCCAGCAGTAATACCATCACAAGTAATGCCGGTAACGCCAACCGTTTCCACTTAAACCTCTTCACATTGCTTAACTTTTCCAAACCAAACTCCACCTTTCCTGATCAAATGGTTAATTAGGTTCATGAAGTAATGAATCAATTTAGGTATAATAGGATTATAAAAGCGGTTACATTACATTTCAATGGTATATTTCAAATATATGTGAACTGATTAACACTTATTTTAACCGGAATAGTGAACAAAATATAGATTATATTTTCGTATTTGCGCTATACACAAGGGTTTTGGCTTCTATTTCTCCACCCTTCCCTTCCATGAGGGAATGATTTATAATTATCTGAAATAAAACATATAAATGTGCAAATGTCTGTGTCGAAGACTTTGTCCAGAACGGGGAAAGGAAATCCACCTATGATTTATATTAAAGATCTGATGTCGGGTGTGAATATCTTCAAAGCACTCAGTTCGGAAATCCGGATTCAGATCATCGAGCTGCTGGCCAAGAACCAAAGCCTTAATCTCAATGATCTTGCAACCAAGCTGGGACTGAGCAATGGTGCTATCACAATGCATATCAAGAAGCTTGAAGAGAGCGGATTGATCGAGATCAACACCGCTGTTGGCAAACATGGAATTCAGAAGATATGTTATCTCAATGAGGAAAAATTGATGGTTGATCTGCGTTCACAGGAGATTAACAATCGTTATGAGGTGGAAATACAGGTTGGTCATTACAGCGATTATCAGGCTGCACCAACATGTGGTCTCGCTACCCGGGACAGCATTGTTGGAGAGTTCGATGATCCGCGTTACTTTGCTGATCCACTGCGAATTGATGCGGAGATGATCTGGCTGGCTGAAGGTTATCTCGAGTATCGGATTCCCAACTATCTCAAGCCTAATCAGTCCTTTAGCGAAATTCAGTTGTCGATGGAACTAGGGTCGGAGGCACCTGGATTTTGCGACAATTACCCTTCGGATATCTATTTCTACATTAACGGTATTGAGATTGGCTGCTGGACAAGTCCGGGGGATTTTGGCAATACACGCGGTACCTTTAACCCGGAATGGTGGCCTCCGCACTTGAATCAGTACGGCATGCTGAAGCTGATCCGAATTACACAGGAAGGCAGCTATATCGACGGATGCCGCATCTCGGACGTGACGCTGGACCAGATTGGGCTGGATTACAAAAGCGATATTCACTTCCGCATTGCGGTTACGGACGAACCTTTGAACAAACGGGGCTTAACGATTTTTGGTAAAAACTTTGGTAACTATGGACAGAATCTGCTCGCTCGGGTTCTCTATAACGTGCAAGAAGAGTAGAGCCATCTCTGACTATTCACTCGATATTAATTAAGTTCGACTGATCTGCTAACATAACTGTTCAACACAACAACAATCATGTGTCTGAGAAAGGGTGCTATCCAGCACTCTTTTTTTGTTTCATCACACCGAAGAACTTGTCCAATCATGTTGGAACAAAACATACTGGATGATATGACTTCAATAGCCCCTCTGTAATCCTCCATGTTGTTTACCCTGGCGTGATATAATAATGGCCTGTAATGACAAAATGGAATAACGGGCGGGGATACCTTTTGAAATTGGAGCGATTAATCTCAATCATATACAAACTGCTGAACCACGAAGTATTGTCTGCTTCCACCTTGGCTGAAGAGTTTCAGGTGTCCCCAAGAACGATCTATCGGGATATTGATGTAATCTGTGCCGCCGGCTTCCCGGTCGTCTCCCATCAGGGACTCAAAGGCGGCTACGGCATGATGGACGGATACAAGATGGATAAAAGCTTGCTCGGTTCTTATGATGTGGATTCCCTGATCACGGTTCTGAGCAGTCTATCCACAGTATTTGAAGATGCACGTGCACAAGGCACGATTGAACGTCTGCAAACGATTGGACCGGAGCATCAAACCTCAAGTCTATCGGTGGATCTGGAGACTCGCCGAACAGAACCTGATGCCCTTCCTCATCTGCGTAAAGGTATTACGGATCATCAGGTTGTCCGTTTTGACTACATCAATACGAAAAATGAACATACACCCCGCCATCTGGAACCGGTAAGACTTCATTTTAAATATCGTAATTGGTATGTTTTTGGATTTTGCCAGACACGGCAGGATTATCGCGAGTTCCGACTGTCCCGGATGATGAACGTGCAACTGACATCGGAACACTTCCAACCCCACCTTGAACTTCCCCAAGAGACGGTTGTGTCAGATCCGTCATGGCAAGATCAAGTAAGTGATGTGGTATTTCGGGTGAACCCGGAAGCGCTAGCGGAAGCCATGGATCATTTTCAACAAGCAGATAAACAATTTCATGAGGATGGAAGTATGACGATGCGCATCTCGGTTCATCAGCCGTTACAAGCCAAGTGGTTATGGTCGTTTCTACTTAGTTTGGGTAGTGGTGCTGAGGTGCTTGAACCGATTGAATTACGAGACATTCTGAAAGAACAACTTCGAAACGCACTTAAGCTCTATGAAGAAGTATGACACGCTGTTGTCATACTTCTTTTTTTATAATCATCTCAGTAAGTTCATCCAATCCATCGCCAAATTAAAGGAGACGATCATCAATGAATCATCCAGAACAAATGTATAACTACCACGCATGGGCCAACCAAACGATCCTGGGCAGAATCAAGGAACTGCCCTCTTCTGTCCTGAATCAGGAAGTGAACAGTTCATTTCCAACCATTGCTCACGCACTCAGCCATATCTATACAGTGGATAAGATGTGGTATCTGGTGTTAACTGGCACCGGGATGCCCGAGGCACTGCAAGCATGCATACCACTCAATAGTGAAATTCACGGTTCTGTGGATGAGTACATCCAATGTTTTACCGACCTGTCGGCACAATACAGTGAGTGGTTACGAGGCCAAGCTGATCTGGAGCAAACTATTCTACTCGATAATCCATTTGCAGGAGTTCGCGAAACCAGCTTATCCGATATAGTAATCCATGTGGTTAACCACGGAACCTATCATCGAGGCAATATTTCTACCATGCTTCGTCAATTGGGGCATGCCTCCATCATGAATGATTATTCACTCTTTTGGTATCAGGAACCGGCTCAAGTATAGTTGACAATCGGATGGAAAATGTACATTGTATCCCCGTGACGTCGAGGGATGAATTGAGAAATTGGTTGCGGACGCATGGAAAAGTTGAGAAATCTTGCTGGGTAATGATAAGCATAAAACCCGTGCCAAATACCCTGCTGTATTTGGACGTGGTTGAGGAGGCGCTGTGCTTTGGCTGGATCGATGGAGTCAAAAAGAAAATATCCGAGACTCAATTAGCACAAAGATTATCTCCTAGGAGTAAACGTAGCTCATGGACTGAATTGAACAAGGAACGTGTCCGTCGTCTTGAAAAGTTGGGCTTCATGCATGACGAGGGTAGAAAGGTTCTTCCTGTTATGGAGCCGACTGCTTTCATTATTGATGGTGTGATCGAACAAAGGCTGAAAGAAGACCAGCAGGTTTATGCAAATTTCATGGCCTTCCCTGTCCTGTATCAAAACGTTCGTATCGATACGATCCAAAGTGTGAAGAATCAGCCAGCATTATTCCAGAGCAGATTGGATAAGTTCATAACCAACACAAAGGAAAATAAAATGTACGGTCAGTGGCATGACAACGGACGGCTTTTGGACTATTAAATTTCCCCTGAAACAGCAGACAGGACCTCCATATGAGGAGGCCCTGTTTTGGTGTCTTATATTCGGTCATGTATTAATGAGTCTGCCTGTATGTTTTGGGAGACTTGCCAAAGGCTTTCTTAAACTGGCGGGTGAAATAATTACTGTCGTTAAATCCACATTCATACGAAATTTCCGTGATGGACAGATTCCCGTTTTTCAACAAATGACACGCCTTCTCCAGACGCAACTTTTGCAGATAAGAGATCGGGGTCATCTGATAATAGGATCGAAAAATCCGATTCAGATGCCTTATTGAGATATTCGACTTCCCCGCAATATCCTCTAGCGACAGTGGCTCCAGATAATGATCTTCAATAAATGAAATGGCATTTGCCAGATGCATCAGATTATTACCTTCGATCCCTTTCTCCTGCGTATCATACTGCCTCGACAAATAAACAACCATCTCCGTAAGACGTGAGATCAACATCGTCTGATACCCTTGCTGTTTACTGTGATACTCCTCAATCATGAACGATATCAGCGATTCTACATACTCCAGACTGGAAATGGATAACGCCAATTTACTCGGAAAGGAGTGAATATTACGATAAAACGGTTCCAAAACAAACAGAGCCTGGAAGCCGTTAGATTTTCTCAGATCGGGCCCAGCCGAAGCAAGCATCTCGGGACTGAACATAATGTTACAGATCCTAAAATCATGAGGGTCTTTATACGCGTGATGGGTGTCGCCATTAATCACAAATGCGTTCCCTTTTTTAACAAAAAATTCCTCGGTGTTCACCACATGGGTTGCATGACCATTCAGAACAATCACAAGTTCCGTAAAATCCATATGATTATGAAGCTCCATGTCCTCAACATGTCCACCGTACTGAATAAAAAACGGAAATTGTTGATGGTCTGAGGTAAACCATCTCAAATATGCATTACTCAAAAGCATTCCCCTCCGCAAACCATGTTGGGTTGAATGTCTATATCATGCTATTCTAAGACCGAAAAATCAAGGTTCCATATACTTATAAGCGTTATAATTCGCCTTGTAACAGGGATTTTCAATGTGTCCAGATTCATACTAAACTCTCACAATGAATAGGAGCATAAATGATGAAATATACCAATCCGGTCATTCCGGGGTTTTACCCAGATCCAAGTATCTGCCGTGTAGATGAAGACTATTATCTGGTAACCAGTACCTTTGAATATTTCCCTGGTGTGCCCATCTTCCACAGCAAAGACCTTGTGAACTGGCGACAGATCGGCCATGTCCTCACAACAACTGAGCAACTCCCTCTAGCGAACGCAGGCAGCTCTGGCGGTATTTTTGCCCCAACACTCCGGTACCATGGTGGCTGGTTCTATATGACAACAACCAATGTCAGCGGCGGCGGAAATTTTTATGTGCGTAGTTCCCAGCCCGAGGGACCATGGTCTGCTCCGATTTTTGTTGATCAGGGCGGCATTGATCCCTCTTTTCTCTTTGATGATGGACGTGTATACTTTCAAACTGCTTGTAATGGCAATGAAGGCGAGGGCATCTATCAGTGTGAGATAGACATCACGACTGGAGCCAGACTAACCGATAGCCGATTGATCTGGACCGGAACCGGAGGAGCAGCCCCCGAAGCTCCCCACATGTACAAAATAAACGGTATCTACTATCTGATGATCGCCGAAGGTGGAACCGAGTATGGTCATATGGAGACCATCGCTCGGAGCACAGAGCCATACGGACCATTTGATCCGTGTCCTCATAATCCGATTCTGTCCAATCGGAGCATGAAATCCAGCATTCACGCAACCGGTCATGCAGACCTTGTCCAGATCCAGGATGGAAGCTGGTGGGCCGTATGTCTGGGCCTTCGTCCAGCAGGTTACCCCATGCGACACCATCTGGGACGCGAGACCTTCCTGGCACCTGTCACTTGGACGGATGACGGTTGGCCGATAATCGGTGTGGACGGACATATTGAACCAGAGATGACCGGACCTTCATTGCCTGAGCATCCTTGGTCACCTCGGGCTATCCGGGATCATTTTGACGAACCAACTTTGGACATGAACTGGATCTTCTTACGGAACCCGGCTCCGAATAGTTGGACACTCACAGAAAATCCCGGGCAACTCATCCTGCGGGGTCAGTCGGTTTCACTCGATGATGGAGGAAATCCAGCCTTTGTCGGACGTCGCTTGAGCCATTTCTTATTCAAAATGGCGGCCGAGCTGTATTATGAGCCAAGTGCGAGCGGTGAGGAAGCTGGATTAACCTTATTTATGAATGATAAATATCATTACGATTTGGCTGTAACACAGGTCGATGGGCAGAAGAAAATCGTATTGCGGCGAACCGTCGGCTCTCTGCGAACCGAACAGGCGCTTAACTGTGACACGGGGCCGGTTGTATTACAAATCAAGGCTGACCGTAATCACTTCTCTTTCCTCTACCAGCAAGGTTCATCCGATGCCATCGAAGTGGGTTCAGGAGAAACACATCTGTTATCTACCGAAGTAGCAAGTGGTTTCACAGGTGTGGTGATCGCCATGTACGCTTATGCTCCATCGAGGGAGTGTACGCCTGCAAGTTTCGATTGGTTTGACTATGAACCTCTGGACGAATAATCGTTTTAACTCCTATATTCAGTAATAGAAAATATAATATATGATCAGCTAAAATTATCCCCTTAAAGTAGATACTCTTTGAAAAGCCTTGTGTGGTAGCATAAGGAAATGAGTGAACTTTGAGGGGATTTTGCTATAGCTATATCTTTCTTACGAATTGCACTGGAATTTATAAAAGAACCATTGCTTTATTAGAGAAGTTCTCCTAGTATTTTTAGAAGGAACACCCCAGCAGCTCCCATCTTGGCAATAACTTCACTGCCCATATGAGAGCGCTATCGCTGCAGCACGAAAGAAAAACGGGAGGTTGCAGATATGAAATGGAATCACTTCAAGTCCAAGCTTCTGTTTAAGTACACCCTATCCTATATCTCCATTTTCCTTATCCCTCTTGTTATTTTAACCATCATTATTTATCACAACGCTGTGGACACGCTCCGTTCAGAGATTGAGCAGACCAATGTCAATCAGCTCACTCAAGCCAAAACTGTTATTGATGATCGCATGAAGGAACTCCAAGACATTGCTTTTCGCATCGCCTACGATGAGCAGTTAACGCGGTATTGGACCCACCATCCGTACTATAGCCGGGAATCCATCGGCGCATTGGTCAAATACAAAGCCACCAGTTCCATTATCGATGAGTTATTCCTGTTCTTCCGTGGAGATGATAACATCTATTCTTCTCAAGGTTCTGAGAACCTGGATGTATTCACTGGCCGCTACAAATTTACTACGTGGAACAAAACAGACATGATCCGGGATTTGAATAACGTACAGTCCCCCACAATACGTCCAGCGGAGCAGGTCGTCCAAGGAACCAGAATACCCAATTCCATGCTGGCATACCTTGTACCGATTGCACCTAACAATACTCCTGCCCATGGAACCGTCATGTACCTGATTCACGAGTCCAATCTGACGGGCCTAATTGATTCCATCCTCAGCGACTATCACGGGATGACTTATATCTTCGATAATTTCGGGCAAGTACTGGCAGCCAATTACAAGGGAGAAATCATATCTGAACAGGAAGTCAACGCTCTGTTTGCCCTTGAACCCGGGACGCACAGCATCTCCTTAAATCAAGAACCACATTCGGTTGTATCCGTTAAATCGGATGCGGGTTGGACTTATGTGACCGCTATGCCCAGCAACCAATTTTTTAGCCGAATCGTTCATATTCGCACTTTTGTTGTTCTCGTTTTCTCCTTCATGGTGGTGATGGGCACGTTCCTCGCCATTATGTTGGCCCGAAGACAGTACCATCCGATTTCAGACTTAATGGAGTTCATTCGGTTGAAAAATGATCCTGATCCATCCTCCACCACCAACGAGCTGGAATGGATTAAGAAAACACTGCATGATTATAGTCAGCGCGTAGATCTTCAGGAGCCCTATGCTCGCAATCACATTTTGCTCATGTTGCTGAAGCACGGTCACACCGGAGATTTCCCCTCTGAGTTTACGGATAAGCTTGGCATACGCTTTAACCGATCCCATTATTTTGTCATGATCATGGGCTGGGAAATGCATGCTTTTCCTATCGGTGATAACCCCGAGCAACCTACTGTCATGCAGCTGATGAACGATGTGGAGCTGCCGGAGTTGTCTGCATATGCTTACGGCGTGGAGCTGCCACAGGCAGACCAATTGGCCCTTATCGTGGGATTCGATGCCGAAATTGGGCATGAAGGTAGCCTGAATGCTCGTATGGAGCCTATTGTTGAAAAACTGCAATGGATGGTGATTGAACACACCGGGGTCGCGCCCGCAATCGGGATAGGCAATCGGTACACTTATCCGAAACAGCTGAATCAGTCCTACATTGAAGCCTCGACCGCTCTGGAAGCATCGATGCTGCATGGACAGGGCAGCAGTACATACTTTAACGACCTTTCCGGTTCCGATGTACAGGATTCTTCCTTCTGGGTCCCTAAGGATGTGTTATTAAAGCTGGTTCAGAGCTTAAAACAAGGCAGCTATGATGTGGCGGTTCAGATGGTGTCAACTGCGTTGAATACCCTGAAATCCGAAATGCCATCTGTACCGCTGCTGCGTTGCATCTGCTTTGATATTCTGAATACAATGCTGAAAACCGCTTCGGAGCTTGGAATCCATCATGTGGTTGATCAACTTCCAAGGATCACTTCCTACGACTCGTTGGAGGATTTGGAGAAAAAACTGACAGGCCTTGCCGCCGAAATCTGCGCCCATGTCGAGGCAAAGAGTGAGACGGAAGAAAGCTCTCTTATGGATGAAATCGTTGCTTATATCGATGCCAATTTCTCTGATTATGATCTCAGTTTAGGTACGATTTCATCGAAATTCACGATCTCTTCATCCTATTTCAGTCGTTCTTTCAAAGAAAAGATCGGCATGAACTTCACCCAATATATCTGGCAGAAACGGATGGATGAGGTCATTCGACTACTGCTGCATACAACCGATCCGTTAAAAGATATCATCACGCGTGTCGGTTACCTGGATACACCAAACTTCATCCGCAAATTCAAAAAAGAGACGGGTTATACCCCAGGGCAATACCGTAAAATGCACCGTCCCAACGGCTCCGCCGATTCCCCTGATGATGATGACGAGGAATGTATTGGATAAAGGGAGATATCGTCTCTGTAATGGTTACATCTCAGAACAGTAAACAATGGATATGAGAGCGAATCCGTGCCTGATTCATTAGACCAAAATAACGTAAACAGGGGCCGTCCTATACGTCATGAGCATGACGTATAGGACGGCCCCTTCGTATGTTTTTAGTCCGTAGACATAATCTGATTCGTCGCGACCAGCGACCTTATCGGATTTCCCCAGCCGAAAGATCCTTCAGCCCTTGATGCACTGCACCCAACAAACGGTGAGTTGGATCACAGCCGTACTCCCAGAACATGATCCCGGCCAGACCTTGATCCTTTACGTAATCACATTTGCATTGAATCGATTCTTCATCATCATAAGATATGAGGCTGGACCCATTAAACAGAAACGGTGCACAGGCTTCTTCATCCCAATAACGGATGTATCCATCCTTGTTGATGTACTGCGCTTCCAGCTCTGCAAATGATGGTCCATATCCGCCTGTACTCCCGGCCATTTGATGGAGTCCGCGGTTTCGGTCAGGAACCTCATTCCAGATCCGGGAATAGAACGCAGCTCCGATCACAATCTTCTCCTTCGGGACACCAGCGCGAACAAACAGGTTCACGGAAGTATCCGTACTAATTCGAAACAGATCTCCGGTTGGCGTATACAGATTCGTATGATGTCCGGTCAGGACTTGAAAACCGCCACGCATATCATAGGTCATCAACTGTACGTAGTCCAGGTACTGCTGCACCTCAGCCATCTCTGTACCATCAACGTAGTATTGATCAGCCCCTGCCGCAATAGTGAGCAGATAATGACGGCCATCCTCTTCTCCCTTGGCACTCAGTGCCTCCCGCATCGTCTTGAGAAGTAAAGTGAAATTCCGTTTATCATCTGGGCTGGATACGATATCAGCTTCACCGTAACAAGGATATTCCCAGTCCAGATCAATCCCGTCAAAAGGATATTCCTCCAGCGCCCTAACCGCCGATGCAGCCATGCTGTCCCTCCCCGCCTGGGTTGAGGCGGCTTCGGAAAAACCGCCTGCGCTCCATCCGCCTACAGATAACAGCACTGTAAGATTCGGATGCTCCCGCTTGATGTTCTGGATAACGTGACCGTTTTTTAGATGCTCGGTTGTTATTGCATCATTTTTGACATGTCCAAAGGCTACGTTCAGATGTGTTAACTTCGACAGATCCTCAGGTGCCATATCGGGGAGAACTGAATCAACAGCATAACCCGCAGCAATATATCTGGTCACTCTCTTCACTCCGATCCGTTCGATGATTGAGATATCGCAGCAGCAATCTGCAAGGCTTCCTTCCCGGTACCAATCTTGTACCCGGAAGCCGAATAACGAACTTGATACTGAGTATCCAGTACAAAGAGATGTGGATAACCCGCTTCGTGAGTTGCAGGCTTCGAAATGAAGCCGGACAAGGAAGCATAACTGGAATCTCGTACAAAAACCGTGCGTACAGGCAGCTTTGGATAACCAGCAGGGTCAAAGGCAGCATTCCATTCCATATCTCCGATCATGAGTACGATTGGTATACCCACCTTATCCAGCGGCTCTGCCAGCTCGCACAGTTCACGAATCAGATGTTTGGTCGGTTCCCGCTCCGGTTCAATCCAGGCAGCAATGGCACCCTCCGATCCCAGAAGTTCCTCTAGTTCTACCTCTGAATCATCCAGACGGGTCAGATTACTTCCTGGTGCCAGTTTACCCAGTACAGGAATATCAACCTCATTCTCGCGATAAGACAATACAACCTCAGTGGTATCTCCGGCGTTCACGGTAAAGTAGACGAATCGTACTTTTGCCGTTCCATCTTTCAGACGAATGCCTGTCGTTAAGCGATAAGCTCCTGCTTCAACCTCATATGGCTCGCTATAGACATCCGTACTGCTATAAGGATAAATCAATGTCTTGTAGACGCCATCTTTCAGACGAGCAAACGAGAAGTTTTCGAAATAAGATGCCGCAGGTGTGTCCTGCGAAGCTTTTATATCCCTATGAAGTTGGAGCATTCCCCAGCTTGTGCTCTCCTGAGTTAGAGGTGAGGTGAGACTAAACACTGCATCCTCCCAGCCTCTGTCACTTAGATACTGTGGTTTCTGTGCGCTCGGATGTAATCGGGCCGGAATATCCAAACTGCGACATACAGCCACAAACAAAATATCCAGCGACTGAGAGTCTCCCTTCATTAGACTAAACGTCCCTATTGGATTCCCTTTGCCTTTTAGATTAGGAAGATCGTCATAGTATTCATATTGCTGTTCCAGAATTCGGGCAAGTGTCGAGGGATTCTCCCTGAACGCTGCCGCCTCATCTGCCGAAAAGGCATTCTGGAATACACCTCGATAAGGGACCAGCATCTCATAGGAGATCCGCGGACACAGGATGTAGCTCACGAACGTATCTTCCGCCCATGATCCTTGCTGCGAGAGCGCACCAATCAGATGATCATCCAGCGTCTGACGAAAGGTATCAATTAAATCTTTTTCATTCATCGACTCCAGCAACCGGAGCGGCCACTCACCGTATGGATTGGAACGTTCCTCTAGGAAAGCTGCAATTTCCCGGCTGTTCCCCCGTGCCTTGCGGAGAACATCCCATACACGTACCGAGGGCAGTCCAACCTTTTTAGCCAGCGAGACAGCTTCCTCCTCACTCAGGAACGTGTCCTCATACTCGCTCCGAGTCTGCGCTCCTTCCTCCAGACGACGATTATGAATCTCAATCTTCTCCTCCGGTAATGCAACCACGACCTCTCCCTCCCTTTCCGGAGGAGGAACCATATCGAAATCTACAATCCCTGTAGGCTGCTCTGACGAGTCCAGCACAAGCTCTATAACCTCGCTTTCCTGAGCCTTGAATAGGATTTCACTCCACTTGCCCCCGCTAACTGTACGAATCAAAAGGTCGCCATAGCCTGTCTTAAAAGCAGCTTCCCCTTGTGCGTCCGTCCTGATTTCGGCAATCGGATAGAATTCAGCCGTATTGTACAGCTCAAAGCGGACACTCGCGCCGGGTACGGGCTCTCCCTGTTCATTTTTCACCTTCACATAGATGTTGCGTGTGGGCGCATAGTTCTCAAGCAAATTAATTTCCGTATATCCCTTTTCGGAGAGCGTAATATCCTCTGGTCCGGGATAGTCGGCATAGATCCTCGTATTAATCAGCATGGCCCTGCGGGCTGGCGGACTGAACCACCCTTGGTTCAGACGGGCTTCAGGCTCGCATGCCCCGATGTAATACCATTGACCATCTGCCCAGGCTTCTACCCAAGCATGGTTACTGTCACAGTGAGCCCAGCGCGGTGTGTAGACCTGACGGGCAGGTATACCGATGCTGCGAAGAGCGGCCACTGCCAGCGTGGATTCTTCGCCGCATCGGCCACGAGCATTTCGGATCATCGTCAGCGGTGATATCGTGCGCAGATCGCTGCCTATATAGGTCGCTTTTTCATGACACCAGTAATTGGTCTCCAAGATTGCATCTGCCATGGATAAGTTCGTAGTCCGCTCGACTAATTCGCCATACATCAAGCCGCGGTAATCTTCAATATTTTCCGTATTTACCCGATAAGGCAGCACAAAATGAAGGAACAGATGATCCGGAACGCGATCTCCCCAAGGCACACGTTTACGGGTGTCCAAAGCCTGGCGCACATGGCTCAAGAACAAGTCCCCGTTATAATCAGCCATGTCGTTTACCGGCATATAGGCATAGACATACTTCAATGCCCATGTCTCTTCTTGTGTTAGCTCCTGCTGAAAAATATGAAACAACTCCGATTTGCGGGCCTCTGCAAAACGCACCTTCTCCTGGAACTTCTGCTCGATCCTCTCCAATGACTGTGCATCAAGGGAAAATACCAAGGTTTGGCTGGTCATTGTGTTCTCACTCCTTCCACAGCTTTCCGTCTTCCCGAATACAGATCAAGGCCGTGCCGTCCGAAGAAGGCGCAGTAATCTGGAACAGGCTGCGAGTCGTTTCAATAACAGGATTACAGCTCAACAATTCCTCACCCATAAGCAACTTCATATCTTGGGTAAATTCACCATGCTTTTCATAATAATTACGTTCACGGTAATAAAGCTTGCGAAGCTCCCATTTGATTCGTTCGTCTTTCGGCAACTCAAACGACTGATCGGTTCCGTCATCCGAGAATACAACATACCCCCATAACTCCGGGTAATGCATGTTGATAATACCCATAGGTGACCACACCCAGTTGTCCTCCGGATAAGGTTTACCCGTATCTGGATTCAGCACCTTGCGGTACTCACCGTCCTGTACCTCGGTTTGCCACTCCACACGCGAGAAGTTGACACGCCAGAACTCACCCGGCGCAGGTGGACGGTTTCCTTCGGCGCATTCCTTTAGACTGGCCCAGGGAATCGCAACTTCCACACTCCATTTCCGGTTCTCTGCACCAGGTCTGTTCAGTTCCCCGTCGATATATACGGCCGTCTTGAGACCGCTGATATCCCAACCGTTAACCGGAGGCCCACCATCCCGATAAGGCTTCACTAATAACAGGTCCCATACCGTATTGAGCGCATTAATCTCGAACTCATAATATTGATGGGAATCCCCGTCGGGATCGATAAAAATCTCGAAGTCATTGTCATAAAAAATAACCGAATCACGTTCAGTCAGGGTAGCCCATATCTGATCTTCAATCAGCTCGGCAGCAAAATAGAAATAGTCGTCATCCCACAGCATTTTTACCCGTGTCTGTTTCTCTGGCTTCGGACGAAGATCCCCTTCGATATCAACGAAATCATCCGTCCAATGAGCCGCATTCCAAAATGCCTTATCCACACGACCGTCTAACACCAACGGTTCCTGCGCACGCTTGCATATATAATGTTTGGGAGCATATTCAATCCTGGGTTCTGGCACTCCACTTCTGTTCATGTCAATCTCTCCAATTCGTAAGGGAGGGCATGCATCTACCAGCACACGCCCTCCCCGTAATGGTTAGTTATGGGTGACAACGGCTCCAGAGCCGCCGTACATTTCCAGCTCCTCATCGAATTCGAGCTTAAGAACGGTCACCTGTTCATGCGTGTCCTCCGGGGTCATCTTGATCCACGTTGTCCCCGGGATATTGAACCAAGGCACGCCCCCATGAATCTCATGATTCAGCTCTTTGCCCGAATGCAGCACGGTAATTTTCTTGATCGGATTGCAGAGACCCTTGATGCACACATTCTCTTTTGGATCGTCATACACAAACAGGTACAGCGTCTTTCGATCCTCGGATACGGTGCTTCCCCCCAGATAATAGCGAGGCATAATGCCTTCACCCGTACCAAAGACGGCCTCTTCATGGGTTCGGATCCATGCTCCCAGCCCAAGTAGAATATCCTCCTGCCTCTGATAGATGGTGCCATCTTCACGCGGACCGATATCCAGCAACATATTACCGCCCATGGAAATGCAGTCGCAGAACATTCGAATGATCTGATTTAGGGATTTGTATTTATGATCTGTTGGCACATAACCCCATGATGTGTTGATCGTGGTGCAGAATTCCCAAGGTCCCTCCGGTCTTGTAATCGGAATGCCTTGCTCTGGCGTCTTGTAATCCCCATAACCCTGCAGACGGGAGTTGATGATGATATCCGGGTTGAAGGATTGCAAGTAATGCTTGAACTCCGGCAGATTCCACTGCTCGGCACTCCGTTCCCAGTCCCCATCAAACCACAGCAGATCCACCTTTCCGTAATTTGTTAAAATCTCTCTCAGTTGATGGTTATTGAATTGCAGGAACTTCTGCCACTTTGCCTGATCCTGAACGCCGTCCACAGGACTAGAATGCCGGTTGACACTACTGAGATCCTCCGGTACTTTTCCACCTTCATACACGCTAGGATAATCCGGGTGTGACCAATCAATGAGCGAGAAATACATCCCCAGATGAATGCCCTTTTCCCGAATCGCTTCCGCATATTCCTTCACAATGTCACGATTCGCTGGTGTCTGTTTGACAACATTGAGATCGCTATATTGCGTATCCCATAACGCAACGCCATCATGATGCTTCGTTGTTAACACGGCATACCGGGCACCAGACTTCTCAATCAAGTCCGCCCACTTCTCCGCATTGAATTCCGATGCCGTAAAACCATCCAACTGTTTCATATATTCTTCATAGGATATCCTGCCATTATAGAAGGACCAGGATTCCGCAACTCCGTCCACCGCATAGATGCCATAGTGGATGAATATCCCCAGTTTGGCTTCTTCAAACCATTTCTGCATAACGGTTCACACCTCCCCCGAGAATTCTTATATGCGAAAATTTAATGAAGCTAACATTATTGAAGCTAACTGTTGTTTTTCTGCATGGGATGAACCTCGATAGGTTTTTTATTGGCCGGTATTCCAACGGTCATATGCCCCCTGATACAGTTCGATGATACGGTCACTGCCCATTTTCTTCATCTGTGCAATGTACTTATCCCAGTTCTCAAGTGGTTCCTGGCCGGTCACAAACTTCGCTTCCATCTGTTTAACGTACGTATCCAGGTCAGACAATAGAGCGGTTGCTTCGCTTTGCTCTTCATTTGTCAAATAAACGTTAGGAAATGGCGCTTTTCCGATAGGTACCAACTTCTCTTGATTCTGCTGGTCAATCCACTCATCAAATTCAGTGCGAAGACCCTTCGCTACATCCGGATCATTAATACCCGGTGTCAAGATACCAAAGTTCGGCGTGATTTTACCGCGGTATTCCTCACGATCCCCACCCCCGGGAACGGGGAGCCACTCTTTAACGTGATTTTCCTTGTCTTTGAATTTCCACAGCACACCTTCCGGACCTTGATTGAACAGTGTCGCACCTTCATAGCTGTATAAGTAATCGATCCATCGCATCGTCGCCTCGGGGGACGGGTTGCTGCTTGTAATAGCAAAGGTACCACGAGCCGACATGCCCGGATGTTTGCCGTATACCGGAGAGTTTGCCACCTCGCTCTTCACGGGTGTCATCAGCGGATGATCCGTGCTAGGTTCACCACCAAGCGTGAAGTATGGATGGTAATCGTTGAACAGTGCAAGTTTGTTGCTTTCACCTTTAGCTTTTTTCTGATCACCTGTTTGAGAGAAGGTCTCATGATCCAGCAAGTCTTCCTTCCACAAGCGGTTCATGAATGTAAGATAACCTTTGTAACCTTCTTCTTGATAAGGATAGTGAACTTTACCGTCCTTATCGGAATAGATGCCTTCGTTGTACATTCCCCAGAAGCCGAAGAAAAACATGCGAAGATCATCCAGTTTTACAGAAGTAAGCGGAATTTCATCTTGCTGGCCATTGCCATTAGGATCTTCTTCTTTTACACGCTTGAGATACGTATACAATTCTTCCGTAGTCTTGGGCTCTTCTACGTTAAGTGCCTTCAAGAATTCCCCGTTGTACCACATTGGGCCTCTATACCACACGGCCGCTTTATCAATGAATGGGAGTGCATACATATGCCCATCAGGTGTTGTAAATGATTTACGGACATCCGGGTTCTCATCGAGAATCTTTTTAATATTTGGGGCGTAACCTTCGTCAATGTATTTTTCCAACGGGATCAGGATGCCCTGGCTGCCATAAGTCACCTGCTCGGCAGGCTTGAGGTCCGCAGCATAGAACATATCCGGCAAGTCTCCGCTCGCGAAAACCAGATTTTTCTTCGTTTCAAAGCTGTCGATCGGTGAGAGCTGGTACTCCAGCTTGATGCCCGACAGTTTCTCCATTTCTTGCAGCACAGGCATGGTGCTCCAATCGGCTACGCCCGCATCCTGGGACATGACCTTTAACGTTAGCGTTTTGTCTACAATAGGGAAACCTTCTTTTTTGACCCCCTCTACTTTGGAGGTCGTGCTTCCATCTTCATTGGTTGAACCACAAGCTGCAAGCAATGTTGCGAATAAGGTGAGACAGAGTGTAATGGATGAAGCCTTGCGAAGCTTTTTCATAACAACAACTCCCCTTGTTTAATGTGGTATATGGATTAAGATCATCCCTTAACGGAACCGATCATAACACCCTGTACAAAGTAACGCTGGAGGAATGGATACACCGCAATGACCGGTAGGGTGGCAACAATAATGACAGCATATTTGACCAGTGCAGCGATCTCCGCTTTGGTATTCATCGCTGTTGCTGAAGAGGTATCGATAGCGCCTCCCCCTTGAGCCGCCATTTCTTGAAGCACCAGAATCTGGCGCAGAAAGAGCTGCAGTGGGTACTTGGAAGAATCATTCAGATAGATCATGGCACTAAAATAGCTGTTCCAGTGTCCGACTCCATAGAAGAGCGCCATCACTGCAATGATTGGCATGGAAAGCGGGAGCACAATCTTGATGAACAACCGGGTGTTGGTACACCCATCAATATGCGCCGCTTCCTGTAACTCCTTGGGGATGGTCGATTGGAAGAACGTTCGGCATACGATAATATTCCAGATGGATGCAGCTCCAGGCAGAATAAGTGCCCACATGCTGTTCACCATACCAAGATCCTTAACCAGCAGGTAACTTGGGACAAGCCCTCCGCCGAAGAACATCGTTACCATAAACATCGCCATGAAGAATCCACGTCCCACAAAGTCCGAGCGGCTGAGCGCATAGGCTGCGGGTAGTGTAACAATCAGGTTAACGATGGTGCCTACAACGGTATAGATAATCGTATTTTTGTACCCAATCCAGATGTTGGTGTTCTCAAACACCCGGGCGTAACCTTCAAACGTAATCCCTTTTGGTAGCAGCCACATCTCACCGGAGGCTACATATTTGGGATCACTGATTGAAGCACTGATGATGTATAACAGCGGATACAGCACAATGACGAGTGCTACCGTCAGATAGATGTAATTGCACAATAAGAACAATTTATCACTTCTGCTTTCTTTCACAGCGGATGACATATGTATTCCCTCCTTTTACCATAGGCTGTTTTCACTGGTGCGGCGTGCAATCTGATTCACGGTAATAAGCAGAATCGCATTCACTACGGAGTTGAACAATCCCACCGCCGTAGAGAAACTGTACTGCGCATCGACCAGACCGGATCGATAGACAAATGTTGAGATGACATCGGACGAGCCCATGTTCAGCGGATTTTGCAGCAGCAGGATTTTCTCGAATCCGACGCCCAGAATACTGCCCATATTCAGAATTAACAAGATGGTGATCGTAGGGATGATCGCTGGAATGTTAATATGCAAAATCCGTTTGAACCGGCTCGCACCATCCACCACAGCCGCTTCATGCAGTTGCGGGTCCACACCCGATAGAGCGGCAAGGTATATAATGGTGCCCCAGCCTGCACTTTGCCAGACTCCTGACAGTACATACACTGTTTTGAACCACGCAGGGTCCGTCAGGAATTGAGGTGACTGAAATCCAAGGGCCTGTACCAAATTGACAATCATGCCTGACGAGGGTGATAAAAAGGTAATGATCATCCCCGACATCACAACGACCGAAATGAAATGCGGTGCATACGTGACGGTCTGCACAGTACGCTTAAAGAAGGAATCCTTCACTTCATTGAACGCTAACGCCAGAATAATCGGCAATGGAAAACCTATAGCCAGCTCATACAAGCTGATGCTAAGGGTATTCCATAGTAAATCCCAGAAATAATACGAATTGAAGAAACGGATGAAATGATCGAATCCAACCCATGGGCTTCCTGTGACACCAAGCGTTGGGATAAAGTTTTTAAATGCAATTTGTATGCCGTACATCGGACCATAATGGAATATCAGAAAGTATAGAAAGGCTGGTGCAATAAACAGATACAACTCCCAGTTCCGAATCGTCCTTCTCCATAATTTATTTTTCTTACTGCTCGGATTGGTGTATACCGATAAGTTTTGCGATAAGGCGGACTTCCCATCTGGTTGCATCAGTTGTTTCCTCCTTTTTTGGTAACGCTTACATACTGAGTTTATGGTTCATTGCCTAATCCGTAAATATGCCATTTCAATCTTCACTTCTAAAATTACGGAATATACTGATACAACGGGGGTTTACACTTTTGTTGCCAGCTTGTCATTGTCATTTCGGGGGTATAAAACATGTAGAATTTGACCTATTTCCCTCCTGTAGTTGTCATTGAGAGTTTCATCACATGAACTTGAAAGATGTCAGATCCGAACTTAGGTTAGAAAACAGACCTTAAGGTCAAAACCCACATATACACATGGGACACGGTATTGATGTCTACAAGCATCATACTTTAATGTAATATTATCTGTCATATATCTTTCGCACATTACAAAACTGTAATGGCTTGCCTTTATTCTATATTTCTCCTCCCTCTTTCGTATATATGTTGTTTTTATCTTTGCCTTCAGGATACATAAACACTTATAAACACTGGAAATATGGAATCATATATGTAGATTTTGCACAAGGCGTGGAATCTGAAAATAGTAGATATTTCGGAAAAGACCATTAAAAAAAAGCCATTCCGCTACACGAACTGGCTTTACAACCTAAGCAGATATCTATTTCATTCATAAAAAATGACAGAATTAATTACGCCACATGTAATATAAATGATCATATGAAAATCTGGGTACAGTTTCAACTCAAATAAAAAACGACTCTCCATACATGTATGGAGAGTCGTTTTGAAGATACACATCCGTTATATCCATGTTCAGTTTGTAGGGTTTGCAGTGAATTTACTTACCAGAAGGTTGAGCTTCTGCTGTATAGCCTGTTGGGATATCCGTTTCTGCAGTCACATTTGTGATAACCATTGGATACATCATGTCTGGATCAGGTTGAATAATGGAATAGAGCACGATGGCGCGTCCATCCTTCTCCAATTTCACATCATCAATCTTCAATCCATATCCAGGGTGCGGCATTTCAGCACTGAGTTTAACTTTGGTTGTTTTCTCATCAACCTTCGTCGTTGTTACTTCAGGTACAATCGCTTGTTGGCCTTCACCTGGATTGGTTGGAGTTGGCTCTGCTGAGCCGCCATTGCCGTGTTTATCCACAAATTCGAGTGCATTAAAGATCATGCTTGCAGCCTCCATACGGGTAAGCGACTGATCTGGACGGAAATTCCCGTCCTTATCCAGTTCAATGATGTTCATGTTCAGCAGGTTCTGGACTGCAGATATGGCGTCCTTACCGATTTTATTTTCGTCCTTAACAAGATTATACTTCATGATGACCGGATAATTCCCGGTTGTGTTAATCCCTTCATGTAGCAAAATGACAAACAGTTCACGCGTCATCTTGCCCTGGGGGTTCAATTCAACTGGAATGGACAGTCCATTCTGAGTAGCGGCCTGCACCGCATCGGCATACCACGTATCCGGACTGATTTTATTCTGAGCGGATGCTTCCGCAAATTCATTTTTCAGACCAAATGCATTCACTATCAGTTGAACACCCTGTGGCTCGGACAATGCAAGATCTGGACGGAACAGATCCGCTGTTACTCCGTTAACAATGCCTTTTGATTTCAAAGAATCCACAACCGACTTCTGACCTTCATCCTTCACATCTGTGAAAGCAAATACCGATGCACCTCCTGCTGTCAAAGAAACGCAGAGCGCAAGTGTTGCAGCCAATCCTTTTTTATGTTTCATTTCCTGGCACCTCCATATGATTAGTAAAGCCTATTTTTTACCTCTTCATTCCTACAGACGGGGTATCTCTAGAAAATGTTTCAGTAATTTCGACATCTGGTGAATACAACACGGGAACACTGAATAGAACTCTTCTCCGCTGTCACTAATCGGGGCCACCTGCTATTGCTAACTGGCTTCGTTGACATCCCATCGGATTAGCGCAAAAATAAGAATAGAGAAATCTATCGGATGACGGATAAACAACGAACTAGATCACATACAGTAAGAGGGCACGACGCGCTAATAACAGGTGTCGGCCCTTTTCTTGACTCCACCTGCTGAACTGACTTCACCTATAATAAAAGGAGAACAACGCTTATGTCCAAGAAAGGATTACTTCGCGGTTATGTTGTGTCGAACTGGCCTGTTTATCTGGTTGCTGTTCTTCTGATCATCGCCTCCAATGTCGGGCAAGCATCCTTGCCCCGCATACTCGGCAGCTTCACGGATCAGTTGATGCAGAACTCTCTTCAGATGCAGACGGTCGTAAGGTACAGCCTGTCCCTTTTGGCTATTGCCATCGGGTATAATCTACTGTTCGGTACCGGGCAATTCATGATTATGAAGCTCGGTCGACGCTTCGAATTCATGACACGTGAGCGTATATTCAGTAAGTTTTCCGAACTTAGCGAACATTATTTCTCGAAACAGGGAAACGGAAAGCTGCTCAGTTATGTCATGAATGACGTTACTTCCGTACGTGAAGCGATATCCAATGGCGTGACGCTCATGACCAATGCCACCTTCCTGCTGTTGTCCTGCATTGTCATGATGCTGCTTAGCGGGATTCCGTTGACGCTCATTCTAATCAGTGTTGTTCCTTTGCTGGCGATTCCATTTCTGGTCGTGTTTTTTGGTCCGCGGATTCGCAAGCGCTCTCGCGACGTGCAGGAAGCACTTGCTACCATGACGGAATCGGCGGAAGAGCAGCTGGGTGGCATTCGCGTCACCAAGACGTTTGCCATCGAAGACAGTGCTCGTGCACGCTTTGGAACTACCGTCGATGCAATCAAGAGCAAACAGCTTCGACTGGTTCGTCTGTCTTCCTTGTTTCAAGCCTTGCTACCGTTGCTCGGAGCTATCTCATTGGTCGTTTCTCTGCTTGTCGGGGGTATTATGACCATGCAGAATTCCATTACACTCGGGAGTTTTGTCGCCTTAACCTTATATCTGCGCATTATCATGGGACCGCTTCAACAGATCGGCAATGTTATTAATACCGTTCAGCGCTCAGGCGCATCACTGGAGCGGGTGAATGACCTGCTCAGCGAAGTAGCAGATGTGCGTGAACTTCCTGAAGCCACAGCGCTCCAAACCGTACAAGATATCACCATGGAGAATCTAACCTTCTCCTATCCTGGCAGTTCATCTCCTGCTCTCAAAAACATTCAACTCCATATCCGTGCCGGGCGAACGGTCGGTATTGTAGGCAAGACCGGCTCAGGTAAAAGTACCCTCGTTAAGCTATTGCTGCGTACATATGAACCACCTGAAGGAACAATTCGCATCAATGGTACCGATATTCGGCAGCTGTCGCTGGAAAGTCTAAGATCGCGCATCGCCTATGTCCCTCAGGATGGATTCCTGTTTAGTACCACCATCCGGGATAACATCGCATTTAGCGACCGGGAAGTATCGCTGGATACAGTGGAACATAGTGCACGGCAAGCCATGATCTATGATAATATTGTCCGTTTTCCTGATCGCTTTGATACACTGCTTGGCGAACGTGGACTCACCCTGTCTGGTGGACAGCGTCAGCGAACCAGTCTTGCAAGAGGACTGATCAAGCAAGCACAGTTACTTATTCTGGATGACAGCATGAGTGCGGTTGATGCCGTCACCGAGAGTGGTATTCTGCGCAGTTTACGCGAGATCGGCAAGGGCAAGACTACATTGATTATCTCTCATCGCATCAGCGCGGTCCGTCATGCGGACGATATTATCGTTCTGGATGAAGGGCGAGTCGCTGAGCAGGGAACACATGCGCAGTTGATGGCTGCCAAAGGGTTATATGCGGCCACCTACCGTTTGCAGGAGGAGGGATTACATCATGTCTAACGCTAACCCTGAACTTCACCCAGATGCAGAAGCCGATCAGAGTAAACGAACTTCGTTTAAAGCCATGATGGCATACGCCAAACCTCATAAATGGGCTTTTGCCGGTATCTTCTTCTGCTCACTGCTTGGCATATCGGCAGATTTGTTACAACCATATCTGGTGAAGATCGCCATCGATGATCATCTGGCCGTGGGCCAGACCAGTGTGGGCTTTCTCGTTCAGCTCGCAGCCATCTTTCTTGGGCTGGCTGTCATCAGTTTTATTTTTACCTATATCCAGAATAATCTGTTGCAGCATGTGGGCCAGAACATTGTATCCCGGATCAGAAAGGACCTGTTCAAGCATATCTCCAAAATGTCCATGTCCTTCTTTGACCGTTTTCATATCGGCAGTCTGGTTACGAACGTATCCAGTGATACGGAAACCATCAGCAGCTTTTTCACTCAAGTACTGCTCAGTCTGATTCGAGATGGTATGATGCTGGTGCTCATTATCGTCTTTATGTTCCAGCTTGATCCTGTGTTGGCGACATACTCCCTGATCGTGCTGCCTGTCATTGCCGTTGTTGCGGTATTATTCCGTAGTGGACTGCGGAAAGCTTATCAAAATGCTCGTACCCGGCTTTCCCGTTTGATCGCATTTACGGCGGAGAACCTGTCCGGTATGTTCTTGATTCAGGCTTTTCACCAGGAAGAAGAACAGAAGAAACGTTTCTCGGAACAGAATGCGCTTCATCTGAAAGCCAATATTGCGCAAGCCCGCTCCAATGTCATCTTCAACCGAACGTTTGATATCCTTGGCAATGCAGCACTGGTCATGATGGTTTGGCTTGGAGGTCGCGCCGTACTGGGTGAATCCCTGCAAGTCGGGGTATTGTATGCGTTTATTAGCTATATCCGTCAGTTCTTTCAACCGATTAACCAGATTACGATGCAATGGAATACATTCCAGTCCACGACCGTATCGATGGATCGCATCTGGAATATTCTGAATACACGGCCTGAAGTTGCTGATCCCAAACCCGGGATGGCCTCCTCGCTTGAACCACAAAATGTGATGGGCCAGATTGATTTTAACGATGTGTCGTTTGGTTATCGGGCAGACCGGCCCTTGATTCAGCAGATGAACCTGCACCTCTATCCGGGTGAAATGGTAGGTATCGTGGGAACAACAGGCGCTGGCAAAAGTACACTGATCTCCCTGCTCAATCGTTTCTATGATGTAGACAAGGGCAGTATCGAGATTGATGGTACCGATATTCGGCATCTGCCGCAGGCTAAGCTTCATCGAATCGTGGGTCTGATTCAACAGGAACCCTTCCTGTTTTCCGGTTCCATTATTGATAATGTGAGAATGTTTCGTGAGGATATTACCCGAGAGCAGGCGATTGAGGCCTGCCGGTTTGTCGGAGCACATGCGATGATTTCACGTTTGCCTCAAGGATATGATACACATCTATCCGAACGCGGAAGCGGTCTGTCTGCCGGGGAGCGGCAATTGATCTCGTTTGCCCGGATCGTGGTGTTCCAGCCTCGCGTGCTCATTCTGGATGAAGCAACCGCCAATCTGGACTCACACACGGAACAGCTTGTGCAGCAGGCACTGGAATCGGTATCCCAGGGACGCACCACCATTGTCATTGCTCATCGCCTGTCCACAGTGATGCATGCCGATCGAATTCTGGTGATGGAGAATGGTGAGATTGTGGAGGAAGGACCACACCAGGAACTAATCGCAGCCAAAGGTGTATATGCAGACTTGTACACCCACGCGCGTGATGCAGGTAAAAATTCAGCTATATCAGGGTAATGAACCTGAGTTATAGTAAATACAGAACGTTGAACATGCCGCTCTGCTCATGCAGGCGGCACGTTTGGCATATCGATCAGCATTGTTAATTAGGAGGAACACCTATGCAACAACCCGAAACACCCAAGCGTGACCATCAGCAGATTCGTTACCAACGCAGCACAGCTCTATGGAAGGGAAGTTTATGCCTCCTGTTCCTTCTCTTGTGCGTGAGCTTATTATGGATCATCGTGGACGGACAAGCCGAAAGACTTGAGACGATATACTATTCCATCGCAGCTGTGCTGGGTATGTGGTTGATCGGACCGCTATTCTTCATGTTTGTGTCACGACTAACCAGAACCCCTGCCGTGTTGTTATCCTGGGATGATGATGCGTTGAGCACGGGCAAACGGAAGATTGCTTGGAGCCAGATTCGCAAAGTCGAACTCGCCTCACCTGCCCGCAGCAAGTGGCTCCTGTCTGCTTCTCCCATGTTTGTCCTGTACTTAAAGGACGGCACACGGTCTCATATTCAGACAGATCATCTGCTGAGCAAAAAAGAGCTAAACCAGGCTGTGGCTTTGCTTCAGAGGACTTTGCAGGAACAGAAGCAGGATCGTTGAGTACGGGATGGATGAGGGCAAGTTCCCCACACATCACTGTGATTTCTCTACACCTATAGACAGGCTGACTTTGTAATTGCCGTAAGGTAACAACGCTTCAAGCAGCTGGCCAAGCTGCTCTGTGGTGCCAGTCTGCACCCGCATCAGATAACAACCTTCTCCACTGACGCGATGGACTTCAACGATGTCCTCACGATCAGCAATGAATGTACGAAAGGCGGCATGTCTGTCGCCGGAGTTCAAGAAAACTGTGACAAAGGCCTGTAGGCCGAGGCCAAGGCGTTCCGGGTTCCATTTTACCGTATACCCTTCAATCACACCCAGATCTTGCAGCTTGCGCACTCTTGCACCAACGGCCTGTCCCGTAAGATGAACCTCTTCACCGATCTCTTTGTGAGAACGTTTGGCATTCTGAATCAGAATCTGCAAAATACGTATATCCGTGTCATCTATCATTTCATTCATCTTGCTTCAGCAATCCTTTCACGGTGAAATTAGCGTGGCCTAATTCCATTCATCATGTTATGTACGCCGTTAAACGGGTTGTATACCATATAGGGTAATACTATTAAACAACTCGAAGGAGTGCAAATATAATGAAAATTCAATTGATTCGCAATGCTACACTGTGGCTGGAATACGGAGGACTGAACATTCTCGTTGATCCGATGCTGATGGACGCCGAAGTCATGCCTGCATTCCCGAACACACCGAATGAGCTACGTAATCCGAGAGTCGGTCTGCCCGAAACCGAAACGGATTATCTGAATCCGGATCTGTTGATTGTGACACACACCCATGTGGACCACTGGGATGAAGCCGCGGCGAAACAACTTGGCAAAGACATTCCCCTGATCTGCCAGCCTGGGGACGAGAATATATTTCTAGGTGCCGGATTCACGAATGTAACAGTTGTAGATGAAAAACATGAGCATCACTCTGTCCGATTCGCCCGTACATCCGGGCATCATGGCACAGGTGAAATCGGTGAACGTATGGGCAAGGTGTCCGGTTTCGTACTTGAAGCAGATGGAGAACCTGTCACCTATATTGCGGGGGATACGATCTGGTGTGAAGAACCTGCTGAGGCCATTCGCCAATATAGCCCTGAAGTCATTGTCGTGAATGCAGGAGGTGCACGCTTCGTGGAGGGTGATCCCATTACGATGGACGGCCCTGACGTTGTCGCCGTGAAGCGCCATGCGCCGTCTGCTCATGTCATCGCTGTGCACATGGATGCGATTAACCATTGTGTGATGTCTCGTACGGATCTTGCGACTTATCTGGCATCCGAGCAGTTGGACGGTCAGGTGCTCATTCCACGCGATGGCGAAAGTTTTGAGTTTAAATCTTAAGTGAGACCGTAGCATGTGACGAAAAAAAGCTGGATGCGATGAACTCGCACCCAGCTTTTTTTGATTCAAGAAGTACGCTGATCCATTACTGGACTTTCAAACGAATCACGTTCCATGATGCTTTTGCCAAGCTCGCCGTAATCAGGGTATCAGATACAACTGCACCCCCGCGATTATGAGGAGCAACGCGGTTTGGTTGTGCCGCCGTATTAGATGCTTTGAGATCATCACTCTCCAGCACGATATGCTCGATCACGGTACACTTCCCGAAGCTGCGCAGGTCCACTTCGAGCGGAAGGGATTCTTCCAGATGACGGTTGACTGCAAATACAGTCACTTCACCCTGCTCTTCGTTATGAACCGCAATAGCTTCCAGATAAGGAACATCTGTGATTTGTTTAGTATCGTATTTCGGAGACTGAATCAATGGCACCAATGCTGTTCCACGTCCGAAGAGGGATGTATGCATGAATGGATAGAAGATTGTCTGTCTCCATGAACCACCGCCCGTATCTGTCATGATTGGTGCAATCACGTTAACGAGTTGTGCCAGACAGGCCATTTTAACCCGATCCGCATGTTTGAGCATACTGATCAACATACATCCAACAAGCAGTGCATCCTCATGATTGTAGATATCCTCCAGCTGTGGCGGGGCAATCTGCCAAGGGTCCATCTTCGAATCATTTTCATTGGAGTGATACCATACATTCCACTCATCAAAGGACAGATACATTGTCTTTTTGCTGCGTTTCTTCGCTTTGATATAATCACAAGTCGCCTTCACGGTATCGATAAAACGATCCATTTCAAGCGAGCGTGCCAGGAATGTTGGCGTATCTTGCTCTTGATTGCCATAGTATTGGTGCAAGGACAGATACTCGACGTGATCATACGTATGATCCAGCACCGTTGCTTCCCATTCCGGGAACGATGGCATATTCAGATTCGAACTTCCGCAGGCTACCAGCTCAATCGTCGGGTCCGTCCACTTCATGACTTTTGCCGCTTCAACAGCTAACCGTCCATACTCATCTGCCGTTTTGTGACCAATCTGCCAAGGACCATCCATCTCGTTGCCCAGACACCATGTTTTAATCGAATGCGGCTGCTTGTATCCGTGCTTGATGCGAAGATCACTATAGTACGAACCTTCCGGATGGTTGCTGTACTCCACAATGTTGCGAGCTGCATCCGTACCCCGTGTTCCCAGATTGACCGCCATCATCACTTCAGAATTAGCCTGTTTCGCCCAGTCCACGAATTCGTTGAAGCCAAATTCATTGGTCTCAATCGTTCTCCAGGCCAGTTCCAGTCTGCGTTTGCGTTCTGACACAGGTCCAACCGAATCTTCCCAATTGTAACCGGATACAAAATTACCTCCAGGATAACGTACAATCGGTACGTTCAACTCCTTAACCATCTCCAGCACATCCGTGCGGAAACCCTGTTCGTTCGCTGATGGATGCCCCGGCTCGTAAATCCCGCCATAGACGGCACGTCCCAGATGCTCAATAAATGATCCGTACAAGCGCTTATCCACTACACCAATTGTAAAATCTTTATCTACCGTCATTTTTGCTTTTTCCATAATGAATTTCAACTCCCTAAGATTAATATAAAAATTAATTGATATTCTATGGATCAACGTTCATATTTATATTAAAATCGATTATAGCCTTAATTTCAACCTGAATTTTGCAAAATGTTATTCTTTTTACTGAATTTATGTTTAACTTAATTCTATACAGATAAAATGGAGGAACAACTGTGATCAGAGCAAATACCGATGCCGAATGGCTACCCCTATATGAAGCACTTGCCAGTGAAGTCCGTCTACAGATCATCCGCCTTGTTGCAGAGACTCCGATGAATGTGAAAGACCTTGCTGCTTCACTGGGTCTGAGTAGTGCCATCGTGACCATGCATGTCCGCAAACTTCAGGATGTGGGCATTATTCAGTCCAAAATGATACGCAAAGACGGCGGCACACATAAAATGAACAGCCTTGCTGTAGACTGGATTGGCATCTCCATGCCGCAGGAAAGCGGAACAGCGCGCAAGCTGCACGAGGTTTCCGTCCCCGTGGGACACTACACCCACTTTGACGTCTATCCGACATGTGGTCTGGCTACGTCCAATCATGTTATCGGACAGTATGATGACCCTCGTTATTTTCTCGACCCTGAGCGGATGCATGCCCATATTCTATGGTTTGGCCGTGGATTTGTGGAGTATAAAATTCCAAACTATATCTTATCCGGACAGCAGATCAATGCGATTGAATTGTCCCTCGAGATCGGGTCAGAAGCACCTTCGGTGAATCCAAATTGGCCCTCGGATATTACATTCATGCTTAATGGCATCCGATTAGGGGAATGGACAAGCCCTGGAGATTCAGGCAACGGACGTGGCATGTTCACCCCGGAATGGTGGAGTGACAGTGTCAATCAGTACGGCATGCTCAAGGTACTGCGAATTACCAATGAGGGTACGTTTATTGATGGACAACATCTATCCGACATTACACTCGCAGATATCCCGGTCGAACGCAACCAATGGACTCTTCGTCTTTCGGTGGAGGAAGATGCTCAGCATGTAGGCGGGCTTACCTTATATGGTGAGGGATTCGGCAACTACAACCAGGATATCCTGTTCCGACTGTACTATCACGATTGAGTTTTTCAAATAATAAATAACACCAAAACACCTCCCACTCGCCTGTCAAAGGCAGAATGGAAGGTGTTTTATATGCATATGAACATGCGTGGATTATTTAAGAAGGTTCTTGTTTCAACCTACAGCGCACTGCCACCAAACAGGAAGCGATACTCCCAGTGTTTGCCGGAGATATCACTAGTTGTTACACCACCGCCAGCATTGGAATACGTATGTAATACCTTGCCGTCGCCCAGGTAAATCCCTGTGTGAGTAATGGTTGCACTAGATTTATTCACGCCCGAATACGATGATGCAGAGCTGCCTTTATACGACATGAAATACATCAGATCACCGCGTTTCAGGTTTTTCCAGTTCGTCTGAACTGTACCCTTGGCTTTTACATAGGCTCCCTGTTTGCGGGAATCCGCTGGAAGTTTGATACCAAGTGCATCGACAAATGCCTGGCGTACAAAGCTGGAACAGTCAAAAGTAGCTGTGCTGTTACGACTGGCTCCGAACTCATAAGGTGTTCCCAGATATTTCATTCCCGCCGCAATCACTTTTTCTACAGATGCATTGCCGGTCACCGATGTACCACTATTCGAACCCGATCCGCTTGTGCCGCCACTAATCGCTTGTGTGTATTTGGATGAAGAAGATATGTAGCCTGTCCGGTTAGCAGAATCCTTAATCTTATACCAATCCGAACCGGATTGCTGAAGCACCGTTACCGTTTCCCCTTTAGCGACCATGCGAACAATCTTCGCAGAAGAAGAAGGTGTTGTGCGTAGGTTTACACCCCAGATTACTTTTACTTGTGAATTGTCAACAGCAGCTGCCGATACCTGTGCCGTTAGTGCTCCTGTCGTCAGACTTCCCATCAGCATCGTTGCTGTGACACTTGCCGTAATAATCGTTTTCTTCCAGTTCATGATGTCGAGTTCCCCCTGATGTTACAGAATTTTAACCTGGCTTGGTTCTCCCGGGCTTGCCCCATTGTAAACGGGCTATCCATAACGTTCATCAGTCGAAAGTCCTGTATTGATATAGACGAACTTGAGCACTAAGTATCAGGGTGTGTCCATCATCTGCTGGAAAAATTCACTGCTGATCCCTTCTTTTTGAAAGGTTAAATTATTGTAACTATTTGATATGCTTCATTTTACCGCGATACAAGAGCTAGGTCGTTTCTCATTCAGGGCATATGCCATATGGCCTAGATTTTAATGTTTAAAATCGCAAATATGGTAAACATTACTATGATTCATTTGCCGATTACCGTTCCCCAAATTCACATTTTTGCCTCCAGCCTCAATACGGATCGATTTATCAGCAGTGTCCGTTTGATTATTTCGTATTTCATTTTTGCTTTTCCATAAAAAAAGAAAAGCCAGGGATTTCTCCCCGGCTTAACCTATGTGATGAGTAACATTACTCTACAGCTGGTTGATCAACTCATTTAAGGTTCAATTCCCCATACCTTGGCGCCATCCTGATAAGCTGTTACTTTCGTCCAGGCACTGAAGGCCGTTTGGGTAGTATCAAAGGAATAATCATTCGTTTGATCAAAATTCGTCCAGTTGTTTTTCGAGAAACGTCCCTGGATGATTCCGGTTTCGGCACCTGCGGCCAAACTGCCAGCACCTGCTTTGAATTCAATCTCCAGATACGTATCTGCCGTGCCCTTGGCTGGATCTATCGAAACAAAATGTCCTTCCACGTTACCACTGCCAATCTGTGCATAATCACACCAGAAACTCAGATCAGCGGCACTATCCTTGGTGAAATAATACCGGACCTTCACTTTGCTCAAGTCCACAGCAGTTGTACCAGTATTCTTCACATTAAATTGTGGAGTTATTGCATTGACCGAAGCTCCTGAACTACCATTACGGTATTGTACTTCAAGTGTTCCCGTTGTAACTGGAGGTGCCAATGGGGTCAACACCAATACATTCGAATTCGTCTGACCACTCGTATTAACGGCTACGACTCTATAATTATAAGCCGTACCATTCACCGCTGTAGCGTCGGTATACGTCAGTGCGGTCAAACCTGTTGCCAGATCAGCATATGCCCCGGTGCCTACCGAACGTTGTACCTTATAACTTGATGCTCCAGTTGATGCGGTCCATGTCAGTACCGCCTGGGCATTGCCAGCCGTTCCAGTAAGGTTGAATACGCCTGGCACAACGGTACCTGCGAGTGGTGTTGCAGATGCCTGTGTCGACGGTGCAGACTCACCTACGGCATTCACCGCAGTGATGACATAATAATACGTTGTGCCGTTGGTCAAGCCTGTATCCGTGAATGTCGATCCTGTGACCCCTGTTGCTACAGACGTATAAGGACCACCATTCACCTCTGCACGTTTCACGGTATACGAAGCTGCACCAGCGGCTGCGTTCCAATTCAGAACCACTTGCTCACTTCCTCCAGTTGCTGTTACGCCAGCAGGAGCAGCGGGAACTTCCACTTCCGGACTATCGGAATCTCCGAGGAGACGATCATACTCGCCGTACGCTGTAGCCATATCCACCTGTGACCAGAACCGGTGATACGTAAAGGTAGGTGCACCGTTTTCCCACTGTTTCGTGGTCGTGTTATATGACGTTTTGTACAGATTATCCAAGTAAGCCCATGCCGGATCTTGTTTAATGGCCGGACGCAGATCGGAGTATCCAATGTATACGCCATTGCCACCTTTCGCCGGATCGGAAGGTACACCTGCTGTACCTGGAATCGTATTGCCCTGACCAAAGGTTCCAGACCAGTTCGCCGGGATATAGATCTCTTTGGCAAAGAAGCGGAAGTAGTCTTTACGTTCTTCTTCCGTAACAATCCCCACACCATCATTGTAATCCCAAGCTGTATCCAGCAGAGCCTCGGCCAAATCCTTGGCTTCTTGGCCTTCCGCGCTAAGTGTGCCGTTCTCTGCCTGTGTTCCCGCTGCAAAGAAGGTCAGAGCTTTAACGTAACTTCCCAGAACTCCTGTGTCCTGCACTGGATCTTTGGTCGTTACACGGAAGTTCGGATTTTCCGTAAACGAACTGAATCCATTCCATTTGTCCGGTTGACCCTGCCATTCCTGACCACCCGGAATCCAGAACTCTCCCGGAGCCGGCGTTGTTGCTACCTGAACATTAGTTCCACCCAAAATGCGCTGTCCAGCCGCATTCAGATAATAGCCTTGCGCATCCGTCACCGGACGCTCACCTACGAATACATAATCCTTACTCCAGTCGATCCACTTCGTGATTACTTTTTTGGCCATCTGGAAGTTCTCAGAGGTCAAATCACCGCTCTCCGCAAGAATATAGTACATCTCGGCTACACGCTCCAGCGGCCATGCCTGGAATCCAAACCAGGTGTTGGAATCCGGATCACGATACACTGGTGCTTCTTGATAAGCCATGTCATAGAATGTACTTACGCCTGCCGGATAGGCTTTGTATGAACCATCCAGACTGTTCGTTGCTCCCCCGCCGATAGCTCCTTCATGGGATTGTAGCCAAGTATAGAATTCCAACTGACGTTTCAGCGTCGCATTCCAATCCGCCTTCGCTGTTGCTGATTTCGGTATCAAGCCGCCAGCCGGGTCAGACAAGGCATACGCTGCAACCGGGTTTTGATAAGCCTGATGGGTATGGCTCGCTCCAATGCGCCAAGCCCAATCCCCACCTTGACCCAAGCCACCTCCCCAAGACGTATACCAAGCCATGAGATACATGTTGGAATCCTTGCCTGTACCCGGAGTTGGTGTACCGCTCTTTGCACTTCCAATTTTCTGGAAGTATTTATCATACATGCCATAGCGCAGATAGTCCCCCATCTTCTTCGCTTTATCCAGATATTCCGGATTGTTGTATCCCATCTCCTTCGCCCAATACAGCACCTGTACAGCACGCGCATCGGCATCCGTTGCATTTGTGTAACGCCATTGCGCTGACGGTACCTGATTTTCCTTTGTGAACAAGCTCATGAATCCTTCGTTTGCCTTACCAAAAGATTTATCATCCTGGGATGGATGCGGAATGGCTTCCCACACAGACTCCTGCTCTCCACGCTGGAACGTATTCACATAGGTAGCCGTATGTGATGGATTCAACAGGTTTCCATATCCATACCAGTCATCCACATCGACCAGCCAGTGCATGAGATAGGTCTGATTGTCACCATAGGTCGCCTTAAGTTCGGCATCAATCGGGTCTTTACCCGCTGCATATTGACCATTAAGTTGCGATGGATATTGATCAGGGAAAGGTTTTTCCGCTGCATACGTAGCAGGGCTGTTCGGGTTATATGAGCTCATCGTAGGCTGCTCTTCCTTGCCGTCACCTTCGTTGACCGGGATAATGTATTTCTCCATACTGTCCCAAGCCGCTTCCAATTGGGACCAATCTCCCGTGTAGTGACCATACATCGTTTCCAACCACAGCCAATAACTGTATGCCTCGGACGTCGTCATATGACCATAATCCGGGGCCTCACTCAACAGGGTCTCAATGGAATGATACGGTAGACCCTCTGGTGAAAAATATCCGTTCGCCGGATCTTTCAACTGATCATATAATTGCAAAAACCGGGCTTCATTAATGCTGTCTGCCTGAATCTCGATGGCCTGATCTGCGGCATGTGCTGTTTGCGGCCCTGCCCAGAGTCCGGTGTATCCGGTCAACATGACGGTTCCCGCCAGCATGGCTGTTAAACTTTTTTTCGCAGCTGATTTCAACATTAATATATACCTCCCTGGAATAGTGGAAATTGAATATAAACACTGTTGGTCTGCCCATGCTGCTCTTCGTCTTCTGACATTCAGCTAGTTACGGCTCCAAGCCCCATACTTTGGTGTTTCCCTGATACCCGGTTACCTTGTTCCATGCGGCAAAAGCCGTCTTGGAAGCATCATAGGAATAATCATTACTTAGATCGAAATTGCTCCAGTTATTTTTGGAAAAGCGTGCCTGAATCACGCCGGTCTCTGCTCCAGCGGCCAAACTGCCTGCTCCAGACTTGAAGCTAATCTCCAGATACGTATCTGCGGTACCCTTCGCCGGATTCACTGCGACAAATGTACCTTCAACATTGGCCGTGCCCATCTCGGCATAATCACACCAGAAGGTCATTTGATCCGCACCATCCTTGGTGAAATAATATCGGATCTTCACGGTACTGAGATCAATCGCCTGTGTTCCGGTATTCTTCACGTTGAACTGCGGAGTCACCGCATTACTTGAATTCCCGGACCCTCCGCTGCGGTACTGCACTTCGAGTGTACCGGTCGTCACCGGAGGTGCAGAAGGCGTCAGTGCCAGGACATTGGACAGTGTCTGTCCGTTCGCATTCACGGCTGCAATCCGGTAATTGTACGTGGTGCCATTCAGCGCTGTTGTATCGGTGTAAGTCAACACGGACAATCCAGTTGCCACATCTGCATATGTCCCGCCTGCCACCGAACGTTGTACCTTATAGCTAGTCGCGCCCGAGGCTGCTGTCCAAGTCAGGACCGACTGCGCATTACCAGCTGTCCCACTTAAAGTCAGTGCTCCCGGCACCGTCGAAGCTGCTTGCGGGGTAGCCGACACCTGTACAGAACCCGATGATTCCCCTGCTGAATTCACAGCAGTCACTACATAATAATAAGCCGTCCCGTTGGTCAGTCCCGTGTTTGTATAGGTTAATCCATTAACACCCGTCGCGACAGTTGTATATGGTCCTCCACTCACCTCGGAACGCTTCACCGTATACGATTCGGCCCCGGATACAGCGGCCCAGGTCAAGTTAACCTGACTGCTTCCCCCTACAGCCTGCACGCCAGCAGGTGCGCCTGGAACCGTGACTGGTGTAACACCAGGCTCCTGTCCATACACCTTCACCCCTGCATCATAGACTGGAAGGTATATGCTCTTCACAGGAGTACCTGTGGTCAGCGTCTGGAACGAATGATCATTGTTGGCATTCCATGCACCCTGTGGGCCTGTAATGCGGAACTGTACTTCTTTACGATAATTTCCTTCCCCACCTGGATAGATCTTGGTATTACCGAGGTTCGCCGTAATGGCATAGATATGCTGGGCTGCATTCACCACAACTGGTTGGGATACCGTTGCCCCCTCCGTATAGGAGGTAGTTACTTGCACGTCCGATACGGTACGTCCGGCAGCATACACTTCACTCAAATCCAGGAAATACTTAAAAGACAGTTGATCTCCCATTCGAGCAGGCCAAGCGGAACGATTATTAAGCTGTGCCCTGATTTCCGTATAATTGGCACCTGATGATTTAATCGCAGCCTCCACAAAGAACTCATCTCCCTTCACCTCAGGTGCAGGGAAGTTCGCAAGGGGCTGATGATTCTGACCAAACAGCAAATTCATCTTTGCCAGTGCGCCGGTAAAACCAGCATTGTAATCGGTTGCGACCTCATTACTCACATAATCGCCGATATCATCGGTATATCCATCCGATGCATCCGGGCCACCGACCATGGCACCATACAGAATGTGGCGATGGTTAGCCGGGATATCTTCGTTATTCAGCCATGAACCGTGAGCAGTCCGATGATGCGGATGTTGAGGTGCATTTTGCCCATATCCGACCACATAACTGCTCTGACGCGGATTATCGCCCAGAATATAATTCATCTGTGAGACAGCAAAATCCTGATATCTTGACTTTTTCACAGGATCACTGACCCAGTCGGAGTATACAAAAGAAATAAAGGATGCATTCGCTGCATATCGGAGCGAGCCCCACTGATCCAGCCACGCCAGACCTCCTGGCGTATACTTAACTCGTGTCCCATTGACTCCAACCGTCCAATAATCCAGATTGCGCTCAGTCGACTGAATAAATCTCGTCGCCTCCGGCATGTTCAAACTGGACGTAATACGGGCAAGCAGGATCTGGGCACCATAATGTTTACTGTCCCAACCTTGTGTCCAGGTATACGGCCAATTGGCTGAGCCTCCGCTAGAAGACCACCGGTCCGTAGCTGCAATGGCTTTGGACAAGTAAGCGCTATCATTAGTAGCTAAATAAAGCCATGCGCCACCCCATGCCAGCTCGTCTTCGTATCCTGTCCACGAATTATAAAACGCTGCAGCATCAGTGATACAATCGGTGTATTCCCCCCGATATGTATCTGCGAAGTTGTACAGCTCTTTCGCATGTTGGAGCAGTCTGGCCGAATATGCCGGATCATCATCTGCAAATACAATCGATGACACTGCCAGCGCTGCAGCCGTTTCTGCCGCCAGATCACTGCCCGGGCATGAAGCATCGATCTTGAACGAAGGACGGTTCATCTGCATGACTTCTGCAGGCCCCCACCAGGCATGGTCGATATTACCTGCCCCCACTTGTCCCCATAATTCATCCGGTTTCGTATGCGCTTTCATAAAATAGTCGGTCGCCCATCGGATATTATCCTTGATCTCCTCCAGTTGTCCGGCCTGTTCATATCCGTCGCTGTATTCCACGACAGACCAGGCGAGCATCGTTGCGGAAGCAGCCATCGGAAAGCCAAATTTCACATGATCTCCGGCATCATACCATCCTCCGGTCAGATCAACGCCTACATCAGCCCCATCCTGCATGCCCGAATTACCACGCCATTCGACCCGATTACTGGCTGGCAACGGACCCGAACGCTGTGCCTCATAGAAGTAAATGGCCTTTTGCAGTGCTTCAGCATAGTTCTGATTTCCGACGGCCGCATCCGCCTTAGGAATTCCTGTGCCCATCGATAAACTCCCTGCCAGTAGTCCTGCCGATAACGCGATCATAGCGACTCGTCTCCACCAGCTCCCCTTCATGTTCAACTATTCATCTCCTCTTCATCAATATTCCGTATGCATTACTCTGGACTACAAGTTTATATCGCTCCTCCCCATGGTGTATTTCAGTGTAAGTTCCACCATTAATTACCATTATAACCGTTTGTTTCACTAGCTATATAAGCGTTGGTGACTTCTGCAATAACATTGTTGTGACCTGCTTTGCGTCATGCGACAAAAAAAGCTGTTTCTCTAACGCATATACGCATTAGAGAAACAGCTTCTCGCCCTTGTTATCATCAACAGTACAAATCGAATGGCATTCTGACCATCCCGTCAGTATGTTTCTGTATACCTTGGGTATCAGAACATCTCATTAGTTACACTTTGAACTTGTTAATTTGCTCCTGCAGTTCTTCGGCCATTTTGGATAATGAACCTGCGGATGAAGCAATCTCTTCCATCGAAGCCAACTGCTGCTGAGTTGCGGCTGATACATTATGAACCCCGCCCGCTGCCTCTCCGGCAATGTTGGAGATTTGACTTACATATCCTACAACCTCAGTTGTACTCGCCGACATTTCCTCTGAACCTGCAGACACTTCCTGGATTTCACCCGCTACTTTGTTGACCGCATCCGAGATCTGCTCGAACGCTTGTCCTGCCGCAGTAACCATCTCGATTCCTGCTTCTGTCTCACTGCTGTTCACTTTGACTGCCTGAACAGCATGATCCGTATCTTTCTGAATCAATTGAACGAGATCCGTAATTCTTTGCGCAGATGTGGAAGATTCCTCAGCGAGCTTCCGCACTTCTCCTGCAACTACGGCGAAACCACGTCCATGCTCTCCTGCTCGTGCGGCTTCAATGGCTGCATTCAGTGCAAGCAGATTGGTCTGCCGGGCAATGTTGTTGATTACCTCGGTAATGGTTCCAATCTCTGCTGAACGTTCCCCCAGCCCTGTAACCAATTCAGTAAGCGAAGCAATGGAATTTCGAACAGAACCCATCTGTTCAACCGCTTGCTGAATAATCATATTTCCTTCGGAAGATTGATTCGCCGCATCTACAGCAGATACGGATACACTCTGAGCAAGCTCGGCAATCTGCTCTGATCCGAGAGCCATCTCATTCATCGCCTGTGAAGAACGCTTCACAATATCAACTTGATCAGACGTACCTACAGCCAGTTCTTCGACCGTTTGGGAGATCTGTTCCGAGGCTTGAGTATTTTGCTCTGCACTTGCAAGAAGCTCCTCCGATGAAGCGGCTACCTGTTCGGAAGTCATCGATACCGATTCAATCATGGAGCGCAAATTGCCACTCATGGTATTGAAGGAAGCCGCGAGCGTTCCCAATTCGTCTTTGTTCTTAAGTACAATCGTCTCACCCGTCAGATCACCATTGGCAATAGCCATTGCCGCTTCATTCATCTTTTTGATTGGACGTGAAATGATGCTTGCAATGAAAAAGGCAATAAATACAGCTAGCAAGAATGCAAAAATCGTCACTGCCAAAATCACATTAAATGTATACTCCGCCATCACGACAGACTCATTCGTTGCTGCATTCGATCCTTCATTGCCTAAAGTGATTAACTTGGTGATAGAGTCGTTTGCTGTGTACCACATTGGATAGGCTTCAGTATGCAGTCTACTTGCTTCTTCATAGTTATTTGCAATACCGAATTCTATGAATGCAGGCATTTTCTCCACATAAGCATCATAATTCGTACTGAAATCATTGTAGAGCTTCATCGCTTCATCATTGCTCTCAATGTATGTAAGCAACTGTTTACGCTCATCCTCAATCTTCGTGAGCAGCAACTTTAACGCTTCATTCACCTTGACATTTTCTTCTTCGTCTTGTTCAACGATAATTGCCAGCGCCAACCGCTCTACATCCGAAACATCGCCATTCATCAAGCCAAGGAGGCTTACACTCGGCATCCAGGTCTGATCCACATCATTGGCTTTACCAGACATATTATGGATCTGTATTAACGCATAAACGCTTACAACAATCAGCAGAGCCACGACTATGAGAAAACCAGTAAGTAACTTGCCTCGAATCGTTAACTTCAATATCCCCAACTTATTCCCCCGCGTGTCTTCCATGTGTCCCACTCCTCAAATAATACATATTTATAGTATATCGTCACCTATCGCCATGAATTGTAGATGTTAGAATTCAATTTCTATAAATTTCTTGTAACTTCGAACATAACACAAAAGAAGTCTCCCATCTTTGGCAGAACCAGAGATAAGAGACTTCATTCATTAAACTAAACTACCAAAACTTCACTAGACATTGCAATCAGGCGCTATCGGAAAACACGTCGGTGTATGTTAATGAAAAAGTCGGGAATCGACTTGGTATAATTGCGGGTTGTAATCAGAACCACACTAAGCAGACTTCCGAGAATGAATCCTCCCAGAATATCTCCTGGATAATGCACACCAACATATACACGCGACACCCCTGTCAACACAGCGAGTAACAACATCCATGACCCGAAGCGACGTCCAATAAAGAATGAAGCAGCCGCTAGAGCAAATACAAAGGAAGCATGTTTACTTGGAAAAGAAGGATCAGGTACATGGGCAACCAGCTGATGCACAGTCCCTTCCACAAAAGGTCTTGGATGACCGACCGCTGGTGATATCCCCCATTTGGTTAGAACCAGCGCTACAATGGAAGCCACACAGGCATAGAAAACAATTCGTTGTTTCGATGGATCGCCGAGAAACCATACGATAACGAGCAGTGCGATCATGACCCAAACCGCATACTCGGATGATGTGATCATAAACCAGTCCAGAAACGGTATTTGGTCTGCAAACTGATTAATCCAATTAAATAGTGATTGATTCATAACTGGCTTTTAATACCCCCATTACACAAAACAAGATTATTTTTTACATAATAAATATAGACTAACTATTTGTCAAACAATCCTCACATTGACCGAAGTTACGAAATCAAAGAGGACATTTTGCTTTCTTTTTGTTAAACTAGTTTGGGGTTACATATCAGTTCAATCATAGAAAGGTGAAGATTATGCTTAAAAAATGGTTATGGGGTACAGCCCTGACCCTGGCACTTGCGATTACAGGTGTCGTTGTATATTACGGATATTCGATTGTTCATTTTGCCAATAGCATCTCAACTGCTTCCGGGACTTCATCCAACTCGTCCTCTTCCGGCACAGACAGCGATTCAGACACACCATCTACAACGATTCCCAGGTGGGAGGGCCAGGAACGGGTGAACATTCTGCTCCTTGGTGGAGACTCAAGAGGCGACGATGCAGGGCGCTCAGATTCGGTCATGGTCGCTTCCATTGATCCGGTCACCAAGAAAGCCCATCTATTCTCCGTACTGCGTGATACCTATGTAGCCATTCCGGGGCATGGCAAAAGCAGACTTAATGCAGCCTTTTCCTACGGGGGTGCGGAGCTGACCAAACAAACCGTCAGTGATCTGCTCGGTATTCCCATTCAGCATTATGTCTACACAGACTTTACAGGTTTCATGGCACTCGTTGATGCGGTAGGCGGCATTGAAATCGACGTGGAGAAAGACATGTATTACACCAGTAAAGCAGATAAACATATGTACGACATTGACTTAAAAAAAGGATTGCAGCATATGGACGGCAAGACCGCCCTGCAATATGTTCGGTTCCGGCATGATGCCACCTCGGATTTTACCCGTACCGAACGGCAGCGGATCTTCATGACCGAGCTGGCCAAGAAAATGCAGAGCACTACGTCGCTCTTCAAAATCCCGGATATCCTGGAAGCCATCGCTCCCTATATTGAGACAGACCTTAGTCCAACTCAGATGTTAAAACTCGCATCACTTGGCTTCGATATCCATGTGAACGATATTGATCAGCAGCAGATTCCACCGAACAAACTACTCACCAATGAACTGGTCGGCTCAGCTCAGGTACTGGGTGTTGATGTGACCAAACTCCAGTCCTACATTCAGAAACTGTTTGAAGAAGATGCCGCGTCCTCAGAGACTCCATCATCAGAGGAACAGAACTAAAACAAGCATGAGATATATCAATAGAAAAGACGGCCAAAGCCGTCTTTTTTTGTACCTATTTTCTCCATTTAATGCAGCCTTAATGTTTAACGGGTACCCTTATATGATGAACTCCGGTTCCTGGAGGGAGGATTACAATGTGAAAAAACCGCGAATAGCGGAATGGACCGAACTGCGGGGCATTGCCTTTCTGGCAATCGTCATGCAGCATAGTATCGCTGAGTATATCTACCGCGCTGATATTGAACAACCGGATTCCATTATGCTGACCATGATTTATCATCTGACCCGATTTGGTACGCCAACGTTTGTATTTCTATCGGGTGTAATGTTGTTTTACCATCATCGTAACACCAAACCGGAATATCCTCGCTTCATTCGAAAGCGATTTGGCGATATCTATATGCCGTTTGTCGTATGGACAATTATCTACTGGCTTTCTGTCCGTATCTTCACCCCCGCGTTCTGGCTTGCAGGCATACCGGATTTTCGCAGTCTTGTTCGTGAACTGTTTATACCACAGACGGGATATCATCTCTGGTTTGTCATTATGGTGTTTCAGTTCTATATTCTGTTCCCCCTGTTCTGGACAGGAGCAAAAGCCATTCAGAGACGTATCCAGAACGTCATGCGTTTCACGCCCCTGCAAGTTATTATGGCACTAATTGTCTTGGCAGCTGCATTCTACGGCCTGCTTATGAAATGGTCCTACTATAATATGGGGGGCTGGACAGAATCCATGTCTGAGCCTTGGTCAACGTTACTGCAATATCGCTCCTATTCATGGGTGATGTACTGGTTTTACTTTTTACTGGGTGCCGTATGTGCCTGGTCAGTGGATAGCTGGAGGAGTTGGACCACGAAGATCCTGCCTTGGACGATCTGTCTGTTTATAGGGATGTATATATGGCTTGGTTACGATGTGCTGCGTGGGTCCGGGGATGTTGTTAATCTGAATATCTCCACCTATCTGAAACCAACCACATTTCTGATCATTATGGCTCAGATGTTTATGATGTATGGTTTCCTTGTACTGATGCGGGGCAAAGATACACGGTTTCAGCGCCTCTTAACCTGGATTGGCCGCTATTCATTTGGTGGATATCTGGTTCATGCACTGGTGATCTACGCGATCGCTTATGTAACTAGACCGCTACAACTCAGTGGATGGCATCTGCCTGTAACGTTGCTATCGTTCCTTGTAACCGTTGGTATTGCTCTTGCAATCAGTTGGGCATTATCTAAGCTTCCTGGTTCACGTTTCACCGTAGGGTTAATGCGCAAACCACGTTCTATACCTAATTCATCTGTTAATGCGGATAAGAGAAACTCACCCCAGCCAAGCCCCTCACCTATTCCCGCTCACAGTCGGGGAACGCGTGAGACATTATGAAGCAAGAAGAGCGTCCCCTCACGGAGACGCTCTTCTTTATTTCACTTCACTCGAAGTTGATCGTCCAGGAACAGGTTCCTGGGGACCCGGGGCTGGATGCACGTTGCCCTTCTGATTCACAAATCTCTTCAGATCACCGGTTAATTGTTCCTTCAGCTTGTCCACCAGCTGTGTTTCGCTAATGCCTTTTGCCTGAGCAATCTCAGCCAGGGATTTCCCTCCCTGAAGCTGCTCGTGCAGTTGAGCAGGGGTCACTCCAATAAACCGGGCAATTTCGCCCTTATCTACCATGGAACGTTTGCCATGGTGGGCAAATTCACGCCGCAAATCACGCAGCGGGGTATTAATGACCTTTTTCAACTTGGTATCCATGTCTGCCTTCGTGGCTGCAGCTTGTTCCTTGGTGAGACAACCTTCTTCTACAGCTTGATCCAGACGCTGTGCCAGTGTAGGCTTCAACTTCTGCAATAACTGCTCCTCACTAAGTCCCTTACGCTCTTTCGCAATCTGGGACAACGTCTTGCCAAGTTCCATCTGTTCTTTCAGATCCCGAAGTCCAATCCCAAGCAAGTCTGCCGTCTCACCAATCATAAACAGACCGTGTCCTGCCTGCATGCATGGCTTCGCTGGTTTGCTGGAGGAAGAAACTTTTGACGCATCGTCATGTTCCTCAGCCCGAACGGTTGAATCAGCGAATGCTACATGTCCTGTTGCTGCTGTTATAACTACGGCTGCCAATCCGGCTGCCATCCATGTTTTCCATTTCAAATTCATTTTTCTGCCGCCTTTCCGATGTCGAAATCCTGTGCCTTCCTAGTTTGAGCCTAAAATCCACTTTTTTATGCCATAAAATACAAAAAGTCATCATTTTTCTCACAATTGATCACAAAAAATCCTATTTTTTTCAGTTTATTTCCGCTATACTGAATGTAACTTCATGATTATAGTCGAACAGTCCTTAGTCACCTTATCGCAGGAAGGACGAGATGTAACGATGCGGAGAAATTGGTTAGATCCGTTTAGATCCGATCTGGAGGTCGTGTTTGCTTCAGCGGAACAACTCGTACGGGAATATCCCGAACCCTTGTCAGGACATGCATTAGAGCAGCTTCGTTCGGTTAATCCGCTGTTACGAGATTCGGGACACAGCTACATCGGGTACATCACTCCACTTTGGATGCAACACTCAGATAAACTACCCCCAGAGAAAGCACACCAATTAAGTACAGCCTGTCTCATCCATATGTTATATTTTCTGAATCAGGACGACGTGATGGATGAACAACCGGAGAATGCCACATTGAAGTTATCCCTGGGTAATCTATATTACATGGATGCACTTCAACTTTACTCGGTATTATTCAATCCTTCCTCCACGTTCTGGGTCTATTTCAGACAATATGTAGTGGATTGGGCCGTGAGTGTTACGGGTGAGCATTCCATTGATTATTTCCAACAGAATCCCTTGTTGATTGCGCAAAAGGCTGCCCCTCTCCTCATTGGAGCTACTGGTGCACTGCTTCTGCTGAATCAGTCCGACCGGATCATCCCGGTGTGTTCTGCCATCAACATCACACTCATGACACTCCAGATGACCGATGACTTCACAGACACGCAACAAGATGCTGTGCATGGAAACTACAACAGCTACCTCTCCCACATATCCGCAGCACTGAATCACAACTATCCAGTTCATCCTCTAAGCGAACGTATACATGACAATGTATATAATACACAACTCATGAACTCTTACGTAGACATTGCTTATCACTATAATCGTACACTAACATCGTCTAACTTAGGAATATCGCATCTTGAGGCGTTTAATTCTTATTTATGCAGCACTTTAGTACAAGCTGTTCAGGACATTACACAACGGAAGAAACGGCTCCTCCAAGGCGGGTTTCATCACTGGATTAGCGAGCAACAGTTGGGATTCTGAACATAAGGACTAAGCTGATTCAGTTTAATTTTAAATATGAAGGGAATGTTGACGATGATGGTATCAGAGAAAACGTTGCATGAGGATATTATTGAAAAGGCTTGGACTGACGAGCACTTCAGACAACAATTGCACTCCAATCCGAAGCAGGCGCTTCGTGAAGCGTTCGGCATCGTAATTCCGGAGCACATTCAGGTACGTACTGTTGAGGAGCAGCAGAATGACTATGTTCTTGTCATACCTCCCAACCCTTCCAAAGTAAATTATGATGTGAATTGTGGGCCTTGGAGAAGTTAAACCGGGTGAGTTATTGGTAATGTAAGAAATCAGGGGTAGGAACAAAAAAAGCCGCTGTATCCTTCTGTGAGTTCGTCAATCGACGAACTCGGCAAAAGATACAACCGCTTCTGTTCCTACCCCTTTGGTGCTTGTAAAGCTGATCTGTCCTTGCATCGCTTCAACAATTCGGAATGTCACCATCATGCCCAGGCCTGTGCCTTTGATTTTATTGGAGAAATAAGGCTCGCCCAACCGGGAGAGTGCTTCCTCGTCCATTCCTTCTCCGTTATCCCTGACATGCACCTTAATCATTCCATCCTGCTTGTACGCCCAGATATCAATCTGACCTTGTCCCTGCAGAGCTTCAATACTGTTCTTGATAATATTGATAAAAGCCTGCTTGAACTTCGAGGAATTGCCTCGAATATATAGATCTGGCGGAATGTCGGTGGTGATTTTACCACCTTCCAGATTAGCCATCGGTACAAGAATGCCTTCAATATGATTGAATTCATCCGAGATATTGAGCGAGATAATATGGTCAAACTCAGGTTTGGCAAAGGTAAGAAAATCCGTTATGATGCCCGAAGCCCGATCAAGTTCTTCCAGTGCAATTCGCACATACCCCTTATTTTTGTTGTCTTCCTGTTCCGTCATAAGTTGCAGGAACCCTCTTGTCACCTGAAGTGGATTACGTACTTCATGGGCAACTGAAGCAGCCAGTTCGCTAATAATCTCCATCTTTTCGGATCGCTGCAACTCATTGTTGAACAGCTCCAGTTCCTTGGAATACTCTAGAACTTTAGTATGTTTTTCGGCAAAACGACTTCCGAGAATGGCAATCAACGAGATCACAAATGCAACCATGGACCATTTCCACCATAACAGATGATACGTCCCACTCCGCTGATAATACCACAACAGTTCAGCCACACTGATCAAAGCAAATGTACCAAATCCCGTTGCAAGCAGCATAGCTTCCCGATTTCGTTGCAGCGCTTTGGCGATGGTACCAACCAACAGGATTGTCAGCAGAATGACCAACACAATGCCAACCACACGCTGTACGAGTAGATTGTAGAGGATCTCCCATTGCCCACCTGAAGTAACATAGATAAATAGAGAGAACACAGCGATAACTGAATATATGAATAGTATTTTTCGCAGTTTGGTGAAGATTCCATGCAGTCCTGGCCCGATAATCTGTTCAAAAAAATAACATAGCGCTGGCATACCCAGCAGCATCGCCAGATCAAAGACTACGGAATACAGGTCACCATATACCTGATAGAACGTATACAAAAATTGCGAGTACGTGATGATCATCGTGCCGATGGAACCCATCACGATGCATAGCGAGATCCATAATCCCTTATGGAATTTGCCAAGGAAGAACGTACAACTCAGCATCGTAATCGCTGTGAAAACAAAGGTCGCGCCCAAAATTACATCAATAAGTCCGTTATGAATATATTTCTCCTGTAACGCGGCATAAGGTCCAACCTGAACAGTACCTTGTATCCCCAGACGGCCTTTTTCATTTTGCGACCATACATAGAGCGTGTCACCTGAATTTTCGCTGGATAAGGGCAGCAACACAGCATTATTATCATAATTGTAATGATAGTTCTCGTAGACCTTGCGGTCTTCCAGATAAACAACAATATGATTGCCTTTAATGTTCTCAAATCGAATGGCTGAACTTTCCTCACTCAACTCAGGAATGGTCAGGCGAGTCCATAAAGAATTCGATCGATCCGTATTGCTATACTCTAACTTATCGCTACCCTGCTTTTCCCATATTTCGTCTGCTCCCTTAACCTCACTGATGAATCCTTGATCGTCAACGTTCCCCCATTTTACTTCCCATCCTGTAATGGATACAGGTTGCTGAACCGCTCCTGTAGTTGCAAAGACTATCCCATGTGGCATGCCTAGAATAATCAATACACTCATCCATAAGATGACGATAGCTTTGGGCACATTTTTCATTCACAGCACCTCAAAGTTCTAATTTTCCCTATCTTAGATTCTCTCATTTATCATTCGCCACCGTTTGTCACGTCACCTTCTTGAGATAAAATGAAATTTCACATTTAAGTCGATTTATAGTCTTATTTCCATTTTATTGTTAAAGTTATCCGATTAATCACGCAGGTCTTCGAACTGGTTCACTATCATTTCCCGTTCTTTCTGTTCAACTTGACTGCGAAATTCAAGCCACTGCTCTGTCTCCTCATCATCATAGATGGTCCATATGTCGGAAAAAAGGAAATCCCGTAACTGTACAACTTGCCCGGACCATATACCGCCTACCCAAAACAAACCATCCGGACGACGGATGACGGTACGGGAGAACCCGGGTGTGGACGCCTTTTGCCCGATACGGATGCGTGTGATCATATTGCCCAGTGTGAACCAGTCCACATGAAATTCCTCCCTTACATATTCAAGCTTCATCATAACATAGGCAAAACAGGAAAAGCTGTAAAAACGGTTGCTGCGATTCAATCCTTTGCTCCGGGTGTAATGGTTTCTCAAAGCAAACAAACACGCTAAGGAGATGATTACAATGAATGAGCCACATCGTACGGTTGAGGTGGAACATAAGGATGTTCAGCATAAATCGGATTCAAGTATGGTCGCTTCCACATTTATTAAATATGCCGCATATATCATTATCTTTTTCGGATTCTTATACTTCTTGGTTAAATATGTATTCCCCAAATTCTAAGGCATTCATATCGTAGTGAACACCCGGAGATAATAACCTGTGCAAGATTACAACACTAGCGCTTTGGGTAACTACGGGTAAGAAGTTTTGGACAACCGACAATGAAAGGAAGTGTTACTCATGTCTGACAAACCAATTAGTAACGAAGAGAGCGACCGCTATTATGACCGTTATCAGAGGTCCCGCGATATTCCCCCAGAGACGGAAGTCCCGGAAGGCGATATGGATACCTTTGATGAAGTTTCCGGCAGACGGATTGTAACGGAAGATTCGGATCTGGCACCCGTAGCCGCAACCGCTGTGGACGAGCCGGAATTGGATTCACGTTTGGCTGAGACACCGCTGGAATCTGTACCGGATGCAGATCTTCTGCAACCGAACAGTCCGGTTGATCCTGCTGCACCCGATCCAGATGCGCTGCATGGTACCGATCTGCTTAATGGCGCTGGTGCGGATGCCAAACCGGAGAACGACATTCCACCACGCCATTAACGGCTGTTATGACATCCTGAATGAGGAGGTGCATACACGATGAAGGAAGATCGCCAAAAGCAGGTGCATGAACCGGATAATCTCGTGACCGAACGGGATATTGACCCGGACTTCGGATTGTTCACTGAGGACTCCTTCCCCGAAGCACTTGAGGATGAGGACCAACGTGATGCGGTCGAGCATGCCATTCCCAAAGAGAAGGCTTCTCGTAAGCCCTCTTCGGATGACTAACTTATATAGATCCGTAGTAGACTTAAAAAAGATGACGTCTGTAATTTCACAGCGTCATCTTTTTTGTTACCTGTAAGTTCACGTACTCTTAGGGATTCAGCATCATCGTTTAGCGGAAACCTTACTTGCCACGGGCAGTTTGTGATCCAATCCTGACCACTTCGCTACAATCGCAGTGATGATCAATGCCACTCCATTAATAATAAATATCCAGCGTATCGGCAGCCAGCCTCCAAGTACACCACCAATAATCGGTCCCGCCATCGTCCCGATCTGGGCGGCGGATTGATTCAGACTAAAGGCCCTGCCCCGGAAACTCGATGCGGTAGCCTGCACAATCATGGCGTTAATTGCCGGAAATACAGCCGCAAAGAATAAACCGTACACAAATCGTAAAATGCCGAATGCTATATAACCTGTTGTAAAGAACTGCAGAAGATTCCCTACAGCCCCACCAACCAGTCCGATGATCAACACTTTACCGTATCCAATCCTTGAACCAATCTTGCCCCAACGCGGCGCCATAATAACTGTTGCTACCCCCACCGCTGAGAAAATAATACCCGAGCTGAGTGAGGCACGATCCGGCTGAACGCCCATCTCCATCACATAGACCGTCAATAGTGGCTCCAGAATCATGACGGAGAATGTACATATGCCCATCATGCCAAGCACCGTCATAAACAAACGATTCGCTCTCGCTTCACGAATGTCATCCATGACGTGAGAACGCGCTTTGTTCCGGTTGAAGTTCTCTTCTTTTACCCAGAAGGTTGCGATGATTGCTGAGACTAACACAACAATAGCCGAAAACAAAAATGCATTCCGGTTCCCATAATAATGACTCACCACGCCACCAATTAATGGTCCGATAATACCACCAGTGGCTCCTGCAGTGGACATAATACCAAGTGCATAACCCGTCTTCTCTTCAGGTGTATTCGTGCCTACCAAGGCAATCGCTGCTGGAACAAACCCTGCAAGCAGACCCTGAAACAATCGAACAACAATCAGCGAATACGGGTCCTGCACGAAATAATTGATTAAATACAAGACGGCAAGGCTGTATCCCGACCGGATCAGCATGGGCTTGCGTCCGTATTTATCAGCCAGTGATCCCCAGAACGGAGACACGAGTGCACTCGCGAGAAACGTAATGCCAAATGCCAGTCCTGACCATAACTCCAGGTGATCACGAACCCCCAAGTCAGCACTTAGAAACAGGGGCAGAAATGGAATCGAGATCGAATACGCGGTGCTACAAAAAAATACACCAATCCACAATATGACCAGATTGCGCTTCCACGAGAAGTTCATATATCCGCACGCCCTTTCCGTTACTGACGCCGGGACTGCCGTGTATTGGAGCGGACGGAACAGACCCGTACGTCCCGATGCGGAAGCATTTTCCTTATTTTACACCCATCATTCCATGAAGGCCATCCCTTGTTCACCACAAACACATGTATTACATTGCCATCCTGTCCACAAAAACGGTATGATAGTTGGGTAAATATCCAAATATGATTTGGAGAAAATATATAATGCAGAGATGCAAGGAGGAACGTTTTCATGTCTTTACGGTGGAAAAAAACAACCGCAGTATCGCTCGTTCTTGCGATGCTGCTTATCGTCATTAGTGGTTGCGGACGCCCTGCGACCAGTGCCGAGAAAGCGCCGGTCCCGGCCGCACCTGAAGGTCCAAACCCAGTGGCTACCATTGAGATGCAGGATGGTCAAAAGGATCGTTATTGAGCTCTATCCCGAGATTGCACCCAACACGGTGTATAATTTCATCTCCCTTGCGAATAAAGGGTTCTATGACGGCCTGGTCTTTCACCGGGTCATTCCGGGCTTCATGATTCAGGGTGGTGATCCCAATGGCAACGGTTCAGGCGGCCCAGGTTATACGATTAAAGGGGAATTTACATCCAACGGCCACAAGAATCACCTAAATCATACTCGGGGAATCATTTCGATGGCACGTAAATCGGATAATCTTGATTCAGCTGGTTCCCAATTTTTCATCATGTTAGCTGACGCGGATTACCTGGATAACGCATACGCTACCTTCGGTAAGGTAACAGAAGGTATGGAAGTTGTTGATGGTATTGCTGCTCAGGAAATAGGTGAAGGTGACAAACCCGTTAAGGATCAAGTTATGAAAAAGGTTATGGTAGATACCCACGGTCTGGAATATCCAGAACCGGTAAAAATGCCTTAATTAACATCCTTGCCAAACGGATGATAATCCATGGTTATGATTCGTAATGAACTCTAAACAAACAAAAGCTCTGTCCTATGCGAATGTCGCAAGGCAGAGCTTTATTTAATGATAGCGGTTACATATATGACTTTATAAAAAATGACCTCTTCCGGCATCATCCTCAATACATCCATCCCATCAAACGTAACCAGCCGATAATCGCAATCCATAACGGGCAGCTGAAGGCAACGCCCCATGCAAGCCCTTTCAGTAAACCACGGTTTACTTCCACGAACAACGACTCCTTTCTCCAGGGAATAGTCGCAGTATCGGTAATAGTATATGATTTTATACCCGTTTTCATTCGTCACGCAACCCTCGTTTTCCTGCTTTTGTTCCGCAGACTCATGGAATGCTTTACGGGAACCTGATATACTATGACTACTGTACGATAAATGGAACCTGATTCATGTTTGGAAAGGAGATTTTCCTATGGCAAAATCCAAAAAACGCACTCCTGCTCCCAAAACAGCAGTAGCACAGGATAAACCCACAACACTGAAGGATCTGCTTAGCAGTGATGTGCTGGAGAAGCTGAAAGCTCAGGCGGATGAAGCCAAGGCTGCCGAAGCGGCTCTTAAAGAGCAGGAACGTCAGCAGGCAGAAGAAGCTCGCCAAGCGGAGCAGAAGCGCCGGGATAACGATTTCGAATATTTGCTCAATAACAGTGCAATGGACTGGAAGAAACATAAGTAAGCTAGGGCATGACCTAGGGGTGTCTCCTATCACACATGCCAAAATAATATTACAGCAGACAGATCATGAAGATGATCTGCTCACAGAACAGGGCCGCATTGCGGTCCTGTTCTTTTTGATATATACACATATGATTCACGCGTCTTGAGCCGGGTATGTTAGAAGTAGAACGTACAACGATAATCTAACTCATGGAGGGATCAGATATGACAGAACAACGTTTGGAAGGCAAAGTCGCGATTGTAACCGGAGGTGGATCGGGTATTGGCCAGGCTACCGCTATTCGTTTCGCCGAGCATGGAGCCAAAGTGTACATGCTGGATCGCACACCCGAAAATGCGGAGGAAACAAAACAGACGATTGAAAAGGCTGGCGGAGAAGCGTATGTGATCGAATGTGATATCTCCAAACCGGATAATGTGCAGAAGGCAATCAATCAGGCTGCGGCTGAAGCGGGTAAACTGGATATCATATTTGCGAATGCTGGCATCAACGGAACGATGGCCCCGATCGAAACGATGGAAATTGAGGACTGGGACCAGACGATGGAGATCAATATGCGCGGAACCTTCGCAACCGTCAAATATGCTATTCCTCATCTGAAAGAACATGGCGGCAGCATCATTATTACCAGTTCCATCAACGGTAACCGGGTCTTCTCAGGGATTGGATTCTCTGCATACGCTTCCAGCAAAGCGGGACAAACTGCGTTTACGAAGATGGCTGCCCTGGAACTGGCTCGTTATAAGATCCGTGTAAATGCCGTCTGCCCAGGTGCCATCGATACCAACATTGATGATAACACCTACCCGTCGGATGATCTGAAAGAAGTACAGATTCCTGTTGAATTCCCTGAGGGTCATGAACATCCGCTCAAGGGCGAACCTGGAACGTCGAAGCAAGTGGCGAACCTCGTTCTGTTCCTCGCTTCCGATGAAGCCTCTCATGTTACAGGTACACGAATCTATGTGGATGGTGCGGAATCTCTGCTCCGTGGATAAAAATATAAAGATAAGTTGGCCCCATTCAGGGACAACGCCCAAACATCCCGCAAGCGATCTGATCCGGTCAGATTACTGCGGGATGTTTTATATATAAAGAGTTTATAGTACGGCGCAGGCACAACTACAAGGATTATCACTATACCGCGGAGCTTTTACCTTTTTTCACACGATGCTTCAACCGGTCTGGAATGGCAAAGAGCAAAATGTACATCAGCGAAAACAAGACTAACGCAAGTATCTCTTCCCCAAGAATGTACAAGGGATACGGACCTAGCATATCCAGCACCGAGGGTGTACTCGGTTTGTGTCTCAAAAACATATAATTCGCGTCAAGCATGACATCTACAACGTATACGATTAATGCTGCCACATTCACAAATATCATCGAACCTGCTACAGATCTCCAGCTAGGTCGCAACTGTTCCACCCAGGTCATGTAGAGTAAAGCCAGAATGATACAGGCATGAGCAACGAAAAATTGAATGAATCGAAAATGTGCATAACCATAACCCAAATTAGGAGTCAGGATCGCCATAAGGGCTCCAGCAATGCCTGCAAACAGCAGTGCAGAATGTAACAGTCGACTGCGTGTCAGTAGTAACAACGCCGATAATAGCAGAGACAGACTGCATAGTTCGAGTGGCAGTGACGTCTTCAGGCTCCATATCCCTCCATACACATACCAGAGTTGCAGCACGATTTCGCAGGCAAACATGATGCAGGCCAGAACAATCCGCAGTATGCGGCGTACCCTCTCTGACCATGATCGAAAATGGTGTCGAAGCAAAAACATCAGTACAATCAATGCTGTAATTACGCTAATTGAAACGATATGTGAACGGGAGAACAGGATAAACGGCTCTGCATCATAAGGGTCCAGCCATGGTGGATACGCCACGCATCTCTTCTCTCCTTTTCGATTATCTCACCAACATTATCTCTCTTTAATGTTAACTTTTTCATTTTGCCATTGAATGAAAGTGCTGTCCAGTTGGAATTCTAAATAAGCATTGTAATTTAAATATCTTTATGTTAAGATAAATTCAGAACCAAAACAAACGAAAAGTTAGTAACTTTCTTAACCGAAATAAAATATACCGTACTTAACAAACGTTCAACTGAACATTTACACTATCCCATTTCATCTAGGAGGAATTATTATGCAAATCAAAGGACTTCACCACGTATCAGCTCTAACAGCACATGCCGATCAGAACTATCGTTTCTACACCAACATCATGGGTCTGCGCCTCATTAAAAAAACAGTCAACCAGGACGACGTGTCCGTCTACCATCTCTTCTATGGCGATGAAAAAGGCAATCCGGGTACCGAACTTACCTTCTTCGAGATTCCGATGGCCGGACAGACTCGTGAAGGTGTGAACAGCATATCTGGAACGTCACTGCGCGTTCCAAGTGATGCGGCACTTACTTACTGGCATCAGCGTTTTGACGAATTCGAAGTCCCACATGGAGAGATTGTTGAACGGGGTGGTCGTGCCACGCTCTCGTTCACAGACTTTGAAGGACAACGTCTGATTCTGGTCTCGGATGAAAACAATACAGGTGTCGCTGGTGGTAAACCATGGGATCAGAGCCCTGTGCCTGCCGAGTATGGCATTGTAGGCCTAGGCCCTATCCATCTTACGGTAAAAGATGCTTCCCTTACCGCTCCGGTTCTTACCGAACTGCTCGGTTTCAGAGCCAAAGGAAGTTACCCAGCCTTTACTCCAGGTCAACCTGATGTACTCGTTTTTGAATCCGGTGAAGGTGGCAGCGGCTCCGAGGTGCATGTTGAGGAACGGAATGACCTTGCCCAAGAGCGTCCTGGACGTGGCAGTGTACATCATGTTGCGTTCCGTGTGGATAACGAAGAAGAACTGAAACAATGGGTGGAACGGGTTCGTAACTTCCAATTCCCTAACTCAGGGTTTGTAGATCGCTTCTACTTCCGCTCCCTGTATTTCCGTGAAGCAAACGGTATTCTGTTCGAGCTTGCAACCGATGGTCCGGGATTTGATACAGACGAAGAATTGGAGCATCTGGGTGAATCGCTTGCTTTGCCTCCATTCCTTGAAGGTCGCCGCGCCGAGATTGAAGCCAATCTCAAACCGCTGGATACCGTCATTCGTTAAACATAAAAACGATTATCACCATGTGTGTTATGGACTTGATCCAGCAACACCATCGTTGATAATCGTTTTTTTATTACGTATATTTTATTTAACCAAATACGATGTTGTAAGAGGTACAAATAGCGATGAACCTGGATCTTCTGAAACAATCTCAACAAAAACAGCTTCCGTACCCGATACATCGACGTCCAGGCTTACCAATCCGCTTCCCGGCGATATACTCAGCTTTTTGAGAACCGTATTGTCCTGGTTGATTACCTGTATCTCCTGATTCCCTTGAAGAGCGGCCAGTTCCAGATGCAGGGAAGAATACTTTTTGCCCGTCATGATCTGGAAGTCGTCTCCTTGCTTCACGGAATCTGTATGCAGATATACATCTTTATAATCCTTGCCTTTGTAAGTAGTCTCCGCAGGATCTTTGGTATGCCATGCAGTAGATCCCAACACCGTTGTTCCCAGTGTACTTAGTGTTACTTTATCGTTGGTTACTGGCCCGGTTTCATTTTTTCCACCAATCAGGACGGATGAAGTTGCACTGTCATAAGTGATCTCTGTCCCAAGCAAGGATCCCACAGCACGCACAGGCAAATAAGTCGTTCCGTTGTAAGTGATAGGCAACACTGTTTTACCATTGGCATCTTTAGCTGTCACCGTGGCACCATTCATTTTTAGCGTAATCTTGCTGTTCAGATAGGCTTTAATCTGTTCCAGTCCTGTTGCTGCGAGTGCACCTGTTCCGATTCCAAGCGTTAATGTGCCTACCATCAAACCCAGTACAACCTTTTTCTTCATCAAAATCCCTCCTGAATGTTAAAATGATTTGTCCTTTATACATTTAAACGACTAAAGCGATAAAGTCAATTGTTTCCTACGTTTTTAGTACACTGTGCCTATTTCCGGGCAGCACAAAACGAGGCTGTATGTCCCGATTTTTTTTCAGCCTCGCCCTGTTTCCCACTGTCCGTATACGGAGTAAGGAAGATATTCTTGTCAGATGTTCACTTAACTCCACACTCGAGAACTTTCAATTCCCGCTGTATTACGATATCAACATGACGCCATTAATCAAAAGTTTCATAATATTCTTCTTCATACACTTCCATACTGTACTTCAAATCTACGGCCTTCCACTCGCCATCTTGATACTCATAAGTGAATGTCAGATCACCCGCATATAAAGCCGCACCGTAAGATCCTGCTGCTAATACGACAAGCTGACCATCTTCTACACTGTAATAGGTTACTCCACCGAATCCCAACTCTTCGTTATATACGCCGCCACTTGTATCTTCCTCAATCCGTAAAGGTTCTGCTTGAACGCCATCAACGGCGACATCAACATCCACGCGGTCTGATCTAACCGTAACTTTTGACTTCACATGCTGTTTCGCAATCTCATCCAGAGATTGCATCTTCATCTCCTCCAGCGTTACCGGATTAATGATACGTGCTTGTCCCAAATAAATACCTGTTCCATGACCTTCTGTGTACAAAACAATAATTTCTTTCTGGCCGTCTCCATTCAGATCCAGCTCGTGCACTTCGGGTTTGTAAGACCCACCTTCTCCCTGCCAATCACTAAATTCTCGCGTTTTACCGTCCACTTCCAAAATCATTCCGTTATATATATAACCTGAACCCTCAACTTTCATAGGGTATAATCTGACGTTCTTATTCTCTGGAGCTACCGAAACATATTCCTCTTTCACGGGAATGGATTCCTGTGTTGTCTTCGCTGTGTCATGCATTTTATCTATATTGGAAGCCTCGACCACTTCGGTCTGGCTGGATTGATCATCTATATTAAGCTGTTTTTGCGATTCATTCATGGTTCTGGCAGCCGAAGTTGTACTAATCGTAGCTACCGCCAAAATAATCATCAGCAGGATACCTGTCCAAGTTTTCAATATACTGGGCTCCTTTATCTGTTGTGATAATCCTATTATATCTTCATTTATCGCCTGCAAGTTGCGAATTTGTTAATCTTTCATAAAATAATCTTTACAAATTTCCGTTTTCACGAAAGAACGTTCGGCTTTAACCAGAATAAGCAAATTCTCATACCAAAACTGTTCTCCAAAAACAAAAAAAATCCCGAACACAGCCTAAGGCTGCATCCGGAATGCTTTGGTTTTGTCCAATAACCGATCGGTTAATTGTCTCAGTTCTTCCGCCGAGGATGAAATCTCCTCCATGATGGCTGTCTCTTCGTGTGCGGCATCCATAATTCGTCTCGCCTCATCCGAGAACGATCCGGCTTTCCCCTGGATTTTCTTCACATGACCGTGCGTTTGCTCCACGCGACCAGTCTGTTCTGCAATCTTGGAACCGATATCATGCGCACCCTTCATAAATACTTCCACCGTGCCTGTCAGTTCATGCAACGTCTGATCTACAGAGATGGTCCGCTCCGATTCATTAACCACGAGACCATGCTGCTCATGAGACAGTTGGGCTGTCTCCCTGATCCGTTGCTGTACACGACTAATCAGCTCATTAATACGATGTACCGATTCCTTACTTTCGTCTGCCAGCTTGCGGATCTGCTGCGCCACGACTGCAAAACCAGAACCTTCTTCACCAGCTCGAGCAGCCTCAATGGAAGCATTCAGGGCAAGTAACCCTGTTTCCTCAGCAATGTTTTTGACAGAATGGGTAATTACCTCGATATCGGAGGCTTCCTTCTCCAGCAACAGCATAATGTCGCGGGAACGATTGTGCGACTCGGCCAGCTCGTCCATCCCTTTCATCAATGATGAGAAAGTCTGTTTTGTATGATCCACCGATCGTTCCATCTGACCGGACATCTCTGTCATGTCCATGGACTGGCTATGCATACGCTGGAAATCGTTCAGCATCTCATCCGCAGTAATCAGAGATTGATGGGAAGTGACCTTCTGCTCTTCTACGCCTACCGCAATATGATCTACCGCATCCGACATCATCTCGATCTGTTCGGCAGCCTGGGTAATCGCTTCACTCAGAGACTGTGCGTTCTGTGAAGTCGTTCTTGTACTGTCTGCAATATCATTTACAATGCTTCGAAGGTTAGAAACCATTGCGCGAAAAGCATCATATAATACGGTAAGTTCATCCTGCGTGCGTCGCTGCGGAATTTCGGTTGTCAGATCACCCGCTGACACCTGCTGTGCAGCCCGGGACAGGTGAACGATTGGACGAGTCAGCCAGCGTGAGGCAAACCATCCCAGAATCCCGTTCCAGCATACTCCCATGATCAAAATAATCGATATGTATACCCAATTCGGAATATCTAATGTAATCCAGTCTTTGACAAAAAATATAAAAAAGCCGCTAGTTCCGTAGGTAATAATCGAAATCAGTACCAGACCTGCGACAGTCTTTGCTCCTAAAGTCCATTTCATGTGCGCACCCCGTAGTCCTTTTTTCCTATTTTACCAATCAAGTACCAAATTTCATGTGATATACATCACTGAAAACGTTCTATTCCTCCCATACTTGCCGTTCATGCATGACTTCTCTACCATAAAGCGCATAATGTATAAGACAAGCTTGGCCACCCCTCCCTTTCTTGAAAATTGAATAATATTCCATTTAATATCCCTAATTTTATTTATTATCGGCACAAGAGACCAAATGATTTAGATTGGCATCCATTTTGCTTAAATGATATACTGAGTGCGCTTCAGCAACGCTGAAGCCGAACTATTTTTATTGATGCCACTGGAGGCGAACGAGATGTCTACTATGTCCACACGGACGGAGAAAGATTTTATCGGTGAAAAAGAAATCCCGGCTTATGCTTATTACGGAATTCAGACGGTACGGGCCGTGGAAAACTTCCCGATTACCGGCGTTCCGGTACACCGGGAGCTGATCACGGCTCTGGCTGCGGTGAAGAAGGCAGCAGCGATTACCAACATGGAGTTGAAGATGCTGCCGAGCAAGATTGGCGATGTGATCGTCATGGCAGCTGAAGAAATGATGAAAGGCCATCATCTGGATCATTTTATTGTAGACTCCATTCAGGGCGGTGCAGGCACCTCCATGAATATGAATATGAACGAAATTTTGGCCAACCGCGGGCTGGAACTGTTAACCAAAAGCAAGGGAGACTACTTCCATTGCAATCCCAATAATCATGTGAACATGTCCCAATCTACTAATGACGTGGTTCCTACAGCACTGCGCATTGCGGCGTATCAACTGTCGGAGACGTTACTCGCTACCATGAAAAGACTACAGGATGCGTTTCGTAAAAAAGAAGTGGAATTCAACGATGTGGTCAAGGTTGGCCGTACCCATCTTCAGGATGCCGTACCTATTCGCCTTGGACAAGAATTCGGAGCTTATGCCCGTGTCATCGGACGGGATATTGAGCGTCTTGAATTCGCCAATCGCCGCTTGCTTACCATTAACATGGGTGCAACTGCGGTAGGTACAGGACTCAATGCCAAACCCGAATATATCGTCAAGGTTACAGAGCACCTGTCTGATGTTACCGGACTTCCACTACAAACAGCTGAGGATCTCGTGGATGCAACGCAGAACACAGATGCCTATCTGGAACTTTCAGCGGCGCTGAAGGTATGTGCGGTTAGCCTTTCCAAAATCTGTAATGACATTCGTTTGATGGCTTCAGGCCCGCGTGCAGGATTCAATGAATTGCGCCTACCACCGCGTCAGCCAGGTTCGTCCATTATGCCGGGCAAAGTCAACCCCGTTATGGCGGAAGTCATTAACCAGGTATCCTTCCAGGTGATGGGGAACGACCATACGATCTGTATGGCGTGTGAAGCCGGTCAATTCGAGCTGAATGTCATGGGCCCAGTTATTGCGTTCAACTTGCTGCAATCGCTGAAAATTATGAATAACGGCATCGATGTTTTCACGCGTTATGCAGTTGAAGAGATGGAAGCTAACCGTGAGCGCTGCGAATTAATCATGAACCAAAGTTTCAGTATGGTTACGGCATTGAACCCGCACTTGGGTTATAATGTGGCAGCTTCCATCGTGAAGGAAGCGCTCAAGACTGGACTTTCCTTACAAGAGATTATTTTGGAACGCGGATTGCTGACACCGGAAGAACTGGAAGAGATTCTTCATCCGGAACAGATGACTACACCAGGGATTGCCGGAGAACACTTCCTGCGTAATATGGAACGATTGTAGGTAATCAGGAAAACTGTGCAGCAATCCAAACACGAATAATTAACAAGAACCCCCACAGACCGTTTATCCGGTTTGCGGGGGTTCTTGTATTCAGAGATGATAAGACGCCAGTTATTCGATTAAGCCCACCGTTTACGCTCAAGGGAAGGCAGAATCTGAAGTTCCTCCCTGTACTTGGCAACCGTTCTGCGGGAGATGACAATTCCCTCCTCGGCGAGCAGTGTGGCCAAATGACGATCCGAGTAGGGACGCTGAGTCTGTTCCGTGCGAATGATTTCTTTTAATCTACGTTTCACCGCTGAGGCAGATGTTTTATCCCCTGACGTTGTGCCGATTCCCGAGGCAAAGAAAGCTCTGAGTTCATATACACCATGCGGAGTGTCAATGTATTTACCGTTCACCGCACGACTTACCGTTGATTCATGCATGCCAATCTTCTCTGCAATAACAGCCAAATTAAGCGGTTTTAGCGCGGATGGGCCTTTGACCCAAAAGTGCTTCTGCTCTTCCATCACTGCCGCCAGCACACGCACTAAAGTCCTGCGCCGCAAGTGTACACTCCGAATGATAGCCCTCGCCTCTGCCACGCGGGTAGACCAGATTGCGTCCGGAGCCTCTTCCCTGATCCAGCGGAAGCACGCTTCATTCATCGATACACGAGGGTTACCTGCTGCATGCAGGCTAAAATGGGCCTCACCGTTACGCAACCTGACAATGGCATCCGGAATAATGTAATGTGGCCGTTCTGTACATCCGATGGATCGACAGGGCTTGGGGTCCAGACGTGTAATATAGTCATAGGCAGTCTGAGCTTCCCGTGAAGTCATACCTAATCGACTCCCTGTTCTACCTGGGTGAAAAGGAACCAGTGCTTCCAATCCCGCTTCCACCATACGTTCAGCGTACTGAATAGCCAATGGATCACGTCTAATCTGGAGCAACAGACATTCTTGCAGATTCCGCGCTCCTACACCAGCAGGGTCCAGCGATTGGAGAAGCTCCAGTCCCGCTGCAATCTTGCTCATCGAAAGCTCAAGTGTTGCTTGCACCTCTGCCAGTTCAACCGTCAGATAACCATCATCATTAACGCACCCTGCCAAATATACGGCCATATTTTCCAATTCATCTGGAAGTGTCATCACCCGAATTTGCGCAATCAGCAATTGTTCCAGAGTAGGTTCGGCACCTTTGGCCTGAAGCAACGGATCATAGGAATCATACCTGCGCTGATCCATTCTCCGCGGAATCCGGGCGAGAGGCGCAGCTTGTTCTTCCAGCTCAAGTACTGGATTTTCCTCCGCCGCATCCAGCAAGTAACGGGTCAGATCCTGGCCAGACATGGTTAGCAAATGAAAGGATTGTTTCATCTCCGGCGTGATGGACAGCCGAATACGTTGTTCCTGTACCAACTGAACACCTAACATCCGTTTCCCTCCTTATGCCTTCGGCAATAAGCATCTGTGTTTCTTATACGAACAAAAGGATTTGCAGGGATAATAGCATACTATTCAAGTGAATGTAAGAAGTTTTTAGTCGAATCATGGGTTTCTGTCTAGTATTTCTCCGATACTAGCTTCGCCTGGGTAAACAACAGCAGATAGTCTCTTCCACCTGCCTTGGAATCCGTGCCTGACATGTTAAATCCGCCAAATGGATGTGTGCCTACCAGTGCTCCGGTACATTTCCGGTTGAAATACAGATTACCCGCAAAGTATTCGCGTCTTGCCTGTTCCAGATGTTTACGATTACGTGAGATCACCGCGCCGGTCAGACCATAGTCTGTATTATTGGCGATATCCAAAGCATCCTGGAAAGATTCTGCTTTGATGAACGCAAGCACAGGTCCAAAAATTTCATCTTGAGCAATCCGTGCTTTCGGGTCCACATCGGCAATTATGGTTGGTTCAATGAAATAACCTTCAACGTTCCCTGTACCGCCACCGTGCACAAGACGCCCCTCGCCCTTACCAATTTCAATATATTCCGTGATCTTTGCATATGCCTTGTCATCGATAACCGGCCCAACCTGACTGCCAACTTCAAGAGGACTGCCCATCGTCAGTTTCTGTGTCCGTTCAATCACTTTTTGCAATACTTCATCATATACATCCTTATGAATAATGGCACGGGAACACGCCGAACATTTCTGTCCTGAGAAACCAAATGCCGAAGCGGTAATGGACTCTGCCGCGAGTTCCAGATCACTGTCACTGTCTACTACGATGGAATCCTTGCCGCCCATCTCTGCAATAACCCGTTTGATCCACTTCTGACCTGGAGCTGTTCGTGCTGCACGTTCATTAATTCGCAGTCCTACATCTCTGGAACCGGTGAAACTGATAAACCGGGTGAGCGCATGATCCACGAGATAATCGCCCACTTCACTGCCTGGTCCTGGTAAAAAGTTCACGACACCATCCGGCAGACCAACTTCTGCAAGCAGCTCCATAAACTTCGCGGCAATCACCGGAGTTGTACTTGCGGGCTTTAACACCACCGTGTTGCCGGATACCAGTGCAGCAGAGGTCATGCCTGCCATAATTGCTAGCGGGAAGTTCCAAGGTGGAATAACAACACCAACGCCCAGCGGTATATAACTCAGTTCATTATCTTCTCCTGCAATCCGCACGAGGGGCTGCGGTTCACTCAGTCGCTGCATATCCCGTGCATAGAATTCCATAAAATCAATGGCTTCCGCTGTATCCGCATCGGCTTCCGGCCAAGTCTTGCCGGCTTCATAAACCATCCATGCGGAGAATTCATGCTTGCGACGGCGCATAATGGCAGCTGCTTTGTATAGATAACGAGCTCGTTCATTCGGGTCAGTATGTTTCCATGTGTGGAATGTCTCCGCTGCTGTCTGAATGGCCTTTTCGGCCAATTCCTGATCGGCCTGGTGAATGGTTCCGACCACTTGATTTTTGGCTGCGGGGTTCACGGAAGTTAACGTGCGGCTGCTTGTTATTTTTTGCCCACCAATAATAATCGGGTATTCCTGCCCAAGTTCAGCTTCTACCTGACGAAGTGCGTCTTCAAATGCTTCTTGGTTCGCCTGGACTGCAAAAGGTGTGAATGGTTCGTTAACAAAAGGGATATTCATCAATGATTCCTCCTTCAGGATGTGGGATTCGCTGGCTGCTCGCCTGAATTATTTTGCATGTTACTCATCACCAAATATATGTAGCAAAATCCGTGCCAACTCCGGTTGGGATTGAAATATTTTTCTAATTAAATTTAACTAAAGAAAATTCACACGGCCCATTCCGATGACAGAATAACCTTCCAAATTCAATTTAAATAGATAATCCTCATAAAAAATAGTAGACCATCGCTAAATCTGGCACGCTTCTTGCTTCTAATTAGGGATAAAAAGCATGATTTAACCGAGTTGGATCGAATGATGCACAATGCTGAAGGAGGAAACGAAAATGAGTGTGGGAACGGAAATATATCGCAAAACCTTATTAACCGTGGCAGGCAACAAAGCTGTAGAGAACCTGTCCATTAGATATGGTAAGAAGCTGGCAGGCAAGTTTATTGCAGGAAACACCTTGGAAGAAGCTCTCGAAGAGATCCGCATACTCAATAACAAAGGCATTATGGCTACGCTCGATCATCTGGGTGAAGGCATCACCCGCCTGAGCGAAGCGGCATTGTACAGGGATGAGTATGTACGCCTGGTAGAAGGCATTGCACGTGAAGGCGTAGACTCCAACGTCTCGCTAAAACCAACCCAGATGGGCCTCGCACTTGACCCGGAAGAGGGTTACCGAAATATCCGTACCGTTGCCGCACAAGCCAAATTACATGATCTATTTGTTCGAATTGATATGGAGGATAGTCCATTTACTCAAGCAACGCTGGATATTGTCCGAAGACTGCACTCGGAAGGACTGCATAATACAGGCACAGTATTGCAAGCCTACCTGCATCGCACCGAAGAAGATACGCGTGATATGATTCGGGAGGGCATCCGGCTTCGACTGGTTAAAGGTGCTTACAAAGAACCCGGATCAGTCGCCTATCAGAATACTTCTGAAGTCATTCATCAATTCAAAACGATGATTCGTAATCACCTCGATCAGGGTGTGTACACTGCAGTTGCCTCGCATGATGATCACATCATTAACTGGACGAAACAATACGCCAAGGATCGGGGAATCTCACCGGATGCCTTTGAATTTCAGATGTTATATGGTCTGCGCATGAGCGAACAGGAACGTCTCGCCAAAGAAGGCTATCGCATTCGCTGTTACGTACCTTATGGCACTATGTGGTATCCGTACTATACCCGTCGTTTAGCCGAAAAACCGGCTAATCTCTGGATGGTCGTTAAGAATATGTTCCGATAGTTATTTTCCAGCTGGATCAATATATATGAAAAAGACAAAAGAAAACCATGTTGCCTCTTTCTTTCTTGGCACATGGTTTTTTCTGTACGAACACTTTACCAGAGCATTCAACTTTCCTTTTCTCCGGTTCTTCTCTTAATGTCTAAAAAATTAGCATCCCCAATTTTAAATGTCTATTTTTCTGGACACACCCATTTATTAATCAAAATTATAAACTCGAAAAGTTTAACTACTTAATTGTTGAATAAGGATAGAGGCATTGGCATTGGTCTGTGTTCCACCTGCTAGTGTTTGCAGACCAACAGCTGATGCGCTGGAATGGTTCCGTAATGTCAGCACATCACCGGGAGCAGCCGTAATAATGACCATGCCTGGATTCGGTTGAGTGCCAGCTCCTGAACCATAGACACTGCCACCTACAGGGGCTCCGTTTTGATAAAGGGTGAATTGGTTTGCCTGCACACCTGCAACGTTGAAAAACACCGCATAGTCCCCGGCATTACCAATAATAATCGCAGCGGTATTGGCCGTGTGAGTAATACCGGTAAGATTTGCGTTGCTGTCGAAGATTACATCCGCTTCAATAGCTACAGTTTGAGCTGATGTATTAAAAATATAAGCGTACGAGGACAACCCTTGCCCTGCTGTACCGGTTGCTCCAGTGACACCTGTCGTTCCGGTAACCCCAGTGCTTCCTGATACCCCCGTAATGCCCGTGGCTCCTGTTACTCCAGTAGCCCCGGTGCTTCCCGTTGCTCCCGTAACACCAGTGGCTCCTGTTACTCCGGTAGCTCCGGTGTCCCCTGTTACTCCCGTAATGCCCGTGGCTCCTGTCACTCCAGTAGCTCCAGTGCTTCCCGTTGCTCCCGTAACGCCCGTGGCTCCCGTCACTCCAGTAGCTCCAATGCTTCCCGTTGCTCCCGTAGCGCCCGTGCCTCCTGTTACTCCAGTAACCCCAGTGCTTCCCGTGGCTCCCGTAACGCCAGTGGCTCCTGTCACTCCAGTGGCACCGGTGCCTCCTGTTACTCCTGTAACGCCAGTGGCTCCTGTTACTCCAGTAGCCCCGGTGCTTCCCGTTGCTCCCGTAACACCAGTGGCTCCTGTTACTCCGGTAGCTCCGGTGTCCCCTGTTACTCCCGTAATGCCCGTGGCTCCTGTCACTCCAGTAGCTCCAGTGCTTCCCGTTGCTCCCGTAACGCCCGTGGCTCCCGTCACTCCAGTAGCTCCAATGCTTCCCGTTGCTCCCGTAGCGCCCGTGCCTCCTGTTACTCCAGTAACCCCAGTGCTTCCCGTGGCTCCCGTAACGCCAGTGGCTCCTGTCACTCCAGTGGCACCGGTGCCTCCTGTTACTCCTGTAACGCCAGTGGCTCCTGTTACTCCGGTAGTCCCCGTTGCTCCTGTGACTCCGGTAGTCCCCGTTGCTCCTGTTACTCCAGTGGCACCGGTGCTTCCCGTTGCTCCCGTAACGCCCGTGCCTCCTGTGACTCCTGTTACTCCGGTAGCTCCGGTGCTTCCCGTTGCTCCCGTAACGCCCGTGCCTCCTGTTACTCCAGTAACCCCAGTGCTTCCCGTTACTCCCGTAACTCCTGTGACTCCTGATACTCCGGTAGCTCCGGTGCTTCCCGTTACTCCTGTAACGCCAGTGGCTCCTGTTACTCCGGTAGTCCCCGTTGCTCCTGTGACTCCGGTAGTCCCCGTTGCTCCTGTTACTCCAGTGGCACCGGTGCTTCCCGTTGCTCCCGTAACGCCCGTGCCTCCTGTGACTCCTGTTACTCCGGTAGCTCCGGTGCTTCCCGTTGCTCCCGTAACGCCCGTGCCTCCTGTTACTCCAGTAACCCCAGTGCTTCCCGTTACTCCCGTTACTCCCGTAACTCCTGTGACTCCTGTTACTCCGGTAGCTCCGGTGCTTCCCGTTGCTCCCGTAACGCCCGTGCCTCCTGTTACTCCAGTAGCTCCGGTGTTTCCCGTTGCTCCCGTAATGCCCGTGGCTCCTGTTACTCCGGTAGCTCCGGTGTCCCCTGTTACTCCCGTAACGCCAGTGGCTCCTGTTACTCCAGTAGCCCCGGTGCTTCCCGTGGCTCCCGTAATGCCCGTGGCTCCTGTTACTCCGGTAGCTCCGGTGTCCCCTGTTACTCCCGTAACGCCAGTGGCTCCTGTTACTCCAGTAGCCCCGGTGCTTCCCGTGGCTCCCGTAACCCCCGTGGCGCCTGTCACTCCAGTAGCTCCGGTGCCCCCTGTTACTCCCGTAATGCCCGTGGCTCCTGTCACTCCAGTGGCCCCAGTGCCCCCTGTTACTCCCGTAACGCCCGTGGCTCCTGTTACTCCAGTAGCTCCGGTGTTTCCCGTTGCTCCCGTAACGCCCGTGGCTCCTGTTACTCCAGTAGCCCCAGTGCTTCCTGTTGCTCCTGTCACTCCAGTAGCTCCGGTGCTTCCCGTTGCTCCCGTAACGCCCGTGGCTCCTGTTACTCCAGTAGCCCCAGTGCTTCCTGTTGCTCCTGTCACTCCAGTAGCTCCAGTGCTTCCCGTTGCTCCCGTAACGCCCGTGGCTCCTGTTATTCCGGTGGCCCCGGTGCTTCCCGTTACTCCCGTAACCCCCGTGGCGCCTGTCACTCCAGTGGCCCCGGTGCTTCCCGTTACTTCCCGTAATACCCGTGGCTCCTGTTACTCCAGTAGCTCCGGTACCTCCCGTTACTCCCGTAACGCCCGTGGCTCCTGTTACTCCAGTAGCTCCGGTACCTCCCGTTACTCCCGTAACGCCCGTGGCTCCTGTCACTCCAGTAGCTCCGGTGCCCCCTGTTACTCCCGTAAGACCCGCGGCTCCTGTTACTCCTGTAACGCCAGTGGCTCCTGTTACTCCGGTAGTCCCCGTTGCTCCTGTTACTCCAGTGGCACCGGTGCTTCCCGTTGCTCCCGTAACGCCCGTGCCTCCTGTTACTCCAGTAACCCCAGTGCTTCCCGTTACTCCCGTTACTCCCGTAACTCCTGTGACTCCTGTTACTCCGGTAGCTCCGGTGCTTCCCGTTGCTCCCGTAACGCCCGTGCCTCCTGTTACTCCAGTAACCCCAGTGCTTCCCGTGGCTCCCGTAACGCCAGTGGCTCCTGTCACTCCAGTGGCACCGGTGCCTCCTGTTACTCCTGTAACGCCAGTGGCTCCTGTTACTCCGGTAGTCCCCGTTGCTCCTGTGACGCCCGTGGCCCCTGTCACTCCAGTAGCTCCGGTGCCCCCTGTTACTCCCGTAATGCCCGTGCCTCCTGTTACTCCAGTAGCTCCGGTGCTTCCTGTTGCTCCCGTAAGACCCGCGACTCCTGTTACTCCGGTTGCCCCGGTGCTTCCTGTTGCTCCCGTAACGCCCGTGGCTCCTGTCACTCCAGTAGCTCCGGAGCCTCCCGTTACTCCCGTAATGCCCGTGGCTCCTGTTACTCCGGTGGCCCCGGTGCCTCCTGTCACCCCAGCGACCCCTGTAGTTCCTGTTACTCCAGTAGCGCCCGTTAATCCCGTTACGCCACTGACACCTGTTGCACCGGTAGCACCAGTTACGCCCACCGCCCCTATAGTTTCACCCAGCAACTCCTGCGAAACCAATCGGTGAGCGGTCACCAACTCGCCTTCGGAATTCTTGCCCCATACGGATATTTGTGCTTCTGGAGCAGCCGTGTCTGAGGTTGAAAATATAAACTCAAAAGCATCAAAATTCCCATTATAAACTTTGGTTATGACCTGATTAGGTGATACATTGAGCAGTTCTTCTACATATAATGTTCTCACTCCATTAAGGTAATAGCCCCGAAGAAGCACCGTGAACATTTCTGTCGCATTCCGGTTATCGATTTTGACAGTAACGGATTGAGTTGGTCGGATCCCCGTTATTCCTGAAATATTATTCTCAATGGGCCCAGTTGATAGAATGGCCATTTTATCACACTCCTTTAGTTCTTCTTCATGCGGATGGCCTTCATACAGCATTATTCAGAAGTTTCTTAATGGTGTGGACAATTCATGTTCTATATGAATAATCACTTCAACTGTCCGTGGAGCAGATTGAGAAATAACAGTTTAATCAGGTAACTCAAATGTCATTTATAATAACTCAACCCTCACCCAAAATACTGAATGGACCGTTAGAATTAGCATTAATTCCTTAAAATAATAGTAAAAGGAAATATCAGAAATGAAAATTCAACATTGATCTCTACTGTGCCGACAACATGTATGCTTCATGTCAAAAAATATATACACACCTCATTTGGAAAGTTATAATATGGGTAACCATCATTCTCCAGTCATTTCATATGTAGATCACTTATAAGTAACTCGTGTAAAAGAAGTCGTTTCCAAAAGTTATGCCCTAACTGAGGTGATATCGATGAAACATTTACTTCCAGAATTAATGTCTTTATTGCGTACGGATATGGATATTCTGGATACAGACCTCTCCACATTTACCATTCCGTCATCAACATCGTTGGTAGATGCCTTCTGCTTATTCGACACATCTTCTTATCTGTTCATTCAGGATGAAGGACCCATACTGGGATATATCGTGGTATCCGATGTTTTGCATGCCATGATGCATGCGCATCGCCTAATAGAAGCTTATTTTGAGACCACACTGGAGACAGCGGGTTCAGCTCTGACATTAATTAATGAAGATGCCAAGGTGGCCTACTGGACAACTGGCGCGGAGCATGTTTTTTCGATCAGCAAAAAAGACATCATCGGACAACCCGCAGCGGACTTTTTTCCTCCAGATCGGCTACAGTCTCTCAAGACGTTGTATACCGGCGAAACGGTCTATCGCAAACAGCATCAGCCACGGCCCGACCTGTTCGCCCTGATTAATGCTCGTCCTGTCCAACTGGATGGACATATTGTGGGTGCAGTTGCTGCCGAAGTGGATATAACAACCGAAATCCGATTACATCAGGAACTATTACATATGACCTCCAAAGTCCAGCACCTGGAGAAAGCCGTTGCTCGGCTACGTCCCGAATTAGATCCATTTGCCAGAATCAAGGGCAGTAGCCCGGTCATCAAGCAGTGCATGGAGACCATTCGCAAGATCAGTACCACCTCAGCAACCGTACTTATCCTCGGAGAGAGCGGCACAGGCAAGGAGTTATTCGCCAAAGCTATTCATGATCTTCGTGAATTGCAGACTGCACCGTTCATCGCTATTAACTGTGGGGCAATCCCTGCTTCCTTGTTTGAAAGTGAGTTATTCGGCTACGAAAAAGGTGCCTTCTCCGGAGCAGATCCCAAAGGCAAAAAGGGCAAGATTGAGCTTGCCGAAGGGGGCACTCTTTTTCTGGATGAGATCGGTGAGATGCCATTGGAATTACAAGTGAAACTGCTTCGGGTGTTGCAGGAGAAGAGTTACTTTCCTGTGGGGGGAACGCGTATGAAACAGGCCGACTGCCGGATTATTGCAGCAACCAACCAGAATCTAATGAGTATGATTGCCCGCAATCAATTCCGAGAAGATCTCTACTATCGGCTGAATGTCATTAACCTTGTCATCCCTCCTCTGCGCATGCGCAAGGAAGATATATATGAATTAACCCAGACGTTCCTTCAAGAATTCTCATTGCTCTATAACCGTCATATTGAGTTGGTTCCACCTGAAGTGTTCAAGTTGCTGTTCCAATATGATTGGCCAGGCAATGTACGTGAATTACGAAATGTGATCGAACGCCTGACCATTCTGACGACAGATGGTGAGGTGAAGCAGGAATATCTGCCTGATACCCTCACCTCCCTCACCATGCAAGAACAGTCCGAAGTTCAACTGACATCCGGAATTCATTCACATGCCAACAACGAAAATCAGCAACGTCAGGATTCGGCGGGAGCAGAACCAGAACAAGAACCTCGAACGGTTGCAAATGTGGACGAATTAGATCACTCGGATGATTCCGAACTTGTCTCCGGTGTTACCTACCAGCAAAAATTGGACACCTATGAGGCGCAACTTCTAATTCAATATCTGAAAGCAGCAGGTGGCAACAAACGAACACTCGCCAAGCAACTTGGCATCTCCAGGGCAACGCTCTATAATCGCATGAAGAGGCTTGGTCTATGACCAGCCTCTTCTTCTCGTTATTATCGGTATGATGAATGAATAGAATCCTACAAAATCCGCGCCAAGCGAGTCAGCGCTGTTCTGAGATGGCGATAAAATGTCGCCCGACTCATGGAACACGTCTGGGCTGCGGCAGTTGGATTGCCAGCATGCGTCCAGTAGGCCGCGTATAACAGCATCTGATCCTGTGGAGATAGGCCATGCACTCTGCCCTCCAACAGATCCATGACATACAGCTGTAACTGGATTCCATCCTTTACTCCTCTAACCCTTCCAGCATATTCATGCAATTCTCCCGGGGAACGAAGATCCCCCAACATCTTGCGAACATCCTGTTCAGTCCAGACTAAACCATCCACTTCCGTTGTTTCCGGCTGTATACGCTCCTCTGTTGATTTCGGATCAAGAAGAGACATGACCCACTCTCCGAATTGCCCATTACGCAAATCCAAATCAAGTACGTCCGCCTGGTCCTCAAATCTGTCGCAGACACGAGTGCGGGTTCTTCGCATCCGGAATCCAATACTTTGCAAAAATAGTTTCAGGTGAGGGTTCGTTGCAACGAGCATCGCTCGCGCACCATCACCAAGCAGAGACAGTCGATCCAGTGCCATGTATCCCACCAGTTCTTCTCGTGTATAACCAGGCACATCATCTCTTGCCGCCGCCAGCAAAGCAAAGTGTGTATCACTCTGATCCGGGTCATTTTCGAGCTCTTGTGGTGTGAAGCATTCATTCATCTCATTTGGAAAATATTTTAGTAACAACTCACTACTATCCTTATGTACAAGGATAGTAATGAACATGGCAATTGTCTCCCCAAGCTTGTCACGCATTAATACGATCCCTTCGGGATAACGGTGTGCCAGTTCATCCAGGAAGGGGCCATAGGTTACGGCTTGCCATGGTTCCACGCTGTACTCGCACCATTGCTGTAACAGGCTTTGCAGAACGGGCAGATCCTCGCTTCTCATCGTTTCGAGAGGTGAGAACAAGGAATCACGGGACACATCAGCGTACTTGCGGTATTGAAGCATGGATTCCTGACAGAGCAACAGCATCTTTCGGGCGATTTGACGACGCTCATGAGCCCCTGCGTGTTCATGTAGCGCTTTCAGCAGCTTCGCAATCTTGATACGCAATGTCTGCAACCGATGTGGCTCACGTTGGCGAAAATCCCGTAGCAGATGCACCCTGGCCATGTCATGCAGTCCAAGACCATCCGGACCGGAACGGATAAACGACATCTGTCTCAGCATGTGGTAGTCTTCTTGCGTCACAGTCATGTCCAGGACAGATGATAACAATTCCTGATTGGCTGTCTCAAGCAGTGTTAGTACCTCCACCACAGGATGCAGACGGGGTGTCGTAAGTTCCAATAATAATCGAGCACTGATCATATGCGACAAATCAGCCCATTCGGACTGTGGAAGATTCCTCCTCTGATCCGCAGCTTCTACAGCAAGGGCCAGCCCCAGCGGATGTCCATCGGTCATTCGCGTAATGGTACCTGCCATCCCCTGATCCAGAAAGCCTGCCAACGTGATATATTCCGTAATCTCATCCACTGTGAAATGTTGAAGCCGCATCTGTATAAACCTCTGATGTAATCGGGGATGTGTCCGCCAGGTGGACGCCAGTTCCGGGCGTGATGCAAGAATGACAAGTATCCCTCTTAACGGAAGTTTGGATACAAAGACTTCCATGAACCAGCTTTCTAACAGAGCAAGCTCTTCATAATTATCCACGGCCAGGACCAATCTCTTCTCGAACGATGTGTCTCTCAGCAGACTCAATGGTCGCGGGTATCCTTCACTATCCATTGTTTCCAAGCCTAATGTAGAGGACAAATAATCCATAAAAACGGAAGGAGTTGCCCCACATGATCGACCATCCATCCATATTGCCGTCGCACCTCGATCCCGAGAGACAGATAACATCTCTGAAAGCAAGGAAGATTTACCAATGCCTCCCATGCCCGTAATTGAAAATATGGTTAATGGGGCTTCCGGATGATTGAACCACCGCTCCAGTGTCGTCAGTTCCTTGGTTCGACCAATGAAACGTTTGCCATCCTCAACATATTTGTCGTATTTCGCCTCACTACTGTTTCCCATATATGTCCTCCGTACTAGATACTGGTACTTTTAATATACTTTTTTCTCTCACAAAATTGAGACTATATTGAGACGCGCAATTGCATGTGAAGTGATAGAATCTTGTTAAAAGCCAATTTAATGGAAATATTCAAAACAGCGGACATGGAAACGTATAACAAGGTATACATAAACGCCTCCGCATTATTTCTTATCATAATGGATCATTCCGCCGATCAAACTGCAATCAACATGTTACATGAGCATTTACTGATCTCGAATTCATGCTTCCCTTTCATACCCTACTACCAGCCCGATATTCCAAGAAAGGCGGATTTGTGTGAGAATAAACCTCGATATCTGTAATCTGAGCGGACAACTCGGAATCAATCCCAAACGACTTAATGAATGGCTGCACCAAAGTGGCATTTCAATGGAGGACAACGACGCAGAACCGGAAGGACGCCCTGACCGGTCATCCCCCCCGTATCGGCTGGCTGCACCTTCTTCCTTATCACTGGCACCTTCCTCCGGTCAAGCGAAGCTATATCGGGGCCGACGCTCCACTCCTACCCTGCAACACCTTCCCGCCTCGTTACAACGGACTCGGCGGATCAGTAAAAACTGCTAGACTGTGCACGAGGTAGTGCAAGCTCAATGCACAGTCTGTCTGTCTTACATCTCATATCACCCCATCAAGAGGATTGCCACTGCCCTTCTCAATCATCGCGTGCGCGAGTAACGCCATCTCCAGACAGATTCTTCTCTCTTGATCCATGTAACCTGGACCCATCAGTTCTTCCAGCTTCTCCAGTCTGTTGTACAATGTTTGCCGATGAATAAATAACTGGGCGGCCGCATCCCGCTTGGAACCAAAGTTCTGCAGGTAGGCATCCAACGTCTCTACCAATCGCAGGTGATGCGTTTGGTCATGTTCAATCAACATACCCAGGTGATCCTGGACAAAGGGTTGCAGGAAGGATTGGGGTAACGCCTTTAACATTTGATATATACCCATACGTTCATAAAAGTGAACATGTTCCATCGAATCTACCGATCTCGAAACTTCGATCACCTGGTAGGCCTCCTGAAGGCTCTCTGGCAGGCTGGTCAAACGGTTGCGTAACTTGCCAAATCCCACATGAATCATAACCTGTTTCAAGTTACGACTGGCAAACCGTTTCACGTCCTGGGCAATCCCTTCCAGTAATCGCAGCAGTTGATGACGTGCAGCAGCCGTTACCGCTTCCTTCGCACAGCACAGATATACCTGGTTGTTCTTCAGCATAATCAGGCTAGGCAGATTGTTCTTCTTGAGCAGGGAACGCAGCAGGACAAGAACATCCTGATGATTCGCTTCCATTCGCTCCCGGCCTGTACCCTTCAATCGATGCTCAATCTCGATGACCCCTCCTGCAAACCAGTACTGTCCCTTCACCAGCAAACGAAGCCCCATTCGAGTCTGAGCCTGTTCCTCCTGATGGATGTTGCCACTCATCAGATCCTGGATCAGTTCATTCTGATTGCGGACCATCTTCTCCTCAAGAAACTGGGAACGAAGCGTGAGCGCTGCCGCCGCCTTCGCCGTATAATCGAGCAACAGCTTGAGATATTCTACTGGAGCTGCGGGATGCACAATCATGCCTACAGCCGAAAAAACCTGGCCAAAACAGACGACCGGATGACACAACAGAGCCTTCTCTTCGTCGATGTGGAACCATAATTCAGTATCTGAATCATTCAAATCCAGATGTTCTACCTCCTGCTCATACCAGGTATAGATGGCCTGTTCCATCTCCGGAACAAGTTCGGGCACAAAACTGCCCGGCTCCATGGACGAAATGTACACCACCGGTTTGGTAGCGTACTCATACAGCAGGTTCAGCACAGCAGACATATCCGTACTCTGTAATGTTCGTTGCTGAAGCTGACGGGAGTATGCTTCCAGACTTTTCAGCAACTGATGTTGATGATTAATGAGCAGAGAGTGAATATCCTGTGTAATCTCGACAAAACGGACCGGTTGCTCAAATACGATCAGCGGAAACTGGTGCCTGTCCGCCAGTTCAATCAGTTCTTCCGGGATTCCGTATATGCTGGTACCAAACTCCACACATAGCCCCGCTGCCTCACTGCCAATGAGCTGAAGCAGATACTCTTCGCGCCCTTCTTCCGATTGAAGCCACAGTCCAGTGGATAAAATAAGATCATGGGGGCTTACGAATGGAGATACATTTGTAATCTCCAATACATGAACCCAGCCAACCTGACGGTTCACTCCATCCTTCCCTGCCGCTAGTCGTGCTCGGCCAAATACCGGACGTGCAAGGATATCTTTGATCGTAAACACACGGTCATTTCGCAATGGCGATCCCTCTTCGTGTTATTTTTTCTTACATTATAATCCATGGACAAATGTCCTGAACAGTCTTTTTCGACAATATGTTGAGTTCAATTTCTAAAGATTAGACATCAAGTAAGGTGCAAAACGATTATCCAAGTCATAAACTTGTAGTATAAGCTAACAACCAATAAATGGACGAGGTGCATGGTGATGAGAATCGGAATTCCCAAAGAAATCAAGAATAATGAGAATCGTGTAGCAATGACTCCGGCCGGGGCTGCTGATTTCATCAGAGCCGGTCACCAGGTACTGATTGAACAAGGCGCGGGGATCGGCAGTGGATTCACGGATCATGAATATCAAACTGCGGGCGCCGAGATTCGGATTGATGCCAAGTCAGTGTGGACCGAAGCCGATATGATCATCAAGGTGAAAGAACCGCTTGCCAGTGAATATGGATATTTTCGTCCGGGACTGATTCTGTTCACATACCTGCACCTCGCAGCGGAACCAGAGCTTGCCAAAGCCCTTATTAAGAGTCGGGTAACGGCTATTGCGTATGAGACGTTGGAGGTCAACAGCGCTCTCCCCCTGCTAACCCCTATGAGTGAAGTTGCAGGCCGCATGGCCTCCCAAATCGGAGCACAGCTACTGGAGAAAACGGAAGGTGGCAAGGGCATTCTGTTGTCTGGTGTACCCGGCGTCAGTCGGGGGAAAGTGGTCATTATTGGTGGCGGAACGGTGGGAACAAATGCAGCCAAAATTGCTATTGGTCTTGGCGCCGATGTGACCATCCTTGACCTGAATCTGAATCGTCTGCGGCAGTTGGATGATATCTTTGGCAATCAGATCCACACGCTAGTATCCAGCCCGTCCAACATTGCAACAGCTGTTGCGGCGGCAGATCTGTTGATCTGTGCGGTGCTGATTCCGGGCGCCAAGGCGCCAACGCTTGTCAGCGAGCAAGTGGTGAAGACGATGGCACCGGGTTCGGTCATTGTGGATGTGGCGATTGATCAGGGTGGGATCGTTGAGACCATTGATCATATCACAACCCACGATGAACCGACCTATGTGAAACATGGCGTCGTGCATTACGCGGTGGCGAACATGCCAGGCGCCGTGCCGCGTACGTCCACGGTGGCGCTGACCAACGCCACCATGCCTTATGCGCTGCAGCTGGCCAACCACGGTGCAGCCGCCGCGATTCGCGGCAGTTCGTCCATTCGCAGTGCGGTCAACGCGCTGAATGGACATATCACGTATGAGGCGGTTGCCCGGGATCTCGGGCATGCCTATGTTCCTGCGGGTCAGGCGCTGGAGAATACCGCCGCTGTCCAGTAATCTTGATATGATCGTTCCACCCGGCGCCTTGTCGCCAAGCCTGTGGAACGCAATAGAAGCGCAAGTCGGGCAGATGATGTTCCCGGCTTGCGCTTCTTGATTTTTTTCACATATAGGATAGCTTGTTGGTTGGTATAAGGCCTTTAGGTTGTTCCGGTTTTGGCGCTTCAGACTGCTCGCTCACTGCATACTTCGCGGAAGTTGCAATCCCGACAGGACCGGTGGGAAGGCATCGCTGTGAAGTAGGTGACGTCCTTGGGACGGTTATAATACTCATCCTCCACGCAGGATCGCATCTCCTCAATGTAACGACCCACATTCTCCTCCACCTTCCGGATATCCTCTTCTGTGGCTGTAAACTCTCGGTGTTTTCCGGTTAACAAGTACTCCACTCGCAGCTCAATCTGCTCCAAGGGAACCCGGTAATGCTCTCTCACATAGGATGCGTACAGCATTAGCTGATCGGAGAAGTCATCTTCCTTGCCCGTCTTCCAGTCCACAATGACGATATTGCCGTTACTGCGCCGATACAATAAGTCCATCTTCACATAAACGCGCGTATCGTGCAGCATCATGGTATCCCATTTCTCAATCTCCAGAATGTCCGTACTTGCCCGGGACAAGTCCTCCCACGTAAGCGTCTGGTACAGGTTACTGACACAGGCCGAAGCCCGTTCCTTAATCGTGGCGATCCGGTCATTCAACGTGTCATCCCCGTAATAGATCTCGGACAGCATCGTGCGATTCTTGGGGTTCAGCCGCCACTGATCCGCGTCCATGGATTCCACATACGCCTGATTCAGCAGCTTGCGTATCGTCTGTTCCAGGAAGTGTTCACGCGGTTTATCTTTGCCCTCTTCCCTGCTGCGTACCGCCGACTCACACATCCGATGCGCGAGGTCCCCGAAGACAAGGTACAGATTGCTGAGCTGCTTCAGACGGTACAGACGAACCTGCATCTCATCAGCAGAGTCTGCCTTCCAGCCGTTATGGGCACCGTAATAATGATAATAATATTTGCGCAGGCACTCATCGAACATACTCGCCCGCGACTGCGAATAAGACCACTGCGGGTATTGTGCCATAAGATATTCTGCCTTTCTGTATGCCGAATCTACATGAGATCCCTTAATGCTCACAGTATAAAGCCCGCGCAACATTGTCGCAAGCGCGCTTCCGTTATTTTCTTCTGACGCAACCGTTTCCGATTCGATCCGTATCGTTTATATAGTAACATCACCAAAAGATGAAATTGCGGAGCAGAACGCATAATATACTCTATAGAGGGCAGCGAATCCGGGAGCGGGATGCTAATACGGGTCTAGCCCGGGGCCAGTGCGGGCCCGGCGCTAACGAATCTCACACACCTTATCATGTGGATCACGTGGTTTTACGGAATCTAACGAACTCCAGACACGCTAATTAGTCTTATTTTGGTTGTAGAACGTGTATACTGCAAGCTATGAGCCAATAACGTGTCTCTGATTCGTTACATTTTCAGATCTGCTAGTTTACGTGAAATAAGACTTACTCGGTTCGCTAGAAAATGATTATATGAAAAAAAAGTACAGGCATATCCTAAAAGGGGGCACCACCCATGAATCGACCGGATTGGTTCCAGGCGGAAGAAGCATTACAACATATCCAAGTCATCGGAAGCGACCGGAATGAGCTCGTGAACATCATCGGCGATGTAGAAGGATTGAATTGCATTGGCACAGGTACGGATGCGGCTGTATTTACGTATGACGGCTTGCCGCAGTATGCCTTCAAGATGTACTCGGATCATGCCTTGGACAAACTCGAAAATGAAAAACAGGTATACGAGCAGCTCAAAGGCCTGACATACTTCCCTACCTATTATGGCAGCGGCCGGAATGTGCTTGTGATCAGTTTTGAACCCGGGGATACCTTGCTGGAATGTTTGGAAAAAGGAATCCCCGTCCCCGAGCAGGTCATGCTCGATGTGGACGCAGCGCGAGAAGCCGTTCGCAGCCGTGGGCTGAACCCTCGCGACATTCATCTGAAAAATGTAATTCTTCAGAACGGACGCGGGAAAGTGATTGACGTATCCGAGTATATTCAGGACGGCAATGACAATCGCTGGGAGCATCTGGTTTGGGCTTATCACAACATCTATCCACGGATCAAAGGAACGCCCATATCCCCACGCATGCTGCAAACGATCAAATGGGGATACAATCAGTTCGATCATGCCAACGTCAAAATGGACGACCTCACCAAGAAAGCCAATCGTCTGTTCTCCAGATTTATGAAATGAGCACGTTGTACACATAGATGATTGTCTTGTTATTATTGAATCAAAACCACCCGGATGAACGCCTTGAATTGGCCTTTATCCGGGTTATTCTTTGTATATGTGCGTATGCGTATGCGTATGATTATGGTTACGGTAACCACTGCTGTGTGCTCTGCTTCTGCTTCTACTTCTACTTCTGCTCACATTGCGACTGCGAGTTACTCAGGGTCTCAACCATCTTTATAGACATTTTATTCGAGACTACTGGTAAACTGGTCGTGCTCAACCTTCTTTTCTTCCACGTCCCTGCGAGGGGGTCATGCCCTTGTATTGTTTGTATAATTTCGTAAAATAGTTGGCGTTGTCGCAGCCGACTCTGGCGGCGATCTCCGTAATGGTCAGACTACTGCCTTGCAGCAGTTGCTCTGCCTCACTCATCCTGCACCCGTTCACGTATTCCACAAAGGTACGTCCGGTCAGCTTTTTGAACATTTTGCAGAAGTGATACGCATTCAATCCCACATGACTTGCCGCTTCCGTAACAGACATCTTACCTGTGGGGTCCGCTTCAATCTGTGCGATCAACTGTTTGAAACGTTCGCGGTTGGGAAAATACGATCCGACCGTTTTATCCGGTAGCTGCTGCGGCATAAAGGTTCGCGCAAGCAGGGTGAACAAGGCGTGCAGCTTGGATTTCACCACGAGCTGATAAGCCGGGGGCTGTAACGCCATTTCCTCCACAGCTTCATTCAATAAAGAATAATAGCCTGTGCAGGCTGTGTTTTCCTCTGCCGGTTTGACCGGAAATCTCACTCTTCCTTCCAAATACGGCGCGACATATTGCTCATGCACAGGATCATGAGTGAAATCATGGAACAGTGCACGGTTCACTACAACGGAATCATAATGCACATCCCCGTCATCCAGAGCATATCCAACATGCAATGTACCTCCAGGAATGATGATGACCTCACCTGCTCGAACCACATAAGGTTTGCTATCAATATGAAACAGCGCACTGCCCTTGCGCATAATAATCAGTTCAAAATGTTCATGCCAATGCAAATACAGAATGCATTCTTCAGCTTTCATATCTGAACACCGATTTTGGAACAGCTGAAATGGATGTGATTTATGGTCAATTCGGGTATTTTCGTGAAGCGCTTTCAGATCCAGCACGACTTCTTCCCCCTCTTCACAAGATCCGACTATTATTACACAAGATTGTTTAGAGCCATCCCGTTAATCCACGGCTATAATGAGTGTGTCACGAAGTACTATAAGCCAATATTGGAGTGAAATACAACCATGAATAAATCATTACGCATCGGTACCCTTGTAGGCGGGCAGGACGCCGTCCGCGTTATCCCGCAGATCATGCAACACGGCTTCGAATCATTTAACCTGACCTTCTGGCAAACGACTGGTGATCTGGACCTGGCAGAGACAGCCAAACGTGTCCGTGAAATCGTGGACGAACAAGGTATTGTCATCTCCGCGGTGAGTGTATTTGGTAACCCGCTCACAGGAGCCGGAGACAACGCCGATACACTGGCAAGCTGGGAGCGGGTGATCGATCACGCACAGCTCTTCGGTGCAGATATCGTCTCCGGGTTCACCGGACGTCTGACCGATCAACCCATTAACGAGTCCATCCCCCGGTTCAAGGAAGTATTTGGTGAACTGGCACGCCGGGCAGCAGACAGGGGTGTACGCATTGCTTTTGAAAACTGTGATATGGGTGGAACCTGGCAGACAGGCGACTGGAACATTGCCCATAATCCGACGGCCTGGGAGATGATGTTTGATGCTGTTCCGGATGAAAATGTAGGCCTGGAGTGGGAGCCTTGCCATCAAATGTCCAGCCTGATTGATCCTATTCCACAGCTACGCAAATGGGCTCATAAAGTCTTCCACGTACATGGCAAAGATGCCACTATTGCCTGGGATATTGTCAAGGAATATGGCGTGCATGGCCCACGTGAATTTGTTTGGCACCGCACACCCGGCTTCGGGGATAACAACTGGGCAGACATTATCACCATTCTGCGTCAGAACGGTTATCAGGGTACGATTGATATTGAAGGCTGGCATGATCCCGTCTACAAAGACGAACTCGAAATGACCGGACAGGTGCACGCATTGCGATATTTGAAACAATGCCGCGGCGGCGATTTTGTGCCAAATCCGGTATAGGAAACCATGCGAGCTGTATAACACAATCCATGCGAAGGAGATGAGAACATGACTCATCCTTATCGGGTAATTATCGCTGGCTGCGGTGCCATGGCAAACACGTGGGCGGATTATGCCTTGCAAAGGCCGGATACAGAAATCGTGGGACTGGTCGATCTGTATGAACAGACAGCCCTTGCTTTTGCTACAAGACATGGCCTCACCTGCCCTACGTTCACCGATATCCGTGAAGCCATTCAAACGACTGGTGCAAATATCGTATTTGATGTCACGATTCCGGCGAGTCATTACGGCATTGCCATGACAGCCTTGAAGGAAGGATGCCATGTATTTGGCGAAAAACCACTGGCAGAGTCCTTCTCCGACTGCACAGATATTGTGCAAACCGCTCGCAGTACAGGACACATTCAAGCCGTCATGCAGAATCGCCGTTTCGATCCGCGGATTCGCGCCTACCAGCACCTCATTTCCGGCGGAGCTATAGGACAGGTTGGTTATGCCGGGGCTGACTTCTTCCTCGGGCCACACTTCGGCGGATTCCGGGACCTGATGGATAGTCCGCTACTGCTCGATATGGCAATACATACGTTTGATCAGGCACGGTATATTCTCGGAGCCAACCCGATATCGGTATACTGCCATGAGTTCAATCCTCCAGGTTCCTGGTATCAGGGCAATGCGATGGCGTTATGTATATTTGAGATGTCTGACGGTTCCGTATTCAACTATCGCGGATCCTGGTGCGCAGAAGGTGTACCCACATCATGGGAAGCAAGCTGGCGCGTAATCGGTGAAAAAGGAACCGCCATCTGGGATGGTCATGATGACATCTATGCTGAAGTAGTTACTGCGCAAAGCCTGGATGCTGACGGCAAACCCTCCTTTTTCCAGCCAAGTGAGCGGATTGAAGCGGAACTGCCTGTCATGGACAAAACAGGACATCACGGCTGTCTCGAAGACATGTTCGCTGCACTGGAATCCGGCCGACTGCCTGAGACCGATTGCAGCGATAACCAGTTCAGCATGGCCATGGTCCTCGCTTCCTTGGAAAGCGCACGCACAGGCCAGAAAGTGTTCATCGCCGATCTACTGAAAAACACATAGCAAAGCGCCTGTGTACTTCAATTAAACAAAGCCCAAACTGCAAATTTCAGCAGTTTGGGCTTTCTTGTTTTTTTACCTACTCTCCTATTCTAAAAATGATGTCGTACAAAAACAATGGCGCTCGATAGTAAAAGTAGTGCAGGGAACGAAATCGATTCTGAAGAAGCAAAGCGTTCGCCTTTATCACCGGATTTCGACTTTACAAAAGTCGATCAGGAAATCCGGGGATAACAGCGATCAAAAGAACGATTCGTAACCGGAACGGACACTTTGCAGGCAGTTTTTTTGGACTTTCATCATTTTATAGAATTCCTTTTTTCATTGCCTTGTACACCAACTGCGAGAACAGGCTGTTGGACCAGGCAAACCATGGTCTGGTGAACGTGTTTGGATCATCGGCGTGGAAACCCTCATGCATATACCCAGTACCCGCATCTGTGTTCTCCAGTAATTCAATCATCGCCAGCATCTCCTCGTCATTGTCTGCGGTCAGACCCTGCATGGATAGCGCCATGTGCCAGATGTATCCTGGAGGGGTGTGGGGGCTACCTATACCTTTGGCTACCTTCCCTTCATAGTAGAACGGGTTTTCTTTGCTCAAAATAAATCGACGAGTGTTTTGATATACCCTGTCTTCAATCGAAGCATACTCCATATACGGTATAGACATCAGTCCAGGTGTGCCCGCATCATCCATTAGACAAAAGTTGCCGTAACCGTCCGTCTCATAGGCATATATCTGTCCATACTCCGGATGACGGTAAGTACCGTACAGGGAAATGCCATGTCGTATTTCTTCTTCCAAACGAGCCATTTGACTCACCAGCTGCTCATCCCGGAACACCCACTTCGCGATCTCCCCCATCTGGCGCAAGGTTACCGCAGCGAACATGTTCGCCGGAATATTATAATGAAAATCACAGGCATCATCACTCGGACGAAATCCGGACCAGATCATCCCCGTATAATTCACCGGCATACCCAATCCTTCATTACGCAGCGTATCATGGGCAGGACAATTGCGCCGCATGAACCGGTAAGATGAACGCTCTGTATGATGCTGTTCTGTCTCCCATAGGTTTACGATATTCTCCATCACTTTCTTGAAGCGCTCGTCAAATATATCCGTGAGTTCAGTTTCCCGCCAATATGTATAAGCCAGCTTCATGGAGAAACAAAGGGAATCCAGCTCAAACTTCCGTTCCCACACCCAAGGTGACATCTCCGTCTCATCATTGGCATCCCAATGCCATCCATTCGCTGTTTCATTGAACGCATTGGCATAGATATCCTGATCAGCGTAGAACGTATGCCGTTTGATCAGCCCTCCAATGATACGTTGCAACTTCTCGTCACCCTTGGCAAGCGGAACATAATGCATGACCTGCTCTACGGAATCCCTTAACCACATGGCGGGAATATCCCCTGTAATCACAAAGGTTGTCCCATCCTCCAGTAGCTTCGTGGTCGTTTCCAGTGTATTCGGAAAACAATTTCGAAACTGCGCCAGTAATCTCGGTCGATGTTGCAAACGCTCGTCCGCCTCAGTCAGAATATCCTGCACAGCTTGCGGCAATTCCAGATGCGGCATAGGGATTTTCGGTAATCTGAACTGTTCCATGGATGTTATCTCCTTTGAATTGGTTTATTTAAGTTCAGCTAATATTTTTTACACCAGCACTCCGATTGCAGAATAACCTTCCGATCGCTGTTATCCCCAGATTTTTTCGATCCCCTTTCTCAAGGGGAAATCCGGTGATAAAGGCGCACGCTTCGCTTCTTCAGGTTATTTCTGCCCTCTCCGTTATCGTGTAAATATTTAGTTGAACATATATAGATTGGAGCTAACACTCTAATTATATTGTTATTTTTGTTATGATAAATTATAATAACATTATTATTTGTAAGTGTACTGTGTCAGAAGATGATCGTCAATTCATAAAGGTCATCTCATTGAAAATTCAATTCACTATTTACATCTGCAAATTGCATTCATTTAATCGATTGGCTCATTGGATTTATGCAAACTGCTCACATACGAAGGAGTAATGATATGTCACGCAAAGTATCCATTCAGACGCTGGCTGACCAGCTCGGATTATCCAAATATGCCGTCTCCCGCGCACTCAGTGGCAAGACGGGTGTCAGTGAAGCGACACGCGCACGGGTACTGGAACTCGCTCGCGCTTTAGGATATCGCCAAAGCACTCCTGGTGCTAGCAATAGTCCTGCTACTGCAAACCATGCAGATCCGTCCGATCCACCGTTTGCTCTCATATGCATGAATCAGCTCAACCGCGGTGAACCTCACTATTGGCAGCGTGTTCTGTCAGGCATGATCTCCGCCTGTAATGAGCGTGGTTGGCATCATGCCATTGTATCTCCCTCACTCGGAGTGACGGACGAGAACACCTCTCCCGAAAAAGCTATTGCTCCTCATTTGGATTGGGAACGTTGTGCCGGGATTATTGTCATGGGGGCTTTCCCGCATACGGTTCTGCAACGACTCTCTCAGACGGGTCGGCCTATTATTCTGGTAGATCATCAGGAGCCCCTGCTGAATTGTGATACGATCAGCCATGATAATCTGGAAGCTGGCATCACCGTGGCTAGATATCTAATGTCTATGAATTGCCGACGGATCGGCCTCATCACAGATGATGGTCGTGCTGCCAGCTTTGCGCAGCGGAAGATCGGGATTGAGTTGGCTTTGAACCATTTCCATGTGGACACCAGTCATACGACCAGCTTCAGAGAATGGAATATTCCGTATGAGAACGGGGAATGGGTTAACCAGTTGGCTACCACCATTCAAAACATGCCAGATGACAAACGTCCCGATGCCTGGATTGGTGTTAATGATGATATTGCTTTGCAATGGATGCACAAATTACAGGAGATCGGTATCTCTACACCTAAAGATTGCCTTGTCATCGGTATCGACAATGTACATTCTGCCGTTACGTCTTCCCCGCCTCTGACCACGGTTAACCTGTGCAAAGAGGAACTTGGACAGCGTGCCGTTGAAGCTTTACAACGCCGAATTGAACGCCCCGGGACCCCGAAAGAGACGGTTATGTTATCGACTACGTTAATTCCAAGGGAATCGGCATAATTTGGCATGCCCCTCCTAGGGACCAATGATTTCATTTTGTGCATTTCAAAAAGGCCCCACATTATGACATTGTGGGGCCTTTCATCTGTTTCAATCATTTTTCATCTTGGCTGGGAGACTCCTTTTGTCTTACTATTTCTTCCAAGGCAGGCTCGTGTATGATGGAAGATCCACCTCCCAATTTACATCACGAAATTCTCGGTTAACTGCGGTTCGTTTCAAAGTGAATTTCGTTCCATTTTCTTTTTTAAAGCCATGGATAATCAACCTCAGATCACCTACGATGTATTCTTCGTTTTTATTAGGCTGATCCGGGGTTCCCATCACTTCAACGGGATAATCCTTTCCTTCACGATCTATAGCCACCCATTGATCTCCATTAAAAGCATTTTGGAAAGTCCCTATTCCTTCCAAGACAAGAGATGAGTTTCCTTCAATTCCTTCGGGCAGCTTAAGTGATTGCTGTACTAGTTGATAATTGAAATCAGAGAATAGAACTTCATCTCCAAATTGTTCAAATTGTAGTACGTAGGTGTAGAATTCAGCATCCTTACGCATCTTATCCAGGTCCACTTCCACGGATTTCTCTTCCCTAACTGGAATGGTATATCCATCCAGAACAAAGCGAATGTTCTTCGCATCTACCGTTACCAAAGCAGGGTCCCATGTCTCAGACAGCTTCAACTGACCACCGTTCTGATTCAGTTCGCTCAAATCACGAAGACGGAACTTGGCTTCACGTGTATTCGGTCTGTTCCCATTGAATATTCGATACTCATTTGTTTCAGGGATTTCGATATGATACATAATGTCCATATCATTTGCCCAATCCTCATCAACTTTGGCACGAAGCTCATAATCCAGACTCACATTCAGGTCAAGTCGGGTTCCGTTTGGCGTACGTACAAGCTGGGTCATATCGAGCTTTAGCCCTTCTGGCGTCGTATATGTGTTATCCATAGAATTTTCGACAGCCAATGATTTAGCTTTGGTCATATCGATTTTGAATTGGAAGCTCCAATCCACCGTAACTTCTCTATCTTCGTAGGATTTCTTCTCGTTATCATAATAGCTGCCCACATTCAAATTACGTAGTTCACCCCGCACGATCACCTGATCCGGAATTTCATCATGCAACTGGAATACCAATCGTTCAGATAGGGAGCCCTTTGTTCTTGTATCCCTTGCAAGAGTGGCAACCTGTCGCCCCTTTTCATCCGTAACATGAATTCTCCCCATCTCAGACAGTAACCGTGATCCCCCTAATCCATCAGGTGTTGTTTGTTGCATGGTCATTACAATCTGAGAACGGTCTACAAGCACATCTTCAATTTTAAGCGTGTAGCCCTGGTCATTGATATTGATATCCGGATTAACCACAAGTCCAAGAGGCTTGAGACGCTTGTAGTCCTCTGCAAAATAGGAATATTTTAATTCTTCTGGTACAGGTATGTCGGGTAGCCGCTGATCCACAGCATTTACCGCGGGTTGTGCTGGCTCTGCTGTTCGGTCAAAAGCAAACCAGGCCCCTCCGGCAAAGATCACAACAGCCGCTGCTGCCATTCCAGTCCGGCGCATCCAATGCGTTCTCATGGATTTTTTTCACGAATGGATGCTCGTCTTCTCCACTTTCCATGGACACGCCATCCAGCTTCTGCATGAGCTTAAGCGTAAAATCCGCATCCGGCTCCTCATGATACAGGTGCTCCTCCCACAACCGATCTTCATCCTTTGAAATAGGCTTCATACGTAGCTAAACCTCCTTTGCGTTCCATTTGCTTCCTCAGCGTTTTTTTCCCGCGATAAAGGGTGTTGCGCACTTTGGTTGAACTCATGCCTGTAATGTCTGCAATCTCTTCATAGCTCAACTCGTTTGTGTACTTTAGTAATAACACCAGGCGATACGATTCAGGTAATTGTTCGAGCTGGCGGTATATTTCACGCTGCATCTCTTTATGCAGCACACGTTTTTCCGGTGTTTCATTACTGACAAGTTCGATCCCCTGATCAACCGGAGACATGACAGGTTTCTTTTCCCGTATAAAATCCCGCATCCGATTCACCGCAATGGTGTACACCCACGACGAGAAACTGCTTCCCTCCCGCCGCGACGGGAGATAACGATAGATACGAATGAACGTATCCTGAGCAAGATCCTGTGCATCCGGATGACTCGCGCCCATTCCGCGCATGATGCCGTAGACTTTATTTTTATATCGATCCACAAGCACGGAGAACAACTGCTTATCCCCTGCAACAATGCACTGAATAAGCTCCTCCTCCGGTATCTGTTGAGTCATGTAATCCCCCTTCTCTACAGCTTCCATGCATGGTTCTGTACTATATAGACGGAAGCCGTTCCCGAAACCTCTCACTTTATCCAAAAAAAAGAATTCGCCCTTATCGGCAAAGCCGAATTGGGTGAACTCTGCGTACCAATATATTGTGAGTGCCTCTGCACATTCTTTACAGGTTTGGCGGTGAACTTTATGGCGACCCGAATCACACATTCCGTGGCAGTATATTCTTGCTATCTTGCTATCTTGCTATCTTTCTCTCCTGCCTTACTTGCCTCTTAATCTTCCCTGTTCTTCTCCACAACAAAATCAGCAAGCTGGGAATAGATCGCCACAATCTCATCCATCGACATGCGCACGAGTCCACTGGACGACGGAGCGACGAACTCCTGAATCTCCTTGACGACCGGGTCGTCCTGGAATCCCCATTGCACTTTGGCGCGCTTGCTGTACTGGGTGTATACACCTTTTCCGACAAAACAAGCGATGTCCGGTCGGTATTTCTCCAACTTTTGCCGTAAAATCTGTCGTCCTTCTGCGTACTCTTCCTTCGTAATATCCTCCATACCTCTGGTGGGACGGGCCACAATATTTGTGAATCCATATCCCAGCTTCAGCAACTCTCCATCCTCCTGTGCATCATATAAACGCGGGGTTAATCCCGACCGTTCAAGGATGCGCCAGAACCGGTTTCCTTTGTAAGCATAATGATGACCCGTCTCTCCAGACGTAATGCTCGGATTGAAACCAATAAACAATATCGATAAACCAACATCCAGATGATCTGGAATCATGATGGGAAGCCCCCTTATCTTTTTTAGCTAATTACATCTTTCGTGTGTGTATAAAATGATATAATAAGCAAAGTATTTTCGAAATCGGATTGAAATTTTCATGAAAAAGGAAGCTGAACTAATGATTGCAGACATCATGCTTGAAGTCGTCCTACCCGTCTTTCTCTTGATCGCCGTCGGGTCCTGGATGCAAAAGGTGTTCAAGCTGGACTTGTACACACTCGCCAAAATCAATTTCTATTGTATTACCCCCGCAGCCGTCTTTATGAGCATGTACCACTCGGATATGTCGGGCGAACTGCTTGGGACCGTGACACTCTTTTACGCGATATATGTATTGATTCTCTATATTGTAGGTTCTGTATTTGCGCGCTCGCTTCGGATGAATAAAGGCATGAAGGCTGCCTTCAACAACAGTATTATGCTGGATAACGCAGGCAACTATGGACTGCCCATTAATGCACTGGTATTCCGCGGCGATCCACTCGCCTCATCCATTCAAGCGCTGGTTATGTCTTTACAGGCATTACTGACATTCACCTATGGCGTGTTATCCATTCAGGGCGCGAAACTCAAAGGTAATTACCGTGCGGTGATTATTGGATTTCTTAAAATGCCCGTTCCGTATGCGCTCTTGCTGGGAATTCTGTTCCACATGTGGAAGGTTCCCTTGCCTACGTTCCTGTCCATGCCACTGACCTATGCACAGCAAAGTATGGTCGCTGTGGCACTGTTGACACTCGGAGCACAGATTGTAAAATATCCAATTCAACTGTACCGTCTTGATGTGTATATTAGCACATTTTTGCGTCTTCTGATTGGCCCGGCTATCGGGATTTCGATCGTGCTTATGCTTGGGTTGGAAGGTATCGCTGCACAGGCACTCATTATCGCTTCGGGTATGCCTACCGGTGTCAATGCATCCATTCTCGCAGAAGAATACGATAACGAACCAGATTTTGCAGCCCAGACGGTGCTAATCTCAACGTTGCTTAATATCATCACCATTACGGCACTGATCTCTTATGCCAAAACGTTCTGAAACGAAAAATAAGTCCATGACCCATGAGCAGGGTTGTGGACTTATTTTCGCGGTGCTGAAACTATGTTTCAAACGTCGTTCGTTCCGGGAACTTGCCGCCTTCCCTGAATAAACATCGTACCAGTCGCTGCGCAGCTCGGTTAAAGAAAAAACTCGGGCTTACCCCATCCACCTGGACAGGTTCCAGTTCCCTCACACTTTCCTTGATCTTATTCATCTCAATGAGCCCCATCTTTCGCTCATTCGGTCCGAAGCGATAAATAACCTTCTCATCGTCCTCCGTCTGTTTCACCAGCAGAATCACAGATGCCATACAGGTTACCCCCTATCGTTACGTTATGAGATTCCATTAATCGCTTGCCTACTATAATTATTACCCAGATTCTAGTGGAAGGATATAGGACTTAAGTTAGTTATACCTAAATTAAATATCCTGATATAAAGATTCTCTGGAATGAGTCGTTAGGCTCAAAAACACCGTAGTCACACTATTCTAATGAATAGTCACTGTCATGAAAGTGCGTACTGCCCAAGTCGTTCTTCTCCGTTTATACTAACGTTATCTTGAATTCCCAAAGGAGAGAAATATATGTCTACAGCTCAAATATATAGCCACGGTGTCCCGTGGGAAGAGGCATTCAGCGTTGCTCAGGGATACAGTGTTAACGGTACGATCTACATTGCAGGACAATTTTCGCATGATATGCAGGGGACGTTTATTGGTGTCGATGATATTGAAGCACAGGTTCGCCAGACACTGGATAACTTGGATCGCGTGCTCGCAGGATTTAACGTGACCAAGTCGAACATTGCTGAACTGGAGATACTTTTGGTTCACCCGCAGGAGCATCTTGAGCCATGTGTTGCCGTGTATAAAGACTACATTGGTGCGCATCGTCCGGCTGTTACGATGGTTGGGACATCGGGTCTGGCCTTCCCTCATCAACTGATTGAGATTCGCGCCGTTGCTCATACCGACTGATTCTGGTCATGTCAAAAGTTGCAGTGCCAATTAAAATGGCCTGATGAGGTTTCGCTTTAACGAAGTTCATATACAAAAAAAGAAGCAGGGCCGGATAAACTCCTAACCTGCTTCATCATTTATTATTCTTTTTCTTTAAAAATTTACAAACGCGGGTCTACTCGCTCCGACTCCAGCGATAGCGTTGCCAGCACACATTCATGAATTCGCTCCACTGGCTCTCTGCGTATAAAGCGCTCAATCCCCTCCAAGCCCAAGGCACTCTCCATTAAAGCGTGGCGTTCTTTTTTGGACGTTTTGCGTTTACGAAGTCGGGACAGATTCTCGGGTGCCAGGTAATCCATCCCATAGATGATGTGCAAATATGCACGTCCTCGTACTTTAATCGCAGGTTGAATCATTTTGTTGTTATTCCAGGCGCGGAACGTTTCGGGCTTGATCACAATACCCTCATGTCCTTCCGCCGTGATCTCATCCCACCAATGAATGACATCCGCTTCATCTGCCTCACTTGCGATTACGCGATATTCCGTCTCCATCATCATGGTCGATATCCGGGCGAACTCACGGTTTTGTTCCATATGCCATTCGTGTGTTTGCTCCCAAAATGCTCCAGTGCTATGTGCCAGTGTGTGGAACGGTGCAATTCGAATGTCCCCTATATCCTCCACATCCCAGCAGTATTTCTGGAATACATCGCGGAACGTCTCGGCATTAGCGAGTTTACCTGCTGTCTCCTGCAACCAGTCATCTACATTCCGACCTGCCGCTTCAACTTCGCGCAGTTTGCCCAGCACTGTAGAGCGATCCATGAGCGAGGCTTCGGCCACGTGTGCATATTGTGAAGCAATCAACTCACGCGCCTTCAGATTCCAAGGTACAATCTCCGCATCGAGCAGTACAAACTCCGTCTGATGACGATCGAAATAACCATCTGTGGTCAAGTCCGCATGTAATCTGGAAAGCACATCTTGCTCTGTCGAAGGGTCAAAAAAGGATCGGCCCGTCCGAGTCACAATGTTACCCACCATCGGTCGGCCCACTCGTTTCACCGCAGCTTGCTCATCGCGGAAAAGAAGCAAAATGGCCCGGCTGCCCATGTGTTTCTTCTCGGCAACCATACGGGTAACGCCCTGTGAGCGATAATATTGGAACGCATCCTTTGGATGCTCTAGGTATCCCTCTACGGAGCATACACCCGGCGGAGGACTCATCGTAGGCGGGATGTAAATCAGTTCTTCCAGAGGCACAGTATAATGGGAAAACGTATCAATCGCCGTCTTCGCCACCTCACCGTGCACAGATACATCAAGCTTGGATGCTGTCTGAACCGTGAAACCCTCCTTGAACTTACGTATGTTGGGCGGAGCAAAACGCCGCTGTTCCCAGCGCTTTAATGGACTATCCGGATCCCCCGCATAATCCTGCTTCGCCGGAACACTGACTGCCTCACGTTCTGGCATTCGCCATGCAGTGAGCATGCCACCAAAAACGACACCTTGATCAATGTTGACCGTATCATTCACAATCGTAGGATATGGACGGGGATCATGTCCCCAGACGATGCATTCACCCGAATTGTGATCCACGTACCAATCCTTGCGCACAGGCCGACCCTGCTCATCCATACCTTCCACATCGCCATATCGGCAGTAATCCTGAATGCGTTTGGAATGTTTTCCGATAAAATGATCTCGAATCCCTGCGTGTGCAACAACCACTTGTCTTACCCCGTTGCGGGAAAAGACCAGATGAGATGGTGCATCAAGCAGAAAGGTCCTTAGCTCTGCACGTACTCGCTTTGCTGTCTCCTGACCTTGCTCCTGCTCAAGCTGCAGTAGTTCTATCTCCACCCGTTCGTCACCGTGACTCAGCGTCACGTCTCGACCATCCAGATAACGTGCAATCTTCCAGCCGTGATTACTGTCAATCATGTAGGCAAGCTCGGCGGCACAATGTCGTTGCCAGAACAACAGACATTTTAACGATTCTGGCCCACGGCTCGTTACGTCACCAACGGAGACCAATTTGCGTCCTTCGGGGTGACGGTACAGACCAGTTCCATCCTCGTCCACATACCCTAGACGGACGATTAATTCCATCATTTCATCGTAACAACCATGAATATCTCCGATGATATCAATACCTGTACCCATATCAATCACCAGCGGATTGGATGTGCGGACAAATGTAATCTCATCCGGCTGCTTCAGCACATAACTGGCATCAAAGCCATCCTCACGGATTGAGCGCAATGTGCGCTTGAACTGTTGCACCTGTTGTTTCACCCGTTGACGCCCACGCGGATAATCCCTTCGGGCATCACGTTCCAGCAGTTCTTTTTCAGGGATATCCAGCACCACAGCAATCACGGGAACATGAGCTTTCCTTGCCACCTGAATCAGGCGCTCGCGATCCTCGGGATACAGATGTGTAGCATCGACCCAGGTCAACTTGTTCAGACGGCAGCGGGTTGCTAGCATCGCCTCCATCGCTTCAAATGCTTTGGCCGATACTTGCTGATACTCCGCATAGATCACATCCGCTTCGCTGCGGGGACGGTGTTTCCAATCCACATACTCATCATCTCCAACCAGCATGCGGAATTGATCAGATGAGACGCCTTCCGTGCGGCGAATGACGCTTTCTGCAACGAGACGATCCAGCAACGTACTTTTGCCACTGTTTGACGGGCCGACAAGAACAACGATACCTGCATGGGGTAGACGAATCTCACGTTGTCTTTCCTCCATCCCATTTTTCCGATCCTGCTGTCCTCTGCCCGCACCAGTTGTTTCGCGAGAACCCTTTTCTTTACTCATGATTGACTCTCCTTTCTCCGCTCAAAAATGACCAGTTGGGTAGGTTGTCCATAGCCTTCTGCATGCTCACCGATGCCCTTAATTTCATAGGCATAGTTCCCTTGTTGCGTCCATTCCTCACACCGGGAAACCAGTTCCGCACGGGTCCACTCGAAGCGATGATCATGGTGACGGAAGCTTTCCTGCTCCATTGCATACACTTCGTTATATTCCTTGTTTGGTGTAGTGACCAACAGCACATCTGGCTGATATTCGTTCATGATTGTATCCATAATTCCGTTCAGACGATATTCCTCAATATGCTCAATCACTTCGCACAGAATCATAACGTCCTGGTTTTGCATCTGCTCGTCAAAATAAAACAATGAACCGATGATCGGCTCCGGCATAGCCACCACTCCAGAACGACCCTCGAGCTTCGCGAAGCGCTCCATGGCCCGAAGTCGTGACTGGCCCGAAGGTTCAACGGCCAGAATCGACTCCACACCGGGAATGTACGCCAATCGGGCAGATAGCTTGCCTTCCCCTGCTCCCATATCTACAATGCTCCGTTTCACTGGTAACGCTGCAACCACATCTGTGATTGCACGATAACGCAACTCGTTTAACCTCACAGGAGGTTCTGATTGGCTGCCATCGCTAACAGACTCGGACCCACGCTGCTCTTGTTCTCCGTCTTCTCGATGTTCCACGTTAACCTCCTGAATAACCGCCTCCGAGATGTGGCCTATTCCTCTCTCCTGTCCAAAAGACGCAGACAAAGCACCCTCTTGTCGCTCATACTGTCGGATCAGTTCGGCAAAACGCAACGTACGCTTCACAATGAGTTCTTTCAGTGGGTGAGCATCCAGCCACCCTTCACCATATCGTTTGATTTTATCGATCTCATCTTCACTGATGAAATAATGTTTGTAATTATCCAGCACTGGAATCAGCAGAAAGAGCTGACGCAGCGCATGTTGTACCGTGTTACGACCACGCAGGATGATATGGCGAACCGTGCTTCTATTTTTCAGATCAAATGAATACGAAAGCTCTCCACGTTCCACCGAAACGGAGTATCCTAATGGCGAGAATAATTCCTCCACAACCTTATCGGGCAGATCGGAAGCCACTGGGCCAAATTTCAGTTCCAGTTCGAAGGCATGATTCACCCACTGCACATAGTCTTCCTTCGGCTTACCATTCAGGGCCGTCCCGAGCGCCGCACGTATGTAGGAGCAGAACAGACTGCTGGTCACGAACTCACGATCGTTAATATATTGCGTAATGTCATATCCATCAGGTGTACCTCTGACCAGATCCACAGGATCAGGCTCGGCATGAATCAGCACTTCCGTTTCGTTCTCTGTAGCCGCAGTGTACACCATTCTTACACGCACACCTTTGTCTACGCGGTCATATATATTCAACGGATTCTTCTCTAACAGATGGGATACAACCCCCGCGTCAGCGCCGCTTGCTTTCAAGATCAGATGCATCAATTCTCCTCCTTCGGATCAATTCCATTCTCTTTCACGATCTCGTTTGTCATCAAGCCCTAATTAGTTCCCCACACCTCTTGCAACGCAAATCGAAAAATCCGGTCCAATTCTTCAAATTCAATAATTTGCTCATTATCCATCTTGCCGGCCATTCGTTCAAAATGATCGATCTTCTCCGCCAAAAAAGCCTGTATTGCTGGCAACTGCGGCTCCAGATCCAGTTCCTCGCCCGCCTTTTTCCGGCGCAGCAATTCATGAATCTCCGTATATAGCGATGTATTCGCAGGTACAAGTTCTTGCACCAGCTCTTCGAATGCCATCGGTGGCATCGCATCGTAACGTTCGATCCAGCCACAAGCCAGCAAGGGGCGCAGCACGTAGAAATACTTTTTGATCTTCACCCGCTCACCTTGTAAATAATCCCGGAAATTGCCCTTCGCCATATTCAGATAATGATACATGCAGGACTTGGGTGAGAAAGTCAAAGGCGACAGTGCACGGATATGCTGTGCCACGTTATACTGTTCATCATACTGAATCGGGGATTGCAACCATTCCAGCAGTGGTGGATTGGATTTGCGAAACAGCTTCAACGCCTTGCGCAGATCCCAACCATTGATGTCGAGCTGATCACTGATTGGGCGTTCGATAACATCCCTTTTATCCTCAATCGACAAATACCATTCCAGCGGTCTCACATACAGAAAACGCACATCATAATCACTATCCTGGGAAGGAAATCCCCAAGCCCGACTGCCGGATTCACAGGCATAGATAATCCGAACCTGCTCCTCCTGTTCAATCTGCTTTAGCTGTTGTCTAATCGTATCTCTCATTTCTTCATGAACATGAGTAATGTCAGTCGCCTCCTTTTAAAAATTACATTATGTATCACAGATTCCTATTCCCTTCTCGCATTGTTCACCAGATCGATTAAACGTGTTGCCCTTCCTCGCTCATAACCTCATTATGACCCAAGCATGATCATACGAACATGGCAGAAGTATGGCGACGAATCACTTTCATAACTCATTAAATTATCGTTTACCTTCATAAGTTTAAAATGAAACCTGCCGCTCATCCTGCTACAATGAAGGGATAACAAGGAGTGAATGTTCATGGCAAGAGAGAGTTTTGACAAAGAAATTCAGTTCTTACGCATGTTATCCCTAACAAGCGGTGCATATAACCGCAAACAATATGCCGAGCGGCTTGGCATATCCGTACATACCTTTGATAAAACCAATCGCAGATTAAAAGAAATCATGCAGACCGTCGCCGACCAACGCCCAGGTGCCGAAGCAAGCCGGGAAATGGCGGATCTCGTCCGCTTCCAGTATGGAGAGTCGGCTGAACCTATGCTGCTCTTCCTCTTCCGCGCCAAGTCGATGAAAGAGACTGAAGTTCAGCGGCTTTCTGTCCTTTTGCATACCTTACAACATAAAGTCCTAACTGCGATGGAACTGCTGGACGCCTGCTGTGCTGATCTGCCGGAAGATCTGGCACTACCTGACGAGAAAACCATTCGTTCCGATCTGAAGTATCTGGAAGAGGTTGGGGTTATACGGAAAGAGCCAGGTGGCAGACCATATCGATATGCCTTGCAACAGGATGTCCTTACCGAATTAACAGTGGAGGAACAGCTGGAGTTGTATGATTTTGTAGATATTATGGCAAACACTCAGGTTCCTTCCGTACAGGGGTACTTATTACGGGACAGTTTGAAGAAAGCCATTACGGCAAGTTTTCCGCAAGAAGAAGCTACCGAACCCTATATCTATAAGTATCACTATTATTCTCGCATTCTGGACGAAGCTCATCTCTACACGTTGCTTAGTGCGATTCGCCAGCGTAAACGTGTGCAGTTCCTGTACTTTTCACCGAAAAAGCCATCCAGCTACAGTTCACAGAATACGAATCCACGCTTTGAACGGGAAGCAGGCGGACGATCCAACCGGATCGTGCCCCTTGAAGTGATTTATGACCATCAGTATGGTCGTTGGTATGTAATTGGATATCAGGGCCGGCGCGGCTTTGTGAAATTCCGCATGGAAGGCATAACCCAACTGGAGGAACAGGATTCAGTAGAAGAGCAATACATGCTCGAACTGAAGCAGCAGTGGACCGACATTAGTCGCTACAGTTGGCTCGTGGATACGGGGAATACCGTGACGGTTCAAGCACGCTTTTTCCACCCGGAGCGTGGTCAGCGCAACTTCATTTTGGATCGGGTTCGTCTGCAAGGTCAATGGGGCAAAATTATACCCGAAACGGATCATACCTTTCTCTACGAAATCCAGGTCAACGGTACCACCGAGATCAAACCGTGGTTGCGGAGTTTTGGCTCAAGCTGCGAGATAATTGCACCTCAGAGACTACGCCAGGAGATGATCAAGGAATGGAAGGAGATTGCGGAATATTATGAACCTGTTCGAGAAGATGTTCAATTACCAGATGATGACACGACTGAATGAAACCGGACTGTTCACCTGGACCTCACAGGAACGGGCCTGGCTTCGCATGATGCTGAATCACCCTGCTGCGAGAGAAGCGCTGAGCCCTGTAACGTTGGATAAAATGTACAACATGCTGAATGGTGAGCAGGACCTGAACCTTCAAGATTACCTGACCGAAAAAGCCAAAAGTGAGGAAAACAGTGTCTCTCATCCACTCCTCAGACAGTTACGGCTAATCATTCTGCATCATCAGGGATTTCGGCTGATCGGTCGCGTCCGCAATGGACGCACGAGCCAGGATGAATTTGGCTTCCCGTATAAACTGGAGTACTCCATGGTCAAAAAAGAATGGTACGTGCTCTGGTACGCGCCTCGCTTCGACAAACTCATGTCCACCAAACTGCACAGCATCGTTACCGTGGAAGCCCAGCAGGTTGAACCGGATACCGCTTCTGGTTACACTGCCCGAATTGCTGCGATAACAGAGAAGCGTAAAACGTCCATCACCATCGAAGTACTGCCCGAGTTCAATCAGGAACTGTCCCGAATCCTCTATGCCTTCTCCTGCTTTGAGAAACAAGTCGAGTACCTGGAAGCCGAGCAGACATATCGGATCGAGCTGACCGTTCCGCGCAATGAGATGGATTACGTCTTATCCAAAATGCGTTTTCTCGGCAAACGGGTTCGAATCACTGACCACACAGTGCTGCGGGAGCGAATGTCGGAAACAGCTGCGAAGGCATTAGCCCGTTATGCGGAAAAAGATCCTGATTTGCATTCCGAACGCGCGAATGAAGTTCAGCACCGCCAACGTGAGGAAGGCTCTCTTGCGAAAGCCGATGGGCTTTAATTTGGTAAAAGTGGATTAACCATAACTATTGCTCAAAAGCCAAATCCATATCCATATACGAAAAAAAAGGTCTGGATGATCTCATCCAAACCTTTTTGCTATATATGCGCCTAAACTAGGTTCCACCACTGCTGGCAGCCGAGTTCCGTCTTTTGTTAATCGCGTGCACGCCCATGACCACTGCAATTAATTCATACGTGTCCAGTTGTTCCGACTGGTTATCTAACACAAATGCCCCTGAACTAAACCAGCCGCTGGTACGACGGAAACTTGCCACGATGCGGCCACCACTGCCACTTATATCATACTCCTGCGAAAATGCTGGAGCAGACACATCATACGTACCGCGTGATCCTGCGTCATATTCATACTTTTTGCTAAAGAAACTGAACCTGGCCCGCAACACACCCAGATGTCTCCCATCTGCTGCAGTGATGTCCCAACGATTGGTTAACATGCGGAATTTGCCGCTGCAGACTAATCCTGAGTTATCTGATACATCGAGTGAAGAACCAAAGACACTTTTCAAATCCAGATGCCCAGCCTGTTCCTGATTCGGATTCATAATCTCGGTGTAACCTGCGTTAAAAAAGTTATCCCTGAAGTATAATTCCATAACGATTTCTCCTTTCCCAGTTCAATGTTCTTTTCATTAAACATAACTCTGAGGTCGTACTTCCACACACATTATATCTAAATTTACGTATCATTAATGGGATTCGATTCAAAAAGTGGATTATTACTGGATGCAAAAAACGAGCAACCCTGGTTGCTCGCATCACGTTTAAGTTATCCTGTTATCAGACTTCAACTTTTTTGTTGTTCAGGTAGATGGTAGCCCACACCAAGATAACGGCTACGATGATTTCAAATATAGTACTTCCCCACATGCCGTCCGACCATAATACACCATTGGCTGTGATCGAGATCCCTGTACTTTCTTCCGTGTACTGGAACACCTCGTTTGGATTAAAGCGCCCTGTCATAATAATATTCTCCAACCAGCCAATCAGATTAACGAGGACCAAGAATGCAACGATTCCGATCCATGGCCCAGTTTTCCAACGGAAGCTGCCTGCAATCGAGATCGAAAGGAAGATGATGACGGTCATGAATACCATAACCCATGCGCTAAACAGCAACAAACTAATATAATCCGAGACATGCAGACCCGAAAGATCAATATTGCTAGCGATGTTCATTCTTAGCTTCATTGAGATATAGATGTAGGCATGAGTCACGAATATAATGACTAACCCCAACCCGCAAAGGGCTCCAAAGATTAAAGGAGACAACACATGTGACAGGCCCGTTACGGGTAACAGACGACGATTATAAGAGCGGATATTGGACGTATATGTTTTGATCATTTTCACATAAATAGCCACACCAACTCCAACATAACCCATAATGCCAAGCACAATCCCTGTGACCTCAGACATGATAAGGGAAACCCCCACTTGGGCGATAATCAAAATAACTAGCCCCGCCAGCAGTGTATTCCAGTTCCTTCTAAAGTCATACTTCAATAATGTCATCATTCCGCATAGACCTCCTTGAACATCTCATCCACACTTTTCCCATATTTCAGACGGAGCGTTTCCACTTCTTCCCGCATCACCAGCTCGCCCTCGCGAATAAAGACAACTTCATCAAAAATCCGTTCGATATCATTCACAAGATGTGTGGAGATGATTAGACTGCTGTCTTCATCATAGAATTTGACGATCGCATCCAGAATCTTGCCTCGCGCAACCGGATCTACCCCGCCAATCGGTTCATCCAGCAAATACAGACGAGCCTTACGAGAAAGTGCCAGTGTTAGTTGTAGTCGTTCATTCATCCCTTTCGACAGATGCCGTACCCGGTCACTCTCGACAAGGTTCATGAAGTCCAGCATCTCCCGCGCCTTCTCCTCATCAAAATCAGCATAGAAATCGCGATAGTATCCAATCGCATCCCGGACTCTCATCCACTTTTCGGTTAATGGACGATCCGGCATAAATGAAACCAGCGCTTTCGTCTCCAGCCCAACAGGCTTACCTGTGACTTGAATCGTTCCACTGCTCGGATGCAACAAACCCGCAACCAGCTTCATGAGCGTACTTTTTCCACTACCGTTGCTACCCAGCAGACCTACGATTCGTCCTGGAGCAATATCCAATGTAATATTACTGAGCGCTTTCTTATTGCCATATGTTTTATTGATCTGGTTCAGTTCAAGGATGTTACTCATGCGTTGTTCCTCCCTTTCCTTCCGCAACGGCATCGGCTACGATGGATAAGATATCCTGCTCTTCGATCCCCAGTTCCTGCATTCCGGTCAGAAAGCGTTCCAGCAATTCACCGGCCATCTCTTTTTTGATCGTCATAATCTTCCGCTCCTCACTGGTCACATATCTGCCCAAGCCCCGTTTGGTTTCGACCACTTCTTCCCGCTCAAGCTCCTGAAATGTCCGTTGTACTGTATTTGGATTGATCTGTAGTTCAGCCGCCAGTTCACGAACCGAAGGAATTTTGTCACCTGCCTGAAGTGTCCCGGTTACAATCTGTCTTTTGATATACTGCATGATCTGCAGATAGATTGGTAAATTGTTATCAAATTCTATAGTCACAAAGCTCTCGCTCCTCTCTGTACTGGTGTGTTAGTTACATAGTACACTAGTGAAATAGTGTTGTAAAGCCCATTTGTTAAAATATATATTCGCTTAATTGAAGGGCAAGCTTCCGCTATCGATATCCATACAAAAAAAGAGCAGATCGTGAAGATCTGCTCTGCATAACTTTATTAATCGTATTGTTATCTATTTTACACGATATCTAGAGGTACTTTGCCTTTAGGTGCAGGAAATGCCTCATCCAAACGGGCGAGTTCCTCTTGTGTCAAAACGATATTCACTGCTGCTGCATTGTCTGCCACATGATTCAGCTGTACCGCCTTGGGAATCGCCAGCACATCTCCATCCCTGATCACCCAGGCTAATGCGATCTGCGAAGTCGTAACTCCTCGATCCTGTGCAATATCCTGAATGACGGGATGCTCCAACAATTCACTTCGAAGTCTGCCACCCTGAGCCAGGGGACAATACGCCATTACAGGAACGCTCCGTTCCCGCATCCAGGGAAGCAGATCATGTTCAATACCACGCGAAGCTGCATGGTAGAGCACCTGATTCACCATGCACTGAGACCCCTCCGGCAGACTCCATAACTCCTGCATATCCCTTGTATCCAGGTTTGATACACCCCAGCGAAGGATTTTACCGGATTGCTTCAATTGTTCCAAAGCCTCAACCGTCTCTTCGAGCGGTACTCCTCCACGCCAGTGAAGCAAATACAGATCCAGACGATCTGTACCAAGACGCGTAAGACTACGCTCACAGGCAGTAATCATCTGCTTGCGATCTGCATGATGGGGATATACTTTGGATACGAGAAAAACTTCATCACGATGGCCCGAGATGGCCTTTCCCGTAACAACTTCTGCCCCACCTTCTGCATACATCTCCGCTGTATCAATCACGGTCATTCCCTGTTCAATACCGGAACGAAGTGCTCGTACTTCTTCTTCTTGGCTAGATTGCTTCTCTCCCATGTTCCATGTGCCTTGTCCTATCGCAGGCAGGACAGTTCCATCCGGAAGTAGAATCGTGCGTGTTGGATTACCATGCATCATCTATATTCCTCCATTCTGAAGACTTATGGACATTCTGACCTCTCTAACGACGATAATACGAATCATAAATCATGTTATCACTCACATGTCTCCAGTGGCTTATCATCATGATATACAATTGATCCAGTGGCACTGTGAGGCTACTTTGGGCAACGCTGATGGTCGCATCGACCATATTGCTGTTGACCGTCATCAATTTGCGTTTCATCCCGTTCTGGCGATCCAGAAAGGCTTTCTCGTCCCGCAATTTGACCCCGATCATTTTCTGTCCCATCAATTCATACATAAAAATATTCTCAACGTCTCTCCAGGCCACTGCTCCTCCTGCGGTATAAGAAGATGCATCCACAAACCCATCCTCATCAATTACAAAAGAAGGTTCCTTCTTAATCATCTTTACCAGACTGTAGCAGAAACATAGCCCAAAAAACAAAATGGATAGAAGTCCAATCACATCCGAAAGGATGGAATCATTCGTAACTGAAGAACTATCAAAAATCAAAAAAAATCCGGCTACCACAAAAAGTGCTGCCCCTGCCGTGAGCCACGCCATTCGTTTCCGGCTTGGATATTCCACATGCTGCTCATAGGATGTGCTCAACGTAACGTTCCTCCTCCATTGCGACTGAATCATACGAGTTCTATATAAACGAATGGCTAAGAACCAATACCTGAATGTAGAACAGGAATTGCATTGTACATTAAACCAAATTAACCAATGTTAAACATTGAATTAAGACCATTTTTCGTCATTTCTGCGCTTATTCAACATTAGGATTCGTCATCCTTCGAGCAAATCCTTTTAACACAACTATATGAATTGAACTAAAGAATGTTTGCACTGGCCACTCCGATGACAGAACAACCTTCCGATCGCTGTTATAAAAGTCTCCCCTCCCATCCTTAGTCATATTGTCCTGTCCCTAGCTTTCCGTTAATATAAATGGAAAGGTTAGGAAATTAACCAATTCTAATTCATGGTGGGAGGACAAACAATGATGAGTCAGCGCGGCATAACATCGGAAGATCTTTATCAGATTACATGGGTTAATGATCCAACTCCGTCCCCTCAAGGCGGACAACTGGTATATGTAAGCCGGAAAACGAATGAAGCACGTGACGGTTATTGTTCTCACCTAAGACTGCTTCATCTGGGAAGTCAAAAGGATAGGTCCTTTACCTCTGGTGAGAAGGATCATTCCCCTGCCTGGTCGCCCGATGGGTCTCAGCTTGCCTTTTTAAGAGAGGTTGATGGGAAATCCCAAGTGTGGATTATCGCATCAGATGGCGGAGAAGCACAGCAAATCAGTCACCTGAAACATGGCGTAAGTTCCCTGCTCTGGTCACCAGATGGTCATACCATACTTGTGAAATCATCCGTGGATATGAGCGGAGATGAAGAATCAGAACATACAGATCCTATAGACGATAAACCCAAACTGCTGCAAGAACATGTCGTAGACCGGATTCGCATGAAATCAGATGCCAGTGGATTATGGAACGGTCGACGTTCCCACCTTTTCGCTCTCGCACCGATCGATGTGGAACCACTCCCTGTAACTACAGGTCATTATGACGTTGGAGACTACGCTTGGTCCCCGGACGGAACATCCATCGCTTGGATTGCGCAGATGCCTGAAGAAGGCGAGGACCATAATGATTACACCCTGACTAATCATGTGTACCTTGCCAAGGCAGACGGATCGGATGTGCAACAGTTGACCCCGGAAGGATATACGTTCAGCCGAATGGCCTTTGCACCGGATGGACAATCTCTTGCACTGCTCGCCAGTGACCGTTCCTATGGAAATGCCACGCTTGTGAAGTTGTACACCCTTCAGATATCAGGTGGGGAACTCGTATGTCTGAGCACGGATTGGGACGTACAGTTGAATCACAGCATTGTTGGCGACATGCGTTCACATCTGACAACCACGGGGCCTGTATTCAGCAGAGATGGTTCTTCAATCTTCTGTCTGGCGACCATCCATGGTAGTGTACGCATCGCCAAATTCGCTCGAGACGGCAGCAGTGCCGACTATATATGGCCTGACGAACGGGAAATTTATCAATTTGCCGAGTTGGAAAACGGGCAGATCGTTGCCGCTGTAGCCGATACACTAAATCCTGGTGATCTCTATATATATGAACAAGCGGAAAATCCCGGGGTAGAACCGATTCAGCTCACCCGCAGCAATCCACAGCTTGAGGATGAGATCCATCTAAGTACACCTGAGACCTTCTGGTTCAATTCCTCAGATGGCCTACGGCTGCAAGGATGGATCATGAAACCTCATGGCATGGTCGACGGGGTCAAAATCCCGACCATTCTGGAGATTCATGGCGGCCCGCACATGATGTATGGTTTTACATTTATGCACGAGTTCCAAATTCTCGCCGCACAAGGCTACGCTGTTGTGTATATCAATCCACGCGGTGGCCTCGGATACGGGCAGCAGTTTGTAGACGCCTGTCGCGGAGATTATGGCGGTGGCGATTATCGCGATCTCATGGAGAGTGTGGATTATGCCCTGTCCCAGTATGAGTTTATCGATGAATCCAGATTGGGCGTAACCGGGGGCAGTTATGGTGGCTTCATGACCAACTGGATTGTTGGACACACGGACCGCTTTAAGGCGGCTGTTACCCAGCGTTCCATCTCCAATTGGCTATCCTTCTACGGTGTAAGTGACATTGGATATTTCTTCACGGAAGACCAGATTGGCGGTAACGCGTGGGATGACACGGAAAAACTGTGGAAACATTCTCCGCTCGCTTATGTCGGCAACGTGAGTACTCCGCTGCTCATTTTACATGGCGAACAGGATCTGCGGTGTCCAATTGAACAGGCCGAGCAATTGTTCATTGCGCTGAAAAGAGGCAAGCAGACCACAAGGCTCGTTCGTTTCCCAGGGGCAAACCACGAGTTGTCCCGTGGAGGTCACCCTCACTTGAGGGTACGCCGTTTGGAGCATATTGCCGGATGGTTTAACGAGTACCTGTAGCGGACTAATATCTAGACTATTAATTCAGAGTATAGAACCAGATATGGATTCAACCCTAAAAGCCGTCCAATGAAATCTGTTATGATTTCAACGGGCGGCTTTGGCCGTTCACTTTTTATAGAAGCAAAGATTACTCTTCGCCCCACACTACGGTGATTTCATTCAGATCCTTGTTGGTTGCAGACACCGAACCCGTGATGGTTACGGCATATTTGCCATCTTCACGACCCACGATGCTGAAGCCGTCTGCCTGGATATCCTGAGTGTTCTGACTTAGATTTTTGGTCTGGTAGTAGTCTTTGTAGGATGTTCCAACGGTTAGCAACGTTTCTTTGGTTGTGTACGTGAGCACTACTTTTTTGTCACCATCCATTATGTTCTCAATGAGACTTGTTGCCTTTGCATCCTTCGGTAATGGGAAATCTGCTGGCAGATACTTGGACTTCACACCTGTCGTCTGTGAGTTCGTGCCTGTAGATGGTGATGTCGATCCACTGTTGCCTGTGGATGTTGACCCACCAGAAGAGCTTGAAGAACCGATGCTTACTTTATTGTTTTGGGAATCATACTTCACTTCGGTCTTCAACGCATCTGCAATCGAACGAACGGGGAGATATGTACTGCCTTGATATGTAATTGGCGCAAGCTTTTTGCCCTGGTCACCTGTCGGTGTAAATTTCTGTCCGTTCACTTCGATGGCGAGCCCATGGTTCAGATAAGCTTTGATTGTCTCCAGTTGTGTACCTGCATATACACCTGCCGATCCGGTTAACACCATGCCAAACACACCCGCAGCAACCAACCACTTTTTGCTTTTCATCCCTAAACGCCTCCTGAGTTCAAATGTCAGCCTTATGCATAATACGATTCAAGCGATCGCTCGATGTACGCGAAAGACTCATGTAGTTATGCTCATCATGTATGGGTACGAGCTTATTCGGATAACAGCCCGTTGTTCCACCAAATGTTAGCAATATAATAGCATCTGACATGAGGTTGTAAACGATAAATGGACAAAACAGGACCAAGGACGTACAAAAATAGTCTTTGTCGTATGCCCGCTGTTCTCTGGCTCGTTAAGTTGTTCTTATATGAATAAAGTCCCGAAATCCGGACCATACATATGAAGCTAATCATACACGCACAACAGTTGCGAAATTAACCAATGTATTAGATAATTATTTGTCGATTTGTGGTCGAAGGAACGGAACTCAAGGGGGATTAAATACGATGAATAACAATAACAGTACATTTGATCAGTCTATTAACCGGATCTCTACCGGATCAGAAAAATGGGATGCGCTTGAGGATATCTTCGGTGCTGCTGATGCGCTTCCGATGTGGGTGGCCGATATGGATTTTGCTGCTCCACCATCCGTCATTCAGGCCCTGCAAACACGGATGGAGCACGGAATTTTTGGTTATACAGTGCGGACTGAGGCGTATCATGCAGCTGTTGCAGGGTGGATGGAACGGCGTCACAACTGGAAAATTAACGATGACTGGATCGTATTCACTCCAGGTATTGTGCCCGCACTCAGCATTGCTGTACAACGATTCACCGATCCTGGAGATGCTGTAGTCATCCAAACTCCGGTGTATGCGCCCTTCTATGAAGTAGTACGTGGTCAAGGTCGTGAACTGATCACCAATCCTTTGGTAGAGAATAACGGTCATTACACGATGGATCTGGAACAACTGGAATCCAGCTTGCAGACCGGTCGGGTCAAAATGCTGATTCTGTGCAGTCCTCATAACCCGGTTGGACGGGTATGGACTCGTGAGGAGCTTGAAGGGCTTACGTCACTGTGTCTGCAATACAACGTACTGATGGTTTCAGATGAAATCCATGCCGATCTTGTTCATCAGCGCGGAACTCATACACCACTGACCCTGATCTCGGACGCCGTCTCTGATCTAAGTATCATCTGTACGGCTCCAAGCAAAACGTTCAACATTCCTGGCCTCTGCACATCCAACATCATCATCCCCAATGCCAAGTTGCGGGAATCGTTCGCGCAGGGTGTTAAAACGATGGGACTTGCCAGTATCAGTACACTGGGGGCTGTTGCAACCGAAGCTGCATACAACGGAGCCGAGGAATGGCTGGATGAGTGCCTTGCCTATATCCGTGGAAATATGGAGTATGTACAACAGTATGTTACGGAACACATGCCACAGATCAAAATGCATCTGCCCGAAGCAACCTATCTGTTATGGATGGATTTCCGGGAATTGAATATTCCCCATGCACAACTATGCAACACGCTGCTTCATGAAGCAGGGCTTGCTTTCAATGACGGGAGCTTCTTTGGAACAGAGGGTACAGGGTTCATGCGTATTAATGTAGCCTGTCCACGTTCTACGGTTGAAGAGGCGATGCGCAGGTTATCTGCGTTGCTAAGCAATGTGTCAGGCAAATAAGCGTCAGTTACATCTATGTATGTTTCGAACAAAACGTGTACTGTTCGTTAAATGGTGAATATTTGTCAAAATAGAAAAAGGGGTGCCCCGTAGTCAAGTCCATGACTCACATTCGTGGTCAATGACTGCACAAGGAGCATCCCTTTTGTATTCGATCCATTTATTTATTCAAAACATAATTAAAACTACAGTGACATCGATAGCGGCATCGGAGTAATTCTGTCGCACAGCCTGTCCAACAAATCCCGATCATGGCTTATGATCAATAGCCCCAGATTACGCTGGCGAGCCACCCCCATCACGGTATGCCAGATCTGTGCCTGAGTGATCGCATCCAGCATCGTTGTCATCTCATCTGCGATCACGTAACGTGTCGCTGTTCCAAGCGCTCGCGCCACACAGAAACGCTGCAGTTCTCCACCGGATAATTCACTCGGCCTACGGTCCAACCAGGTTTGCTGAATACCCAATGCTTCGAGCAACTGTTCATCCTGCACAGACGCCTCTTGCAACACGCGGCGCATTCGCCAGCGTGGATTCACAGCTTTCTCCGGGTGCTGGAACACCAGCTGAACCGGACATACTCCTGTACGTGGGAGTGGTTTCCCATCCAGAAGTACTTGTCCTGCCACAGGTTCGGCATATCCTGCAAGGATGCGACCAAGGCTTGTTTTGCCACAGCCACTTGGTCCCCACAAGCCAACCACTTCTCCCTGTTGCACCTGCATGTTCATCTGTTGGAATACCCATGATTTCTGATTATAACGGTAACTCACGTCCCGTGCTTCAAGTGACATGGAAACACCTCACTTCTCCGCCCCGTACCTTACGAAGCTCTGGACGTTCGCGGGTACATACAGCGGTTGCTGCATTACATCGGGGAGCAAATGAACAGCCTGTGGTGATCTCTTGACCTGCCAACGGTTGGGAGCCTGGGAGTGGCTGAAATCCGTTCTGCGGCAACGCATTCCAGAGCGCTTTTGTATATGGATGACGAAGACGTCCTCCATTCCCTTTAAAATCATCCACCTGCGCCGCCTCTACATTGGTCCCCGCGTAAAATACAGCGATGCGATCGGCAGCCGTCAGCGCTGTCGTAACATCATGCGTAATCCATAGGATACCTACGCCTTCATTTGCAAGCTCGCGAAATTGCTTCATCGTCTCGGCCAGCACTTCGGGATGGATGCCTGGTGTTGGCTCATCTGCGATGATCAGCTTCGGATGACCGGAGGTCGCTGTAGCCATCAACACCCGCCTTGCCATACCTCCGGACAACTCAAACGGGTATTTCCCGGCTGTTCCTTGAGGAAGATGATATCGCTCCGTCAGCTCCTGCTCCGTCTTTTTCGTATGGGATCGAGTTATGAAGCCGCGCTTCCGTCCCAAATCTCGGGTTACCGGCTGAACTTGTCTTCCCACCTTCATCAGCGGGTCCAAATAACTGACGGATTGTGGAATCAACACCAGTTCGTCTCCACGCAGATGAAGCTGCCGCTCTGGGGTTAAAGGCTCGCTATTATAGCTAATTCTACCTTCCAACCTGGCATTGGCAGGCAGAATACCCATAACGGCTTGAGCCAGCACACTTTTACCCGATCCACTTGCGCCTACAACAGCCACGATCTCGCCCTTGTTTACGGAAAGATCCAGATTCTGAATAACATAAGTCTGTTCGTGCCCAAACCAACCACGAGCGCGCCGAAATGACACCGATACTCCCTCAATATCAAGCAGAGCCATATTTACCTCACCTCCCTCGAACTACCTGTACCCGTCAATGTCTTCAGACTGTTGCCCAATACATCAAACGCACGAACAACCAGCAACAATGCTAGTCCCGGGAAAAAGGCGAGCCACCACATGCCAGCAGATAAATATCTCATCGACTCTGACAAAATAATTCCAATTGCCGGTTGTTGCGGGGACAACCCCAGCCCCAGAAACGTAATGGCTGCCTCGTGCAGAATCGCATGGGGAAAGATTAGCAGTACGCCAACGAACAGCTGCGGGACCAGATGTGGCAGCATATGCTGCACCGCAATCTGTAACCGCGATTGACCCAACTTGTGTGAAATCTGAATGTACTCTGCGGATTTCAGTTGGATCATCTCCGCTCGTACAATCCGGGCCAGATTCGGCCAGTGTGTCAGCGCAATCGCTGCCGCCACTCCTGCCAAACCTCCACCGAATACAAAGGCCAACATAACCAGCGATACCAGATGGGGCACACTGAGGAACAAGTCGATAATCCATGAGATTACCCGGTCAGCAGCCTTGCTTGAAGCAGCAGCCAAACCCAACAGCAGTGCGATCAATCCGCCACCACATGCAGCAAGCAATCCCACTTGAATGCTGGTTGCCAATCCTTTTAACGTACGCATGAACATATCTCTTCCGAGCCAATCCGTTCCAAATGGATGCGCCCAGGTTGGAGCCAAATTCCGATCCATTAATGAAGTCAGCGTAGAACCAGCCGGAAGCAGCCTGCCCGTCAACCACACAACGGCAATCCAGATCACCGCGAGGCTTCCCCAGATCACCGCTCTTTGGCGAGGGTTGCGGAAATTTTGGTCTCTGGCAGCCGTATAATCTTTTCTCGTTTGGCGTGTTGTTCCTGTTCCTTTTCCAGTCTCAGCTTGTAGAGACCCTGTATTAATGTTGTACCGTACCTCTTGATTCGCAGTTTTCACTTTCTGTACTTCGGCTGTTTCTGCCGTCTGCTCGGAGGAGCGTTCTACCGTCTGCTTCATGACATCAGCTCCTCCTTCATCCGTGGATCAATCATGCGATACAGAATGTCAGCCACCATATTACCTGTAAAAACAAATATCGCACTGCACATCACAAGTCCGAGCAGCAGTGGAACATCTCCACGCAACCCCGCCTGAACCGTTGCCTGACCAAGGCCGGGGTATGAAAATACCTGTTCTGCAAGCACAGCCCCACCAAACAGTTCACTGAACGAAGCAAATTGCAGCGTGATGGCTGGCAAAACAACATGTCTGAACCCATGTCGACGGAACAGCTGAAATCCACGCTCACCCCGCGCTCTCGCAAACAGAATATAATCTGACTCGAGCACATCCGTGAGCTTCTGCTTGGTATGCAAAGCAATAGAAGCTACCCCAGTCAAACTGAGGGTCAACGCTGGCAGAATCATATGAATAGCTCGATCTCCCCATGTGACCTGATCAGCTGACATTCCTGCGGGTACCCCAAGGCCAACTGGAAGCCATCCGAGCCACACCCCAAATACCATTAGCAGCAACAGCGCAATCCAGAATACCGGCGTGGAGGCCAGCGTATAACAATACCAACAGATCAGGCGATCCAGCTTCGAATCGCGTCTCATGGCGGCAACTACACCAAGAGTGAACCCAATGATACCAGATAGTAGCCAGGCTACAGCCATTAGTGCGATAGAATTCATGAATCGTTCCTGTATAATATCCGCTACAGGCTGTCTGTAGATCATCGAAGTTCCCAGATCTCCCTGAATCAGCGCTTGTCCCCAGGCTAGTAATCGTTCCATGGGAGATTCATTCAATCCCCACCGTTCTTCTATAAGATTGCGCTGTTCGGCGCTTACCCTGATCATGTCTCCACCAATGTAGGCTTCGATCGGGTCCACAGGAGAGAATTGCATTAATATAAAAGACAACACACTGACTCCAACCAATAAAGATACAAGTCGCAACATTTTAAAACCAACAAATCTGGCCCATCCATTCCTGCCTGTCATCCAATCTCTCCCCAATTCAGGCTAAAGCTACCGTTACGTTTCCTACTTTGTACTGTTATCCCAGGACCATTCCTCCAGATTGGTTGTCACCGGCCAGCCGTGACCATGAGGATGGATCTGCTGCTCACCAATGTTCAGTCCATTCGTAACCAGATACAGATGATCTATATTTACGAGCCATGCCCATGGCGCATCACCCTGATAACTGAAACCTGTTGTTCCATCCCATTCCGCTTTCTGCCAGAACGGCAATGCCTCTTCTTCACTTGTTGCCTGAAGGGCTTTGTCCATCCAAGAATCCACGACAGGATTACTATACAGCCCCACATTGTAATACCCTTCTCCTTTGTGAGTACTGCTATAGAGGTTATACGTTTCCAAAGGATCATGACTGCCCCACCCAAACAATACAGCGTTGGAGTAAGCCATCTTTTTCGTCTCTTCACGGCTTTTACCTTCAACATTGATTTTGATTCCCGCCTGGGCAACCATATCCGCAGTAGCTAACGCCAGAGATTGTCTTGTTAAATCACCTGCAAAATAAAGCAGATTGAATTCGGCCTTAACACCGTTTTTCTCGACGATACCGTCACCATCCGCATCGGCCCAGCCACCAGCGGCCAGAATGCGCTTCGCTTCTTCGAGATTAGCATCCGTAAATACGGCTTCCGCATTGCTCCAAGGCAGATCATCACTGACGGAATAAGACGGACGACCGTACCCTTCCAGTACACCTTCAACCAAAGCCTTACGATCAATCACAACATTCACCGCTTGGCGAATGGCCAGATCGGATGTCACATCATTTCCTGCGGGAAGACCATCGCCCGACTTGGCACAAGCAGGTTGCATGGGGAACATGATGCCCCGGTTATCTACGGTTTTCACGGCCTCCAATGTCATGCCATTCACCTGTTGTTTGCTAAACGCTGCCGGGATAGCAGCGATATCCACCGTACCTGCCTGTGCAGCGGCGTAGGCTGCATCTTCATCCAGATAGAGGAAGGTGAGTTTGTGGAATGCAGACTTGTTACCGTAATATTCTTCATTGGCCTCAACGATAGCCTGTTGTCCTTTGTCCCACTGTACCAGCTTGTACGGTCCCGATCCGACCGGATGTTCTGCGTAATCAGCACCATAGGCATGTTCAGGCACAATGCCAAGTGTCGTCAGCAGACTGATGAATGTAGACTGCGGCGACTTCAATGTGAATACAACCGTGCTATCATCAGGTGCCTTCACATCAGCCATATTTGTCAAATCAATCACAGACCCACTCTGAGTAGCCGTATCAAACGTAAATTTCACATCTTCAGCCGTAAGTGGCTCCCCATCAGAGAATGTTACATCGTTCCGGAGTGTAACCGTCCAGGTCAGCCCATCTTCACTAACTGAGTATGCCGTAGCCAGATCGTTAACCAGTTGTAACTTGGCATCCCGCTTCAGCAAGGTACTCTGGAAAAGTGGTGACCCATATTGCCCCCATCCGGTTGTTGGATCAAACCCGCCTTCCGGCTCGGTGCCAACGGCCAGCACCAATTCGTCTTTGGTTGAGGTTGTTCCTGATTGTCCATTCTCTGCTGATGAAGCTGTTGGTGCTGTGCCCTGTGCACAACCAGATAAACCAATGGAACATACAAGTAAAATGCCTAATCCTGTTCTACCTTTTCGTTTTCCCCATCTCCATGAAAATCTGCCCATTCTGGTCGTTCCCCCTCTAAATATGTGCTGCACTCCCTTTTTTCGTGTTACTTTTTAGAGAAATTGTAGCACAAAATACAAATTATATGTCAACAAAGTTAACTTCGTAATCCATATTTTTTCATATTTCAGAATTAATAAATAAAAAGTTGTATAACCGAGCATTCGTAGCGCTCTATAAAGTCAGGTATTATAACAAACAAAAAAAAACAGACAGTTGGCATCTAACCAATAGTCTGTTTTTTAGATTTGCTATATTTTCATAGAAATTACACCCGTATTTGTCTTACTCCGTAGAGCGATGATGATGATGACTGTGACCATGCTGACCCGCACCTTGATTGTGACCCAGACTTTGATCCGGGTTGCCATCCTGACGACTCTGAGCATGAGCCAGTTTGTTGAGTTCATCTACATAAGTCACGGACAGCTCCGCATACAAAACACCTTTTTGTACCTGGATCTGTTGATGCAGATGACGCAATCGTCCCAGGTTACCCCGTACGGCAATTACCTCCAGGCATTGGTCATGGTTCAGGTGCACGTGCATATTGGAAATGATGTCATGATGCGCCTCGTGCTGGAGCTCCATCAAACGAATGGGAAGATCACTGATATGGTGATCGTAGACCATCACAATGGTACCTGCCACATCCTGGTCGGATTGTAATACAGAAGGTTGCAGTAATGTTTTGCGAACAAGATCACGGAAGGCCTCGGATCGGTTTTTGTATCCCTGTTCCTCAATATACTGGTCAAACTGCTCAATCAGAGGTGTAGGAAACGCCACCCCGAACCGGGTCAAATCTTCTTTATCTGCCATACTTCTCCTCCTGTGCCCTCATTTGCTTCGAGTGTACCACAGACTTGTCTGCTCATCGACTATACTGTTGCATGAATCGTACTGCCGAATGTATCGCCTGTTGTCCAGCGTCACTCTCCAGATCAAATTGATAATCATGTCCCAGCTTCTCTGATGAGTTCGAGAAAAACAAGGTTTCCACCTCAACATCAAGGCGCTTCAATACTTGTGCGAGCTCAATCGATTGACTGGTCAACGGGTCATCATTGCCTGAGGTAATAAATGCAGGTGGATACTCTGCTGTGGCCTGAAGCACGGTCGACATTTCATGCAGACGTGGATAGTCTTCAAATGTTTTGACTCCCGTATATGACCAGAGAAATGTCCGTATGAGTGGAAAGCCTGTATTGGCTACCGTGCTTAGATTGTATGGACCACAGAATAGCAGAACCCCACGCAACTCTTCCGGCTGGGCGGCTGGTGTTATGTTCATCAGCTTGGCGAGAGATGGATTGGTCACCACTGCCGCAGTCTGACTTGCAATCTGGGCACCTGCCGAATTGCCTGCGAGAAATATGTTTTCCGGGTCACCGTGATACTCACTGACATGGTTCTTCACGTAAGTCAAAGCCTGATTCGCCTGGATCACGGGAATGGGATATTTCGTATCCGGTGCGAGCGCATAATTCATACTGACCACAACGTAACCCTGTTTGGCTAATTGTACGGCATAATCTGCGATATCCTTTTTGTCACCCAAGACCCATCCACCACCATGAACCCACAACACAACAGGCAAAGGTTCCGATGTTACGGAAGGATAATAGATATCCAGCGTACTGTCATTACGCCCTTCGTCTGCATAGGGTACATCCGCAACACGAGTTATCCCACCCGAGAGCATAGTGTCCTTGCTATTTGTGTCTGTATTAGCAGTTTCAATTAATGATTTTAATAAAAATACCGTTATTTTGGGTGTCCATTGTGTACCAATCCCAATAAAACCTATGATCATAATTAGTACAACGCTGGGTATCCAGTAACGTTTACGTTTAAAACCTTTTGCCCCCGTACGTTTCGTTTCCAACTTGGACTGCAATAGCTCCACCTCGTTCCATCATCATCGAAGCGTCTTTATATCTAAAGTTGTGTACGTTGCAGAGAGGACCGGGTTTCCTCTTATTTGGGTCTCTTGGCGATTTCCTGTCTGACTTTCACATATGTAGTGGATACGTTTTGCTCCAGTGTATGAATACTTTGTTTTGTTCCTGCCCATTTCTCTGCTGCAGACGCCAAGGTGTTCAATGAGCTGAGTACACGTGACGTTTGGCTTTGTTTTGTACTCTGTTTGAACTGTTGTAGAGCTTTGGAATATCGTTCTTTAGCCAGACTCGCCTGTTTTTTAGCCGTTTGAATCTGTTTCTTCGCGGAGTCGGCCCCTGCTAGCATAGCTCGTAAACGTTTTATTTCAGCGCTCTTCCGTTTACGTGCTTCAGCAAGTTCCTTTTTCTTGATCCGGATGTCTTCTCTGGCAAGTTTCACAACGGGTCTCAACGTCTCTGCCTGAGTGCGGATCGCTGCACTCCATTCCTTATTTTTGATGGCTTTGGCTGCATCCAACTGTCTATTGACTGAACTGTATAGGGCAAATAGCGGTTCATATCGGGCCTGTGTTTGCTTTACCTTTTCAGCTAGAGTTGCGACCTTCGCATCATCGGTTTGTCTTATTTCGACACGTAATCGCTCCAATTCCGCGGTATTGGCGGCATGAAGCGTCTTTATCTTTTGTTCCCAAGCCTGCTCTTGTGTCTTCCAGTTCCCCACTTTCTCGTACGCTTGCTTCAACGTTAACTTAGTTTGTGCGTCGGCTTTGTTCAAAACGGAATCCCAGGCTTTCTGCGCTGTTACGCCAAGATCTATGCCCGCAGCCTCCACTGAAGAAGCAAAATAGATCGTGCCTGCGCTGAACAGAATCACAAGTCCTATGAGCAGGCGTGATCTGAAAATAAGATGAGCGAATGAGGATAATTGACGATGCCGTACGTTACTTTGTTCCATCATGTGACTATGGCTACCTGCTATTGGAGAAGGGAATAGAATGTCACTCGTCTCCATTAAAGCTATTTCTTCTGTAGATATATCTTCGATATGCTGTCGCCCCTTCTTTTCTTCCACCAAGCCATGATGATCTATGAAGTTATGTGAGCTTGTTCGTTCCAATAGGGAGCAACAACATGCCGTGGCCTCCTGTTCACTTATCATTTCCTTCCATGCTTCTGTTTGCATGCGTCTCTACACCCTTTCTTCTAAAATATTTAGCAGAATAGCCAACGAAATCAGCGAACGACAAAAAAGCACCCGCAAGTCAGGCATTTGCCTGCTCTTACGGGTGCTTCCCTCATAAGCCGTTCCATATGAGATTCGATTGAACGAGTCGCTCGAACCTTACCTTTTTCTAATATATTCCATTCACTGTGTCTGGTCAAGTAAATCTGGTTTCACTATACTAATATCAAACCTTTGATCAACGGGAGAACCCTTCCCGCTTATAGTTAACAACTGATACAGCTCAGCTTATTGATTGACCAAAATAGCTTTCATTTTCTCGGTCAAATCCTCTTCTTTCAGCATCATATAGATGTTCTCGCCACGAATAACATTCAACTTGATCTGATAAATGGTATCTTTCTCTGTTAGATAACCAGACCGTTGACGTTTGAGCAAATCACTAATGATTTCTTTGTTTTTAGTCGCTATCTGTTTGTTACCACTTAGATTTCCATCGATATATTCTGGCTGCGGAGCAGTCCACTGAAGCGAACCCGGACTGTTAATCTCCTGCTTCGCAAACTGAGCGGAGACAATCTCATCTGCCTGGATAAGCAACTGGTCGTATAACTTGTTCTCCTTCAGCCAAGCCAATACCCGATCATAGCTAGGTTTGATCTCAAAATTCCACATCTCCCTCGGTTGAAATGGATCTTTCGAAGTAGAGTCCTGATTCATCTCCGCGTAAGCAAACGACTGCCACGGGGAGCGCTGTTCTTCATAGGTCTGATCAAAAATGTCCTGTTTCAACAATGCTTTGAACTCACGGACTTGCTCCGGATTGCTAATATAAACCTTCCGGTATGAACTTATGGCAGAACGAATGCCGAAACTTAACGCATCTTCATCCAGCTTATACGTTTCAAAGGCGACTCTTTTGTAATCCTGGGACTGTTTCAGAGCCTTTAATTCCTGATGGAATTCGGCTTCTGGAATGTAGTATTTACGTTTCATCACTTTGCCGTTATCCAGCTTGTAGTTAATTAATATAGACTCATCATTACGCATACCTGTATTAATCGGATCATCCAGTAAAGGAAGATCGGAATTCACAATTTTTTGATGAAGAGCGATAACTGCCCCCATGTATTCCGGATCATTAGAATAGAGGTGAGCATCGTCCTTTTTCTGACTGACACCGTTACTGTAGGTATAACTCTCCCCACCAAGCTTGATGCTATTCACCTTGCTCATTTCAGGCACTCGAGCGGCGTATCCATTCCAGTCGGCAATAGGTACGTACAGTATCAGACCAGCGATGATACCATATAGAATCAGCTTGGGTAGCAGCCTGCTGCTCCAGATCAGCCATGTTTTGCGAATAATCATCTCGGCAACGATATAACCTACAATTCCGCCGAGGATATATCCGAAGATTCCCCATCCAGCTGATCCTCTTGGAGCAATCATTGTAAAGTAACCTCCGCCAATCAGAACCAATGTAAACATCAATCCAAAGCGGAATATAGGTTTTATAAGCTTAAACGTAACTGCTTGGGTAGCAGATTCAACCTGTCTCTTCGCATAAAGTACATAGGTTAGAGGAATAAACAGGATTGCAAATATCGCATAGATAATTAACTCCTGACGGATTACAGGGAGGTTACTGATCGAACCCACACGCAGGACAAGTGAGAGTTTCTCCGCATTAAAGCCCACTTCTTCAAAAGCATATCCGAGCAAATAATGCTGGAGATGAAGTGACATAATGAACCATACGACAACAGGTAACAAGACGAGTGCGTACACGGTGAGTCCCTGCAATACAGATTGACCAATACACATGCCCACCGCCACAGTTAGCATGAACATAAACAGCGAGTAGATACTCATGCTCAAGCCCCACATCCAGATTGTACTGCCATCAAACAGAAACGCAGGTTGATCCAGTACCGCCCATACCCAGCCGGTAATCGCAGTTGTAATCCAGATTGGAATCAGGATCATGGCATATCCGGTCAACAGATTCACCGTTAATAGATGTTTACGACGTAACGGCAAACTATGGAACAGATCCGAAGGTGCACCAGACTGAATGTACCGAAAAAGAAAGATTCCAGCTGCTACGGGCAGTGTGATAGCGAACAGAATCTGCACTTCACCATTGGCCTGAAACAAACTTATAATCTGCTGTGGCACATCCCTGTACTCGGTAGCGATATATAGCGGAAGTGAGAACAACAATGTGATGAGAAATAAAATGCCTATCCATCCATGCTGTCTGAAATTTTGGATCAGGATGCCCCGGTTACAGAACAATCGGTTGAATATCATACCCTGCGTCCTCCATTTCATAGATAAAGATTTCTTCGAGCGTCAAAGGCAGTACATCCAGCAGATATGGATCATGTATACGGAATTGATCCGTTACCTGTTGTCGGTTACCTTTGACAATGTACAGGGATACACTTCCCCGTTTCTCTTCATGCAAAATATCAATCTGCTCATCCATGGCTTTGGCATGGTCCGGGTGGCGGAAAGCGACCTGGATTTTATGCGTATCCGCCTTCAGATCATCGAGATCTTTCTCTACAATAATTCGGCCTTTGTGCATAATCGCCACATGGTCACACAGATCTTCAATCTCACGCAAGTTGTGCGATGAGATGACAATGGTTACTTGACGCTCAGCCGCTTCCTGGAACAGCAAGTTTTTGATCTGCTGGCGCATGACCGGGTCAAGGCCGTCAATCGGCTCATCCATCAGCAGTACTTCAGGCATACAGCTAAGTCCCAGCCATACGGCTGCCTGACGGCGCATGCCTTTGGACATGCGATGTAACTTGCGTTTTACATCCAGTTTGAACACGGTAGCCAGTTGCTTGAACCGTTCCTCATTCCAGCGCGGATATACCGAACGATAAAATGCAGCCATCTGAGTTATTGAAGATTGCGGGAAAAAGTAGGGCGAATCGGCCATAAAAATCGTGCGGCCTTTGAGATCCATATTTTCATAAATTTCAGTATCCTCGATACGAACAGTCCCGCTGTCCTGACGGTAAATGCCAGCCATCATTTTGAGCAGCGATGTCTTGCCTGCCCCGTTGGAACCGAGCAAACCATAGATCGACCCCTTATGTATGTGCATCGTTACGCCATCCACTGCCTTTTCCTGTTCAAATGCTTTGACGACTTGATTCAGCTCAATCATGAGGCTCCTCCTTCTCTATACGGGCCATCGCTTCCTCAAACAAAAGCGTCATATCCGCTTTGGTCAAACCGGAATACGAAGCTTCTGCAATCAACTTCACCAGAGACTCTCTGATCTCATCTCTCATGGCTTCATTCGGATGTTCCACTGACGATGATACGAAGCTCCCTTTTCCCTGCAAAGAATAAATGTAACCTTCACGTTCAAGCTCACGATACGCTTTCTGAATCGTATTTGGATTCACGGTCAGCTGCGTGGATAACGCACGAACGGAAGGAAGCTGCTCGTCGGGCTTTAGAATACCGTATACGATCATTTCTTTGACTTTGTCCACTAGTTGCTCGTAGATCGCCTTACGGCTGCGTACATCTAATTCGAACATCCCGCACCTCCTTTCTGTAAATGTGTGAAATAACCCATGGGTTTTAAATGACTGTATCTGAGGTGTATGTGTAGTAATCTAGGTGAAAAAAGGCGTTACCTAAGCTGTACAGATGTATGTATTCAACTCTTAGGTGTATTAACTGTACTACTATTATTAATACAGTTAAATCGAATTGTCAACCGTTGACTTTGACTTCTTGTTTTATTGGGAGTACGTTAATAAAGAAAGGTTATATGGTTTAAATGACATATGTGTTTTTGGGAAGCAAGTTCATTTCGACTTAGGACGCGGCACGATCAGGGTGACTTTCACATGAGGTGAGGCAAAACGGCTATCTGAAGCGATGTGGCTAGATGTGGCTACTCGAAGTGATACGGCTACCCGCAACCTTTGCTTGACCGCTTTTGACAGAATTACATGCAAAGGTTGTTCAGGTCTTTCCCCTTCCGTTATGATGGAGATGGAATATTGTTCGATAATCACTGTATCTTGATTACTATTTTGTGCGCGTTTAATCTGATTGATTGTTAGGTATGTCATGCGTTATATATGTTGTCTTGCGTTATAGATCTAATGTCCTCACAGCTATTGGACATACATCAGACAGCTATATTAGAGTTAGCGAGACTGTGTATTTACTTTAAATTCTGGTTTGCACAAATGAGCTACTATGCAGTGGTCGAGTGTAGACTGGGCCCGTTATTCATTTGGCTTGTTGGTCTAAAATCCGAAGGTCTATATATGATTCGCGTTGGATGGGTCGGGGCAGTCTTCAGCCTTTTCAATCGTTTATCTGTTCGTTTGGAGTGCCAACTCGTGCTGTCCGCACTGAGCATACATATTGCATATTTGTCTTTCAAAGGGTGGACACGGACATGAGAAAGTACTCCGGAATCGATATTCTACATATAGATCATTTTTAATTTTATATCTGAAAACGTCTATATATAGTGTTTCATTTTCCTGGATGGATATAGTATCTTTTGAGAAAAAGTGTCCACTCTTTGAAAGACAAAATGAAGATAAATGTCCTTTTGTAGTGGACAATGCCCGAATTCCATTTATATAAGTTGAACTATAAATTTACACAAAAATATACAAGGCAATTATAACTCAAAGAAGTGTAGCTAAAAGCTTGTTGTAAGAAAGAAACTATGGAGGCATATGCTCCGCCTCTAATACCTCATAAGGAGAATCCGAGATGAATGAACATAGACAGGATGAAGATCAGAATAATAAACCAAACGCATCATTCGAAAATAGTGGACACCACGGTGATTTAATTGGGGAAATAAACACTTCAGATATAAGTCCGGTACAAGCAAATTCATCACAACGTGTGTTAATTGTAACCGCGGTTGATGCAGAAAAAGATGCGGTCCTCCGTGGTTTGGGAGACACGGCCGCGGAACGATTTGACGTCATCGCTGCGGGCGTTGGCCCAGCCTCGGCCGCAGCAGGAACAGCCGCTACATTGGCATATGCCGTAGCGGCTGCAAGCACAAGGGCGTTGGCGCAAGCATCTACTGCGCCAAGCCCATCCGATGTGGCACAGGCATCTGCCACATCTTCAAGGCCGGGGCCCCTTGCCGGGACCGGATATTCACCAGCCTACATGCTGGTGATCAGTGCCGGCATCGGCGGCGGGTTCCCCGGCCGGGCAGACGTCGGCTCCCTCGTGGTAGCCGACGCCATGGTTGCCGCCGATCTGGGCTCGCAGACACCAGACGGCTTCCTTAGTGTGGACGAGCTCGGATTCGGCTCGTCCATTGTGGCGGCGGACGCGGAGCTTGCCGCTCGCCTGCGCCATGAGCTGCAGCGGGCTGGGCTCGCTGTCAGCGGAGGCACTGCGGTCACCGTGTCCACGGCGACCGGAACAGCGGAGACGGCCGCAGAGCTATTGCGCCGCGTGCCGGATGCCGCCGCCGAAGGTATGGAAGGCTTCGGCGTGGCAACAGCTGCTCAACAGTTCGGCGTGCCAGCACTCGAACTGCGGGCCATATCCAACGCAGTCGGTCCACGCGACCGCGACGCTTGGCGCATCAAGGATGCCCTCGATGCGCTTCAGGCTGCAAGTTCCATTTTACGGGAGGTTATTACATCATGAAAATTGCATTTTCCCCTTGTCCAAACGATACATTTATCTTTCACGCGTGGGTGCACGGTTTGATCCCGGGCGCACCTGAGCTGGATGTCCGTTATGCTGATATTGATATTACCAATGGTCTGGCGGCAAATCCCGATGGACCCGACACACCTGAAGTGATGAAAATATCTTATGCAGCACTGCCATACGTGTTATCTGACTATGCTCTGCTTCCTGCTGGAGGCGCACTTGGCAGAGGATGTGGCCCTTTGGTTCTGACCGCAAATGGCACGACCGATCCAGCATATCTGTCTGGACGACGGGTTGCTGTGCCAAGTGAACGCTCAACAGCATATCTGTTGTTCCGTCTTTGGGCAGCGCAAAATGTCCCGGGCGGTGTAGGCGAGATTGTTGTCATGCCATTCGACCAGATCATGCCTGCTGTTCGTGACGGCAAGATCGATGCCGGACTTGTCATCCATGAAGCACGCTTCACGTATCAGAACTATGATCTCAAACTGATGACAGATCTCGGGAACTGGTGGGAAAGTGATACAGGCCTTCCGATTCCGCTTGGAGCGATCATCGCACGTCGCAACATGGACGCTCATGCCCTCGCCGGTTGGGCACGCGCCTCCGTTGAATATGCATGGGCGCACCCTGATGAGTCGAGAGCATACGTTATGGAACATGCCCAAGAAATGGACCCTGACGTAGCCGCACAGCATATCGGCCTGTACGTTAATGAGTTCAGCGCCAACCTGGGTGGTGATGGTTATGGTGCAATCACTGCACTGCTTGGCCGTGCCATGAAAGAAGGACTCGTTCCCGAGTTCGACCTTGATCTGTTGCGCATCTAACTTTGATTTAATTTGAGTTAGTTTCTGCTCTATATCTAAAGAACACAGCGCATCTTATTTAGCCGAATAACGTGGTATGAGAATTCTAAAGAATCTCAGACACCGTATTCGGCTAAAATTCGTTTATATCGTCAACAAACTCGGTTCATTCCACACAATAACGCTTCTACGATTCGTTAGAAATTGGTGTGTGCGTTTTTTCAGCGAATAACGTGTGCTCGATTCGTTAGAGTCCGTCCCAAGGCGTTCTGAGGAGCAAGCTTCGTGAGGCCTATCCGGGGTATTCGAAATCGAAATGGTTTGTAAAAGTAGACTTAGGGTGCTACAAATTCGCAGGTTTTTCTCTTACGAACCCAACGCACCTTATTTAGCTGAATATCATGCCACGAAAATTCTAACGAACCCCAGACACTCTATTCAGCTAGAATTCGGTCATATCACCGACAAACTCACTTCATTTCACACAATAACGATTCTACGATTCGTTAGAAAATGGTGTGTGCGGATTTTCGGCGTATAGCGTGTGCTCGGTTCGTTAGAGTCCTGCATAGGGTACATTTGGGGATAGAAACTTCTTAGCTAGCCAGGGTGATGGCGGTGTCCTTGCGTTTTGTTTTTTTTAGAGCTTGGTTACTTAGGATTAGTATAGGTCGTATTCAGGAGGGTCACCAATCAGAGTCCGTCTTTTAAACTCCCCTTACCTATTTCGCTGAACCCAACTTTCCAGCAAAAGTTGTATAAGCCTTACCGGGTTTCGGATTTGCGGTTTGCGGTTTTAGTGTCTAATTTTTAACTTGGCGAAATACTTGCATCAAGATACTTTGCTGCAGACTAGTGACCTCACTAGCCATGTTGGACTACACTACACATGACACACGAAATAGAAAGAGCTGTCCCCTAACGTCAGACTTATGACGATGGGACAGCTCTTTTTTTCACTTTATATTCAACTTCATATTTATACTCATATCTATCACTCTACTCAACCCAAGATCGAAGCGGAAAGAAACCCATGCAACTCCACGCTCTCCACGTCATCCTAAAACCTACTTTAACCCTTCCCAACCCACTGCTCTCCCTCTTACAACGGCGGTCTACGAATCAACCAACCATCGCCTACGTTCTGCTGCAACCGCAGCCGAACAATCGGAACCATCCCCTACGAATCAGCCACAACCGTGCGGATCATAATCCGCAGTGCATCCAGCATCATGGGAATAGGTAGCGAAGAAACGGAAGGCTGCAACACCGCCATCTCTGTGGAGGCTGGAAAGTGTACAAATCCGGCACGGATCGGAAGTTGCCCTACTCGAATGTAATCCAGCACCCGGTACATCGTGTTGTTGCAGATATATGTACCTGCTGTATTGGACACGGCAGCTGGAATGCCTGCTGCAGACATGTCATTCACCATGGCACGTATGGGCAAAGTGGCAAACAAGCCGTCCGGGCTGCCATCTACAATTGGCTCGTCCACAGGGCGCTGTCCCTGGTTATCCGCGTAGGAGCCTGGCGGAATGTCTTTGACATTCACGGCGATCCGCTCCGGTGTGATGGATGTTCTGCCCTTGGCCAGCCCACAGGCGATGACGACATCTGGCCGATAGGCTTCCATCTCTGCGATCAGCAGGTCTGCACATTCATCAAAGTGCACGGGCAACAGTACTGTTTTTAGCTCAGCACCCTCGATCACTTCGTTTCCAAGAGCTTCCATTAACGCCCCAGTCGGATTCACCGCATCCCCGCCAAAAGGTTCAAACCCGGATATCAGAATCTTCACCATCACACGTCAGCTCCTGTCTGTTACTCCGATTTGTAACGCAATCCCCACTGGCCCCGAATCGTGTCCATCAGCTTCATGATTTCCAAGGATTCATCCAGTTTAATGGTATGGCTCTCCGTCCGACCTTCGAGGATACAGCGTCCCGCTTCTTCTGCCTCAAAAGCATAACCAATACATGTTCGATCATCCGTGAACTTCTCCGGCTCGTCCTGACCATTCACATGCAGATAGGCTTCTTTGCCCGCCAGGAATAAAGGTAGACGAATCTTGCCTTCCGTACCGTATATAACTGCTTCATTGCTAAGGTTCAGACGAATGGCAGCACTCAGTGATGCAGAACGTCCCTCGGAATAGGACAACAATACGGAAAACTGCTCGTCCACACCCGTTTCACCGATATTGGCCGTACTCCATACATGCTGGGGCTGTTCGCCAAAGATCATCGATGCAAAGGAGATCGGGTACACCCCTGCATCCAGCAAAGCTCCCCCACCCAGATCCGGATTAAGCAACCTTCCTTCCGGCTCCCAGCCGACACGGAATCCAAAGTCTGCCTGGAGCAAACGCACTTCACCAATTCGTCCTTCTGCAATCCATGCTCTGGCTTGAGCAATCGGTGGCAGAAAGCGTGTCCACATCCCTTCCATCAGAAAAAGGTTACGCTCCCGTGCCGTCTCCACCAGTTGCTCCAACTGACGTGCATTCATCGTAAACGGCTTTTCACAGAGCACCGCCTTGCCTGCCTCCAGACAAGCCATTACATTCTCCTTATGCACAGGATGAGGTGTTGCCACATAGATAATATCTACCTCAGGATCTTGCAGCATCTCATCATAAGAACCGTAAGCGCGTGCAAAACCATATTCAGCTGCAAACTTCTCCGCGCTTCCGGCTGTCCGTGAACCTACCGCTGCTTTCACAGCGTTTCCCGCATGTTCCAAATCCCTTGCAAACTGGGATGCAATCCATCCCGTGCCCATAATGCCCCAGCGTACTTTGTCCCGTCCCACTACTTCTGTCATATTAAAGCCTCCCTACTGCAATTTGAGTTGAAAAGGTTAATGATTCAGATCAGGCCAACATGTTATCCCCTTTATTTTACCAAAAAGAAACGCTTACGTCAGAAAACGATTTCGATTATGTGCTTTCAATAGAATTCAAGCTCATCAGGGCCTCGAACATATCTGTGTACATTTCAATTCTCCAGTAGATTTGCTAAGATTATCAGCAGACTAGGGCCAAGAAGTCTTGTCCGTAAACATACTTGTAACTAGCGACAATCTGGTTAAACTATCGATCACATCTGATAACGGGATCATATACCCTGTGCTATTCGTAAAACATCTGACTATACTGCAAACGCGCTTTGACAAGGCAGCCAGTAATCATAACATCATGCAAAACGCATCAATAGACGTTCAAGAAAGACGTTCAGGTCCGAGAAAATATGGTGCGTTCCAGATTCAATCATTACCTAAACTGTTCAAAAGAAAGGAGGACGCATAACACCATGACTACCATCCCCGGTACCGTCCACAACGGCATGAATCCACACATGTTGCATCAGCAGACAAGTCCCAAGGAATCCTCAACCCGAGCAGGCCTGGATGCATTCCTGAATGATACTCTGATCGAACTTCGTCAGGCAGAACATATTATAACCCGTGGGAAATGGCACTGGTCCACAACTGAGCTAGCTCATCATACCTTCATATACATGCACAAATTCACAGGCCAACTGATCATGAATGGGATCAAATTTTACGTGGTTCGCAAATCAGCTTGTCTATGCACACCAGGAACTGCAATTGAACTGATTAGTGATGAAGACCATGATATTGAACTGTATATCATTCACTTTGATCTGTATCGGGCTACGGAGAAGACAAAAGCCAGACGAATCTACGAACGTGAGCTCAGTTCCCCTGTTACAGGCTGGATTCAGGGCCCATTTTACGGTATACAGCGCATTGCCGCACAGCTTACACAATTAACCAACGAAGGTTTGGAAACAGGCTTGAAAGCACAGCTCTTCCTGACGGAACTGTTACATATGCTCTGGCCTCAAGAAGACCAGACTGACGTGGGGGCTGGGCAGGATGAACCCGAACAGTGGCTCAGGTCCACCCTGCAATACATGCGCGAAAACTATATGCTCGAGATCAAACTGGAAAAGCTGGCTGAACTGGCTGACATGCACCCGTCCTATTACTCGCAGCTATTCAAGAGCCGCATGCAGAAAAATCCGATTGAATACATCACTCATCTGCGTATGAACCGGGCCAAGGAATTACTGCTCACTTCCGATCTTCGTATCCGTGATGTGGCTCGTGAAGTGGGTTACCGTGACGAATTTTATTTCAGCAGACGTTTCCGGAACCATGCCGGTTATGCGCCAACTTCCTATTCGAAGCAGGTCCACCGAAATATCGTGTCGCTCTCCTATCCATACACGGACCACCTGATGACACTTGGTATCACGCCATGCGCAGCTCAGATCCAAGGCCATCTTCCTCATATGCCCAAATCGCTGACGCTGCCCTTCCACGCCTATGAACCTTGGGAACAGGGACGTCAGGCTTTCCTGGATGTGAATCCTGAATTGATTCTGACCAAGGACAATTCAGCTGCCAAAGCGATGGAGCATATTGGCGATGTCGCACCCATCATCACGATTCCCTGGAACCAGACAGACGTCTTTGGTCATCTGCATCAGATTGCATCCATTGTGGATCGCACCCAAGCAGCCACAGATTGGCTGGATCGACATGAACGCAAGGCAGAGCGTGCACGCAAAAAAATCAAGGAATTCGTCGGGGACATCACCGTTGCCGTTGGCACGTTAACGCCTAAAGGTCCACGGATGTACAGCCATCGGAACTTTGGACATGTTTTTTATCGAACCTTGCAATTGGCCGCTCCTCAGCGTATTCAGACCGAACTGGCTGGCAAATCTCCCGGCGTTGGATTCAACTGGCTGCCCTTCACACCAGGAGAATGGGACGGACTGGAGGCAGATGTGCTGGTACTGGCGATTAATTCTATGCATGAAAAGGCAACACTGTTGAAAGAGATGGCTTCGAATCCACTGTGGAACAGCCATCCTGCGGTAAAAAACGGACGTGTACATCTCATCGACTGGAACTCATGGGTCGTATATGCTCCATATTCCATCAACATCCAGCTCGATGAAGCGCTCTCTATGTTGACGAACAAACCTTCACTTTTGTAATCTAAAAAATGTCCATCTCCAAAATCTTAATTTATGCCATGTACGGGCCTGAATTAAGATTCTATAATGATCACTAATTGATAATGATAATCAATAACAATGAAATACGTTGTTGGTACCAAAGGAGTGACCCGTATTCAACATCCGGGACTGCCACATCGTCCGTCTAATTCAAGAAAATCTGCAGTGACCGTTGGGCTGACGTTTTTGTCTGCCATAGCCATACTGCTGCTAAGTATGTTTGTCGCAATCTCTTTAGGTGCCAAAGGGCTAACGCTGGAAACCGTATGGGCTGCCATATTTCAGTACAACCCAGCTTTGACACCACATCAGATTATTCATGAACTGCGGCTGCCTCGTGTCCTTGCCGCGGTTATTATCGGCGCTGCCTTTGCCGTTGCAGGAGCTTTAATGCAAGGTATTACGCGTAATCCGCTGGCAGACACGGGCATTCTGGGCATCAATGCTGGAGCCACTTTTGTCGTAGCACTGAGCTTTGCCTTTTGGCCCGGACTGCCATACGGCTGGATTATGTTTTTATCATTCATGGGGGCTGTTCTGGGCACACTGCTTATCTTCCTGCTTGGAATGGCAGCACCTGGTGGTCTGAATTCCATCAGACTGACCGTTGCCGGAGCCGTTATTGCAGCCATGTTTACCTCGCTCAGCACAGGCATTGCCATTTATTTTGATCTGAGTCAGGATCTGGCCTTCTGGTATGCGGGTGGTTTTGGCGGAATTGAATGGCGGCATCTGAAGTTAATTCTTCCCGTACTGCTCGTGACACTAGTACTGATTATGCCACTCGCCCGGCGTGTATCGCTTATGTCACTCGGTGAAGAAGTAGCGATTAATCTCGGGATCAACCTGCGCTGGACGAGATTTCTCGCCCTTGCAGCGGTTGTTGTGCTGGCTGGTGTGTCCGTGTCGGCAGTGGGCTCGATTGGATTTGTCGGACTCGTCATCCCTCATATCTCACGCAAACTGGTGGGTGTGGATTATCGACTTATCATTCCGATGTCTTCTCTACTTGGAGCGATATTACTGGTGCTCGCCGATCTGGGCTCACGCATCGTGAACCCGCCCGAGGAGCTAGCGGTAGGCATTATGGTCGCTTTTGTCGGTGTACCGTTCTTCCTCTATCTGGCCCGTAAAGAAAGGAGGGCCTTGTAGTGATGAATTTTAATACACCTTCACGAGGTAAACGTTCGATAATCGTCAGTATCACGCTGCTCTGCATCGCCATTGCCGTTATTGTGATCAGCCTGAACACGGGAACCATTCGTCTCTCCCCAGTGGCTGTGTTACAGACTTTGCTTGGTAATGGCAGTTCGGATGATCAGATTGTACTGTTTGATTACCGACTGCCTCGCATCCTGGTAACTGTACTGGCTGGAGCGGGACTTGGTATTGCCGGAGCAGCCTTGCAAGGGATCACCCGCAATCCATTGGCGGACCCAGGCATATTGGGATTGCATGCAGGGGCAGCATTTGGACTAATGGTGTTTGTTAGTCTCTCCTTTACGATGGATGGCTCTGTGGCCTTGCTGATTCCGTTGTTTGCTTTTGCAGGCAGTGTGGCCGCTGCCCTGATCATCATGCTGTTATCTTATGATCGGCACAACGGCGTATCGCCCATTAAGCTGATTCTGGTGGGAATCGCGGTAGCGGCCGGGTTCCATGCGTTAACACTCTATCTATCCCTGCGTTTGGATGAAGACACTTATTCCTTTGCCGCTCGCTGGCTGGCAGGAAGCGTCTGGGGCCGGGATTGGATTCATGTGCAAGCTTTGCTTCCTTGGGTGGTGTTATGTATCTCTTATATTTGGAGTCGATCCAAAACGCTCGATGCCTTCAATCTTGGAGATGCTGCCGCAACCAGTATCGGGACGCCTGTCCGATCCCAGCGTATTATTTTGCTGCTCTGTGCCGTGGCTTTGTCTGCCGTTAGTGTATCCATGGCTGGTGGAATCGGCTTTATCGGTCTGGCAGCGCCACATCTGGCGCGTAGACTTGTGGGTCCGATGCATCGGCATCTGATTCCAGCCGCCGGGCTCATCGGTATGGTTATTCTGGTGACCGCCGATACGATCGGGCGAACGATCTTTCAGCCTAACGCCATTCCAGCAGGCGTGGTGGTTGCTGCGATTGGTGCACCTTACTTTTTGTACCTGTTAGTACGAAGCAAGTGATCTTTTTTTCAAAAAAACAATAAAGACATCCAAGAGATGTTCAAGGAGAATGTGACTACCCATGTTAAAGAAAAATCTTATGCTTGTCATGAGTATCTGTCTGGTGCTTGTGCTTGCAGCCTGTGGAACGACCAATAATTCATCATCTGCTTCTGGTGGTTCGTCTACGGATACTTCAACCAAGAATCAAGACAACAGTGCAAGTTCGGGAGAGCAACGTATTGCCTCCATGTCGATTCACTTGACCAATGATCTGCTGTCTCTTGGCATTACTCCGGTTGGTTCCGTTATCGGTGGCGAAGCCAAAGGTTTCCTGTCCCATGTTGCTGATCAACTTCAAAATACAACGCCACTTGGTCCGGTTAAAGACCCGGATATGGAAGCTTTGCTTGCCCTAAAACCCGATGTGATCTATCTGGACGAAGAATTTTCCGGTGGTGATCTTGCCAAATTCGAAAAAATTGCTCCGGTGCATGTCTTCAATCTGGATGACGGTACATGGCGCGACCATCTGAAAGACATTGGCAAACTCGTGAATCGCGAGAAGGAAGCCGAGCAATACATTCAGGACTACGCGACCGAAACGGAAGAAGTGAAGTCCCTCATTAACGACACCATTGGTGATGGGACTGTGATGGCAATCCGTGTTACTGCCAAAGAATTGCGTGTATTCAGTACACGCCGTCCCGTGGGTCCCATTTTGTATGAGGATCTCGGTCTGACTCCTGCCAAAGGGATCACAGATATCGATTCGACTAAACCGTATCAAGTCGTCTCCCGTGAAATATTGCCGGACTATGATGCAGATGCGATCTTTGTAGTTGTGAATTCGGATGATGAAGCCCAGACCATGTTCAAGGAACTGCAAAACAATCCGATCTGGCAAGGCCTGAAAGCAGTCAAAGCCGGCCATGTCTACCCGATTGGTGCACAGCCTTGGCTGGATTACTCATCTATCGGTAATAAAATGGCCATGGATGAAGCCAAAGAAATGTTCTCCAAGAAGTAAGTTTCCGTACACTCAACACTAACGTGTGACAATACCAAAAAACCTCTCTTTAGAGACCGGAACAGAGTTAGTTATTTTACTCTCTTCCGCTCAAAGTAGAGGTTTTTGTTTTTTTCTTATCTATTTTACTTGTTTACTTTCCAGCCAATCGACCCGGAAATACCTTAAATTCAAAATAAATGATCTGTATTCACTTGACGATATATTAAATCGAACTTAAAATTTATTTAGTCGACTAACTAAATTTGCGTGTTCAAAAAGTCTGGTTTTCAGTACCGAGAAGATGGAATGAAGGTAGAAATGGAGTAGATGATATGAACCCAGTCCAAAATGATAGGTTAATGGGGCAGCTATCCGAACTCGTGAAACTGAAACGCTACAAGGTTCATGAGAAACTTGTGAACCACCCCGAGTTATACCCGGGGCAGCCCCCTTTGCTGTTCCAGCTTGAACGGGAAGATGGCCAATCCCAGAAAAACCTGGCCGAACAACTTCAGCGCAGTCCCGCAACGGTAACCGTGATGCTCAAGCGCATGGAATCATCCGGTTATGTGAGACGTGAAGCAGACCCAAAAGATATGCGCAGTCTGCGGGTATACCTGACGGATCAGGGGCGCTCTGCGCTACAAGAATTGAGAGAAGTGATTCAGGAGTTGGAACAGCAGGCCCAGAAAGATTTTACACCGGAAGAATCCGAGATCATGTCTGCACTTGCACAGCGTATGCTCCAAAACCTGCGTGAGACCTGAGGTGATGCAGACTCGCGACATCGTTTAAAAGAAAATACTTATGCTATGAAGATTGAGGTGATTCCCTATTGTGGACGTTAAAACGATTCTTGACCCCGTATAAGTCGGCGGCAATCTTCGCCCCACTGCTCATGGTACTTGAGGTTACCATGGACCTGCTCCAGCCCAAGCTGATGTCCAGCATCGTGGATGATGGTGTACTTGCAGGGAATCTGCCCCATATCGTGACTACAGGTCTGATCATGCTACTTGTTGCGTTAATCGGCTGGGTTGGCGGCGCAGGCTGTACACTCTATTCAAGTAATGCTGCCGTTGGATACGGCACAGATCTGCGCCAGGAACTGTTTGACCATATTCAAACCTTCTCCTTCCGCAATCTGGATACGTTTCAGGAAGGATCTCTGATCACTCGTCTGACCAGTGACATTACCCAGATGCAGACCTTTGTACAGATGCTGCTACGGATGTTTATCCGTTCACCAATGCTAATCATCGGTAGTATCATCATGGCGTTTACGATCAGTGTAAAGCTGGCTTTAATTCTTATTGCGACTGTACCGGTGCTGTTTATTATTTTATTTATTCTGATAAAAGCTTCCTATCCGCTGTTCGCCAGTGTGCAGAACAAACTTGATCAGGTCAACGCCGTGCTTCAGGAGAATCTTGCCGGCATTCGTGTCGTCAAGGCATTTGCACGTGCACGTCTGGAGAAAAAACGGTTCAAGCAATCCAACGAAGATTACACTACAACCGCCGTCAAAGCTTGGCGGATCGTCACACTGAATGCACCCGTGCTTAGCCTGATGCTGAACGCTACCATTGTAGCGGTGCTGTGGTTCGGAGGTTTCCAGGTAGTGGGAGGCGATATTGCTGCCGGAGATCTGATTGCTTTTATCAACTATGTCACGGTTGTACTCTCTTCCCTCACGTCGATCGGCATGATGATGATGAGTTTCTCCCGCGCCAAGGTATCTGCTGCACGGATCAACGAGGTGTTACATACACAGCCGGATATTCAATCGGGAACCGATAACTCCGGGAATGTACAGTCATCCCCGTCTACTCGTGATCAGTCCCGAAACCAAACGTCTTCTCTTCCCTCCCACACAGGCGGTCAAGTGGAGTTCAGAGACGTATCTTTCCGTTATGACGGAGACCATGCACTCACTGACATTAACCTGAAGGCTCGCCCGGGTGAGAAAGTGGCCCTGATCGGTTCAACAGGTTCAGGCAAAACCTCGCTGGTGCAGCTGATTCCCCGTCTATACGATGCTTCGCAGGGTGAAGTGCTCGTGAATGGAGTGAACGTTCGCCACTGGGATCTTCAGGATCTTCGCAGCCGTGTGTCCATTGTGCTACAGGAATCCATCCTGTTCAGCGGCAGCATCCGGGATAACATTTGTTTCGGCCGGCCCGGTGCAACAGATGCTGAATTGCGTGCTGCGGCACAAGCTGCGGCAGCGGATGATTTTATTATGAAACTGAAAGATGGGTATGACACGGAGCTGGGTCAACGCGGGGTCAATCTGTCCGGTGGACAGAAACAGCGGATATCCATTGCACGTGCCCTGCTCATGCGACCGGAAGTACTGATTCTGGATGATAGCACCAGTGCTGTGGATCTGCGTACGGAAGCGAGCATTCAGAAGGCTTTGCAATCTTTGATGAAAGACAGCACGACCTTTTTAATTGCACAGCGGATCTCCTCCGTGAAGGATGCAGACTGTATATATGTTATTGATGAAGGACAGATCGTTGCCAGGGGCACACATGATGACCTTATGGCTCATTCATCACACTATCAAGCCATCTTTTATTCGCAGCAACGGAAGGAGGATGTTCAATTTGGCTAAACCTGCATCTTCCTCCATACAACAAACGGTCGTGCCTCCCATCGGAAGACCCGGACCAGCGGGAAGAGGACCTGTCCCCAAAGTCAGAGCCAAAAATGCTCGCCATGCCCTGATTCGGGTGTGGTCGTATATGGGACGTCATCGCAAAGGAGTTATCGCTGCATTAGTGCTGACGGCTCTTGGAACACTGCTCAATCTGGCAGGACCTTATCTTCTCGGCCGCGCCGTTAACGAACATATCGTGCCCAAAGTAACAGCGGGTTTGCTAAAGGAATGTCTTCTTTTGCTGAGTGTTTATGTCCTTGGCTCACTCCTGATGTGGGCTCAATCCTATGTCATGATTGGTGTCTCCCAACTGACCGTCAAAGATCTGCGACATGCGTTGTTCTCCCGACTGCAAGAGCTGCCTATCCATTTTTTTGATAAAAATCAAAGCGGGGACCTGATGAGCCGGGCCACCAATGATATCGATAACGTATCTACAACGCTGAATCAAAGCGTAACCCAATTGATGTCCAGTGCCATCCTGCTCGTTGGCTCCTTGTCGATCATGTTTGCACTTGATGTCCGGCTTACCCTGCTCAGTCTGGTGACTGTACCCTTGATTACCATCGCCACTCGCCTGATCGCGTCAAGAACACGCAAACACTTCACCGCCCAGCAGAAATTACTTGGTGAGCTTAATGGGTATGCTCAGGAAACCATTGCTGGACAAAAAGTCGTAGCGGCCTATAACCGCCAGGATCAGGCACATCAACATTTTCAGAACCTGAACGAGAAACTGCGCACCTCAAGCACACAGGCCCAGACCGTTTCGGGTTTGGTTGGACCCACGATGAACGTGATGAACAATATCGGGTTTGCCATACTCGCTTCTGTAGGTGGATGGATGGCTTACCATGAAATGACGTCCATCGGACTGATCGTCAGCTTTCTCGCTTACTCCCGCCAGATTGAGCGGCCGCTCAACGATCTGGCCAATCAGTACAATCTCATTCAGGCTGCAATCGCAGGTGCTGAACGTGTGTTCCACATTATGGATACACCTGGCGAATACGTAGAGGAACAGAAGAAACAACTGGACCAGATTCAAGGTAAAGTTGTATTTGAAGACGTCTCTTTTGGGTATAGTGCGGAGCGAGACATTCTCAAGAAGGTTAGTTTTACTGCAAAACCTGGTGAGATGATTGCACTTGTTGGACCCACCGGCGCAGGTAAAACGACCATTATCAACCTGTTGCCCCGTTTCTACGAGATTACAGGCGGACGGATTACCATCGATGGATGTGACATCTCGGAACTGGAGAAGGATCAACTCCGTCGGCAACTCGGCATTGTACTTCAGGATGCCTACCTGTTCTCGGGTACCATTCGCGACAATCTCGCCTACGGCAAGCCGGACGCAACCAATGAACAGATCAGACAAGCGGCGGAGCTGGCGAATGCACATTCGTTCATCTGCAAACTGCCACAGGGCTACGATACCCCCATCATTTCCGGGGGAAGCAACCTGAGTCAGGGACAACGACAACTGCTGACCATTGCCCGGGCAATTCTGGCTGATCCGGCCATTCTTATTCTGGATGAAGCAACAAGCAGCATTGATACACGTACAGAGATGAAGATCCAGGAAGCGATGCGCACTTTAATGAAAGACCGTACCAGCTTTGTTATCGCCCACAGACTGAGCACGATTCGTGAAGCCGATCAGATTCTCGTCATTGATGATGGACAGATCGCTGAACGGGGCAGCCATGACGAGTTGATGCAGCAACAAGGATTTTACTATCAGTTACATCAGGGACAGCTCAATAAGTCTAACTAAAGCGTGTCTGCAAAGCTACTGCACGCCGAAGCGGACCTTAGCGCGTCTGGAGAAAGCGAATGCGCTGTATCCTGAATGTGCGAGGACATGTCCTTCGCGTGCGAACAAGCGATCAATACGCCACAAAAGCGGATTTTCTCCATTCCAAATGAAAAGCTCCACTCCGTGCCGGGCGGGATTGGAGGACATCGTCCAGCTCGCGGTTGAGCAGAGCAAGAGCGTAAGCTAACGAATCTGAGGCGCCTTATTCAAGCTTTTGAAGCTCCCTCAGAAATCTAAAGAACCTGAGACACGTTATATCCAAATAAACAGCCATTTTCAGCGTTTTTTCATGGGATGTTGGGAAATAACGTGTCTGAAGTTTCTTACAAATTAAAGTAAGGACCTGAAGGCCAAATAAGACGTCCTATGTTCCTTAGAAAATCGACTACCCATTCGCCAGGTTCAACCGGCTTGAACTTCAAACTTTTATACGCTGACCACCATCATCATATCGCTTACTTGAATTTGAAGTCACACTCTTATATAGCTAAAATGATCTGAACCGATGTCGACTCCACACATTAACTTATTAATTGAAATACTAAACACCGCATGGGGTTCTTCAGGACCCATGCGGCGTTTTTTTGATTTTGTCTAATGACTATGTTATTGCTATCTCTAGGTAAGTTATATGATTTACGTCTCCATTGGCAGATGAAGCGTGAAGGTGGAACCAACCCCCATTTCGCTATGGACGGTAATTTTACCATTGTGATCCTGAACGATTTTCTGGCAGAGCGCAAGTCCAAGTCCCGTACCTTCTTCTTTGGTTGTATAAAATGGATTAAAGATTGTGGATAGTGAATTTTCCGGAATGCCGCTTCCTGTATCTGTAATTGAAATGAGTACTGCGTCTCCGTCCTGCAACAAATCCATATGAACCTCACCAGGGTCTGTCATTGCTTCAAAAGCGTTACGAATCAGATTGATCAATACCTGCACAATTTTATCTCGATCCATGATGATCACAACTGGCTCATTAGTCATTTCAAGCGTAATTTGATGCCCTCGGGATGCCGCATCTGACTCGGTCAAAGACATCACGCGTTCAAGGCAGTGACCCAAATGTTCAGGCTTCATGTGATTGGCATGTGGTTTGGAAAACTGCAAAAATTCAGCCGTCAGATCGGTTACTCTCGTCACCTCACCCATAATCACTTCATACCATGGCGCGATATTAAACGCTTGTCCACGGGACAGCTGCAGGAATCCCCGAATTGCGGTAAGCGGATTCCGAATTTCGTGAGCCATACCCGCGGCCAGTTCACCTACAGCCCTTAGTCTTTCGGAACGAAATACTTCTTCTTCATTTTTCAGCCATTTGCTGCGCTGTTGTTGAAGCAGCCTATCCTCGGCTACCGTCATAAAGTGCTGCAACGAATCCGACATTTCCGGGTACAGAGAGATGCTGTAGCTTACCTGGAGTCCTTGAAGCTGCACGGATAGCAGTGACGACATTCGTTCTTCCACATCCTGTATCTCTGGCAAAACGACTGCAAATCGGTCTCCTGCATACCGGGATATGCCATAAGCTTCGGTGAAATGATTGCTGATCATCTGACCTGTACCTGTGATTACCGTACACCAAGGATCTTCTGAATCTTTTTTAAAGCCGCTAAAGTTATTGACGTTCAAAAGGACAAGCAAAAAAGACCGTTGCTCTTCTACTGTCTTATGTAACATCTCCATGTAACCTTCGTAATTCAACAGTCCGGTAAGCGGATCATGCAGGGTCAGGAACCGATTCTTTTCCCGAAGCCTGCGCTTCTCTACCTCACTGTTGATCAAGGTATGGTACAAAAAAATGATAACAACTGAGGTTAACAGGTCAAATAACGAAACCAGCAAAGCATATGTATCTACAGGCACATACGAAAGCCGAATCACCGTATATTGCAGCATAAGCAGCAACGAAATCGGCAAGGTCTGCGCCAACCGTGGTTTGTCCTGGATCATTGAAATAATGAGCATATAATACAGCATGTTGCACCAGTTCAGTTCACTAAAATAGTGGAATATCCCGAGGAAAATCCACTGAAACTTTCGCAGCACAGGGTATCGTCTCTCCCCATAAATACTTGCTACCAATAATGTCGCCGAAAGTGACATTATTGCCATATGAGGGGTAAGCCTGAGAACATAAGAGGACAGAATGACAAGCAGACAACCTAGCGGGAATATCACCATTTTCATCGTGTAACTAAGCAAACAGCCTCGCCCCCTTTGACATAAAACTCACATCAAACAACTTATGTACATGTATTATATCGATTATGATTAGCTGATGTTGTCGATTAGTGGAGGCTCGTCAAATTCGCAAGAATGTATAAATTATGAAGGCAATAGGACATATGATGTAATTGTAATCAACAAAAGTGAATCAATTCCTCTTCGCATAAATCAGTATTGTGGTACAATACATTAATGGATTAATTTAGGATAAATACTTGGTTATGGAGGATATCACATGACAACACAACGAAAACCACTGGGCCTCGGAACGCTCTCTCTACTCGTACTATTGATGGGTCTCGCCTTTAACTTCCAATGGGGCAAAACAAATTTTATGATCAGTCATTATCTTTTTAACTTAATAAACATACCTATTTATAGCAACGGAACTCAAGGACTTCACATTCCTTTTGTAGTAGCAGCCCTCTTCTGGATTCCAGCCTTCTTGATCGCCAAAAAATATCGTGCGCATTTCGGTACCAGTGTGTCTTATAACATCGCCGGATTTATGTTGCTCTTATGCATCATTGGACCAGTTATCCCCGTTATCGATTGGATGGTCAATGGTTAAACAATTAAAGCCAGCTCTCTATATCCCGAGGGCTGGCTTCTTTGCTACTTCTCCATATAAGATGAATGGAATTTTTACACCATAACGTAGAGTGCAGAACCAATCTGAAGAAGCGATAGCGTTCGCATTTATCACCGGATTTTCCCCTATTAATATATCGGAATCAAGAAAATCAGGGGATAAGGGCGATCGGAAGATGGTACTGCACTCGGAGTACAACGGTGTAACCTTTTCACGTTAATCTTATTTTTTCGCCATATACTTACGGATATCAAAAGCCACCGCAGCAACAATGATCAATCCTTTAATAATCAACTGCCAGTATGGGCTCACACCAATAAACGTCAGACCATAGTTAATGACCCCGAAGATCAGCACACCCGCCATAACCCCAGGTACCGTTCCAATACCTCCTGCCGTTGATACGCCGCCTACCACACATGCGGCAATCGCATCCAGCTCATACATGTTACCGTAATTATTTGTTGCTCCACCTGTGCGTGCTGCCTCAAGCACACCACCCAGACCATACAATGCACCGGCAATGGCATACAGCGCCACCAGGTTGCGTGCCACATGAATCCCGGATACATGCGCCGCCTGAATGTTGCCACCGATCGCGTACATATTTTTGCCGAGACGTGTTTTATTGAAGATCACCCAACAGATTAACGCCACAGCAATAGCAATGAGGACAATATACGGGATGGAGTAACCTCCGCCCAGATCAATGTATCCAGAGCCAATGACGGTGAAGTCCTCTCTCAATCCTCCGATCGGCTGTGACTGGTTGGGTTCCGTATCAAAATAAATGGAGTTCAGTCCATACACGGCAACCATCGTACCCAGCGTTGCGATAAAAGGGGGCACATGTAATTTGGCGACAATGAGTCCATTTACCAATCCCACAAATAGACCCGCGGTAATCCCGACAAGGATCGGCAGACCCACCCATAAGTGGGGCAGATCGGGGAAGAAACGGTTTGCATACTCGTCAATTTGCAGCATCGATGCCGATACAACCGCCGTCAGACCAACCACCCGTCCAGCGGACAGATCTACCCCGCCCGTGACAAGGATAAAGGCTGCACCGAGCGCAATAATGGCCCGTGTGGAGGACTGCTGCAAGATGTCCCGCAGTGTGGAGAAGGCCAGAAAATTCGGATCGGCAATCGCAATACCAATAATGAGCAGGATCAATACGATAAAGATGGCGCGTTGTGTTACATATTGTTTTACTTGATTAATCATCTGTGTGTTCATCTGTTTCCCTCCTGACTAAGCCATCCGCTGTTGCGCGGCCAGCCTCATAATATCCTGCTCGGTTGCCTTGGCTCCGTCCACGATTCCGGTGAGACGCCCTTCGCTCATCACCATAATGCGATCCGACATACCCAGAAGCTCAGGCATCTCTGAGCTAATCATGATAATGCTTTTGCCCTGACGAGCCAGTTCCGTAATAATGGTGTAAATCTCAAACTTGGCCCCTACATCGATTCCACGTGTCGGTTCATCCAGCAGGAGTATCTCGGGGTCGGTCAATAACCAGCGGGCCAGCAGAACTTTCTGCTGATTACCGCCAGACAGGTTGCGAATCAGCGTGTTAACCGAAGGCGTTTTGGTTCTGAACTTCTGCGTCTGCTCACGTGCCTCTTCGCGGCCCTTTTTCTCGTCCAGCAAGCCCATTCGATTTCGGTAGCGTCCCAGACTGGCAATGATCGTGTTCTCATACACCGACAACACAGGGAATATCCCTGTAACCCTTCGTTCTTCCGTGAGCAACGCAATGTTATGACGCTTCGCTGCTGCGGGAGAGTTAATCTTCACCTTGCGCCCATGAATCGAAATCGTACCTGAAGCGAGTCCGCGCAGTCCGAATAAGGACTCAATCAGTTCTGTCCGCTGTGCTCCAACCAGGCCGCCAATGCCAAGCACTTCACCTTTTCGCAGCTCAAAGGAAACATCACGAAACGATTTAGATTGGCTTGATGTCAGACCCTCGGCTTTTAATATCACTTCACCGGGTACGTTCGTCCGTTCCGGGAAACGTTCGTCCAGATCACGGCCAACCATACGCGTAATGATCAGATCTGTCGTTAGATCCGCAGCATCCCATGTCCCGACAACGAAACCATCACGCATGATTGTCACTTCATCCGAGATCGTCAGGATCTCCTCCATCTTGTGTGAAATATAGATAATGGATACGCCGCGACTGCGCAGTTCATTAATAATGGTGAAGAGTTGATCCACTTCCTTGCCTGTCAGGGAAGAAGTTGGCTCATCCATGACGATGACTTTGGATTGAAAAGAGACCGCCTTGGCAATTTCCATGGATTGAATCTTGGAGACAGACAATGTTCCCGCCTGAGCCTTCGGATCAATATCCAGGTTCAAGTCCTTGAACAAGGCCAGCGTATCGGTATACATCCGTTTCTCGTCCACCAGTATTCCCCTCATCGGAAAACGACCCAGCCATATATTCTCCATCACCGGACGATGCGGGACCGGATTCAGCTCCTGATGAATCATGGATATGCCTTGCTGAAGGGCCGCTTTGGAATTCGGAATATCCACATCCTTTCCTTCGATGCGTATCGTTCCTTCATCGGGGCGATACATGCCGAACAGACATTTCATAAGTGTGGATTTCCCCGCTCCATTCTCTCCCATCAAGGCGTGAACCGTCCCCGGTTTCACTTTCAATGTGACCTGACTTAGTGCCTGCACACCCGGAAATGCTTTGGAAACTCCATTCATCTCCAGCAGGTAAGTTGACTCCATCTTGGTTCCTCCCTTCCATATGACCGGCAAAAAAGGGACGCTACCCGAATGTCGGACGTCCCTGTCTCGTGCTGTTATTGGGCGTCGGCGATGTTGTCTTTTGTAATCTTCTTGTATGCAATCCAGACGTATTTACCATCTGTAATGTCGTATTTGGTATTTTCCTTTGTTGGTGTCTCACCTTTGGCAAGTACGGAAGCCAGTGCCACCGTGGCTGCACCCTGATTCTTGGCATCATTAAGCACCGTGCCCAGCATCGTGCCATCCTGGAGAGCCTGAATGGCTGGAGCTGTTGCATCCACACCTACAACCGGCATGGATTTGCCATCTTTGAAGTATCCGGCTGCTTTCAATGCCTCAATGGCTCCCAAGGCCATGTCATCATTGTTTGCGAGAACAGCTTCGATCTTGTCACCATGCGAAGCCAGGAATGCCTGCATTTTCTCCTGACCTTTCACCCGATCCCACATCGCCGTGTCTTCCGCCAGTGCTTCCACTTCGATACCAGCATCCTGGATCGCCTGAACCGAATATTTGGTCCGAAGCTCTGCATCCTGGTGACCCGGTTCCCCTTTCAGCATGACGTATTGCAGTTTGCCATCGCCGTTTTTGTCCGCTTCCGGATGTGCTTTCCAGTAATCCACAATCAACTGACCGGAGATCGTACCGGACTCCTCCGCTTTGGCTCCTACGTAGTACACTTTATCCCACTTGTTCATATCTTCAGCTACTGGCTCACGGTTGAGGAATACCACTGGAATGTTCGCTGCCTTGGCCTTGTCAATGATGACCCCTGCCGCCGTCCGGTCCACCGGGTTCACAGCCATCGCATTATATTTCTTGGATACAAACAGATCCACTTTCTCATTCTGGGTCGGCTGTGCATTCTGGCTATCCACGATATCCAGAGTCGCAACACCTTCCGCTGCTGCTGTCATTGCATTACGTACACCCGTCATGAATGTATCATCAAATTTGTAGATGGCAACACCAATCTTGGGCGTTTCCGTACTGGCTGCTGTCTGGCCTCCTGTATCTGTTCCCGTACTTCCACCTGCGCCGTCTCCGCCGCTGCTACACCCCGCCGCCACAACCATACATGCCGTAATCAACAGTGTCATCCATGTTTTCTTCATATCCTAATGACCTCCCCCAAGTTCATTCGGCTTCACCGATGTCTTTATTATGAAAGGGTTTACATTAAATTCGAATACAATATCTTCACCTGTTCTATCGAAATCTTCCTCAAGTTAACAAACACCTTAATTTCTTCATTCAGCATTCGTTCTGTCATTGGTTCATTGTACAAAAGGAAACAACAGCTTCTGGTTATCCATCCAGAACATATTGTCAGTGCTAACCAGCTTCGTCTCAAGTAGCACTCTCGCTTGCACCTGTTGATTGTTCAGCCGCGCAACGGCTTGATTCAATCCCAGATAACCTGCACTATATCCATTCTGGACGATGAGATGATCAAAGACCCCTTCCTGCAATTGCTCCAGTTGCTGTTGTTCACTTCCAAATCCAACAATCCTTACCTTGTCCGCCGATTTGCGTCGATTCAGTTCATCAGCTGCTCCCAGAGAAGCAGGTTCCTGAAGAGTAATGAAGCCATCCACCTCCTGCTGGTCCAGCAATTGCTTCGCAGTCTGCCAACATCCATCCCGTGTATTACATATCGATTTGGGTTCCACTTGAATATCAGGATACTGTACCAAGGCTTCCATAACTCCCTGCTCTCTCTGAATCAGACCAGAATTAAGAGGATCGGGGCCCAATAAGGCCACATGCCCTTTCCCTTCCAGAAGCTCCGCCATAGCCTGGCCGGCCTGTCTTCCCGCCTCAACATTATCCATCGAGATGAAACTGGTGATGCCTTTCACGGGAAATTCATCGTTAAGCACAATGACAGGAACATTGGTCCTATCAGAATTCGTTGTCTGTGCCTCCTGAATGATGTCACTAAGTGCCTTCTCACTTAGGGGATCAACCAATAGAGCTGATGCCCCCTGCTTCAGAGCCGATGCGGCGGCCTCCACTTGAGCCTGCTCTCGCGCACTGCGAGACAACGTTTGGCTGTTGATATTTGCCTGTTTGACCTGCATCTGATTTTCAGCAGAGTCCAAAATGGTAGGCGTGTACACATCACCATTGGAAGGGTATGCTTCCACGGTAATCAGTTCGGCTCCACTCTCTTTGGCAGCCGCTTCGGCCCCAAGGCGGATGGCTTCCGCAAGTTCCCCTGTCCCAGCTGGCGTAATCAGCGCGATACGTGGCGGTACTGCCGTAGTATCGGGACTCGATAAGCCACAGGCGCTGCATATGAGCAGACAGCAGCTTGCAACTGTCAGGGTTAATAACCGACGTTTCCGAATTCCAGGGAAGCTCGCAGCAACCTTTTTCCAAAAAGTACGAATGTATGACCCAACAACTCTGTGGCTGTGGATGTCGCTCCTATTCTCCTTATTGTCCGTCATCAGGCTCGCCCTCCTTCTGCTGCGATTGATTGGGGATTCGAATCCAGACCGTGGTTCCTTCTTCCAACTCACTTGCAAATTCAAGTCCGAAGCCCTCCCCATAATAGAGCCGGATTCGGTCATGTACGTTGCGTACCGCTACGCCGGAGCCTGCACCGCTTTTGACCACAGGACGACCACTTAGTAATCCCGACATCTGTTCTTCCGTCATGCCGACCCCATTATCTGTAATGCGAAACACCAGCTTGTTGTCCTCACGATAAACATCAACCTCAATACTTCCTTCGTCCATGTGGTACTCGATGCCATGAACAATGGCATTCTCAATCAGGGGTTGGAGCACCAGCTTTAATGTCAGGCATTCCAGGAGCGTCTCATCTGCATGGATGGTAAAGTTGAATTTGTGCTTGAACCTCATCTGCTGAATCGTCAAATAATGCTGCGCATGCTCCAGCTCTTCCCTGATCGTGATAATCGTTTTACCTTGACTAAGACTGATGCGAAACAGGCGCGAGAGTGATGTAATCATCGTAATCACTTCTTCATTGCGACTCATGCCTACCATGCGCACTACTGAATTCAGCGTATTGTACAAAAAATGAGGATTGATCTGGGCCTGCAAGGCTTCCAGCTCCAGACGACGCTTCTGTTCCTGTTCATGGATAATCTCATCCATCAGGGTGCGAATTTTATTGACCATGAGGTTGAAGCGACGGGATAGTCGTTCCACCTCCAGCGGCCCTTCAATAGGCAACTCCACGTTGAAATCGCCTCGCTCCACGGCTTTCATCTTACGTTCCATACGCCGGATCGGACGAGTCAGACTGGAAGAGAGAAACAGGGATACGAGAATGACCAGTACCAGCACAACCACCAATACACGAATGAGATATCCATTCACTTCCTGGCGCGTTGTCATAATCTCATCCAGATAGGCAACACCGACGATTTTCCACCCGATATTGGCAACGGACTTCACGGTATTCAGCCTTTTCTGTCCATCTGCTTCATCTTCGTAACTGCCGGAAGCCACCAAAGCCTGTTCGATATTCTCGCTTTTGAGTCCCATATACATCAATTGCTGCTGCGGATGGTACACGATATTGCCCGCACTCTCATCGATGATATAGACATATCCCCGTTGCCCCAGACTGACCCGACGGCTCAGTTCATCCATCTGTTTGAAATTGATATCGACCAGCAAAATAACCTGCCGATCCTGACCATTTTGCCGTATCGTTATGCCTTTGCTCATGGAAACGACCCATTTATATGGGCCTGTGTACATGTTCTGAATATGAGGTAACGAGAAACTCAGGTGATCCGGCACACGAAGCGCAGACTGAAACCACCCTTGCTGTGTCACATGGGCGCTGGTTTTTAATTCAGCTGTAGGTCGGTTCTTGAGCAATTTCCCCGTGGAATCAAGCAGAGTAATCGAGATGATATCCTCACGACTGCTGAGCAGTGTGTCGAGCTGTTTGTCCACCAGTTCCCCTTCCCATGTCCCGTCACGCAGCATGTGTTCCTCAATGGCACGGTACAGATGCGACATACTGCGGACGTAATCCTCAAGGTTATAACTGACCTGATCCACAATCTGTCTCGTCGTCAGTTCCGCACTTCGCTCGGCAGCCTGCGTGAACTTGTCATGCAGAAGCATCGCCATGATGGTCAGCACCAAGACGATGAAAACGGAAAAGGACCACGTAATAATAAACCGGATACTGCTGACTCTGGACGAACGCAGACGAGAGCGTAATTGAGGTCCCATGGAATTCACCCATCTGGAAAAAAACTTCATCGGATTGAACCTTCACTTGCTGTCTGAGAAGCCTGTTTACGATATTCTTTGGGCGAGACACCAATATGTTTTTTGAAACAAAAACTGAAGTAATTGGGTTCAGCAAAGCCAACCTGCTCCGCAATTTCAAATGACTTCAGCTCTGTCGAGCGAAGCAGTTCACGCGCTGCCTCCATTCGGATCTGCATCAGGTACTGCAGGAAGGTAAGTTGCACTTCTTTTTTGAAAATGCCACAAAAATAACCGGAGCTGATATGCAGATGGCCGCACACCTTCTGAATGGATAGGTCAGGGTCGGCATAATGCTCTTTGGTGAAGACTAACGCCTGCTCGACAATATCCTTGTATACATGCTGGCGACCACTGGCAATGCGATGTTGCACGAGTAGACAGACCTCCTGTACCTTCTTCTGTGCCTCAGTAAGTCCCGGCAGTCGGAACAAATCCGCATACAACTGGAACCCTGCACCAAAGATGTCTTCCATCGCTTCCCCTGATGCCTGTGCTGCCTTCCATACTGTTGTTAATACTTCAATTAAATAGAGCTGAATATCACTTCGCCCGTGTTCCACTGTAATTTCCCGGAAAATGATCGCAAGTGCTTCCTCCAACTCCGCCTGCGTACCCGCCTTTAGACAACGTGTCAGCGACTGTTGCTTCAACTCGTCGAAACGCAGCTTGCCCGCCGTCTGTCGCTCCACGTCCGCAATGTATATGATTGAATCCGTCCCGGGCACAAGCCGATAATCCAATGCCAGCAGGGCATCTTCATAGGCATGATTCACATCCGCGAGTGTATCCACAATCTGACCAGATCCCACCGTAGCCGGGATACGTAAATAGTGGTTGATGCTGCGCATCACATTTTCCAATGCCTTCTGTTGCCGCTTCGCTCCATCTGTACCGCCCGTACGATCCACATAGAGCAGAACAATCGTCTCCTGATGCATAAAAGCATGACCAGCCCCATGCTCCGCCCAAACTTCTGCCGCAATGTTAAGTGCCGCAAAGCGTTTCAGTTCAGCATCCTCAGATTGACGCAAGGAACCTCCGGGAATGAATATCTCAGACTGATCCGCTACCTCGGATGTTGTTTTGTTATGTCGCTGTGAGGGCTCGCTGAATACTCCCTCAGACTTCTCCTTCTGTACATCTCCATCCATATGCAGTGTCAATACGGACACACCATAACGTTCTCCTGTCAGATCCAATCCGCATTGTTTGGCTTTACTATGAATATATGTCGAGGATTTCTGTCGATGGAGCAAGGTCGCCATCAGATCTGCCTGTAATAAAGGCAAACTGGTATGATAGTGCTCACGCAGCTGCTGTACATCTTCACGCTCAGCCACTTCAGCCGCCATCTGGGCGCGCAGTCTTGTGAGCAGTTCTGTGAGATGTCCTGCCGAGAACGGCTTCAGCAGATATTCATCCACACTTAACGAGATGGCTTGCCTCGCATAATCAAATTCATCATATCCAGTCAAAATGACCACCTTCACGAGTGGATTACGCTTCCTCAATCTTTGTGCGAGTTCCAAACCATTCATGAATGGCATGCTGATATCGGTCACCACAATATCCGGCTCCACCCGCTCCGCCATCTCCAATGCTTCCCGCCCATTCTCAGCCAAACCGACAATCCGCAGATCGAGCGCTTCCCAATTGACCTCTACAACAAGTCCTTCACGCACATCTTCTTCATCATCCACCAGCAGTACCCGGTACATGTTTGGATTCCTCCTTTTGATGACGGCCTTATGCCCTATCAACGAATATATATGTAGCATTGTGAATCATTTGATTTCTTATGGCTCACCGAATTGAAGCAAAATGCAAAGGCTCATGTTGATCTGTTCCAAGGTTGCCATCATAATATACAATATTATCAGGGATATGTAATCGCTTTCTTCATTAGAGGTAAGGCAACCCTGTCGGGCAGTGCCTAAGTGAAATGTGAAGGATAGTATATGAATGCTAAAGGTAGGTTAAAGTGATACAAACACGGAAAATTTCGAAGTACTTCTAATAAGAGGTGTTTTGATTGTGATTATAATTCAGATTCTTCATTGTTGTTCTCTACGATGATTCGTAGTTAATGCTTTAAAATAAATCATGGTTGTATCTGGGTTGGTGTGTCCCATTATCTCGGCCAAACGGTGCAGTGGCGTATGCTCAGCCATGGCGTAGCCGAAACGATGACGCAGGTCGTGTGAACTCAGTCCTTCCAGCCCTGCTGTTATCATTACTTTTTTAATCAGGTGGCGCAGTGCTCTCTCCGTTAAACGATCGTTTGTCTTCTCTGAGGGAAAAAGGTACACACGATCGGTAGCAAGATTAGATAAGTACTGATTCAACATAACAACACACTGTATATTCAAAGGGATCTTACGTTGCACGTTGCGTTTATCGGCTCTCACTGTCAGGTGACCGCTTCGTCTACCAAGTTCGATATCATGAGGCTTGAGGTTGCATACCTCCATCGTTCGCAAGCCTGTGTGAAACATAAGGGTCAGGATCGTCTGATCACGAAGGGAATTACCATACTCCACTGCCGCGAGGAATGCCTGCTCTTCTTCCAATGTCATTCGGCGTGGACTTACTTTGTCTTCCGGAATGAATTTTAATGGTTTGGAAGGGTCATGACTGAGCCTGGATTCCAAGACAGCCCATTTGAAAAAACGCTTCAGCGTAATCAATCTCCGGTTAATGGTGGCTGGTTTCAATAACATAACTTTGTGAGCATCTTCACGATAACTGACTAAAGTGGATGTATCCACATCTTCAATTCGCAGTGAAAACTCTTCGCTGAGCATGGTGCTTTCCTTGTACCATTCGATAAAGTGCTTCAGATCACTTGCATATTCCTTCACGGTTTTGGGATGCAATTCTCCCTCTTTAGCAAGCATATGTATGAATTCCTCTACTGTCGGTTCCCGCTGCACCGAAATCCCTGATGACTGATTCATTAGAAATTACCTCCAAATCTTGACTTATATTAGCGGACATGGTATTATCATATTAATCGATACATTAGCGGACATCAAGTTCGTGGTTTAAATGCACCAGGTGAGTGTCAATTTTAAATTATACTCGTCATAATGATCGGCTAAAAACTTATTTTTTGGAGGAATCACATGCAAACAGGTACAGTGAAATGGTTCAACGCGGATAAAGGATTCGGCTTTATCGAAACTGAAGAAGGAACAGACGTATTCGTTCATTTCAGTGCAATTCAAGGTGAAGGTTACAAATCTTTGGACGAAGGTCAACGCGTTCAATTTGAAGTAACTCAAGGTAACCGTGGACCACAAGCTGAGAACGTTACTAAACTTTAATTATATGAAAGCTGCCTTATTAATAAGGCAGCTTTTTATTTACTCATATGTGTCACAGCAAAGTTTCCACATCCCAAGAATGAAAGCGAGGTATTCCCCATGGATAAAGAACAATTGATCACAGAAGTAGCCAAGGCTGGCGGTTTCTCCAAGAAGAATGCTGAAAAAGCTGTAACCGTTGTATTGGATTCGATTCTCGAAGCTCTCAAAGAAGGTAAAGAAGTTCAAGTGGTTGGATTTGGGAAATTCGAAGTACAGAAGCGTGAGGCAAGAACAGGCAAAAGTCGGAGAACAGGCAAGGAAATTCAACTACCTGCAGGTAAAGTTCCTGTATTCACAGCAGGTTTAAGCATGAAAGAAGCTTTAAATTAAACCACGTAACAAACGTAACAACCCATTGAAAAGAGGTTTTTATTCAAACACACAATGATAATATGGATTTAAATGTCGTGTTTACTACCGTTGATGATATCATTAACTTTTACTCAGGCAAACAGACAAACTCGGATCATACAGAAGCTCATACTCATTTAAAGCCCCCATCAGTACAGTCTGATTGCAACCTACGACCATCCACCCGCTAAATTAACATTTCATCTTGGACAACAAGAGGCCCTGATCCGCTCAAAACGGTCCAGGGCCTGATTTGCTTGGAAGCCGGCTCTGTCAGGAACCAGCTTATTTGTCTTTTATGCACAACCATCCTATTTGCTGTTCAGAAGTTCGCGCAAGATCTGGAGATCATATGTAGAGACAAGACGTTCCAAATGCGTATCCAGCCATTCCTCATCCTGATCCCACCACTTCAATTCCAGCAGCAGTGCAATCGTCTCTTCGTCAAAACGCTTTTTAACAGTCTTGGCTGGATTACCACCAACAATTGTATAGGGTTCAATGTCCTTAACAACGGTTGAATTAGAGGCAACAATTGCCCCGTCTCCAATCGTGATACCAGGCATGATCGTTACATTTTGTCCAAGCCAAACATCGTTCCCCAGTACCGTGTCACCCTTATATGGAAGTTGTTCCAGTGTAGGTGTCACACGCTCCCATCCTCCACCAAAAATGTTGAACGGATACGTGGTCATCCCCTCCATCCGATGATTCGCACCATTCATAATGAATGTCACACCTTCCGCAATTGCACAAAAATTGCCAATGACCAGGCGATCACCAATAAAGTCATAATGATGCTGTATCCGGTCATAAAATTGCTCTGGCGGATTCGTGTTATCGCTATAATACGTATAATCACCGATGTCCACGTTGGAACGCGGCGGAAGGTTTTGAATGTAACATACCGTACGGATATTCTCATTCGGGAAAAGTTTTGTTTTATCAGGGGCCATATTGTAGTCCCTCCTTTTCCCTATTGTAACAGATATTAAATCTTAAACGGACTAAGTGAGGTCTGGAGCTCTGTCGACACATCGGACAAAATAGCCGCAGATTCCTTGATCTGCTCTACCGACTTGAGCTGTTCATGAACAGATCCGGCAGCCTGCTGTGAATAGGACAAACCTTTAAGGTGAATCTTAAATTAATGATTCATAACAAAAAGTAGCCTATCAGGCTACTTTTTCTGATCCTTTATTGCTCGGTAACGGTTACACCTGCTGCTTTGTAGTAGTCCTCATTCACGTTGTTTAAAATGTTGGCCTTCATTAGAATGCCTACTCCGGCAAAGAGTCCGATTCCGTTTGTATTCCCTTCGATTCGGTTATGTTCAATCCACACATTCTCAGGGTCCCCTTCGCCGATATTGCCTGCTCCGGCATCACCTTTGTCGCGCTCAAGCCTCACACCCCAGTAACCGCTCGCCGTATTGTTAAGAATTACATTGCCGCGAATCACCGTGCCCGGTCCGTTCAACACTTTGATCCCTGCTGCCTCTGCAATCATAGCGGTATTCTCGATGAGATTATCCTCAATTAGGGTATCGGGGGTACCCATTGTTACCGAAATACCGATTCGGCTGTTCGTGATTGTGTTGTCATGAATGTAGTTCCCTTTGCCAGACTTGCTGTGGTTGCTGGGCGCCGAACCCCCGGTATTGCCGAGCCCAATCCCTGCGCCTGTCAATACGTCCGTAATGACATTGCCGGAAATTTCATTTAAATACTCCAGTTCACCATGAAGGTCGATGGCGTCCAACTTTGTTCCGCTAAAAGTATTGCCACGCAGCACGTTATTATGGGCCACAAACTGGATCAACGCTCCATGTCTCAGATAAGGTCCCTCAAACACGCTGTCCTCCACCACATTCCATAACGTATCATTGTCAAAGCCGAGTCGATCGGTTTTGGCTGTTCCCTGAATGGAAATGCCGTAACCTGAACCTCCAGGGCCCAGATCTGTTGAATTGCGGAAGGTTGCATGCTTCACAACAACATCGCGGCTGTGCTCAATACGGATCGCCATTCGTTTGAACTTCTCCACAATTACGCCGTCAATCGTAATGTCATACGATGGTGCCTCGCCATAATTGGCGATATGAATCATGCTATCCGGCCCCCCTGCGGAGGGGTTATTGGATTGATGATCGGTCGTGTAGCTGCCGGACCAGGCTGAAGTTATGGTCATGTTGGATACGAGAATGCTATGCTGAGCCGATGCTTTCAGAACGGCACTTCCCGTCACCTGATTCAGCGATGTCTTGAGCACAGTTCCTTCACGGCTCTCACCTCTCAGATTCACTCCGGATTTGAGCATCAGATTGGTGCTGCCATCCGGCCCGGATAACAAATTGTACACTCCATCAGGAAAAACACTTCATCCCCAACGTTGGCCTCGTCCATCGCAGCCTGTATAGCAGGGCGGTCATCACTCGTGTTGTCAGCAGGATCTGCTCCATAATCCCGCACATCAATTGTACGTCCGGTCACGGCATGTGGAGCATGGACAGCATGTGGTGTGCCATCTGTTTCCGTCAGACCTGGTGCGATAAAGGGCATCGTCCCTTCAGGTGGTTGTGGCACGATGTATGGAATCAGAGCCACAGGTGTCCCTCCCCCTGCAAAAGGAGCATACAGATGCACATCGGTCAGACTTGTGTAAATACTTGCATCGGAATTGCCACGCCCGGTGATTCGCACATAACGTGCAGATATGTCCGGGATATCAAACGCCTGCATTTCGGTTGTATCCCCACTGCTTTCGCCGTTAAATATCTGGGTCCACTGCTCACCGTCAACAGACGATTCCATCTCAAAAAATGTCTTTCGGATATCCCCTTTGTAAAAACCAATCCCAACATAACCCACTGGCTGTACCTGCCCCAGATCAAATGTGATCCATTGCCCCTCTCCTGCAACAGACCAGCGTGTATAGCTGTTATTGTCGAGAGTATTGGTCGCAAGGTTACCATCGCTGCCACTTGCCGTGACGGAAGCCACAGGCAGGGACGATACCGGGACGTCAAGGGTTGTCATTTCGGTTGATAAAGCAGTGCTGACGTTGCCGGCCTCATCAATCGCCCTCACTTGAAAGGTGTACGATGTTCCAGCTGCAAGTCCGCTGTCCCGAAATGACTGCTTACCTTGTTCGCTCAGCAGAACGCCATCCCGATAAATCCGGTAAGCATATACAGCCGTATCGTCACTGGCAGCGGGCCATCTCAGTTCCGCAAAATCCGTTCCCCAGTTACGAATCTCCAGCTCGGCTCCCTGCTCCCATTCGGGTGAATGCGTGTCACTGCCCTCTTCGATCAAAGCAATGACCGATAACTGTGGACGTGGATTGCTCGTTCCGTTGGCTTCCTTAGTATAGACGTTTACAGAGACGCCAGTTGATCCCGCATCCGCGAGCAAAAATGCCACTTGCCCCGCATCTGGACGACTCTTCACATAATCGGTTACATCCACTTCATAGACGGCCGGACTTCCATTCCGATCTGCCGTGACCTGGAATGTGCCCAGCAACGAAGCTTCGCTCAGACTTTGTACGGGGGCATTCGACCAGGTTAATGATGATTCATTCCAGTCTGTAGCATCCAAACCGTACAGGGACAACTCCGTAGCGGTATTCGAAGTGCCTTTCTTCGCTGCAATCCGCAGCCGATACCGGTCTCCTTCGGAATCATTTCCGGTCATATCAAATTTGAGATATACATATTTCTTGGTCGACGAAGTGGAAGAGATGCTTAGTAATCCGGTACTGGAACCTGTAGCCTGATTGAAATTCAGATCAGGCTTGCTGCTGTCAATCGCCGCATCGTCGCTTGGCAGCTTGCTGGCGATGACCTTCTCCATTAACGGTCGTTCTACTTCATCTTCGCCCTCGCCGGATGAAGTATCTTCGGGGTTGCTTTTGAAAATAATTGGCTCCGTAACGATCCGGTTCTTCACATGTTCATCCAGGAAGGCCCATGCCTCCGCATTGGCATTCTCAGAAGCTGCACCTGTAAATCCATGGCCCTGACCAGGTACAATCTTCACATCCACAATCGGCACACCCGCAGATTGAAGCTGCTCTGCAAAAGTAACACTGTCCGTGTATGGAATGGTGGCGTCAGCATCCCCGTGGCGAATCCAGAACGGTGGATCATCAGGTGAAGCATAGGTGCCCGGCATCGCAAGTCTGGCCTGTTCCGGTACATCCAATGCGCGATGACCGCCAAGCAGAGCCGTGACAGAGCTATAATTATTGGCAAATGTCGTCGTAAAATCAGCGGGTCCGTACCAGTCGGCAACCGCCTGCACTTTGTCCGAATACTCAGGCCATCCACCAGAACCTTCGAGATCCGGTACCTCTACCGTGACCCCTGTATCAAGCACGACGGGATCACCAGCGACCAAGTCCCCCGTGGTCCCGAGTAATGCGGCCAGGTGACCGCCTGCAGATGATCCCCAGACGCCGATACGACTTGGGTCCAGATTGTACTGGGCGGCATGGGCCCGCAAATATCGAATAGCAAGTTTGATATCCTGAATCTGGGCAGGGAAAGGCGCCTCAGGCGTGAGCCGGTAGTCCAGAGATACACCGATGTAACCGCGTTTGAGTACATAATTGCATATTGAGTTCAATGCCTGCTTCCGATCCCCGTGATTCCACCCACCTCCGTGAATATAGATCATGACTGGCATCGGTTCAGCTGCCGCTGTCTCGGGAACGGCAATGGATGAATACATCGCCCGCCCACCAGCCATGCCAATCTCCACATCCTCGTATAAAGTCACTCCTTGTGGTGGCGTAAACTCAGTATTCTCTTCTCCAGGCGGCACTGGGGAAGGGGCAGGCGTTATACCCGGAATGGCCTGACCGTAAATGGCAACATTGTCGATATACATGTTGGCCTGCATGGCATCTCCTGTCCGAAATCGAATATTCACTGTACTGTTATTGTTCGCTTCGGAACCCAGCGTCCAGCTTTTTAAGGTATTGCCTTCCTTATTCTTCATATCTGGAGTTCCTGGAGGAAGTTCAAACGTCTCCAACGTCGTCCAGGAAATACCTCCATCCTTCGACCATTCAATAATCACGCTTCCGCTTATATAGGAGGAAGCTCTTGTGTAGTAGCTTAGCCGGATGTTTCCGTAGCCGGTCAGATCAAGTGGCAGCGCGAGTGCATCGGTTCCATCTATCTTGACCATGTTGGGTTGGGATGGTGCGGTTGTTGAAGAAGACGTTTTGGCCTTGCTCCCGCCCGCACCATCCTGATGCCATGGTGCCTTCAATGCAATTCCGCCCGTAGAGCCAAAATTGTCGGGATCATCAAAGTTTTCCGCGTAAATCTCCAGCTCGGGCCCCTCGGGTTCCGGGATATTTTCTTCCTGTGCAGCAGCATTGATAACAGAATGAGGAATATCGTCTTCCATCGCCCAGACTTCATGCACAGGAATGGCGATACCGGTAATGAGTATGAAAGATATGGCAACAAGTACAGCCCGCTTCGTCCACGTTTTGAACAAGTCCTTCACTTGTATCCCTCCGTATTCACCTGACTTGCCACTCCAATGACAGAAAAACCTTCCGATCGCTGTGATCGTGTAAATGTATTGTTCAACTTATATAGTTAGCGACGCGGGGCTGACACTCCCTCACCCTTCTTAAATTTCTCCGTAGCTTCCTCGATGGCCTGATCGCCACCTTTGGATTTCCATTCCTCAACCACTTTTGGCCAATCGGAGATGGGCTCCTTACCATAAACCATCTTGATCATGTGTGTGAGCAATACTTGAGGAGGTGTATCCGAATTGGGAGCAATCTCGGGATTCTGCACAAAGGCCTCCAACCGCGGATCAAAGTTGATGCCATCCCGGCCTTCTTTGGCTAAAATCGTATCGTAAATATTCATCAGTTTCCTGCCTTCTTCTGTCAGCGATAACGAGCCTTTATTGTATGTTGTGTCCTGTACAAACCATAAGAACGACTGACGGTAACGCTCTTCGTCCACACCAGCGGAATCCGTTGGAGCCGTGTACGAAATCACGCCATTATCCTCTGTGTAGGTTTCTCCTTCCGTGCCATACGTGAAAAACTTCTCTGCTTCATCGGAAACCATCCAGTTAAAAAAACGGATAATGGAAGCCGGATCAGCCGCATCCTTATTGATAAAGTAAGCACGTGTCACCGGACCGTACAGATAATAACCACCCTTTCCGTCGGGACCAACAGGGGAAGGGATAATTTCGATTTTGGCATCGGGAACCGACGCTTTAATCTGCTTCTCCCATTGAATCAGTTCGTTGGCGTTCATCGACCACATGCCCGCCTTGCCGGAGAGAATCGTATTTTTGAATACCGTCGAATTGATGGTCGCAAACTCTTTGTTAATCAGCCCTTCTTCGTACATCGTCTTATAAACCGTCAGGGCTTGCTGCATATTCTCGTTATCCATGAATTTGGGTACAATCTGGTCGCCCTGCTGCTCCATCATGGACAGGAACTGCTGCACATCATAGGCACCAAAGAAGGTATCCGCATATTTGAAATCTTCACGCCCCATATATGGATTCTCCACGCCAAGCTTTTTAAAGGCGCGCAGCACTTCCAATGTTTCTTCCACCGTGGTAGGCACTGGCAATCCCGTTTGATCCAGCAGATCCTTACGAATCCAGGTTGCCCGGCGGGATGGATTGGATAAATATTCGGGGATGGCATAGATCTGCCCGTCATGGGTTACCTGGTCCCAGGCTTCCTTCGGCACGGCTTTGAGCAAATCTTGCCCATACTGCTGCAACAGCTCATCCAGCGGCTGGAATACTCCGGCTTCGACCGAACCGGCCATCTCCTTACCGTTGACGCCGCCATCACCCTGCACTACATCAGGAATATCATTGGTGGCAAACATCTGGACCATTTTCTGCTCATATTCCTTATGAGGCACAAGCACGATTTTCAGATCGCTATTGGTCAGCTCCTCCAGCTTTTTCACCCATTTATCCTGGTTGATGTCCGGTGACTTTTCCACATACGTATACGCCAGCGTTCGCAATGACATGGAGAACCTCGTCTTGCCGTCTCCTCCATTCTCACCGGATTCCGCCCCGCTTCCCTTGCTGCATCCCGCCATGAAGGTTGCCGCCAGCAATAGCGCCATGCCTGTGACCATCCACTTTTTCATGCTACCCCTCTTTTCATCCTGATTTAGGTTTAGGTATCACTTATATGTGAAGCGCTTTCATGAAGATGATAAAACATCCCCACCGCCTGCAACAATGGGGATGTTTTAGATGAGATTGCGTTTTCTTTAGGTCAGCACTTACTAGTACGTCTTGGATACCTCGATCTTCTTTGTTACACCGTTGTCGGTAAAATAGAGATGGATACCGTGATCTTGGTCATCGATGAAATAAGGGACATACTTCGGCTCCTCGATCTTGTAAGGTACAAGCAGCGTAACAATTGTATGACTTGTGGCAGACCGCGTTTCCGCGCTCAGATGATAATGTCTGTCCAGCCCTTCGTACTCTGCCGGGTCCACCTCTGCAAATTGATCCGTCTGGCTAAGCGACAGCTCACCGGAGGAAGCATATACAAATGTCCCCTCAAGCCCCGCCTTAGTACCGTTCAGACGGAAGCTCTGCCCTTTCAACTGTAGCGGGTGCAGTGCATGGAACAGCCATTGAATGCTGTCCGGTTTCTCTAGATCAATGTGGTCGACAATAACGAAGTAGGCGGATTGCAGAAAATGAATTTCCCGTACAACACGCTTCACATGGGGAACAGTGCTGGCATAGGCATCGGTCGCTACCGCACGCACATAACCATCGCCATCCCGCCAATAGGCCTCTTCGATCTGTCCGGTTGCAGCCATATTCAGCACCTTGTTGTTCTCGGCATACTGCCCTGCTCCGCCAATCAGCAGATTGTTTTTGGAGCGTGTCTGCCTGCGCCATTCCCGGTGAAAGGAGCTTCCATGCGCAATATAATAGCCGGTATCCGCGGCGAGTGGCTCACCGAATGCATGCAAAGTGAAGCTGTTCTGATCCGCATGACTGTGGCTGATCGAGCCATAACGGCTTGACTTGAGCAGAAACATCATATGCTCATCCGGATCGTCCATCCGATGATGCATGGCTACCCACCCCACATCACGGAACCATTTAAGCGGCTCGATATCCACAGGCGACTCTTCCTCCACCTGCGGATAATCGTGGCGGTATACTAATTCGTCAAAGTTAAAGTCCCACCAACCGTAGTTATAAAAAGCTCCCTCGGTCCCCGGGTCTGATTGACGTACACGCTCAAAATACCACTGGTACCAGCGATTGCCTGTAACCCCAGCCAGTTGGCGCACAAGATAACCTGTTTTCAAGTTTACCGGGTCACCCAGCGTAGACTGGTCCCCAAAGCTGGCGCGCCGTGCATCAGGCGGATAGACGTAGAACGGAAAATCCCCGGTACGTTGGAAGAATGGTCGACGGAAAAAGTCGATACCCGCATAGTTTCGCAGCAAATTCATCGCTTCGGTCACATAGGCCATGCCTGTTGTCCAATACATCGGGCCTTCGGCCCATCCCCCATCACTGCCTCCCCAAGGAGAGTACAGACAGGCATAATAATCGATTGCATAATCCAGCCACTCTGCAGCCTGCTGCTCCTCATGCAACAAGGCCATACAGCAGGGCACAAGCACGGAAGACAATGAACGCACCGCATGGCTGTCATAGGGTACATGATGAATCTTCGAGCGGACCATCACATGCTGGGCTACCTGTTCTGTCCGCCGCAGCAAACTGCGCCTGACCGCTTCCTGCTCTTCACTGTTCAACTCATCATGCAGCCAGTCATAACCCCAAGCAAGCGCAGCTGCGACCCGAAAAGCCGCCTCGTCATTATAATCGCGGGAGGTCGTTCCCTCCGTATCCCAAGCTGCCACATGCAACAGCCAGGTTTTCGCCGCTTCAAGCAGCCGTTCGTCTCGAAGCACTCGCCCAGCGATACTCAGATGACGAATCGCATATAACACTTCCTGACAGTCAATATACATTTGCCTCCAGAGTGCGGCAACACGTTTGTTCTCCGGGTAAGGCTGCGGTTCACGAATGGGCTCACGGTTTGCCCATGGCTCCACGGAATTTGCCATAAACGCATCCCAGCCGCAGTATGTAGCATCTGACGCAATGGCATCCGCAAGTGCATTCAGCCCACGCTCACCAAGCCACAGCCGTGGGTGAGACGTGTCTGTGGAAACATATCGCTGTGCCCGGGAAGGCAGCGGTGTTTCCGGTAATCCCGCTGACACCGTAAACCGCCGCACCTCACTCCAAGCCGACATTTCCCCTTGCTTCCCTTGCGAAGCATGCCCTTCGGCTTCACTCCCTTGCTGCACTGGATAATTTACAAGCAGCGCATATCGCCAATAATAATCCCCAGGTTCAAACACCCGGTCAGGCGTGAAAAAGTTATACGGGAGCGGCGCAAAGGTCATCGTCTCTTCTTCCTGAAAAGAAGGGCTCGCCGACACTTGCAGCAGATAGGCATTCTCATCCTCCTGCTGTGCCGCCATCCAGGTAAACCTTGGCGGATTCTCTGCCAGAACGGAATGCTCGTCAGGGGCATAGTCCACATGGAACGGCCCGCTGATGGGTTGGTACAACGATCTTTCTGCAAGCTTTCGCTTCACTTCCATCGTTTTTCCCCCTCCTTATCACAATGTTGTAACATCAACGCATATACATGCCACCATTGATTTCAAGCGTCTCTCCGGTAATAAAAGAACCCAGGTCGGAACACAGGTACAACGCCGCTCCTGCGACATCATCGGGAGTCCCTTCCCGTCCAAGCGGGATGCTGTTTACCGCAGAAGACCGGCCTTCTGCCGAGGTGAACGTAGCATGGAAAGCCGTCTGTCCGATGAAGCCCGGGGAGAGCGCATTCACCGTAATCCCGCCAGGGGCAAGCTCTTTGGCAAGCCCTTTGGTCAACGCCATGACAGCCGCCTTGGATGCTGCGTAAATAGCTGCACCCGGCCCGCCCCCATTATGGGCCGCTACGGAGGTCAGATTGATAATTCGTCCGCCACCAGCCGCCCTCATGCCAGGAATGACTGCTTTGGAGACAAAGACGGTGCTCTTCAGATTGACATCCATAACTCGGCTGTACAGCTCCTCACTCATCGTTTCAATGGGGCTTCGCTCCACCAGATGTCCCGCGTTGTTAACCAACAGGTCAATTGGACCGCCGAAACGGTGTGTAATATCTTCAATCATCGCTCTGATCGCATCCGTATCCGTCACATCTGCCTGAAATGCCGCCGCTTCACCACCAGCATCCCGGATTGCGGTCACGACTTCCTCCGCCCGCTCCATATTATGCAGACCATTCACAGCAACCTTCGCCCCGCAACGAGCCAACGCTCCAGCGATAGCAGCACCAATCCCTCCACTGGAACCTGTTACCAATGCGATTTTGTTCTGTAAATTGATATTCATGTTTTATCTTCCTCCTTGTTATTGGACTGAATTAAATTCGCTTGCTGTGCTGGTCCGCCGGAAGGGCCATCGTAATCGTCGTTCCCAAGCCTTCCTCACTCTCCATCATCAAGCCGTACGTCTCTCCAAATACGAGCTGAATCCTGCGATGCACATTCATAAGTCCGATCCCCCCGCGGTGATAAACATCATCCGTGTCTTCACCTGCCAGACGGTTCAGTTCAAGACGGCGACGCAGTTTCTCCAGACGTGCCTTGCTCATGCCCATACCATTATCCTGAACGATGACAAGAAATCGATCATCCAGACGCCGAGCATCGATGCGGATAAAATGACCCGGTTCCATGCCCCGTGGAAACGCATGTTGCAGCACATTTTCCACCAGGGGCTGGAGGGTGAGACGAACCATCTTTTCCAACAATAGATCCGGTGCAATGATGACCTCAACTTCAAGCTCCCGATCCATACGATGTTTCATGATGGAAAGGTAGGCCAGCACATGCTTCAGCTCATTGGCAACCGTAATTTCCTCCAGATTGGTCTGAATGGAATAACGGAGCATATGAGCCATCGATTCCACCATCTGCGTAATTTCTTCGGAATCCTGTACGACGGCATAACATTTGATCGTCTCCAATGTGTTGTAGAGAAAATGCGGATTGATCTGCAACTGGAGCGCCTGAAATTCCGCACGGTGTCGTTCCAACGCTTCCTGCTGTAGCTCAATTTCCGACTTCTGGCGGCGCAACTCCGACTCATATACACTCTCAATCATGTCCGACAAACGGCTGACCATCAGATTATAGCTGCGAATCAGCACTCCGATCTCATCGCGCCTTTCCTTCATCTCCACCTTGTTCCAGATTCCCTTCTCCGTCTGTCTCATTCCGTTCATCAGCACACGAATGGGTTCTACTTGAGATGCTCCGATCCGGTAGGCCACCACAAGCGCAGCGAGCAAGGTCCCTGCACCAACCCATAATGTAGCTGAGCGGATTGTTGCTATCGGCCTTTGAAGCTCCGACAGCGGCACGGAAGCAACAAAGCGCCAGCCCGAATAGGCAGACAGCTCCGATATAAACAGCCGTTTGGTGCCATCCGTGTTCTGTTCCAGTGACCCTGCCTCCATGTGCATAAGTCTGTCCACGGTGCTGGACGACATCACGGTCTGCGCCTCCTCGTCCCCAGGAGTGTAGATGACATTTCCGTTCTGATCCATCACATACTGATAGCCCCCTTGACCGAGATCGAGTTCTCCCCAGATGTTGTCAAGCTCCAGCACATTCACTTCCATCGCCAGCACTCCGTTTGGTGTATAGGAGGACACCCCCCTGATCCGGCGCGCAATCGTAATGACGTTTGCATTCTGTCCACTGCGAATACTGCGGGTGAGCAAAGTCGATTCACCATTCGCAGGGGTTGCAGCGAGTAACTCCTTATACTGCTGTGCAGCATCGATATCGGGTATGCCCGCTGAATTCTGGTTGTCATCGATGACAACCCGCCCGTTCTCCCCGATAACATACAGGAACTTGATCTGTGGATATAACATAAAAACAGGCGGGAACACGTTTCTTTTAATCTGACGGCTGTACTCGTAATAGGCATAACTGTCCTCCGAATTCATATCGAGAAAGTGCTTCACACTTCCGTTCGAGAGAATGGAGTAGGTAGCACGATCATAATTTTGCAAATACAGATCGGTCTGGTACGCCGTATTACGCATCGTTTGGGCGATGTTGTCCGCCAGCTGATCGTTCATCTCAGTTGAGGCATAGGTATAGGTAAACAAGCCAATAGCGGACAGGGACAACGTAATTACGATGGCAAAATGAAAGAACAGGCGGATCGACAGGCTGCGCTTCATCATTCAATGCCCAACTTACTGCGGTATTCGGACGGGGTCAGTCCGGTAATTTTCTTGAATGTCTTGGTAAAATGGGGATGATCCGCATACCCCACTTCGTAGGATATATCCGTAATCCGGTTGCCCGGCTGTTCCAGCATGCGTTTGGCCAGTTCCATTTTGCTGCGTATCCGGTATTGGATAAAGGTCTGACCTGTCGTCTGCTTGAACAGCTGGCTGAAGTAGGACGGGTTCAGGCCCAACTTGGTAGCAATCTCGTCCAGTGAAACTTCACGGCGCAAGTGCTTCTCCAGATAGGCTTTTGCTTCTTCCACTGGATGCTTGCGCTTGCCACTGCGTTTTTCCTTGATCGTCTTCATTAACGTGTGGATCTCGTTGCCCAGAGCCTCGAAGCACTCCTCTGAGGAAGCGCTTACAATTATCCTACTGGACGTACTCATCGTTCCGTTGCCACGGGCGTTCATGCGGGCCACAATCAATTCCAATAATTCCTGAAAAAGCTCCGCTGTCTGCTCAGGCATCAGGGCATATGCCGGATAACGACCAGACCATGCTGCGAGCAGCTCCGTCACATCGGATTGCCTTAACTCCCATATAGCCTCTTCCAGACGCATGGCCCAATCATTCAGCTCCCTCACGGGTACAAGGGATACCTTAGGTTTATCCTCTTCGGATGCCAGCAATTTGAGCAGCAGTTCATGAAGCTCCTGTCGTCCCACTGGCTTGAGCAGATATCGCTTTACCCCATAATCCATACAGGCTCTTGCATATTCAAAGTCTGAATAACCGGAGACTACAATAATGCGCATCGTACTGCCTTGCTCGGATAAACGTCGGCACAACTCAATGCCATCCATCGTTGGCATGCGAATATCCGTGAACAGGATGTGTGGTCGAAAGTCCTTCACCACCTGAAGGGCCTCCTCCCCATGCGCCGCCTGCCGGATCTCACAATCGAACAGACCTGCTTGCTCAATCATCTTCGCCAGACCCATCCGAATCATCGGTTCATCGTCCGTAATCAAGATTCTGAACATCGCCATTCCCCCGTTTCCGTCAGATCTGTATGCTGCTTGTAGTTAAGATTTGACGGAGCCGACCATGATTCCTTTTACAAAATGCTTTTGCAGGAAAGGGTAAATGATAATGATTGGCAAGGTGGCGATGATGATGGTCGCCATTTTGATGCCTTCCGGCGATGTATGTGCAAGGGTGCTATAGACGGCAGAACCCGGATCGACGGAAATATCGTCACTCTCAAACAGCTTCTTAAGTGTGACCTGGATCGGCCACCAGGCCGGATCATTCAGATAATAAAGCGCGGTGGAATACGCATTCCAGTGGCCCACCGCATAGAAAATGCCGAGTGATGCCATAGCCGGTTTGGATAATGGAATAACGATACGCCAGATGATGCCAAACTCTCCACAGCCATCGATGCGGGCGGCATCGATCAGTTCACCCGGCAGCTGTGAGAAGAACGAACGCATGACGAAAAAGTTAAAGGCGTTAATCGCTCCTGGCACAATCAGCACCAGTGGATTGTTAACCAGATGCAGCTCCTTCATCAGGATAAAGTTCGGAATGAGCGGCGCCGAGAATACGACGGTCACCAGGACAAACATGACAACTAGAGAGCGACCCTTGTACTCTGGACGTGACACGGGATACGCGAGTGATGCCGTTGCGGCGAGATTGACCAGCGTACCCACTAACGTTACCCCAACCGATACCGCAAAGGCCCGCCAGAAGGCAGCATCGCCGAATACATATTCATAATTGATCCAGGTAAAAGCTACTGGCCAGAAGCTAACCTTTCCGCCCATGATCGCTTCCGAACTGCTAAGTGATTGGGCCAGCACATTAATGAAAGGCAGAATCATCGTCAACGAGAGCAGCGTAAGAAAAACGAGATTTCCAATGCGAAATATACGGTAACGGACACTGGGGGTACGCATCCATCTCGCCTCCTAATACAGGCTTTCGCCGGTTGTTTTTTTGCTAAAGAAGTTACCGAGTAGAATAAGCATCAAGCCCACGACCGACTTGAACAACCCGATGGCTGTTGTATAGCTGTATTGCTGTGAGAGAAGCCCGGCTTTGTAGATGTACGTATCGAGAATCTCGCCAGACTCCAGATTGAGCGGATTGAGGAATACAAACACACGCTCAAAGCCCAGATCAAGGAACTTCCCGATGTGCAGCAGCAACAAAATCATAATCGTTGGCAGCAAGGATGGCAGGGTAATCGACCATATTTGCTTCAAACGTCCAGCTCCGTCCACCTCTGCCGCCTCATACAGATCGGGATTGATGCCCGCAATGGCAGCCAGGAAAATAATCGTTCCGTACCCGGAGTCACGCCAGATCCCCGAACCGATCAGAATAGAACGAATGTACGAGTCTTCTCCAAGGAAGTAGATCGGCTGCATGCCCAGAAATCCAAGTGCCTTGTTCACCACTCCGGCATCCATTGAGAAAATACCCATGAAGATACCACTAATGACGACCCAGGACAGAAAGTGAGGCATGTATACAATCGTTTGCAGCAAACGCTTAAACACAATCATCCGTACTTCATTCAGCAGAATTGCCAGTAAGATCGGTACCGGGAATGCAATCACCAGATCATATAATCCAAGAAGAAGTGTGTTATTGAGAATTCTTAAAAAATCATAATGACTGAACATCTTCTGGAAATGCTCCAGACCTACCCAATCACTTCCGGTGATGCCTTTGAAAATGTTGTAGTTCTGAAAGGCAATCACTGAACCGAATAAAGGTACATATTTGAAGAGGAAAAAATACAGGATACCCGGTAAGGAGAGTAGATATAGTATCCGATATCGCCACAGATAACGTCCCGCATCTCCGAGCCGAACGCCCAGACCAGACGAGTGAAGTCCGGTTGCACCCCGGCTTGGTGGCACGATATCTGCCGGCTTCACGTCTTCTCCCCTCCCTGCTTCTGTGATTGCGTGCTTCTCAAGTTATCAGGAACGTTCTCGTCCCATGGGATTTCATTGAATTCGATGGAAATGTAATCCGGCTCACGATCGATAATACGCGAGAGCTCGCGTGTGAACACCTCCACTATCTCCTGCTTTTGCTCATCCGTCCTGCCTTCATACAGCCTGATCGTAATTTCTGGCATCCGATTTAAGCTCCCTTCATTACGTGATGTAAACGCTTTAACAACTTCATCTTAGCGTTCCTGCGGAAGGGCAACAATGGACTGTCTTTTCGTTCACTTGTGTTTTCTTTAGGTCATAACAAACAAGCCCAAAATGCCCCCTTATGAATGGGGACCTCGCTAGAACCTTGCATTAACAAACGTAATAATAATGATTAAAAATGAAAAGTACACCCACAGAACCAGTACCTTAGAACCATTTTTTCTCTAAAAGCTAATATTAATATGACTTTATAACGATATAATCTACGAAGTAACTTACCTGGGGGTCCTATAAGTGAAGTAGAACTTGAAACAATGCAAAAGGCACACTGAAGCATGAGAGAATGTCACGTAACCACAGCAAAAATCAGAATTATAGAAGTTGCACGATAACAATTTTTCACTAAATATTCATTAGATTACATAGCGTATAGCATCCCATCCAGGTATAGTGCATTTTCACAATCGTAGAAGGAGTGAACCATCTTGTTTAATAAGCTTCGCTGGAGTACCATGCCTTTCTTCATCAAAAATTTGGTGATTTCATTCGGCAGCATCATGTTGATCGGTGTAATCCTGATTACTGCCGCGTATCAATTGCAAAAAAATATCTTGGTTGAACAGTTGCACGACCAGGCTACCGTCATCACCCAGAAATGGTACGATGATCTCGACACTGCCAAAGTGGCAGAAGCGGCTAAGGAAAAAAGCTACTCCGGTCCTGTACAGCTGGAAATGAAAACTTATCTCGATTCCATCCATGAATTCTATCCAAACATCGCGCAAGCGTACATTTTTGGTTCAGAACTTGAGGAAGGAAACGGAACGTCCATCATCGCGATTCCAACAAACCTGTTGGAACCATTCGAGGAGGGTAATCTGCCTGCAGGTGCCATGTACCCGCTGCCTCAGAATAACGTCGTAGTGCTGGAACAGATGAAAAAGGACGGAAAGCCTGCCTTCAGTGATTTCTACACGGATGAGTACGGAACTTGGACCACTCTGATCTATCCGATTAATAACGCAGATGGCTCCATGTACGCTGCTCTTTACTTCGATGTAGATGCAAGTGCCGTTCCAAAAGGCCTGAACAAACTGCTTACGTACGGTTTGATGTTCCTGATCGGTTTCTTGATCCTGTTCATGGTGTTGCAATTCATTTTGCTGAAAAGAACGTTGCTTCCGATCCGCAATCTGATGAAAGGTATCGAAGAAGTCAGCACGGGTAATCTGGACGTAACCATCGATACCGGACGAGATGATCTGGGTGTCATCAACGAGAAGTTCAATGCGATGATCCATCGCTTCAATACAACCATCTATAAAGTACAGAATACTTCACATCACCTCTCGGAATCTTCCAAACAACTACTGGGCATTTCCGAGAAAAATAATGTGAACATTCAATCCATCAGCACCAATATTCGAGAAATATCTACTGGACTGGTGTCACAAGACAAAGCCACTGTGGAGAACGCACGTGCCATGACAGAGATGTCAACGGTAGTGCAGACAATCGCCAGCAGCTCAGCCGATGTGGCAGATGAAGCACTCAGCATGGAGCAGCGCTCCAGCACAGGTAATGTGGTGATGCAACAAGTCATTGAACAGATGCGCCTGATCTCCGGTGCGGTGCAAAATACATCAAACTCGATTCAGTCTTTGGAAAATAACTCGAACCAGATTAGCAACATTGTTAACGTAATCACAGAGATTGCCGGACAAACCAACTTGCTTGCACTTAACGCTTCAATCGAGGCAGCCCGTGCAGGTGAAGAAGGAAGAGGTTTTGCGGTGGTTGCAGGCGAGGTACGTAACCTGGCAGAACAATCGCAGGAATCAGCGAAGCAAATTCGACAGTTAATTGAAGAAATTCAACGGGATATCATGCAGTCTTCCGAAGCGATGCAGTTGGGTTCCAAGGAAGTTACCAAAGGCTTGGAAGTTACCCAAGAGACTGGTGTATTCTTCGAGAATATTCTGACTGCTACGAATAAAGTTGCAAACCAGATTCAGGATATCTCCAGTTCTACTGAAGAAATCTCGGCAAGCACACAGGAAATGTCTGCCACGGCCGATGAACTGTCTGCCAATGTCAGCAAAGCAGCAAGCAGCAGTAAACAAATTGAGCAGTCAATTGATGAGCAGGAAGCCTCCATGGCAGCCATTGTGAGTGCCTCCGATGAGCTCTCGGTTGTATCCGAGCAACTGCAAGAACTGATCTCATTCTTTAAAGTACGCGCAGAATAGAAGCAATACGAAACAGATAACAAGAATACGACACAGTAAAAAAAACCAAGGCTCATGAGTGATTACACTCAAAGCCTTGGTTTTTTGTTGTTACCAGGGTAGGTGGGTTAGGTTCTAGTTCTATACTTCCCGGTATCATTTAACAGACAGTATTTCATAATTGCTGGACTCTGGCTCTTAGATTTTGGACGCAGGTTAACAATTGAAAGTTTCATTTTCTATAAATTCAATTTATTTTTATTTATGGAAATAATAATATATTTTAAAACTTTACTATGATATAGTTACTCTACATTTAGCAAATAAAACCAGAAAAGAGGATATCATGAAAAAGACATTTTTGCTCAGTTTAGCTATGTTCCTACTGCTCCTCCCTTTTTCCTCAACAACATTTGCGTTCCAAGAAAGACTTACGGTTTCTGACACCATGCACACTGCAGGGCGGTTAGTCTCGAACAACAATACATATATAATGGGACTAAATGGCTTTGGAGTTCTTGAGTTAAGAAATGTGCGCAATAAAACTCTGTTATGGAATACCAACGTCAAAGATCTAAGAATAAATATGCTAATAATAGATCAATACAACGGTAGATTGAAATTGACGGACTATAGCAATACCCCCTACTGGACATCCGATAATCAGGCATGGGCCAATGCGTGGTATGGCCCGGGAAATGTGCCTGAAAATCTTGTGGGCGACCTGCTAATCATGCAAAATGATGGAAATTTAGTTCTGTATAACACAAAGAATATAGCTAAAGGATGGTATCCTGTATGGGCTACTAACACAGGAGGACAATAACATTAAGAATCATTCTTTACCTGTCTGCCTGATTAAAAGGGTTGATTTACTAAAATGTATTCCTACATTACTAATTACAAACAAAAGATGGTATAGTGACTAGTTTCTTAGTCATGTACCATCTTTTTTAATGCAAGAAATCTGGTAAGATGTCCTCTCTCCCTCTACAAGCTTTTATTATGACAAAGATCACATCCACCTTCCCTGTTCAAGTGCTACAGTTGTTAACGACCAACTGACCATAATAGTAAAATGGTCAATAAAGGACTTACCTTACCATTAGCCTTTCAACCTACAAGGAGGTGTATATGTGATGAAAACGATAGATCGAAGGCAACAGGTGATGGACTCTGCCGAGAAATCCTTTGCCCTGTTTGGTTACAAGGCCACAACGATGGAGCAGGTTGCGAGACTTGCCAATGTGGGCAAGGGAACGATCTATACTTTTTTCGAAAATAAAGAAGAACTGTTCAGCGAGATTTTGCGCTCAATCATTGCGGATATGAGACAGATTACAGAGCAGACGGTGAAGGAAGAGAATTCGTTTCTGGATAACGTGCATATGAGTATGGATTCTTTGCTGGAGTATCGGGAGGAACATGAGCTGTTGATCAAGCTCTTTCAGGAGGTTAGCGAGTTCGGTACACCACAGGCCAAAGAAGGTCTACAAAAAGTGGAGACAGCCATTCTCGAATATTTGGAGCGTCAAGTGAGCCGTGCCATGGAATTAGAGCAGATTCGCAGAGATGATCCCAAGCTGGTTTCTTTTGTCCTGCTGAAGCTGTATGTCACCTTAACCTCAGATTGGAACAAAGCGCATCCTACGTTGCACAAAGATCAGATCAAGGATTTTGTGGGCCTCTTTCTCAAGAATGGCTTATCCCCCACCTAGAGAAAGGCATGCCACTAGATTCAAAACCTAATAGAGATAGAACACACGGATTAGCGTAAGGATAGGGAGAGAACATGATGAAATCATTCCACGTGTTTGGGCAGGATCTGAAGTCCACCTTTAAAAAACCAAAAGTATTTATTCCGATTCTCGTTGTACTGTTCATTCCGGTGCTGTATAGTGGCCTGTTCCTGAACGCATTCTGGGACCCCTATGGCAAAATGAATGAATTACCTGTAGCCGTGGTCAACACGGATCAGGGTGCAGTCTACAATGACAAATCACTCGAGGTCGGTCAGAATCTGGTCGATGAATTGAAAAAAAGTGATGATTTCGACTGGCAATTCGTGACTCGTGAACAAGCAGAACAAGGTATGCAAGACAACACGTATTATATGACGATTGTGATTCCGGAGGACTTTTCCACCAAAGCAACAACCCTGATGGATGAGCACCCTGAGCCGGCAGACCTGATCTATGAACCCAATGAAGGATATAACTTCCTCGCGGGTCAGATTGGCGGCACGGCGGTCAAACAAATTCGTTCCAAAGTCGCTGCCAAAGTCACAGAATCGTACACTGAAACGCTATTGGATCAGGTCGAAGAAATCTCTGGTGGTTTGGCAGATGCCGGGGATGGAGCAGGTCAGATTCATGATGGTGCGATCACGCTGGATGAGGGTGCTGCTACATTAAAAGAGAACCTGTCCAAACTGGCGGCAGGCACCGACAAGCTGGAAACGGGCGTAGTTCCGTTAAAAGAAGGTACGACTACGCTCGCCCATGGCATAGGTGATCTTCATACTGGCGCGAGTGCCCTGTCCAGTGGCCTGTCTCAATTGGCAGCAGCAGGCACGAAGCTGGGTGATGGAGCATTGCAGGCTGAAGCGGGTGGCAAACAGTTACAGGCTGGCCTTCAATCTGTTCAGGAAGGCACAGCCAAGCTGGATGCAGGACTGGCGGCTTCCGAGGAAGGCAGTGCAAAGCTGACTGCTGGGCTGCAAAGTTCTGTTGAGGGCAGTGGCAAAGTTAGCGAGGGTGCCAAAGCGGTTGCGCAAGGTCTTGCCCAATTAGCCGAAGCGAGTCCGGAACTTGCCGCAAGTCCTGCTGTGCAGCAACTCCTGGCAGCCAGCCAAGCCGTAGCTACGGGCAGCGAACAGCTGTATCAAGGCGGACAGCAATTGGTCGCAGGCAGTCAAAACCTGTACGCTGCACAGCAACAACTGCATCAAGGCAGCAGCCAGTTGGTACAGGGTGAACAACAACTGGTACAAGGAGCCACGCAATTATCCGTCGGACAAGAAAAGCTTGCGACTGGTTTACAACAGTTCAATTCCAAATTATCTGAGGCAGCCGCTGGAGGAGCCAAACTTGCGGATGGTTCAAGTCAATTGGATGCTGGTGCAGGCAAGCTGGTTGCGGGTGTAAGCCAGTTCACTGATGGAATCTCAACCCTTGCAGATGGCTCACATAAGCTGGATGAAGGTGCTGGTCAGTTAAAAGAAGGTACCCTTAAGCTAACAGACGGCTCTGGCGAACTTGCCACCAAGTTGAATGAAGCGGCTGAGCAGACGGGTAGTGTAAAAAAGACCGATGAACTCGTAACCATGTATGCAGAGCCTGTTCAGGTCGATGAGCATAAATATAATGAGGTACCCAACTATGGTACAGGATTCTCGCCATACTTCCTGTCACTTGGGCTCTTTGTCGGCGCATTGATTGCCACATTGGTAGTGCCAACACGCGGCAGCACGGTTAGTGAAGCAAGTGGCTGGAATCGTTTTGTGAGTAAAACGCTGGCTTTCACACTCATGAGTGCAGTGCAGTCCCTGCTTGCTTCATGGCTGGTCTTGTACGGCTTGGGTCTGGATGTTCAGAGCGTTCCATTATTCCTCTTGTTCAGCTTTGTTACCAGTCTAAGCTTCATGTACATCATTCAGGCACTGGTGACTTGGCTGGAGAATCCGGGACGATTCCTCGCGATTCTGATGCTGATCTTCCAGCTCACCACCAGCGCAGGCACCTTCCCGCTCGAACTGATTCCAAATTGGCTGAAAGTGTTTAATCCATGGCTACCTATGACCTATTCGGTAACGGGTTATAAAGCAGTCATCTCAAGTGGACAGTTCGGCGTGGCTTGGGATCAGATTGGTATTCTGTGCATCTTCGCCGTGATTGGTCTCGGAGGAACCTTAACGTATTTCCTGATGCATCGCACCACGGAGAACGAAAACGTCAGCAGTGAAGTCGCACTTCACGCATGATGCGTATACAGATAAATTAAAATAGGTAAAGGCATACCCCCTGTCCTGACTCGCTGAATGACAGCAAGTCTGGCGTAAAGAGATATGCCTTTGTTCTTTTGTTAGTTTTGATATTCGATCTAGTCGAGATTCTTCAGAAAGTTTTGGTTTAAAAATCTTAGAAAATTACCTTGCATGGAGCCAAGGGTAAGCATTTTCTTGATAATGCTCAATCGCCAATGGGTACCGCAAAATCAACCGTTTCTACTACTTTGGAGGAAAATGCATTGAGAAAAAGAATTCGTTAACCGGTCTACCCAGATTTTCTAGTGATTACTAGCATCGATTCTATACCTAATATGTAAAGTACACATCAGAACTCGAGATAGCGAAAGTAAATAACAGTACGAGCGCAATCAGTAATACATATAAAGCTACACTGATGATTCCACAGACAAGGCCAGCAATGGCTAATCCTCTCCCCTGCTCCATGCGGTTCTTAATTTCTTTGAGCGACACGGAGGCAATGATGATAGCAACAATACCAATCAATAATCCCACGTATGGAATCATGAGGGACAGTATACCCAAGACAAGAGCTGCAATCGATTTGCTATTGGTTTTTGGTGCTACATAAGGTGGTGGTGGCAATGTGTCACTATAATAACGATCTACATTATTAATATCTCGTTGATCCAAAGTAAATCCTCCCTCTTTATTAAGTAACATCATTATAATGGTTTATAAGATTTGTTTGTTCCATATTTTGCAAATTAAAGACTCTTACTTCCTTATTGACTCTGGTGATATCGTGCATCTGGTATCCTTAACACCGAAAAAACACGTAATGAGTATATATACTCATTACGTGTTTTCGCTCATCCATTTTTTTTAGTTCATAATGTATCACACGATTTAGTGCTTGTATCACCTCATCACATGTTCCTATTTGGAACCCCAGATCGATTGATTGTTGGAACCAATCAGTGAGAAGGTCATCACTTCGTTATGGCTAGATAACTCATTCTTCTGTTTGAAGAATATACCTTTGTACGTCACTCCGTTAATGACCATCGTGCAGTAATACGTACCGGCAGTATTCGACCATGTACCGGTTACCGCGCCAGATATCGTTCCGTTAGCATTCAGTGTTACACTTTGCGTGGGAATCATACCTACGTTGCTGGTGGACGCATCCAGCCCCATATTAACGAATTGGTACGTTCCCGTCATATCGGTTGCACTATATCCAGTGGAAGAGATTTTGCTTCCCAAAAATTCGTACACTGCGGTCACCGGCCATTTGTCGACGTTCAGGAATTGCTGATGTGCACGAACCTCATGATACTCCGTTCCGTTATTGAATCGGGTATGGTAGATCAGATACCTAGCCCCATCCGTGTCAACAAATGCGGAGTTGTGCCCTCCAGATTTGTAACCAAGCGGTATACCGGGCAGCGCATAGTTGCCGAACAACTTCACGCCCCGAGTTGACTGATTAACCGAAGCAGATTCATATACAGCCTGATTTCCGGCGGCATCGGTATATGTTCCATCAATCGTGGTGGAACGATACACACGAAGATGATAACCGCCTTCACTGGACAGCCAGCCGTACGTTACATACAGATAGTAATAACCTGCATCCTTGTCATACACGATATAGGGAGCTTCTCCCGTTTTTCCATAACCTCCTGCAATGCGCTTGCCAAAGTAACGGTCCGTATTACCACTATCCGATCCCGGATATATCGGCTGGCCTGTGTCTGGATTGATTTGAAGGATATAGATTCCCCCTGACCAGGATCCGTAACTCATCCACAGTTTGCCGGAGCTGTCATAAGTCAAGGTAGGATCGATCGCGTTGGGGAAAAGTGTATTATTAAATCCACCATTGTTCGTGAACCAGCCGCTCCGTGTGCCGGACAGATTCCCTTTGTCGATCAGCTCGGGAATGTTGGTATTCTGATACCACGTGTTCACCGTTTTTGTTCCAAGCGAAGACGTGGTCGTGATCGGATTGCTTCCACTTGTGAATCCCGAGTAGACGATGGTATCGATGTACTCGTAAGGTCCCTTAACGGATTTGGATACGCCAAAACCGATGGCTGAGCGAATATAGGTGGACGAGGTAGAGTAATACAACATGTAGGCGCCCTTGGAACCGTCCGCCCATGTATATGAAGCATTGTAGATCGGCGATGCCGGCGCCCATACCGCATGACCGCCGGAGCTGTCCTGATCATTATAACCGGCCCATGCGTAGGATACTGCCAGAGCCGATGTCAGCGCAGCTCCCGAACTTCGGGATGCATTGCCTGTGCCGCCTGCTTTGACCAGTTCCCACTTCTGCATATCTCCACCCCAGTAATTCCATTGCTGCACACTGGCACCGGCTGTCGTGCTGCCGTCCGCCACATCCAACGCACTGCGATATCCGGAAGCCTTGGTTAACAATGCAACCGTTCCGTCATCGTTTTGCTGAATTCGAAATAACTGCATGGTTCCGCCCCAATACGCCCATTGCTCAATACTGGCACCGTCGGCTGCTGAACCGCCATTGACGTCGAGAGCGCTGTTGTAGGCCGAATTGGCGGTCAGAAGATAATAGTCCCCGTTGCCGTAGTGCATTATTCTGAACTTCTGCGCGTCCGATCCATTATAGGACCACTGACGAACACTTGTGCCATCGGCAGACGAGCCATCGGAGATATCAAGATATAGGCCGCTGTTTTTATTTTTAATGTAATAGTAGCCTTCGAAGGTAGATGGTGCATACAAGGTACTGTTAGCATACCCTTGTGTTCCCTCGTATGACCAGTTTCTGAGATCTGTGCTGCTGGCCTGAGCCATATGCGAACCGTATATGTAGTACTTGTTCGTGGTTGAATCGTAATAAATGGACGGGTCGTGTACAGATACTCGTGTTGTATTCGAAGTGGTCGATGAACTTGCTGCGCCTAATGCATTTCCACTGCCCACGCTGGCGGCCAAAAGAACAAAAACGAGCAACATCATCCCCAGCTTGTTCCATAACTTGTGCACAATTTGCATGATCGGATCAATCTCCCTTCATATTGGGTTACTTATATATCAAATTAAAATTATGTTTTGGTATACCAAAACTAGTTAAGCGCTTTCATAAATTTGAATGAATAAGCCATCCGAATTCCCAAATCCACTCTTAGAGAATGCGCTTTCATTATTTTAGAAGGTATATTAGCCTCCTTTCATCGAATAAGGTGTCTATCGATTAATAGCTTCCAAGCTGTATACACCTCATATTAATGGTATTCCTTTGTCGAAGTAAGGGGGTTTGTGTCGTTTTTAAAAATAAATAATTATGTAAATAAATTCTTTAAATATAAATTAATCCTCACACTTCCAACCCTCATTATCGTCTCTTAATCAAAAAAAAAAAGATACCCCAACTCTAATGGGATACCTCTCTTTTTGGTTTCCTTTTCCGTCTATCCTTCCACTTCCACCCGCTGCAAAAATGTCCGAGTGCGTGCAAGCTTCGGATTGCCAAAGACCTGCTCTGGTGGACCGGCCTCTGCGATCTCGCCATTATCCATGAAGAATACGCGATCCGCAACGTCACGGGCGAAACTCATTTCATGCGTAACAATCATCATCGTCATATTTTCCTGCGCTAGTTGTTTGATTACGCGTAACACTTCTCCCGTCAGTTCGGGATCGAGTGCCGATGTCGGCTCATCGAACAGCAGAATGTCGGGCTGCATCATGAGTGCGCGGGCAATAGCTACACGCTGTTTCTGTCCACCGGACAGATTACCAGGGTAGACATCGGCCTTGTCCGACAGCCCTACTTTGCCGAGTAATTCCAGACTGCGGTACCGAATGACGCTTGAGCTTTCTTTTTTCAAAGTTTTCGGTGCAAGTTCCAAATTATCTTGTACAGTCAGATGCGGGAATAAGTTGAAATGCTGGAATACCATCCCCATGCGATCCGTCATCTTCCGAATATCCGCGGCACCTGCGTAACGGCCATTATCAACCAACGTCTGATCCTGAATGCGAATCGTTCCGCCCGAAATATCCTCCAGATGAATCAGGCTGCGCAGCATCGTACTTTTCCCCGAACCCGAAGGTCCGATGACGGCAATTACTTCGCCTGGTTCCACGTTGAAGGATACCTGTTTCAGCACATCAAGTGTGCCGAATGATTTTCTCAATTGATTTACTTCTATTATATGTGTCATATGCAGACAGTCCTTTGATTGATCAGATTTAATTTATTCAAATGAAAACCGCTTCTCCAGTGCCTTGAACAGCACGGTGAGTACGAGTGTCATGAGCAGATACATAACCGCCGCCACGAAGAAAGGTGTCAGCTGTAAGTCGCGATTTACCGCCGCTTGGGCGTAATACAACAGCTCAGGTACAGCCACGGCATAGAGCAGTGCCGTATCCTTGATGAGCGTAATGGACTCATTGGCCGTTGCAGGCAATACTACACGAATCATCTGAGGAATAATGACTTTGGTCATCGTCTGCCACTTCGTTAATCCAAGGACCTTCGCTGCTTCATGTTGCCCCTTATCAATGGAAAGCAGTCCGCCCCTGAATATCTCAGCGAAGTACGCCGCATAGTTTAGGATGAACGCAATCCCTGCCGCAACAAAGCGATCAAACACCAGATACTCTCCAATCACCGGAAGCAACGGTAAACCGAAGCAGAAGAATAGAATTTGGAGCAGTAGCGGTGTTCCTCGCATCACATATACATACGTATGGGCAATCCATGCCAGTGGTTTAATCTGGCTTCTCATCGCAAGCGTGACCGCAAATCCAAGCGGCACAGATAACACGATCGCCAGCAAGAACATGAAAATGGTGGTCTGCGCACCCTCTAGCATAGGTTTTAAAATGGTCGATAGATAATCCCAACTCATTATTTTGTCTCCTCTAATCTGTTAACCCCGCATTCCTCTGGGGCATGAATCGCTCCAGCATGGAATACGGGGTCCGTTTTGTTTCTAAACTATATATCAGGTGTGTAACCTGTCTATTTCAAAACCTTATCTTCACCCAACCATTGAGTGGAGATCTTAGCCGCTGTTCCGTCTGCATTCAACTCATCCAGCGCTTTTTGCAGCTGATTCAGAAGTTCTTCATTTCCCTTTTTGATACCAATGCCATATTGTTCCGGTGCAAGAGATTCATCCAACAGTTTGAATGTTCCCTCTTCTTTGGACATGTAGTATCTCGCTACCACTTCATCAATGATGACCGCATCCAGACGTTTTGTCTTCAGATCCGTCAGTGCAAGCACGTTATCCTTAAATTCAGAAGCTTTCACTTTATCCTTCAGAGGACTTGCTGCCAGTGCATCTGCCGCGGAGGACAGCGCCTGCAATCCCACATTTTTACCATCAAGTTCATCCAGCTTTGTGATTGGCGAGTCTGCCAAGGTAATAGCTACTTGGCTGTTTTCCAGATACGGCTTCGTGAAGAGCACTTTCTCTTTACGCTCATCCGTAATGGTGTACCCGTTCCAGATCATGTCGATCCGGCCACTGTTCAGCTCTGACTCTTTGGAAGACCAGTCGATCGGCTGGAATGTGATTTCTTTACCCATTTTCTCCGCTGCAGCTCTTGCGTAATCAATATCAAAACCTACAATTTCATTCTGCTCGTCCCGGAAACCCATTGGAGCAAACTTATCATCAATTCCTACAACAATCGTGTTATCGTCTTTGCTTGCGGAACTGGAACAACCAGCCACAATCAATACACATATACTGATGAATAATAGTAGAATCGCTTTTTTTCTCATCTCTCGAACCCCTCCATGTCTATAACCAAAACCCCGCTTTAGTTCGTTACCACGTTATCAGAGATTTATAATAACATAGCATGGGAGAAGAGTCGAGTCTCTTGCCTATTTCCTTCTATTTCATACAGCTTAATTGTCAACAATCTGTGAAAAAGCCTCTTTCACTTGTGCCGGTTCCACCAGCTTCTCGCGTACAGTCGAATTCCATAGCTCCGGGTTCTGAAGTTCCTTTAATTCCGTACCTGTCCATTGTTGGGCAGATTCACGACGTAAGGTATGGCTGGTATTCTCAAACTGGTAGACGATCTGCTCCAGATTATCGATCATAACAAAGTTCGCAACCGCATTATATACGAGTATCCGCTCAAGTTCCTCTGCATCCATCTCACGCGTATCCAAGCTATAATTCACTTGGACTGTGAACGTCTCCGGGTACAGTTGGTAACCATTCAATCTTTCACGTAAAGGTAAAGCCTGATTCAGATGACTAAGGTTTGAATTATCACCCATGTAGGGACTGCGATATTTGGTTAAAGCGGCAAAATCATGTGTCAGCGGATTCTGCTGCTCTTCCTCGTACCGAGCCTGTTTCGCCTCGATCTTCGGATTAACGAAGCCTTCAACAATCACCAAGCCAATGATGCCCAACACAACAAGTGTTATAATCCATATGTTTCTAATTCTCATAACGCATCACTCACTTCATACTTACTAACGATCCGATACGCCCGATGCACTACCAAAGGGATAATAACGCTTAGTAATGGGATGGCAAAGGCAATGACGATCACTGCAAACTGATAGGGTCCATCCACCTGAATGGGTCGATTAAACCAGATGTTGCTTCCGAATCGCAACGCTGCCTGCGTTCCCCATAGTACGAGTATTAATGCTGCCCACAACCACCATATCCTGCGATTCCACTGCACTAAGGCAGGGATTCGAATAACCGTGGTTTTCACGGAAGTTGCAGAATCGCTCGTCTTGTTGATCAACAGATACAATACATACATGCCACCAACAATGAGACTCACGATCATAAGCAGATTGTTTATGGCGGAGCCTTGCATCAGCACTCTCATTGGAATGGTAATGATCCAGGCTATGAGGCTATAAATCAGAGCAGACTGCAACAACGCTGTCCAGTAAGGAACACGTTGTACCCTTCGATGGTCACTCATCACTTCATCCATACCAGCGATATGCTGAATGGCGGTCTGGAACGCCTTCTCTTCACTCACCCCCTGCGAGATATAATCGTCAATGCGTGCAACGAGATTGCTGTGAATCTCTTCTTTTAATTCTCGATTGTCTAATGTATCTTGTGCGTGAGCGAACAAACGATTCACATGACGGGTGATGCGAGCTTCCAATCTCATAGGTCTTCATCTCCTTTTTCTCCAGTGACAATCATGCAATCAATCAGTGCCTTGGCTGCTTGCCAAGCATGAACCTGCTCTCTATAGGCTTCAAGGCCTTGCGTTGTAATTCGGTAATATTTGCGTCGTCCTCCCTGCGTCTCTTCCCCCCAGTAGGACTCCACATATCCACTCTTCTCCAGCCTCTTCAAACTGGAATAAAGCGTAGGTTCCTTCAATTCAAACTGCTCTCCGCTCTTACGATAGATCTCCTTAATAATGCTGTAGCCATAGTTATCTGCGGGTATAAGTACACTCAGAATGATGGGGTCAATATTGCCCCGAATCAGATCACTGTTAATCACTTGCACATCCATCTACGAGTTTCACCGACTTTCTTCCGTCCTGTGTATACTATAAGACACATTACTATGTCTGTAAAGGTAATATGTATCACATGGTAAATATGCATCGCAAGAGTAACACTAGCAACATTCCTCTCTTGCCTTTCGTTTGGAAGATATTAGGGAGGTGCATAAAATATAAATTCTTCAATACTATAAGAACATTGACCACATTGTTATTTCTTTCAACTTTGCTTATATTATCCGGCTGTAATCCTACTCCAAGTCATAGTACAAACAAAACTGCCTCACCTTCAACAACAAATGCAAATCAAGCCAAAACGGAATTAAAACAAAATCAGGAACTGCCTACACCAGTGATACAGACTGAAAGTGGCACTCCTATTCCTGCTATACAGGGCAGTTATTGCTGGGAAAGTATGTGTGCAGACTACGCAGGTGATATGGAACTGTTGGAAGGTCAAGTACCTGTCTCCGTGTTGGTAGGCGAGAATATATCTATTCATCTGGGTACAAATGTACCACCTGACGAGTTAACTCTTGTCGAATATGTAAATGGAGTGGCACGTCCCATCTCTTTGCGAGAAGGTTCATTCCAGTTAGCGCAGGAAAAAGGTACTCATTATTATGGTGCCTTTGCCCGCTGGACTTCCTCTCAAAACTCACAGGTTTCCTTGGGTGATACCTCTTTTGCCTTTGTTATCCGTGGTGTCGAAAAAAAATAAAAACAAACAGGGCCCCTCCAATTTTGGAGAGGCCCCTACGCATTTTTATCTATTGCTGCACTTTCTCGCGATCTTTCCCTTTATCGGATTCTCCCGCATTTTTGTTCGCAGCTTCGCGATCCTGTTTCATTTCTTCCACCGTTTTCACCTTCAGACGAGCTGCACCTTCATATTCCTTCGTTGGAATCAGGTCACCAGCAGCGAGTCTCGCTTCTGCGGCTGCAATCGCATCTTCGTACTGCGGCAACCACTGAGCCTGTGCAACCAGCATCTCGTCGACCATCTGCCAGATTTCTTTTGGATTACATACGGCACCCACGAGCGGGTCCATCATAAATGCCTGACGAAGTAATTTGTCGTCTCCGTTCACCGCGGCTTCAACCGCAAGACGTTGCACGGAAATACTCACATTACATACCGCAGCCGGACCAAGTGGCAGATCGCCTACATGTGGCATGGAGATGCCGTTGCGATCCACATATCCCGGTGCTTCAATAATCGCATCATCCGGCAGGTTGGAGATTACTCCATTATTAACGGTATTGAAATGTCCACGATAGACACGTCCCGTCTCCAGCCCTTCAATAATGTATGAACCGTGCTCCTCGCCCCGTTTTTCCGGAATGAATTGCATCGGTTCATCCTTCATCCAGTTAGGAAAATCAGTCTCAAACCAGTTGCGCCCCTCGGTACATACCCGCAGATAGCCACCCGTCTCTCCGTTGATCCAATTGCCCAGGTCGATCCATTCGTTAATCTCTTCCGGACGTTTGCGGTACCACGGCACATATTCACTCAGGTGACCATTCGATTCCGTACTGTAATACCCGAAGCGCCGCAGCATATCGATCCGCACTTTCTCGGTGCGGCTGTACTCCGGATGTTTTTCGAAAGCTTCAAGCAAATCGCCTGTAAGGTCCTTGCCTTCATGAGAAGCCTGGATATACCAGGTCTGATGGTTGATGCCGGCACAGACAATATCCACTTCACTCTTTTTCAATCCAAAAGCTTCCGCAATCTGATGATGACCATGCTGTACGCCATGACACAGTCCAATCGTCCGCACACCGCCATATTTGTTGCATGCCCAAGTCAACATCGCCATCGGATTGGAATAGTTCAAGAGCAGCACGTCGGGTGCACTCTGTTCACGAATATCTTTACAGATGTCCAGCATCTCGGCGATTCCGCGTTGTCCATACATAATGCCGCCTGCACACAGCGTATCGCCGACACATTGATCTACCCCATACTTCAGTGGAATATCCACATCTGTTGCAAATGCTTCCAGTCCCCCAACACGAATCGTACACAGTACATACTTCGCATCTTTCAACGCTTCTTTCCGATCCGTGGTTGGCTGAATCTGAATATTCAATCCATTCTCACGGATATCCCGCTGACACAGCTCAGTCACCATGTCCAGATTGTGTTGGTTAATATCGCAGAACGCAATTTCAATGTTGTTAAACTCTGGTACCGTCAGCAAATCCCTTAGCAATCCCCGTGTAAATCCGATACTTCCTGCCCCGATAAACGCCACTTTAAACGACATGCCTATGTCCTCCCCTAATCCGAATCTTTCGCTTCGGTTAATGACTTTCTTCATGAAATCATTGTACCAACGGCAAAAGGGGAAGCGTTATCAAAATCATGACCTGTTCAAGATCTTGTTGTCAAAAATCCTAACTTTTATGCGCCAGTTCCACTAATTGATATGTATTCGAAAATAACTGCAATCGGCTCATTCATCCGACGGGTACTGACTAACATGTCGTTCCATAGAGGAGCGAAATTCAACCGGAGTCATGCCCGTCGTCTTCTTGAATAACATATGAAAATACTGACGACTGCCTACCCCGACATAATCGGATATCTCTGAAATCGGGATATTGGTCTGCTGAAGAAGCATCTTGGCCTTCTCCATGCGAAGCATCGTCAGGTAATCGGTCGGTGTTCGCTGCGTGTGCTGACGAAAAATGCGATGTAAATAGCCTGGATGCAGATTAACTGCTGCCGCAATATCCTTCATCTGAATGTTGCGATCCATATTGTGATGCATGAATTCAATGGTTCGTTTGACATACAACTCCGCCTGATCTGGCGCACTCCGGCTCATTTCTCCGCGCAGACGTGCAACACGGACCAGCAACTGGATGAACAATGTACGCACCAGCACACCCTGTTCGGGAGACGACAGATTCCGGGCTTCGCGATGTTGTGCCCTTTCCTCTGTAGGAATAACTCCTATCGGTAAAGACGACCTTCCTTGCTCCTGCAGACCGCGCTGGTCGAGTTCCAACACCAGACTTTTCATAATGTGGTACACCTCTTCCGGGTCAGGCAGTACCAGATATGGCGAAGCATTAGTGAGTAGAGTGTGAACTTCTTCCTCCTCCAGCGCGAGCTGACGGATGGATAGCTGTCCAGGAGACGAGGTGGAGAAACCAAACTCCACATTGAGCATCCGGCAAGGGACACCATCTTCCACCAGCAAACGGTGCGGGACACCTGCGTCCAGCATAATGAACTGCCCTTTTTTCAAAACGGCCTGCTCCGTACTCCCATCCGACATCTGCACATCCACCCGGCACATTCCCGAAATAATATACATGATCTCTGTGGAATCATGATGGTGATAGGACATACGGTAGTTGTCCCACTGCTTGTAATAATACGCGTAGAAACGCGGCCCGCAGTCCTCTGTTCGCAATGCCTCCTGATACAGGCTTCCTGTCCAGCGTTTTGTGATGCTCATATACATACCTCCATTCCTGCAACGATCGATCCTCACTTTTCTCCATTGTAACAATTCTGTCGGGTGGATATAAACTGTCTGCGTTAAAAGCCTCATTGTATTATTTAATTAGATAAATATATAATTAGTATATAATCTAATCCTTTATGTAAACTGTCTATACTTAAGGAGGTTTCCACTCATGACTACCACCTTTCATTTGGTGAGACACGGTCTCAAAGAACGACGAATCGGGGATGTCCCCCTCACTTCCGAAGGGGTTTTACAAGCCGAAGCCACAGCACTTCATTTTGCCAGAGCTACCTTTCCCGTTACTAAAATCCTTACCAGCCCACTTCGACGAGCCCAAGAAACCGCAAGTATGATTGCCCGCCACACCCATTCCCATATAACCGAAGATCCTCGCCTGCGCGAACGTACCAATTGGGGCGATTGCCCGGATCAGTCATTCGAAGAATTCATTGCGATGTGGGATCGATGTACGTCTGACCCAGATTACATTCCACCCGTGGGTGACTCGGCAAAACAGTCTGGTGAACGGCTGGCCTCCCTCCTAACCGAATTGGCTAATGAAGAGCCAGAGAACAGTAACATTATTGTGGTTGCACATGGTGGACTCATTACTGATTTTCTGGTGCAGACCTTTACCGAGCGCGAGCTTAACGTCTGGCATTCCGATTTTATAACTATGCAGAACCAACTTATCCCGGAGTGCTCCATCACCACACTGATCTATGATCAAGGAACTTACACCATTAAAGCGTTCGCTTCTACCGAGCATCTAGACTCCAACGATGTAAAAAAATGACGTAACATGGATGGCTGAGCAAACGCCAAGCTTTATCCGCAGATCCTTATGTGAAAAAAGCTCTAAAATCCCATGTGCGAGACACATTGGGATTCCAGAGCTTTTAAGCTTCGATGCCAATTCTTAAAAATGCCAACGCTGCTTTACGTTACAGGCTCACATGTTGTAGGCTATTGCCAGGCATTGCTCATCCGGTCTGCTTACTTTCCGCCCTTACCTGGCGTGTAGAACTTAGGCAGCGTTACTTTGGACCAGTCCATATCCGATGCCATGTAAAAGGACGGATAGGACGGCTGGTTGTATCCACTGTTCTGTCCGGCAATGCCCACACGATACATCGCATCATGCATGAGCGTGTACAGCTTGCGGTCCGTCTTCTCGGTACTCAGATAGATACGAATCGCTGAGCTGTCGGTGGTTCTCACCAGCATCTCTTCCCGCCAATCACCGAAGATATCAGCTACGAGAGATGGTGTTCCTTTCGTGTGATTGTTAGTCAATGTGCCTGTTGCCGTCAGCACCGTGCCACGATTCCAGTCTTTGATGGTTGGTGTAACATCAATCGCACCATCTACGATCTGTGTCGTCATATCGGCAGCCCAACGGATATTCATATTCGTTCCCGGCATCTGATCACTGATTTTCTCACCCTTAGCTGTCCACAAACCTACAGCCCATGTCTCCAGCCCACGACGAGTCGGATCAACATCACCCACCATGCCACGTCCGGTATCTTTCCCCGTGTATCCGCCATAGATCACTTCTCCGGTCTTCGCATCACGCAGGGAATAGCCGTATGGCGCCCAAGGACCACCCTCGTGAACCATGAAAATCTCAAGTCCCGGACGATCCGGGTCAATATCTGCCACATGAAGTGCGTCCCCATGACCCAGACGGGCAATGGTTCCCGGTGCAGCACTCTCGGCAGGCATCAGGTCTGTGGAGCTGTATAGCACGCTGCCGTCATGATCAATCGTAGCGGAGCCATAGATAATCTCCTGTTTGCCGTCTCCATCCACATCCGCCACACTGAAATAGTGCGCTCCCTGAGTAGTAATGGAGCCGTACTGCGGATCTGTACCATCTACGCCGTGCGGTCCGTCATTAAAAGGGTTCTTCATCGGTGTCCAGCCGCTGTCCACTTTCCATTCTTTTTTCAGCTTCTTGCCATCCCAATTGTAGGCAACCATTGTCGAACGTGTATAGTATCCGCGTGCAAAGATAGCAGACGGTTTCTTGCCGTCCAGATAAGCCACTCCGGCTAGGAAACGGTCCACCCGATTCCCCGGTTCAATCCGTGCCATGGCATAATCGCCCCACATCAGACCATCATCATGACGCTCGGGTTCATATGGAATGGTCTCCAGCTCTTTACCTGATTTACCTTCAAATACCGTAACGTACTCCGGTCCATCCACGATAAAACCTTCAAACTTGCGCAGCTCATTGCGGTTGCTGCGTTCTACCGCATATACATCAATGAAGTAGTCAGCCAGGCTCTCGGCATCCTGCTGAGATAATGGGTAGTTATATTTTTTCTCGATTCCAAAAGCCTCTTCCAATGTCGCAGGCCAGTTGCCCTTCACAACCTCATCGTGTTTATGCCAGTTCCTGAACATATCCACCACGTGATCGTGGTACCCATCAGCACTTAAACGATAATCATCTTCGTTCGAATACCCTGCCTTGCGATCCTGCTTCGGAAGCGTGATGTATTTCTCGGATGTTACTTTTCCTTTTTTGTTATATTTGATAATCTTCGTGCCCGGAGCGGTCTTGAACATCATCTCAGCCTTGCCATCCCCGTCAAAATCGTAAACGAGCATCTGTGTATAATGAGCACCTGCACGGATATTGACCCCAAGATCGATCCGGTACAACAACTGACCGTCCAAGGTGTAAGCATCAATGTAGGTTTTACCGGTGTATCCTTTTTGCGATACGTCCTTGGCGTTGGAAGGGTCCCATTTGACAAAAAACTCATATTGGCCATCCCCATCCACATCACCCACGCTCATGTCATTGGCGGAATACGTATAAGCTTCTCCGGCAGGGGTCACACCATCAGCTGGTTTCTGCAGTGGAATGTCCACATATCCGTTCGCCCAAGGTTTGACGGATGCACTGCGTTTGCTTTCCTTGCCCTTCTTGTTCACCGCTGCCACTTCATAACGGGAAGAAGATTTACCCGCGGCATCTACATAGTTGGTGCTGTCGGTGACAGTAGCAATCTTTTTGCCATCACGATAGACGTTAAAGTCTGTACCTGTCAGCCCTTTGTCGCTATACCCTGTAGCCTCATCACCAAGCAATCTCCAACTGAGAAAGACACCTTCAGATGTCGAAGCAGCCACCAGTCCCCGATCCAGATATTCCAGTTGAATCTCTTTCAAGTGACTGCCCCCCTTATGTGATTGCAGGCCAGCCTCCGTCGCCCCATTACCGTTGGAAGCTTCCGCTCCCGTAACGCCAGCTGTTCCTCCAATGAGCAAAGCTACGCTAAGTGCCGAAGAGAGCACCTTGGCTGCAAGTGGCATACGAGCCTTCCTGCGACCGGATTGCCGACCTGACACCGATCCCTTATGTACCGGCGCTGTTGTTTCTGAGTTCATCCACCTTCACGCTCCTTGAGACAGAATAGGTGACGCATATACACATTGATGATGATTGGACGTTCGATCACCCGTGCAGACTTCCTTCAACGAAAGATCCCATTCCATAATGATTACGCTTACAAAATTAAAAAAGAGAAATCAGCTTGCCCGACTACCGGAGTGCGGTCCCCCTTTCATTCTCTTCCAATCCGAGCGAGGTGATCCCGCCCATCGGGTTCTATTATAGACATCCTGCCTGCCAGACCCTAGGCAAATATCCGTCCAAAACGATCAATAATCAGTGTTTTTAGGAGTCATTTGGGAAAAAGAACTTGCAGAATCGATTTCGTCCCCTCCACTACGTTCCTCAGTTGATCAAGAACTTCAATCTAGAATGACTCTTGTAATGCATAGCAAAAAACCGCGATCCTCTAACACACTGAGGATCGCGGTTAAGACAGCTACAAGTAAAGTTTAAGGCTCAATACCCCATACCAGGTTTCCACCTTGGTGGAGTGTTACCTTGTTCCAATCCTGATAGGATGTTTTCGTTGGATCGAAGGAGTAGTCGTTAGTCTCGTCAAAGTTGGACCAGTCCGTTTTGTACATGCGAAGCTGGATGTCTCCAGTCTGTCCACCAGCCTGAATGCTGCCAGCGCCAGATGTGAAGCTCAGCTCCACATACGAGTCTGTGAAGGTCCGCTGGATATTGGCTCCGCCAACTTGAGCGTAATCGATGGCCGAATCCATCGCAGCCGAGCCTTCTTTGGAAAAGTAATATCGAATCTTCAGATCACTCAGATTCACATCAGTACTGCCCAGATTTTTGATGTTGAAATACGGTTTGATCTGGCTATCCTGAGCATTGGTATCTCCAGCACGATATTGCACGACAAGATCACTGGTTGGTACAACGACACTTTGAGGTGTCGCGGAAGCTACAGCAGAATTGGCACTTTGCCCTGCTGCATTCACTGCACTTACCACATAATGATACGTTGTGCCGTTCGTCAGGGCAGTGTTGGTGTAGGACGTGCCACTCACATTCGCCGCGATCGTTGTGAACGGACCTGATGCACTCAGCGCGCGTTTCACATTATAACTTGTTGCACCTGTAGAAGCGGTCCACGTCAGGCTCACCTGCGCATTGCCTGCGGTTGCTATGAGAGCAGTCGGTGCAGCTGGCGCCGTTACACCTGCAACGGGTGTAGCTGTTGCTGTTGCAGAGTTAACACTTTCACCTACTGCATTTGTTGCCGTTACCACATAATAATAGGTTGTGCCATTGATCAGACCGGTGTTGCTGTAAGATGTTCCACTTACATTGGCAGCAATTGTTGTGAATGGACCTGATGCACTCAGTGCCCGCTTCACACTATAACTTGTAGCACCTGCAGAAGCAGTCCACGTCAAGGAGACTTGAGCGTTACCGGCAGAAGCCGTCAATGCTGCTGGTGCTGCCGGAGCTGTTGTTCCACCCGGAGGATTGCCTCCACCGTTACTTGCAGGAAGTACAGGGAATGCGTTTTTCACCAGTGCCACGAATTGATCATGGAACCAGTGACCCGATACCGGAGCATTAGGCAATGCACCTGTTAATACACCATCCCGAGTTGTGAAGGTTGGATCACACATCCGGTCAAAACCTTTGCCTTCGTTATTCGGAATTTCGGAGCTGGAGCCATCGGATTCACCCGGAGGTTTCACCCATACATAAGCATCCAGATGCGCTGGTCCTGGTGCAGCCTTAGGTGCTTCACCAATACCTGCGCCACTGGCATTACACCAGTTCCCCCGGTGCTCCCGGCGATCTACACGTCCGGAATTCACATAATCGTTGATGTTGCTGCCCGTAGCAGATGCTGGACGGTCTACCCCGCCCCACCCATTCCGGCTAGTATCAATCAGGAAACCTGTGCTGCTTGGCCAGCCAGCTTGTACAAAATCGGCATACAGCGCAGCGGTGAAATCGGTTTCGTCAAAATAAGGATTCCACTCATAAAACTTGGCAGATTTAATTGGTTGTCCACCGATATTGAGATCAGGGTTAGACAGGTTCGGCTCCCCCAGCGGTGTAGTGTTTGCTGTATTTGTAATGAAACCATCTGCACTGCTCAGACCTGCGGCTGTTCCTTGCACAACACTTGTATACAGCGCGACTGCTGCAGAACGGTTGTTATCCCATCCAAGCCAGCCGGAGTGGCCGATATCCAGATAGTTGTACACATTTGGAATGGCGTGCAGCTTGTCCAATGCATACTTCACACCCGCCTCATAGATACCTGTTGAGCTGGCTTGACCACAAGCTGGGGTACTCAGGTTGGTCACAAGGTTAGGCAGACTGTCCGGTTCAATGACAGCAATAATACGAATATCCTGATACTTCGGATCTGCGAAGATATCTGCGAGCACATCAATATAATCCGTTTTATATGTCTGCAGTGCTGCCTGTGTTAGTGGAAGTTCACCATTCGATGCAAGTGCATGACAATCTCGTCCAGGCAAGTTATAGATAACAAATGAAGCCGTTATAGGCGTACCCGGTTTCTTTTGAGCGAGAACGGCATCAAGATGTTGCTCTACACTTTTGCGACCAGCGTTGTCCGTACCGCCATAGATTGCAGCAATCCGGTCAACCCATACTGCGGTTGGATACGATTTGACCGTCTCCATCTTGGCCTTCAACGACGCATCGTTGGTCAGTGCAATGGACGTATCCACGAGAGCTGAATAGTCCTCGTTCAGATAAGCGGTTGCCCCTACAAATGGATTATCCACATGTGCTTCAGCCGCCTGAGTCAAGCCTGGAGACAGTCCAGGGAAAATCCCCGCAGCGAGCAGCGTTGCTGCAAGCATTTGTTTTACACCTTTGCGCAGGATCTTCTTACCTCTTGATTTGGTTTTCAATTTAGTCTTCATAGTTCCACCTTTCCTTTAGTTAGATTGGGTTGTACTCATGTCTGATCCTCTGTGTCATTATGATGCTTAGCACGAAGAGAACGTTCGGATGAGTTGGTTGTATCACCTCCAAAAGAAATGGTTGTATAACTGGAATCTTGAGCAAACAAATAGTGTGTGAGGGCGAATCATATGAATGAGTATAATATGGTGGGTGTTGTTGAACGTGTGTTAGACATGAAGAAGTGTGAAAATTGACTTGTGGGATGTTTGAATCCTAAATTAGGTAAGCGCTTTCTTCAAGCAGTTAAAAAAAAAGGTCTTCGCCTATCCATCTACAAACATGATGTTCGGTGTCACCTCCTTATGTTCTGATTATACGACATGTAAATATTACTGTAAATTGAATTATATAAATTTAATTATATTTTTTTCCATAATTCAGGCAGGAATCTGGACATCCCTTGCTCCAAAAGACACACGAGGTCCATCCTGGCAATCTGCCACAATGAACCTCGTGTTTTCCAATGCCGAATTAACCCGCTCGTCTAGATCGTCACTACATATGATGCCTTGTTCTTAAATTCCTACGTCTAGGGCAAAACGACAATGTCTCCCGGTTTCAACCCGCTAACTACTTCCGTCTTGTCCCCCGATTCCATTCCAGCCTGGATCGTCAGCGGCTCTGTCTGTCCATTGCCTTTGTCTAACAGTACGTAAGGCTCGGTCTGATCCCGCATAATCGCGAGACTGGACACTACCGTCACTTTATCCTTCCGCATTGTCTCGATATCGCCTTCCAGACTCACGCCTCCATACATTCTGGCGTCCGGCTTCAGATCAATGACCACGTCAAACTGTGAAGCTTGCTTGAGGTCCGTATCGGTACTCTTGCGGGCGAATTTGGATACCTTACTCACCTTCCCGGTAAATTGCAGGTCTTTCTGCGCTGTCATTCGCACCTTAACTGGCATGCCCACCTTAAGCCTGAACATTTCTTCCTCACCAACAATCGTCATAAATTTCAGTTTGCTGATGTTTGTAATGGACCCGATCAGCTGTCCTTCCGTCACCGCACGTGTCTTGCTATCCTCTTCATTCATCTGAAATATACCGGAAGCGGAAGCATACACAACAGACTTACTTATAACTGCCTGCTTTTTCTGTATCTCCTTCTCCTTGAGGACCAACGCTTTTTGGTTCAATTCATTCGTCAGGCGTTTACCTTCCCGATCTGCAAATGCCTTCTTGCGCTCCTCTTCCGTCACGCCAAGTGACTCACTCATATTCGCCTGATCCAGGGTAACCTGATTCATCTTGTTTTCCAGCTGAGCTTTCTCCAGATCACTCTGCAACTGTTCTACCTCCGTTTGTAACGTGGAAGTATCGAGGGTAAACAGGATATCGCCTTTGCTCACCTGCTCACCACTTTTCACGTGCCACTGCTTGATGTTGGAAGCATACGGAGCGAAGATATCCGTCTGATCGGTGTATACGGATTTCCCCTTCACCTGTATCGTTTGCGTCATCGTTTCCTGTGTCACATCAAAGGTAATCGGGGGCGGAATCTCTATAGGCGCCTCCGGTTTTGGCTTGTACTTTTCATACAGCCAGTATCCTGCACCTGCCAAAAGTACAACAGTGATGATAATTTTAATCCATTTCTTCATGTGCCCAATTTCCCTTTCGCTGATAAAATTACATTGATTTGATCACAGTTAATGCATTGGTCCGAGATGCGCTGATTGCCGGATATATACCCGATACAATGCCAACCAGAACAGCAAAAACGATGCCAAGTGGCAGAGCCGACTGCTGAATAACGACGGTCATCGGACCATTCATCTGATCTGCCATCTGACTCGCCAGCAGACTGTTCACTCCGCCGAGGGCAGCAAAGGCAATCCCCACACCAGCCACGCCGCCCATTAATCCAAGCATCGCTGCTTCCGTAATAAACATCTGACGGATCTGCCACAGATTTGCGCCCAGCACCTTCATCACACCAATCTGTTTACGACGCTGATGCGTAGACATAATCATCGCTACAATAATGGATAATGAGGCCAGCAGCATGATAAAACCACCGATCCCCAATGCCGCTTTTTGGTACATCGCCAATTGACCTGCCATCGCTTCCTCCTGGAACAGATTACTCTGTGTGTTTAACGTCAGCTTTTTAATCTGTTCTTCCACCTGGGATACATAACGTTTGTCCTCAACCTTGACCAGAGCCGAGTTAAGATGCTTGGCCGCACTGCTGTCGGCCTGCTGTAATCCAAGCTCATCCTGCAATGCACGAGCTGTATCGAGCGGCAGATATACTTTTTTATCGTTTTGAGCACTCATATCATCCATGTTGGAAGGCTTCATCAGTTCTCCAGACACGCGTATAGAGCCGCTCATTTTGGTTTTGCTCGCATTCGCATAATCTTCATATCGAAACTGAATACGCTGCTGCACCAACTGATCCTGCTTCGCAGACATTTCCGTAAACTGCTCCAAAAGCTCATTGTTATATGGATCAGCATTCAACTGCTCGAATAACTTCTGAGTTACTTTGGGATCCACGAGTCCGAATGCAGCCCCATAACTGGTTACCGCCATACGACCATCCTCTGCCCCACGTCCCTCAGCATACTTGTATCCAACCCCGCCCAGGGTCTCCAGCTGGGTACCAATGACCTCAACATACGTGCTGCGACCATCCGGAAGCACCATTTCCAGCGAATCCAGCTTTAACATGGGGGCCACGGCAACAACATGGGGAAGCCTTTGGATAATTTGAATCTTTTCCAACGTCAATGCTCCCCGTTCAAACTTCGATGTCTGACCACTTCCCTTGCCGTTCCCCGTACGAATGCCTTCATTGGGCGTAATCGTGATTTCATCCATCTTGTAATTGTCGTTCAATGTTTTCTCGCTATAGGTCTGTACGGACTGCCCCACGCTAAGAGCAATGATCATGGCGGCAGAGCCGATGGACAGCCCCATCATACACAGCAGTGTGACCATTTTTCTGCGAATGATCTGTCCCCAGGCCATACGTGCTACATCCCGTATTCTCACTTTTCCTCTCCTTTTGCCTCAAACTTCCCTTACAGCTTCTTCGACCAGTATTCCATGTTGCAGTGTAAGCACAACTTGCATCTGCTCCGCGACCTCTGCTTCATGTGTCACAATGACAAAGGTTGTATTCATATCCCGGTTAAGCTGCTGCAAAATCGCAATGATCTCTTCCTCCGTCTCGGTATCCAGATTCCCGGTAGGCTCATCTGCAAAGATCACCGAGGGCTCGGTAATGAGCGAACGTGCAATACTGACACGTTGTTGTTGACCGCCCGACAACTGTGACGGGAACAAGCTTGCCTTTTCACCCAGTCCCACTTGTTCCAGCAACTTCAATGCTTTTGCTTTGCGTTTCGAAGGGCTTATCCCCATAAACACCAAGGGTAACTCTACATTTTCCCGGATCGTAAGATTGGACAGCAGTTCATAAGATTGAAAAATAAACCCGATATGACTGCGTCTGAACTCAGCCAGGCGGTTCTCACTGAAACGTACAATATCTTGTCCCGCGATTAGAATCTTGCCCTGATCCGGTTTCATCAGCCCTGCCATCAGATTCAACAGTGTGGATTTACCCGAGCCAGAACTGCCCAACAGGGCTACCATCTTGCCTTCTCCAATCGTCAGGTTGATATCCTGAAGCACCGGCACGGTTCCCTGGCCATTGCGGAACGAGTGGGATAATTGTTCAACTTGAAGCATTACTACATGTCTTCCTTTCTACTTGCTAAATATGTACAGAGGTTGTTACGTAAAGATTCACGTAGCACATTCCCTTTTATTATAGGATGGAGATGTATCCGGGCTGGCCGGAGTTGTATCCAACTTGTAACATGTCATAACAAAAAGACCTTGTCCGCAGAGCAGCTATCGCTCCATCACCAAGGTCTTATATTCCTATACCTTCCGCAGCTTACCAGGCTCTGAAACTAAAGCGGTACATTTCACTTTTATCCACTGAGCTGCTTACAGCAAATAATTCCTCGTCATTCCATTTCAGACTGATGAAGTTATCAATATTGCGATAGATCACCGTATCCGACGAAATCTTGCTGTCATTCAGGTAGGCAACATGTAACTCATTCTTCTGATTCTGACTGTCCATCGGGAAAAAGTAAGCGATTCGGGATTCATCTGCATCCAGATCGAAGCTCCAGATCGAACCTTGTAATAACAGATCATACTGCTCCTCTGCTGCATGATACCGATACAGCCCCTGTACCTTATTCATCGTTCCCTGGATGAGCATGTCACCATTTTTCAGCAACTTGTACTGTTGGATGTCTTCCATTGCAGCATATGCCTTCACTTCATGCTCATCCTCAAGCGATACACGATAGATGGCATATTTATCTTTCAGCATTACCAGTATATAAAACTGTTGGTGATCCTCACTGACCTGCAACACATCCATAACGATAAACGTATCACTCGAACCTTTCCCTTGTTTGGGTCCTGTGAACATGCTCATCAGCTCTTCATACGTGTAGATGACATGACTCGTCCCCTGGCTCAGATCAACTTGTTTAAATAACAGATCATCCTGACCGATGTAGGAGTCGTTCCCTACAAACACTCGATAATACGAGTTGTCGTACGAAAGCTTGCGACGTTCCCCGCTCTGTATCATATACTCATACGTTGTCTTCTGCGTCTGACCTGCCCGATACTGGGAGTAAATGATTTTCTTGTGATCCGGGCTGATCGTTACACCGTAATCCGTATTAGCCGCAATGTTCTTCACTTCCTTATCATCCAGATGCAGAAGAGACAGCTTGAGCCCTGAATAGGAAAATTCCGGTTGATTAAATATAATCGTATTCCGGTCTAACACTTCAAAATCAAAGATCGCAAAGTCATTTGGAATCTTGGTAGCCGACTCGATCTGAATCGTACTGCTCGGTGGTGGTGCCAGACGGCTGTTGAACTGCTCACTTGGCAAAATCACCGTTCTTGGTTTGAGATTTCCGAGACTGAACAGGCTCCCAATCCCAAAAATTCCGCTGACAAATGCGATCAACAACCCTGACAGCATCAATCTGTCACGGTTTTTACGCCAAAATCCAGGATGTCTCATGCGTTCATTTCCCCCGGAAGACTGATATTCACTTGTGTCCCTTCCCGCATGATGCTCTTCATCTCCACTGTTCCTCCATGACGCTCAACGATGTTCTTCACAATAGACAGCCCCAGCCCGGCACTGCCTTTCTCGGCCCTGTTGATTCCTTTATCCTGGTAAAAGGGTTCAAATACATGTTGGAGCGCTTCTGCACCGATTCCTTCCCCCTGATCACGGATCACAATAGCGATAGAATCACCTAACCGGAAGGATTGTACTTCGATAATGGAGTTCACATCACTGTACTTGACCGAATTATCCAGGATGTTGAGGAAGACCTCCTTCAACTTATCCCGATCTCCCTGTAAAAACTGATGTTCCTCCAACTCATAGTGAATGCCTATATTGTACTTGCTCGCCTTAATCGACATGTCCTCACAAGCTTCACGAATAATATCTGATATATCGATACGTTCGAACCGGTATGCCTGAATGACCGCAGAAGAGACCGACACCTCCAGAATATCCGCAACCATCGTGTTGAGACGCTGGCTTTCCTTGATAATATAATTCATGCCTTTGTCAAAAAAGTCCTGGTCGGTAAACCCGTTATCCCGTAAAATCTGGGCGTACCCCAGAATCGTTGTTAAGGGTGTCTTCAATTCATGTGTCACATTGTCAAAAAAGACTTTGCTTCTCGCCTGTACTTGCTTCACTTCGTCCCGCTCTCGCTCAATCACATCAATCTGCTCCCGTACCCGATCAATCATGACAGTGAAGCTTGAAGCCAATTCACCGATCTCATCCTTGGTTGTAATCTGAATGTCTGCATTCAGACTCCCCTGGGCCACTTCCGCAGAACGTTTTGTCAGTACACGGATGGGTTGTGTAATTTTCCGGGAAATAAAGATGGATGCGATAAATACAAATACGAAAATAACCGCTGCAAACAGCTTGATCGTATTCTGGAACCGGAGATTGCGTTTGTACAAGTCGGTGTAATCCTTCTCCAACTGCACAATTCCAATCAATTGTTGATCCATCTGAAGCGGGAAGGACAGACTTGCTGTGACCCGACCTTTATCCACTACTGTGGTATAAGCGATCCGGGATTGTATGGCTTCCTCCACATCAGGATGGTCAGAGCGCTTAGCAACGTTAACCTTGCTACCAGCAGATCCGTAGGGCGAAGCATCGGGACGGTATACCGTAATCTCCCCACCAACGGCTGATCCAATCTGCTCCGCGAGCTCGCGACTGCCTGCTTCGAGCGAGTCTCTGCTCATGCGTTTATTATGTATCAGAAAGTACTGATTCAGCGCGATGTCCAGATTTCTTTTGGATTGCACCATATCCTCATGCACTTCCCGGTACATATTCTCCTGGGCTACCTTATTGGACAGAATCAACAGGACGGAGAATCCGATAAATACAATGACCGAGAATAGCACCACCATTTTGAACTGGATCGTCCACTTCATGTCTGTACCTGAATATTCAGCTTGTACCCCACACCGAATACCGTTTCAATCATCGAAATGCCTTGCACACCACTATCCAGTTTCTTGCGAATCCGTTGCACATGAATGTCCACCGTTCGGGTATCCCCTGCAAAATCAAATCCCCATACCTTGTCCAGCAGTTCAGAACGTGTATGAACCTTGCGATGATGGGTCACGAGAAATAACAACAGATCATATTCTTTATTCGTGAGTCCTGCCCGTTCCCCGTCTTTCCACACTTCCCGTTCATCCTTGCGGATCTCAATATGCTTGCCTAGCCTTACCACCTCGTAGGACTGATTCTCCAGTGTCTCGCTGATCAGATCAATCCGGCGAAAAATCGCCCGAATGCGCGCAACCACCTCACGGATATCAAAAGGCTTCGTGATATAATCATCCGCCCCAAGCTCCATGCCAAGTACCTTGTCCAGCATGTCCGACTTCGCAGTGATCATGATGACAGGTATCTTGGAGTTCACAGATAGTTGCCTGCACACATCAAAACCACTCATATCCGGCAGCATCAGGTCCAGCAGGATCAGATCCGGCTTCGAATCCCGAAGCAGATCCAGACCCTCTTTTCCCGTAGCTGCTTCCTTGATCTCAAATCCTTCCTTACGTAACGAATAGGACAAAATATCGCGAATGGACTCCTCGTCCTCAATAATTAAAATCTCTTTTTGTCTCATGATACTTTCGTAATCTCCCTGCTCTATGAATTTCCTTCATCTGCCTATATTTTGTATCCCAAGCCGTATGCTTGAATAGAGGGAAGCACGAAATGTTACAACTCCGATACAACTATGAACCTTTTGGAAACAACCTCCCGATATACTTGGATCATAAGAGACTCATACCAGACCGGACCCAAGCCTGATCTGTATCCAAGGGGGATTCACATCATATGAACAGCACACGAATTAATGAAGCTTATATCAACTATAAATCAGAAATCACGAGGTATCTATCCCATATCGTCAAACAACCGCAAGATGCAGAAGATCTGGCTCAGGATTGTTTCATTCGACTAATGAACGTTACCGTGGATATCCCTGAAGATCGCATTCTCTATTATCTCAAACGTATTGCCCGTAACCTGGCGATGGACAGCTTCCGCAGGCGGACCCGTACACTCAGACGAGACAGCCGTCTCGAGGTACCTACCCACCACGTCGATACTTCCCACCTTGAAATTAGCGAAGGTGTTCATGATCTTGTCTCCCATATTAACAACACTGAACATCGTAAAATATTAGAACTTCGCCTCATCCATGGATACTCCATTAAGGAAACGGCAGAGCTGGTGAATCGCAGTGAAGGTATGATTAAATCCTCTGTCTTCCATGCCGTCAATCGAATTCGGGCCAAAGTCATCTCATAAGAGATGGCTTTTTTTATGCCGAAATCAATATACGAGGATAGATTGGATAAATAAAGACAGGATCGAATTACCTATGGATATGTCAAAAGACCCAATTTTACAAATATCGAGTTAATTTTTACAAATTGTTATGACTATGTGAGATTTTCATGTGGTAGAATATGGACGAACTCATGAATCAACTAATATTTGGGAGGGATTTGGTTGGGTAAATTAACAGGTATGCGAGGAGTATTTTTAAAATCACTCCTGGCATTGTCCATGGCTTTGCCGCTTCAGATCGGATTATGGAACGGAGATGCATCGGTTCATGCGGAAGGACCGACAGACCCGGCACCGTTCATCCAGGCAAAGGTTGTGAACCAAAATGCAGGTAAAAAAGTATTATTCGACAACTCTCACGGCCAAACGGCTGGAGCTGCAGACTGGGTCATTGATGGAGGTTTCTCCGACTTCGGGAATGCACTCGCGAATGATGGTTACTATGTCAAAGAACTTCGCAAGACAACCCCATTTACCTATGATGATCTGAAAGAGTATAACGTATTCGTTATTGCAGAGCCTCAAATTCCTTTCAAAACATCCGAACAAGCAGCACTCAAACAATATGTTGAAACGGGCGGCAGCATCTTCTTTGTTGGAGATCACTATAATGCCGACCGTAATAAAAACCGCTGGGATGGCTCTGAAGTCATCAACGGCTATCGTCGGGGAGCATTCGAAGATCCGGCCAAAGGTATGAGCACCGATGAGCGTAATTCTGAAGCGATGCAAAATGTAACCGGCTCGGACTGGTTGTCCGATAACTTCGGCGTACGATTCCGCTATAACGCACTTGGCGATATCAACGCCAATATCGTCGTACCGGCAGATCAAGCCTTCGGCATCACAGAAGGGGTGTCGGGTGTAGCCATGCACGCAGGTTCAACACTCGCAATCACTGATCCGGAAAAGGCAAAAGGTATTGTGTACCTGCCAAAAACCAATGCAAAATGGAATAACGCGGTAGACCAAGGTGTCTACAACGGTGGCGGGATTGAAGAAGGTCCTTACGTGGCTGTATCCAAGCTGGGCGCAGGTAAGGCTGCTTTCATCGGTGACTCCTCTCCAGTAGAAGATGCATCACCAAAATACTTGCGTGAAGAGACAGGCACACGCAAAACAACGTATGACGGTTTTAAAGAAGCCGATGATGCCGTATTGCTCGTGAACACCGTGAACTGGCTTGCTACACAAGAGAACTACACAAGCCTGACTGAAGTGAACGGACTTGAACTGGACACAGCTACAGCGCTGCTGCCATTCGAAGAACCGGCTGCTTCCACAGAACCACAGGCTGAACCTTGGTCCGCACCTGCTGCCGGATACAAGTGGTACGATCGTTCCACGTTCAAGGCTGGTTCTTATGGTGGACCTGCATCCAGCGCGAACGCCGCATACAGCTTCGTGAAACAGGATACCCTTCCGAATGCAGAAGACTTCCAGATTCGTGTAGTTGTGGAGAACATGGCTCCAAACACAACCGTATCCGGTTATAGTGCCGGTATCTATCTGACTGGCGGAACACAGGTAGCCATGATTCAGAATGAAAGTGGTACTTGGCCAACTTCGTACGGCTATAGCTCCACATTCAGTGTAACCTCGGACAGCCAAGGTCGCGGGATCAAAGATCTGAACGTCCGTATCAAACCGGGTACAACTGGCGCTGCGAGCTTGCGTCTGCGTCTGAATGGCAGCAACCTGATCACCAATGCCGTGACTGTTGGCAATGTGCCAGCAGAACAGCTTCCGGAAGAAGAAGGACCGATTCCAGCAGCTATCACCGTTGCTGAAGCACGTACCAAAGCCGTTGGCACTACCGTAACGATCGAAGGTGTTGTGACGACAGAGCCTGGTGCATTCGGTGGACAAGCCTTCTATCTTCAAGATGAAACTGCTGGAATCTACGTATTCCAGCATACCAGCGGCTTCCATGCAGGTGACAAGGTGAAAGTAACGGCAGCAACAACCATCTATAACAGCGAGTTCGAGCTTACCGATATCGTTGCGATTGAGAAAACAGGTACGGCTTCCGTACCTGCTCCAATCGAGGTTACTGCAATTACAGATGCGAACCAAGGTCAACTGGTTCAATTGAAAAATGTAACGATCGAGAATATCATCAGTGCTACACCAGTTGGATCTTTTGAATTCGACGCGGTAGCAGCAGATGGAACGAGCACACACATCCGTGTAGACACCCGTACAGGTGTGACGGAGACTTCCTTCCCTTATGTTGCTGGTGACAAAATCGATATCACAGGCGTTTCCGCTATTTTCAAAGATGTATATCAATTGAAACCTAGAAGCTTGAATGATTTTGTACCTGCTGAAGAGCAAGGTGGCGGCGAAGTGCCTTCCACTCCAGCTGCAGGAGCACCGGGTAAACCGGTGCTTTCTTCTGATAATGGATATACCACTGGCCTGTTCGAAGGTTCGTATAACGTAAGCATGAACCTCTGGTGGGGCGAAAATGGTTCTGAGTACAAACTGTATGAGAACGGCGTTCTGATCGATACGCAAAAGTTGACTGCGGCTTCACCATCGGCTCAGTCCTCCAAAACAGCTATTACAGGTAAAGCCAACGGCACGTATACCTACGTAGCCGAGCTGACCAATGACAAAGGCACAACACGCAGTGACGTGCTGACGGTACAAGTAACCAATGCTGCTCCAGGCAAAGCTACGTTGTCCCAAAACAACTGGGATGGTGACGGCAACTACAACGTATCCATGAACCTCTGGTGGGGTACGAACGCAACCGAATACCGTCTCTATGAGAATGATGTATTGATTGATACACAAGCGTTGAACGTGGCAACACCAGCTTCTCAAAGTGCTACAACTGAATTGTCCGGTCGCGCTAACGGAACGTATACGTACCGTGCTGAGCTGATCAACGCCGCAGGCGTAACCAGCACCGAGACAATTACGGTTCAAGTTACTAAAGCTTTGCCTTTGGCTAGCTAAGTCTCAGTAAAGAAGCCTAACGTTTAACCAAGCAACTAAAAAACCGAAACCAACATTGCCTGATTCACAGGGCAACATGGTTTCGGTTTTTTTCATTCATTTCAAACGTTCCGGCTTATATCCATTTCTAACAAATAGAATGCTGTTCCATACAGCAAAGTAAGCGGCCACGGCGATGACACTAATGACAAAAATCAAGTTCATCTGTATAAACGTATAACTGCTTCCCGTGAAAATGATCAGGATCACACTGAGTCCAATATTTTCTCTGTTATGTTTTTTAAACTTCTGAAAGATCATTCTGTACAGTAATAGGAGTACCATAAACGCAATCCATATAAAATAAAATATCTCCATAGGTCACATTCCTTTCGAAAAACTCACTTCTTATATTGGTATCTAAGAGGAGTATTAATTAATATCCTTAATTCCCTTTATATAGAAACCTATTAATCTTACATGTATTTGGAAAATAATTCAATCACCTTTATACATATTCTTGGAATCCTCTTATTCCTCGACGGTTAGCTGAGCAACAAAAACGTACCGTTGTTTATTTGCAGACACAAAAAAAGACTATCCCTGCCAATATTTTGGCACCGAATAGCCCTCTCTTCTTACGCTATCATCAAATCTTAATTTATCATCTAATATATTCGTAGCGCCACATTAATTCTACACCAGTTTCTTACGAATATACCCCGAGATCAAGTCGATAATCGTGATCATCACGATAATACCCAGCAGTATTATACCTACTCGCGGCCAGTTCCGGGTGCTCAATGCAAAGATCAGTGGTGTACCAATTCCCCCTGCTCCGATTACACCAAGTATGGTCGCGGAACGTACATTGATCTCAAAACGATACAATGTATAGTTCAGGAATCCAGGCATAACCTGTGGCAGGATAGCAAACCACAACTGCTGCATGCGATTGACTCCGGAGGCAAGCAGCGCCTCAGATGGGCCATAGTCGATATTTTCAACTTCATCCGCGTATAATTTGCCTAACATGCCGATGGAGTGTAATCCAAGGGCGAGTACCCCTGCAAACGATCCGGGACCTACTGCCTTAATGAATAACAAGGCCATGATAATCTCAGGGAACGTGCGGATAAAGCTGAGTACCATTTTACCTGCACCCGAGATGGAACGATGCCCACTCATGTTACGGGCAGACCAGAATGCAAACGGGATACAGAGCACGGCCGAGATTACAGTACCTAGTACGGAGATTGCCAATGTGTCTAGCAGTCCGCGCAGCAAGTCTTCTCCCTCAGGCAAATATACAAACTCCCAGTCCGGTGAGAAAATTCCGGCTACAATGGCTTTCATAATCTGAGCGGCAGTTTCCTTGAAACCAGTAAACGGTACACCCGCAAGCGCCCAGGCATACATAAGGATTAACAGTAACACAATGACCCAGCGTAGCGGGTTCTTCCGTGGTTTAGGCCGGATGCGGCTTGTTTCATTTTTCATCATAGCAATTTCTCCCGCAGCTTAGTACTTACATAATCAATGACCAGAACAATGACGAGGGTAAACAGAATGATTACGCTGGTCTTGTCATACTCCAGGAATCCAAGTGTAGCCTCATAATAGAGTCCAATTCCTCCGGCTCCCACCAATCCCAGAATGGCTGCAGCACGTATATTAATTTCGAAGGCATACAGCACATAGGACGTGAACTGGGCAGCCAGTTGCGGCACAACGCCATATACAATGAGCTGAATCCGGTTCATACCAACAGCCGTCATCGCTTCCAGTGGCCCCTGATCAATGGTTTCCAGCGTCTCATAGGTCAACTTCGCAATCAGGCCTATCGAGAACACAGCCAGTGCCAAGATTCCGGGGATTGGCCCCAAACCAAACACAGCGACGAACAAAGCAGCAAGCAGCAGATCCGGCACGGTCCGAATCAGGTTCAGCAGAAAGCGCGCCGGATAGTAAATCCAGCGACTTGGCATCAGATTACCGGCACAGATGATCGAGACCGGAATCGCAATAATCGCACCAATGGTAGTCCCAATCAGGGCCATTCGGATCGTTTCCAGCATGCCTTGCACGATATTATCAAAGTAACTCCACCGGGGTGGAAACATTTCCTTTAGCAGATCCAACATGTTGGGAAAACCTTCAAACAACTCCGTGAAGCTGGCATCCGTCTGTTTGGCACTGGCCCACAGAAGGAGCAGAATGATCACTAAGGTGAGCAAATGTTTCGTACGCCCAGGCGGTTTTGGGCGATTTACAACCTGAGCCGGGCTGGAACCAGGTTCCTTCCCTACTCCGCCTGAATTCTGAAGTGGAACATTGGACTGCCCCTTCATACCACAACTTCTCCCTGCTCATGCACAGCCTGCTTGTCCAACAATTCGTCAGCCAGAATCGGTCTGCCGTATATTTCTGCAAAGCGCTCATCCGTTGCCTCTTCCACCGGACCGTCGAATACGACCTCGCCTGCTCTCAATCCGACAATACGGGTCGCATACTCTCTCGCCAGATCAATAAAGTGAAGGTTAACGATGGTCGTAATCCCAAGGTCTTGATTGATACGTTTCAGGTCATCCATGACCTGCTTTGTTGTAAGCGGGTCAAGTGAAGCAACCGGTTCGTCGGCCAGAATGATTTTTGCTTCCTGTGCCAGTACACGGGCAATAGCCACACGCTGTTGTTGTCCACCAGACAACTGATCTGCACGGGAATAAGCTTTCTCCGAGATATTCACACGATCCAGCGCAGTGAATGCCAGCTCAATATCCTCTTTTGGAAAACGACCCATAATGGTACGCATGGTGGAATGGTATCCAACCCGTCCAGCGAGTACGTTACGTAGTACACTGGACCGTTTCACCAGATTGAAACTCTGGAAGATCATGCCGATGTCACGTCTGATCATACGTAACCGTTTGCCTTGTGCCTTCGTGATGGAGCTTCCGTTAATCAGAATCTCTCCCTCACTAATGTCGTGCAGTCGGTTAATGGAGCGTAAGAGCGTTGATTTACCCGCACCGGACAGACCCACTACAGCAATGAATTCACCCTGCTCAAATTTCAGATTAATATTATCCAGGCCCTTGGTGCCGTTAGCGTAAGTTTTGGTAACGTTATGAAGCTCAATCATGACAATATCCTTCTTTCCATTCATAATGATCAACCATACATGAGTCCTTGCTATAATGGCACAAGCCAGCGCAGCGTAGATCACGCTGAACTGGCCTGTCCATTGCTACGATTAAGCTGTTCCCATCCAAGAAAGCTACTACAAAGTGAACAGATCCCGAACTACTTTCGGATCAGAATTATTCACCTTTCACTTTTTCGCCATACTGGCGAACGATCTCAAACTTGCTATCATCGGACTCTACATAACCTTCATGCGTATAGATTTCTTTGATGATCTGGTGACCTTCAGTATCTTTACCGATATCGATGAAGGCTTGTTTGATCTTCGCAGTCCAATCTGCATTCATGTCTGTACGAACGGCAATGGTATCGTTAGGAATAGGCTCAGTGAACGCCAGTACGCGTGTATCTTCAAATACAGTCGGATAGTCTTTAGCTACCGTGTTGCGGGCATCTTGGAAAATAGCTGCTGCATCAACGTCACCGTTCAATACAGCGATAACACCTTGGTCATGACCTTTCAACGTTACAGGTGTTACATCTTTTAATGGATCAATCCCTCTGTCCAGCAACAGACCTGCTGGCCATACATAACCTGCGGAAGACGTTACGTTTTGGTAAGCGACTTTTTTACCTTTAAGGTCCTCGATGGATTGAATCGGCGAATCTTTTTTCACAATGAACATGGATTTATATGAATCTGCCAGTTGCTCTGTAGGAGCTCCAGTCTCATCATTCACACCAAAACGTTGTGCTTGCAAAATAACTTGTGCAGCGCCTTTTTCTTTAGCCAGTACATAAGCTGTCGGAGGCAAGAAACCTACGTCTACTTTGTTGGAAGCCATTGCTTCAATAATTGTGTTGTAGTCGGTGGATACGCTGACTTTTACCGGAATGCCCAGTTTGTCACCAAGCAACTTCTCCAGCGGTTTCGCTTTGGCTTCAAGCGTATCTGCGTTCTGGGAAGGAACAAATTGAACCGTCAATTCAGTTGGCACATAACCTTCGACAACTTTCTCTGTCTCTGCCGTAGACGTACCGGATGCATTCGAACTCGCATTATCCCCGTTAGCCGAACCTGTTGTACTACTGCTAGACCCACAAGCACTCAGAAACAGAACCAAAATCAACAATGGTAAAAATAAAGCAGACTTCTTCAAACGAACACCCTCCAAAGAGTTTCTATTTTTCAGTACTTATCTACTATAGTTGCCAAATATTAGCGCGATGTGAAACGAAATTTGGAGTTTTGTAAAGTTTCCTGTCAGGCTGTCAGCGCGACTTGTATCTGTTAGAATAGGCTCATTATGGTTGAAGATATAAGAAGAACATCGGAGATCACGGCGTATACTTCGGTTCTTCAGGCTATTCATTCTTCTCCGTTTTATGGTAATTCCATATATCTGAACTTATATATTAGAGGAGATTGTAAAATGACATCCACAAACCATACGGCAAGCTTCGACATTCTGTTCACCAGTGATCTGCACGGGGCCATCCGCCCCATTCATTACAACACCAATGCCTACCGCCCGGCTGGACTTGCCCTGCTGGCTTCCCTGATTCGTAAGGAACGTGAACGTTCACCTGAATTGATGCTGGTGGATAACGGGGATCTCTTGCAAGGATCACCCTTGGCCTCTTATGCAGCTTCACAAGTTTCCAAAAACGAAGTGCATCCATTTATAACCGTTCTGAATGAACTGGGCTATGATGCTGCCGTAATGGGCAATCATGAGTTTAACTATGGTCAGCATCTGTTACGCGGGGCGGTTGAAGCTTCCGACTTTCCTTGGCTGTCTGCCAATATTGTAAAAGATGAGCATCCAGACGTACCTGCCTTCGGTCCTCCGTATCTAATCAAAACATTGTCTACGGGTGTCAAAATTGCCCTGTTGGGCGCAACTACGCATTACATTCCAAACTGGGAGCATCCGAAAAATATTGAGGGTTTACAGTTCCTTGATGCCTTGGAGACCATCCGTACATGGGTTAACTATATACGCGAGCATGAACAACCAGATGTAATGGTTGTCAGTTATCATGGCGGATTTGAGAGTGATCTGGAGACAGGAGAGCCCACCGAAAGATTAACTGGAGAAAATCAAGGCTATGCCATCTGTCGGGACATCGAAGGCATCGATGTGTTGCTTACCGGACATCAGCATCGTCAGCTTACCACTAATATTCATGGTGTAACCGTCATTCAGCCGGGATTCAGTGGAAATGGTGCGGGGCATATAACCGTTCAGTTGGAACAATCATCGGGCGGCAAGTGGCAGATTACAGATAAGCAGGCTCGGTTGTTACTTCTGGATGAACATCATGAGGTTGAACCTGATGCAACCGTCATGAAACTGACGGAAGAGCTGGAAACTGAGGCACAAGCATGGCTTGATCAACCCATTGGCGAGGTGGCTGGGGATTTATCCATCACCAATGCTACGGCTCTGCGACTCAAGGCACATCCATTCATTGCTTTTGTACATCAAGTGCAGATGGAAGCGACTGGAGCGCAGCTCTCCAATACCGCCATGCTGAGTGAAGAAGCTCGCGGTTTCGGGAGTCACATCACCGTTCGGGACGTGTTATCCAACTTCATCTATCCTAATACTCTGACGGTGCTGGAGTTGAGTGGTCAGGATATCCGGGAGGCACTGGAACAAACGGCACGTTACTTTGAAGTGAATGCTTCTGGTGAGGTGGCAGTCAATCCGGCTTATATGGAGCCCAAACCCCAACATTATAATTACGATATGTGGGCTGGCATGGAATACGAGCTGGATATCTCCCAACCTGTAGGCAGTCGAGTTGTGAAGTTGGAACATGAAGGCAAGCCAATGGACATGAATGGCATGTACTCTGTGGTGATGAACAGTTACCGTGCTGCTGGCGGGGGGGATTATGCGATGTATCCAGGCAAAAAGGTACTGCACGAAGGTGCCACGGACATGGCCGCACTGGTGGAGGATTATATTCGCAGACACCAACCGTTAACGGTTGAACAGCCAAATAACTGGAAAGTTATTGGAAGTTAAATGAGAAAGAGCAGGTCCTGTGATCAGGATCTGCTCTTTTGTTTTTCCAACCTATAACTTCGTATAGAAACGTAATGTAGTTGAAATTCAGCCTCATAATTTCAATACATATTGGAACTGATCTGAACATTAGCTTAAAGAAAAAGCAACCGATTGGTTGAACAGCTGCTTACTTGTTCTTATTTGAATTATCCTATCCTGTCCCATCCCGTTATCCGACATATTGAAGAATTAACTGATATAAGGCTATGGAAAACCCTAGAATACTTGCTTTCATTTTAGATGGATGATTTCTTTCGCTGCGAATCAAATAAAAGAAAATCACTATAAATCCTGCAGGTATCCATAGCTCAAAGACACCTTTTGTTGTACTTTGAGAATAAATTGGAGTAATGAACGTACTAATCAAAAAGTAAAAGAAAACCGTAAAACGTCTTGTTTCTAATTGCTTGCTCCACCTTACTAGAATGAAAATAATAATGATTGCGATAATCGTAATGTGTAAAGGGGGAAGAAGAAGAGCAGCATTCCCAAATTTGAATTCCATTCCGCATTGCCCTCCTCTCTTTTAATGCATCACATGACTGATTACAGGCATACGTGTAAAAATTCATTCTCATGCTTCAAAACCGCTGGCAACCTTCCAAAAACGGACCTATTCCAATATATCCATATTTTAACACACAATCATAGTTCCATTTCCCACGTTTATTCAATAAAATATGCAAAAAGAGCAGAAGTGAGGAGCATCGTGCCCTCATCCCTGCTCTTTTACATACCTACAAGCTTTCCAATACATGTCACATATTATCCAAAATGACTATTGCGCCTTTTTACGCAGCTGACTGTAATACAGCTCGCTGTAGAAACCGCCTTGTTCGAGCAACGCATCATGCGATCCTTGCTCCAGTAGATGCCCATCCTTCAGCACCAGAATCCGGTCGGCCTGACGGATCGTGTTCAGCCTGTGGGCAATGACAAAGCTGGTACGGCCTTGCATCAGACGTTGCAACCCTTCCTGGATTTTAATCTCCGTAACAGTATCAATACTGCTCGTCGCCTCGTCCAGTACGAGTATGGATGGATCTGCCAAGATTGCCCGGGCAATGGCGAGTAATTGCTTCTGCCCCTGACTAATGCCGCTCCCATCGGCCTGGAGCACTTTGTCGTATCCATCCTTCATTCGCACAATGAAGGAATGGGCATTCGCCAGCCGGGAGGCTGCTTCCACCTCTTCATCCGTTGCGTCCAGACGGCCAAACCGAATATTTTCCCGAATCGTGCCCTGAAACAGAAATGAATCCTGTAATACAAATGCCATATGTGACCGCAGATTCTCACGCCGAATGGTGGTCATATCGCGTCCATCTACCGTTAATGTGCCACCTGTCGGATCGTAGAAACGGGATAATAGCTGAATTAATGTTGTTTTCCCCGCTCCGGTCGGACCCACAAGGGCAATCATCTCACCCGGTTTGGCTTCAAAGCTGATGTCATGCAAAATGTTACGGCCTTCATCGTATCCAAAGGATACTTTCTCGAAGCGAACGGCTCCCTCTACCTTGTCCAGAGATACCGCTGCCCCTTCATCCTTCGCTTCCTCATCTTCATCCAGCACCTCGAATACACGCTCAGCCCCCGCAATCGCGGACAATAACGTATTCCACTGGTTCGCCAAATCATTCAGCGGACGGGTGAATTGACGGGCATATTCTACAAAGATAATAATCACCCCAACCGTAACGGAACCCTGAATCGCCAGAAAACCACCGATGCCCGCGACAATCGCAAAGCTCAGGTTGTTCAATCCATTCATCAGTTTCGGGATAAAACCAGAGATGGTTTGTGCCCAGAAACCGGAAATCCGGATGCGGGTATTCCGTTCCTCAAAACCGCGAATCACCCGTTCCTCTTGAGAGAATGCCTTAATGATCCGCTGGCCGGATAACGTCTCTTCGATGTAACCGTTAAGTTCACCGAGATTGCGCTGCCGCTCCTTGAAGAGCGGTCCCGTTCTGCGCGTTATCCAACGCATGCCGATGGCCATCAGAGGCACAACGATAAAGGTAAGCAGGGTCAGCAACGGGCTGAGCCAGAGCATAACCCCAAACGTTCCGAGCAGCGTTAATACACTTGAGAAAATCTGAATCGCCGAGCTGTTCAACGTACCGCTCACATTCTCGATATCATTGGTCACCCGGCTCATAATCTCACCCTGCTGGCGTTTACCGAAGAATGGAATCGGCAGCTTGTGCAGATGGGAGAACAGATCATACCGCATGCGGAACACAGTTTCCTGTGCAATTTCGATCATCCATATATTTTGTAACCAAGACGTAAGAGAGAACAAAACGTACACTGCGGTTAATCCAATCAGAAACCGAGTCCAGCTTGCGCCGGCTTCGCCCGCGATGAAATCATCTACGGCCACCCCCACCATGTAGGGGCCAAGCAAAGCGAGTGCGGAACTGGCAAACACCATCAACAGTACCATGGACAGCTTAACCTTGCGACGTGCCAGATAGGCCCAGATACGACCTAGCGTACCTGACCAATTCTTCGCCCGTGCCTTGGGTTTGCGACCACCACCTGATCGTAACGTCTCCGGATCAATCGGCGGTGGCGGCTGACGGAAAGGCTCAATGAATGCTTTGAACATGCTGTGCACCCTCCCCGTATTGTGATTCATGGATTCGACGATACAGCTCTGACGACTCCATCAGGTCTTCATGTTTTCCTTGCCCAATGAGTTGTCCATCATCAAGCAGCAGAATAAGGTCCGCCGAAGTGGTTGAACTGATCTTCTGGGTGATGATAAACGTGGTACACGACAATTCCTCCAGCGCATCGAGCAGTCTGCCTTCTGTAGCCACATCCAGCGCACTTGTGCTATCGTCCAGAATCAGAATTCTTGGTCTACGTACCAGTGCTCGTGCAATGGAAAGTCGCTGCTTCTGTCCACCGGAGAGATTCACTCCCCGTTGACCCAGCAATGTATCATAACCGTTTGGTAAATTCTCAATTGTTTCATGGATCTGCGCGCGTTTCGCGGCTTCCACGATCTCCTCCAAGGTAGCATCTTCCTGACCCCAGGCAATATTCTCCCGTATGGAACCGGTAAACAGGACAACCTCCTGAGGCACATAACCAATCGCACCACGCAGCATGGCCAGATCCAGCTCTGATGCATCAGCACCATCAATCCGTATCTTTCCTTGATCCTCTGTGTATAACCGCGGAATGAGCTGTACCAGCGAGGATTTGCCTGAGCCAGTTGCTCCCATAATGGCAATGCGCTCCCCCGCTTTTGCCGTGAATGTGATGTTATCCAGTACTGTAATTTCACTATTCGGATAACTGAAGCCTACACTGCGGAATTCAACCGCTCCCTGCACAGCGCGCTGTTTCTTCGCCGGGTATACAGATTGCGGAAAATGCGAAGATCTCATAGATCCAGCAGATGGTACAGACGCTGATACTGCCTTATGCTGTTCAGTCTCCGATGTATCCTCCGTATTAAACACTTCATTCAGCCGTTGCGCCGAAGCGCTTGCTCTGGAGAACGTCACCAGAATCCATGACAACGCAGACATGGCACCAATTGTGCGAAGCAGGTAGTTAATGACGGCGACCACTTCACCCACGGTTGCATTACCGGAGGCAATGTCGACTCGTCCAAACCATAACACGGCGATGATACAAACGTTCATCATCAGCAGCATGAACGGCATCGTGGTCTCCGTCAGGCGCAGCGCGGAGATTGTGCCTTTCATCAGCTTGCCGCTGAATCCGGCAAAGCGTTCAATCTCATGGCTCATCCGTACGAAGACACGGATCAGCCGAATGCCTGTCAGATTCTCCTGGATGACTCCATTGACGGCATCCAGTCTGCGCTGCACATTGCGGAACAGCAGCGCTGCCTTTTTGATCATCCACACTACAACAATGAGCAGTACAGGCACCATGACAACCAGCAGCAGACCCAACCTCGGGTTCACGATTACTGCCATAATCATGCTACCAATCACCACCAGGGGCACACGTGTCATGAAGCGCAGACTCATGAAGACCGTGTCCTGAACCTGGGTCACATCCCCCGTTAATCGGGTAATCAGGGACGATGTCGCAAACCGGTTAAAGACGGCATAAGAGAACGTTTGCACTTTCTCATACAACTTCTCCCGCAGATCGTATCCAAACCCCAGACTTGCATGGGATGCAAAGAACGAACTCGCAATTCCGGCAGCAAAAGCCACAACAGCACTAGCAACCAGCACACCGCCCCACAACCAGACGACAGATAAGTCTCCCTGCTGAATTCCGTTATCGATGATCTTGGAGATCAGATAAGGCTGAGCCAGCTCCACCGCAAGCTCAATTAACATCATGACCAGGGCTGCAATCGCGGCAACTCGGTACTTCTTCAAGTAGTACAACAGCTTGATCATAAGCATTCCTCCGGCTCGGAGCACCCTAAACCGATAACACGTTCCAGCTCAAAGCCTCCATTAGACATGTTGTTTTCTCCACAGCGTCCAATATGTAATCATTTCTATGTACACATATGGTTATTATAGCGTATTTTACAATGCCGCTTCTATTCTTATTACCCTACTTTTCCCAATACAATAAACTTCTCTTCATTTTGGCAGTAAAAAAAGGAAGGTCTCCCTTCCCCACGCTAGTTAAAACTTAAAGTTCGCCCGCTCTACCAGGCATATCTTAGATCGAAAAGAAATGCATGCCTGCAAATCAGGAGTATCTGCCTAACTTCGCAGAAATATAGTTATCTGTTTACATACCAAGCGAGATGTTCACTACCATCTTCTACGTCCACGATCACCCCGATAGTCATCATTCAACTCACCAAGACGATCGTACGTCTCCTTATATATCCGAATCACGGCCTGAACTTTGATAAAATCAGCATCTTCCGGTCCAAGTCCCTCCATAAACATTCTCTGAATAATCTGTTGGAAGAACTGCACTCTGGCCTCAATCTGTTTTTGCTCAAGCTGTAATATGTCTTCGAAACTGTGGTTCCCTATGTAATCCATCAACTCATCATCAGGACTGGAATAATCCGCGTTTCTTCGATCTGCAACCCATTCATCCGGCTCATTGGACTGGAGGTTAACACTGGTGCGTAATTGGGATAAGATAATTTTCTCTTTGGCCAACATCACATGAAAATCTTTGTTACGGAGCAGCTCCGATACAATCAGACTGCACATTTCACGGTTTTGGATCAGTATGCCGTCAAATGGATGCAGCGTCCACTCGCCGTTTGCATAATACAGGTTAAAGTTAAAGAACTCACTGCCATATTTGTATTGAATATTAATCTTGGTCTCATCAATAATCTCGAATGAAAAGTCCAGCATGTTCAGCAAGCTCCTTCGCACAACCCCAGATTTTAACTTCAATCTATCAAATAAATGAAACAAAGAGACGCACTCAGCGTCCCTCGTAGAAAATAAATACATGTAGCAATCTCGATACGATATGCAGAGAGTCCGACCCTAATCCAGGAAAGATCCTAATGCACTGGAATCCGGTTTATTTTTCTCCGGAATGGCAGCAGCCTTCGGCCCTTCCAGACCCAGTCGATCGCTCATTTTAGCGTTAAGTGTTGTCATCTTGTTGGTATAGTCATTACAGCTCTCGATGATCCGGCGATTAGACTGCTCGGACAGATCCAGCGCAGACATCAGATCACCCATCGCCTGATTGACTGCTTCAAGGGACATGGCTGGTTTGGACAACAGTTCATTCGTTTTCTCTGTTGTTGTCTTCAACAATCTGGCGTTCTCCTTGAATTGATCTTCAATTGTCTTATTCGTAGCTTCCACAGCAGAAATGACCTTCTCCTGATCATTAAGTGCCATCGCAATCATGGCCGAAACGGTGATCAGATTCGCTGTTTTATCAATGGCGTTATTCACTGAATCAATCAGCTTGTCATTGTTATCATTAATGATGTCGGTAGCTGCAATCGCCTGATTGTACAGCATGATCATCTCTGTCATGGATTGGGTACGTGTTACCACTTTGCGCAACCCACGCTCCAGATGTGCTTTGCGATTCTCGTTCTCAGGCTTGGCGATCTCGGTTTCAAACAATGCTTTCAATTGATTACCGAAGGAAATTTTGGTCTGCAGATTGTAGATCTCCTGAATGGAAGAACGTTTCAACTGACGCATATTCACGATGCTTTCTTCCAGGTTGTCCTTGCCGTCCCGCAACCCGTTAATGATGGCATCAATGTTCGTGCGAACGGATTGATAACGGTACACGTAGTTTTTCAGCGGGCTTTTACGTAACAACTTCCCGACAAAACTCACATTTTTACTCTGCTGCAGACTCTCACATTCATCACGGAGCTTCAGGATCATGTTCGATACCTCAGCCCGATTCCCCGACATCAGTTCATTGACTGGACGATCAAGCAGCTTGAGGGTTTGTCCTGCTCTCTCTTGTGTTTTCACACCCAACTTGCCGATATCATCCATTAAGGTATCCAGGTGAGCCGGATCACTTTGGGACACTTTCTGAATAAGCTGCGTTGCTTCCTGGTTAATCCGTTGCTCATCTTCCTGCTTCAACTGAGCCCATTCCGTTGCCATGCCAATCCCTCCTATAATTCAGAGCTGTTATACCTTTGATGTATCAGTTCCGCTTTGTTCTGGAGCTCCATTAAGTCTTTATGTTCAATCGTTGATACAATATCCGATATCTTGGAATCCACGTCTCGAAGACCATTCAGAAGCATACGCCGATTGTTGCGTTTGGCTTCTCCGCTTAAACGTAGAAATGGATTAATAAAACCGTTCAGGTCTTTCAAAATCAATCTGCGCACCGTATGGTTGATATCCCCGTTGTTCAGTTCCTGAAGGGAAGGAATCACACGCTGCAGACGGGCAAACAACGCCAGTGATTTCTCCACGATCTCATTATCCAGCTCGTTCTTCTGACCTTCGGAGATGATCATGTCCTCCAGAACTTCCAGGTACTCAATCACCGGATCAAATACAGGATCTGGTTCGGTCCGGGAAGGCTTCGCTTGTTCTGATCCCGCATGTTGTGCGGGAGTGGAGCTCGAATGGGGCTGTGCCTGAGAAGCTTCTCTTGCCCCTGTTGGCACTGCGCTTGGCGCATGTCCACTATTCAAGCGGGATGGTTCATTTCCGATATCTGTAATGGGTACAGGGGCTGATGACGAACCCTCGACCTGTGTGCGTGGCGTGGAACGTGAAGGAATCAATCCCCCGACCACAGTTGCCAGTGCCGGAATCGCCCACGTGATAACATCCGGTAGAAAGGGACTCGAGATCGCCGCGAGACCATAACCGACCAATGCGCCTATACCTATCTTCGTTTTCCGTAACATTACTTATCCTCCTGCCTTAACAACACATACAGTGCATATTCAAAAAGTCTGTTTTTCAGTACCGAGAAGATGGAATGAAGATAGAAATGGAGTAGCGGAGCGTAGGAAAACTACGTGAGCAACCACAATGTTTCCAAAGGAAACAACCTTCGTAAGCCTCCCGCTTATTTCGGCTGAATTTCAACTTCGATGCTGATGATGCCGTAAGGCATTATTCGTAATCAAAAGTGGACTTTTTGAATAACCTCTCATCCGTATTGTAAAAAAACCATCCAGAAGGTGTCAATGTTGAGGAAAATTCTCAGCTAGACGTGGTGTACTCCGCTTACCTTCTGAACGTCGATTATAAATGGCTGTTCGATATGACTTCCCAGTATGCCAAACTTCGGATGAAGTGGTCCAATATCATGGCCAAGTGCAGACTTGACCGCCAGATACGGGAAGTTCACGCCCGACAGACAAGACATGTGCAACCCACCCGACATACGCGGATTAATCTCCAGCAGCTTCGGTGTATCCTTGCGATATTTCATCTGAATATTAAAATTATAAGGAATCCGATATACCTCTGCCACATTGCGGGCAATCGCCAGCAATTCCTCGTTTTCTTCGAGCAAGCGCAAACGTCCTCTTTCTTTTCTACGCGGAATAGCCGTTATAAGTTTCCCATTGCGATCCGAAAGACAATCAATGCTGTATTCATATCCTTCCAGTACCTCCATCACCATGACATTTTGAAAGGACGGAGCAGAAGAGAACGCACGCAGGGCATCTTCATATGAAATCGAGTTAAGTGCATACCCAAACAACTCCTGCAACGGATCACGTTCATTGTTGATCACCCGGAATCCCATGCCGCCCTCACCATTACATGGTTTGAAACATACATCATGTCCACGTGCACGCAGCGCCTCATAGGCTTGCTGGAATTGTGCAGCATTACTGACCGTGAAATAATCCGGAATCTCCATAATGCCTTTCTCACGCACCGATTCATAGAACCGGTCTTTCTCCATCAATTGTTCCAGCAATTCCGTATCCGAGCATACGATAACCCGTGTACCGATCTCTTCGAATAGGGAGATATGTCTGCTGATGTCCAGCATGTTCCAGCGTGGAATAAACACATCAATCTGATGACGACGGCAAAAGTCCAGGCAAAAATCAACATACTCCCGGCCCGTTACACGTGGTTCAACTTCCGCAACATCACAGCCCTGTAATGCCATATGTCCCGGATCAGGATGAGTACCGTAGATCTCAAATTCCATACCGTCCTCATTGTCCCGAATCGCATTCATATAATGGTACGTTACAGAGAACCAACGGTTGAAGTAAATCTTCATTTTTTTCATTTATACGGTCTCCCTTATCTCGGCATGGTCTATCTGGGTCTGTTGATCGTTATGAATACGGTGGACGTAATCGAGAATCTCATCTGCTGCAAAAGCACCGAATTGTTCCGTAAATTGATACGGCACCAGCTCAGGTGCACGCTGTCTCTCCACATGTAACTCTCCGTGGGACGGAGCAATGGCATGCTGCGCAAAGTCCAGCAAACAGCGATCCAGCAAGGAATCGCCCGAAGCAATCACAGGCACATCGCCAATGCGTTGCCTAATGTGCTCCACTGCAGCTCTTTTGTTCACGGCTGAAGGCACCAGATAGAGCTTCCGACCCTGGATTGAACTCTCCCATCCCAGCGTCTCTAACACCCGAATCTTTTCCGCAATACGCTCCATCGGAAGCTTGTCACGTTCGATCAGTAATGCAAAGAACAGCTCATCACACAATCGCTGATTAATCACCCACTCCGGGCTCAGTACATCGTCAAATAAATCCAGGATCTCTTCAGGAGCAGCTGCCTGCTGACGAAGCAAAGAACGAATATGCAAGTTCCATTCATCGTCTACCTGACCGTCAACAATAATGTTGCCACCATTACTCGTCACCGCATATTTCGGAATACATTCGTTCTGAAAAATATGAATGCGCCGGTACTGCTCCACGGTACGTGTCGTCACAGGCATAAATACAATGTCCTGTGGCAATGACTGCAATCGCTCCAGTGCATATGCTGACATAAAAGCGGACAACTTGCCGTTAATCCACTCTGCGGGAACAAGTCCCGGTGTATCTTCGGGAATGCGGAGCGCACGACGGGAGTACACCAGCGTCTGGTCCAGATCACTTGCGTAGATCATCATTCTCCTCCACCTCCTAGGGATTGAATAATGCCGCAACAGGAATAGGTTAGTCCCGGATATACCTCAACCGGCACATTTCTGTCTCTGGCGAGCATCATGATATGTTGCAAATCCGGATTATCCAGACGGTCCACAAGAATCTTCCAGGGGACCCGTCGCAATAACACTCGGGTTGTTTCTCCGATTCCAGGTTTGATCAGATTAATGTTCGTAATGCCAAAGGATTGCTGGATGGCCTCGATATCCTGCCAGCCTTTCCAGGTGATTTCCGAAGTATCGGTACCATTGTCCTCCGAGCGAATCTCCACTTGGTCCATCATCTGCGGAAAATGCTGAGCGATGGTATCCACATATTGGGTCGAAACATCTGAAGAGGACCATTCACGATACCATTTGGCCCCGTGAAAATCTTCCGGCCCAATCAGATCATCGCGAAGTACTGTACGACTCACCAGTCCAGAGACAGTGGAATTCAGACAAGCGCTAGGAATGAGATAATCTTCCCTCGTCCCAAAGGTGCCTGAGCATTGCCCCGGATCGGCCAACACGGCAAGATCATCATCGAGGCTCACACCATAAGTCCGTTCCATTTGGTCACAGGACTCTTTCAGCACTTTGCGAATGGCCCCTTTTCCTGTCCAACCATCTACAAACTGAATGGCTGTTTCCAGCCCATGCTGCTGTAAAATATATAAAATTGCGTTCTCGTCCATACCCTTGCCACGAATAATTGAAATGCTATAATGCGGAATCGATACCTTGTATTTCAATTCAATATAACGCTTGATCAGGATGCCCACAGGTGTTCCGGCTCGAGCCAGAGATACCAGCACGAGATTCAGTCCCCTGCGCTCTACAATCTTCTCAGCCACAATAGCGGTATGACGCGCGATTCTTGCAGCGGATTGTTCCAGCGTCTGATGGAACAGCTCGATGTATTCTGCTGTGGGCTGATATTCCACGGGCAGCATCTCCGAATAATGAACCCCGGATTGGATCGCTTGCTCCCGTTCACCCGTTCCCTTTTCCAGATCCACATGGCTGATATCCTTCAATAGGAAAACAACGTCGGATGCAGCATAACTGCCCATCGGTTCGGGAGACGGAATCTCACGTTGTCTGATTAGCTCCAGTGTAGTTAAGTTCATTGCTCGTTGTCCCCTGTCTTCTCTGGCAAGCCGCAATATACAATATGAATGTGTCCGCATCCCAACTGCTCCAGTACCTTCAACATCGGTTCCATTCGCTCTTCGGACATCTGTCTCTCCAGCAGAACAAAAATCTCGTCATATTGTCCCGGGGCGATGTTATAGATAAAGTTACGAACGGATGCGTCTTCCGGTGAGGCATATCCGGCACCACTACGAACAGCATATTCTGGAGCCGGATGTGTATGGATTGGACTGCGGGTAGTGGATTGATACAACACGCCTTCTCCCATCTCGGCAGCAATACGCATCGGAATGTACATGAACTCCCCTGTTCCCATCACTAATGTCCGTTCTCCCGTACGCTGCGACCGAAGTCGTTCTGCAATCCGGCTAATCTCCTCACGTAATACCCCATTATGTCGGGATTGCATACCAAACCTGCCCGTATGCTGAACATAGCTCGCTGTGCTACGTTTACCTTCACCATCCTCCGAAGTGGCATGAAGCTGATGGAAGGCATCTGCAACGGTAGAGGTTTGAAGCGTTACGGCAGGACGGGATAGCTGCTCATCTTGCTGTGTTGGTTCCAACTGTGGAGTACCCACCACTTCAATGCGGCCCTTCAACAGGCTTAACGGTGTAATGGTAATTCCCAATTCAGCTTCCAGTTCGGCAAACCGAAGTTCGTCCGCTTCCGTACGCCAGTCCAACAGTGAAGCAATCACATACTGCTTCCGGGGGTATCTGGCCTGAATATCCCGAATGATATTCAACGTCGTTTTGCCCGTCGTAATCTCGTCGTCCACCAGAACAATCGGGCCCTCTCCTGCAAAGGCTTCATGATCCAGCGCATAACAACGATGAGCCATCGCGTGGGAATGTTCTTCTTCAAATTGAATATCTGGATGCATCGCTGGAACATATTCGCGAGTGGTGTGAATATAGGAAGCTTGATCAGCAAACATCTCGTACATGCTGTGACCCAGCGCTGTCGCTGTCTCGGCAAAACCAACAAAACGAATCGTTTCCGGCAAACTCAAGCTTTCTTGCAACAGCATGTTGTACACTTGCCGGGCTTGTTGGGGATCAATCAGCCCCTCGACCATTTCCCGTTTCCACTCGGTGATCTGAACTTTCGTCTCTTCCGTCTCCTCAGTCAGGTGCTCATATAACAGAACAGCCAATGCCGCGCCACTCAGAAGCGAGGTATACGGGTTAACCGGGATGTGCTTGCCCAGCAGTTTGCTTACAAACAGAAATGAACGTTTCTTATTGATGCGTGCAGCCATGGAAAATAGAGATTCTAGTGGAAGTTGCAGCGGGTTATGTGTAACCTGAACGTTCAGACTGAATTGATCAAGAATTGGGAACGTAGTTATGTTGTTGTTCGTGCTTGGGCAAGAGCCCGACAAAATGCTGCTGTTCATGTAACACCCCATATATTTGTGATCGGATTAGAATTCGATTCGCCCAGCTCAAGTGTGGTTTAATCTCATTCATTTTGTTATAGTAATTACTTTTGAACACACCCAGGCTACCGTCATTACGGGCGATGATGTCTTGGGCATCGGAATATTCCTCATGTGTAACAACGTACATCGCTTGTACGGGTTTAATATGAGAAGGATGAATGATCGTTTTGCCTACAATTCCATTTTCCTTGTCCATCATGACTTCACGCATCAATCCATCCATTGTGTTCGTAATATATTTCATTCTCAGATGCAGCCCTGATTTGCCCAGGGTTTCTTCGAATGGAGTCTGTCGTAATTGAGGTTTGAACACGCGCTCCCGCTGACTGAAATATTCCCAGACAGGACCTGAGATCACATACGGCTTGTCCATTCGTCCAAACAGATTGATAATATCCGAGATGCAGTCACGGATCGTGGCGATATCGTATATGGTCAATTCCGGGCTTCGGCGTAGTCCAAACAAGCTGGAGAAATCGGTCGCACCAATGCGTACATTGAGCACATATTCAACATTATCATCGAGGATGTTACGAAGGCCCAGTAAGGTCTCCCAACGTGTCTCCCGATATATAATTGAAGCCGTTTCCAATATAGGCATTCCATAGAGAACGGGATAATGATCCGGTTTCCGTTGATTATACTTGCGAATCTGGTCAAAATAGGCCCTTCCATTCCCCACGCAAAACTTGGGCAAAGCCACGCCTGTCAGCATGGACACCAGTTCTCCCAACGTATCAATGAGACGTTCCAACTGTTGTGGTGAACGTACACGAGCAAACAGAAGAGGCATTTGATCCTGACTCAGCATGCCTGTCTCCATATAAGTCATCAGTTGAGTTAGATGCTGTACCAGACACTGCTCGGCAAACTCTACTTGGTCGTCACCCACAGCGTCCTCCAGATCAATAATAATGGTCGTCAGACCTTCATGTTTACCATTCATAATGTCGTCCGCGATATGTGCGCGCGTCGCGGGCATATATAGAGCAGCCCCAACAGCATATGCCAGTAGATCTTTGGAAGTCCGGTGATTGAACGAGACGGGTGAAGAGAAAAATAAAGTATCTTCTTCTTCCAGACTCAAAAAGTTAAAATATTTCAGGGGTGTCTCCTCCTCGCACCTTTGGCAATAGCCAATCTGCAATAGTTGATTCCAGCTGTCGGGGCATAAAAACCAATCCCTCCTTAGTCTGGAGGGATTGATGGTCTATTATCGAGGATAACGTTGGTCAACAGTATCCTTGCAATGGCGCTGACCGATACAGCGTTTATATATTGAATAAATACAAATGATTACTTTCTTCCCGCAACCCACTGCATTCCCCAATCATGAGCCTCGTCCAACGCCTGATGCCCATTATAGAACTGCACGATTCGTTCAATACTGAATGTCTCATTGTTCACATTGCGTAACATCGCGATGCCACACATCCCAAGCGGGCTCCCGTATTCATTCATTCGGACAATGATATCCGGGCCGTCCTTCTGCTGGATGGTTACCACACCGTCTACTTGAGACCAGTTGGCCACACCACCATAAATATAGGTGAATACCAATATGCGCTCAATTTCCGAGATACGGGCACCATTAATCCGCAGATTCTCTCCCGTCTTAACCGATCCCGTCCGGTCATCCCCATCCAGGGCAATATAAGGGAAACGGTTCAGTGAACCAAACGTCTGTCCCAAGGCCTGAATCACATCTCGTGTACCATCCTTCATCTCGAACAGGCAGCCCAAGTCCAGATCCACACTCTTGCTGCGACCAAACAACCCTTTGCTGCCCTGTTGATTCCAGTTCAGGTTAATCAGGATTTCACCAAGTCCCCCCGCATTTTTCTTAAGGTTAATGGTGTCACCCTTCTTCTTCAATTCAATTTTGCTGAAATTGATCGAATTCACAGGAGAAGGCGTCGGTTCTGGTGCGGGCACCGGGGGTGGTGGAGTCGGTACAGCTGTCGGAGGAACGGTTGAAGTCGTTGGCGCAGCGTCCGATCCACCATCCACATCCACACCAAAGTTAGCGCAGAGTGCATTCAAACCTCCTGCAAAACCCGATCCTATCGCATTGAACTTCCATTCTCCGTTATGACGATACAATTCACCGATGACAATCGCGGTCTCCACTGTAAAACCGCTTCCCAGATCATATCTCATCACTTCCTGACCTGTAGCTGCATTGGCAAACCGTAGAAAACCATGCTGAACCTGTCCAAAATGATGGCGTCGTGCTTCACCGTCATGAATCGTCAGGCTGAAGGCGATTTTCTCAATTCGGGCGGGGATTTTGCCAAGATCAATGGCGAATTGTTTCTTCTCGCCACCAACCTGTCCACCATCCATATACGTGATGAACGAGGTAGAGGGCTGATTATAAAAGATAAAATCTTCATCTCCAGCCACTTTATTGTCTGAACCCAGAAGGAATGCTGATGTGTCCAGCTCCACACCCGAGGCTGCCTCCCAACCAATGCCTACCGTTAGACGGGACAAGCCCGGATTGGTTTTGGTCAGATCACTCTTCTGGCCTTTCACGACAGAAATCGCCATAGCAGAATCACCTTTCTATGCCAAGTTATTGTGCATCCAGTCCGTAATTTTTGCATAAAGCAGATAGTCCACCTGTGAAACCGCTGCCTACCGCCTGGAATTTCCAGTCCGCACCTGCACGGTAAAACTCACAGAACACCACAGCTGTTTCTGTAGAGTAGTCTTCTCCGAGGTCGAAACGAAGCACTTCCCGATCACTTGCAGCATCTACAACACGAACAAAAGCATTGGAGACTTGTCCAAAATTCTGCCCTCGTCCATCTCCATCATAGATGGTTACCGTAATCCCGATCCGGTGAATGTGCGCAGGGATTTTGCTGAAGTCAACGACAACTTGCTCATCATCGCCGTCACCCTCACCCGTACGATTGTCACCGGTATGTGTCACTGAACCCGCACCGCCGCTTGGATTGTTGTAAAAAACAAAATCATCCGTACCTTTGGCTTTTCCATCTTCGTACAGCAAAAAAGCCGAAGCGTCCAGGTCAAAATCGACTCCACCACTATATTTGTTCGTATCCCAACCCAAACCAACCACAACACGGGTAAGGCCCGGATTGGTCTTAGTCAGGTCAATACGTTGTCCTTTGGCAAGACTGATCGTCATTTGTTTTTCCACCTTTCCAAGATATGTGATTAAATGAAAAGGAGAACCGTCCAGGAGACGGTTCTTCCCATCCTGTAAGTCGTTCTGTACGTCCTATTGCAAACCGTAATCGCGTGTCAATCCAACCAGTCCATCCTGGTAACCACTACCGATGGCACTGAACTTCCACTCGCCGTTATGACGATACAATTCACCAACAACTACACCCGTTTCAATGGAGAAGTCTTCTCCCAGGTCAAAACGAATCAGTTCTTCGTTGTTTGCTTCGTTAACAATTCGCACATAAGCACGGGAGACTTGTCCGAAGTTCTGGCTACGGTCCGTAGCTTCGTAGATCGTAATGGAGAATGCAATTTTCTCTACATTGGCGGGTACGTTAGGCAGGTCGATGTTGATCTGCTCATCATCACCATCACCATCTCCTGTACGGTTGTCACCGGTGTGAACAACAGAACCATTTTCATTTTGTGGATTGTTGAAGAAAATGAAGTTTTTCTCGCCTTCTACTTTACCGTTTGCATTGGCACAGAATACCGATACGTCCAGGTCAAAGTCTTTTCCGCCATCATACTTGTTGGTATCCCAGCCCAAACCTACTGTAATTTTAGTCAGACCTGGATTCGTTTTAGTCAGATCGATCTTTTGACCTTTAGAGAGATTAATTGCCATCGTATGATCATCCTCGCTTATTTATAATTTATTGTAGTTATCGTTACATATGAATATCAGGATTATTGTCGAATTAGATTAAATCTTGTACTTAAGAGTACTTGCGAGCGAGTTCGTTGATATGTACCGCATGGGAACCCTCTCCAATTGCCGAGAATTTCCATTCGCCTCCATGACGATACAATTCACCACAGATCAACGCTGTTGAACCTGTGTAGTTATCGGATAGATTGAACTTCACGAGCTCACTGGAATTTTTACCATCCAGAATACGAATATAAGCCTTCTCAATCATGCCAAAATCTTGCTTACGATTGACACAATCGTAGATATTAACAACGATTAATACTTTATGAACATCAGCAGGAATACGGGACAGATCCATTTTGATCTGTTCGTCGTCACCGTCTCCCTGTCCTGTTAGATTGTCACCTGAATGGATAACCGAACGACATGCACTTTGCTTGTTGTGGAAGCAAACCAGGTTGGAGTCCTTGACCAACTTGCCTTCCTCATTCAACATGATCGCCGATGCATCACAATCGACATCCGCTTGTTTTTTTCTTCCGAAAAAACCTTTGGCAGTTACCGGGTCCCAACCGAGACCAGCAATCACCTCAGTAAGTCCTGCATTGCCTTTGGTTAAATCAATTTTCTGTCCTTTGACCAAATTAATGCTTGCCACTGATTTTCACCTCCCTTCATATGTAAAATAGCTACTTAGAGATTAAATTCACCCGGGTTCAGTCCAAGTACAATACATATCTCGGCAACGACTCTTTTCTCCTGATCATCAAAGTTGCCGTCAGCTGAACCAATCGCACTGCATACACCCACAATAACGCGTCCTACATCCGGCTTGGCTTTGAATTTCCCAATGGCTTTCAGCGCTTCCTGCTTCCCGATCTCTGGAGAGAACTCAAAGTTCGCGACATAATGATTAAAGCGTGTAATCACTTCAGCCATGTCGAACACTTTCAATTCCTGACTCAGTTTGATATAACCGGCCATCTTGTTCTTCTCGGCTTCGTCAATGGAACCATCCGCAAAAGCAACCAGTGCACAACCTGCAACCACGGCATCCATAAAATCTTTATTTTTAAACTTTTTGACTTGCTCTTCAAGTCCTTGTTTTGTTGAATTTAACCAGCTTTTAAATGAACTCATACTCAACCTCCAATAGTTTCAACCTGGTGTTCCGTACATTCTTTTCATGATTTTTCAGTAACTTTCATATCTACATCATGTTGAATATAAGTTAAATTATTCCTTAACTATACTCTGAAATACGGCAATATTCTACATTAAAAAACAATTAATACCTTATGATACGCATCGTTCTGGATATGGTTTCAAGCAAGATGCGAGAACTTTCTATTCACTTCATTTTTCAGGCAAATATTCCCCTATTTGAAGCCCAAACATAAAAAAGGCTCTGATCAGGGGATCAGAGCGCTTATTTCTACAACACCAAAATTATAAATTTTATGAATGATTTGAATTCATGAATTCATGAATTCACTCTGCTTTTTCAAAATCAGCCTGTTGTTGTTCATAGATCTCATAGAAGTCGTCCCAGACCAGTACATTATCCTTTTCCTTGCTCCACCAGTCTTTGTACCATGCTTCAATCTCCGGGCCACCGCCTTGCTCCCACTTCTGCTGTGCTTCCGTTGCAGCCTGTTCGATCGTATATTTGCTTCCGCCAATGATGGAACGGGTAAAAATATCGTTGATCGCTGTTGTCACATTGGTCAACTTCACCTGAAGCTCCTTCGGTAGCTGCGGCATATGTTCTGAATGGGTAACACCCTCTCCTACCGGAAGATCCGTCATGTATACCTCACGCGCTTCCTTGAATAGTCGAAGTCCTTCCTTCTGCGACGGGATCTCTTCGCTGAACAGCATTTCTGTGTACCCGCATTTGCCTTCCTCCAGACGGCTGTACAACATGGCGTAATCGCCTGCCCAGCTGATCTCCTGCTTGTATTTCTCCTGATCAGAGATGCGCGGACAGCCTTGATCGTTCAACGTATAATGCGTGCCTTCAAATCCATTTTTGAAGGTTCGGCCTGACTCTGTTTTGGTCAGAAAATCGATATATTGCATAACTGCTTCCGGATTTTTGGCTCGCGCATTCACAGCTGCAGTCATCTGAACCGGGTTATTCCACACCATCGTGTGCTGTCCTACGGACGTGGTTGGCAGAGCGATGACCTTTAATTTAGCCTCAGGAACATTCTGCATCAGTGTATCCAGTTCCTTCGCTGCAAACCCGGTATAATCCGAAGTCATGGCCGCGTACATACCGATTTTGCCATTCAGGAAATCCTGCTTCGCCTTGGCCCCATCCTTGTCGGTCAATAAGTCCTTATCGACCACACCTGCTTCATATAATGCACGTTTGAATGCCGTGGCTTCTTTCATGTTGTTGGGACCAACCACCATCTCCCCGTCCTCCACATTCACCCAGTTGGCGTTGTACATATAGCGAAACAGACCCGCTGTATCGCCGAACTGAAATCCACCGATGCCGTATGTATCATTAGCTCCGTTTCCATCGGGATCATTCTCCGTGAAGGCCTTGGCTACCGCCAACATCTCTTCCTCATTAGTCGGTACCTCCAGATTCAACTTTTCTAGCCAATCTTCCCGTATGAAAAAGCTCGTTAGTGGAAACACCTCGTTCATACGTCCCACTTCATAGAGCTTACCATCGCTTTTGATGCCGGCCTTCTTGAGCTGGGGATATTTCTCCATCAAAGCTTTGTATTCCACACTCGAGTTCTCGATCAACTCATCCAGCGGCATCAGCTGTTTCTGATTAAACAGTGTGTTACGGATCGGCGTACCGAATTCAAAAATAATATCCGGTGCACTGCCAGAAGCGAATAATACGTTAAGTTTGGACTGGGACTCCCATCGAGGAACTGCTGTATATTTTACATTAGCCGGGCCATTCTCGTTAATCCACTTGGACCACATATTATCTTCGATCGTACCCATGCCGCTTGGGACCGCGCCCCGATCATAGATCGTTGACGTGATGTTCCCCCTGTTGCCTTCGCCTTCCGCCTGTTCGCTACCGTTACCTCCTGTACATCCCGCCAGCAAACCACCGATCAAGCCCAGAACGAGACCCGACTTCATCCATGCCTTCATCGTTAACGCCATAGATAAGACCCTCTTTCTCTCCTGTAATATGAACCCATGCGGGTTAACCCACAGCTTGCTTTAACCTTTAATTGATCCAAGCATGACCCCTTTAACGAAGTACTTCTGCAAGAACGGATACACTGCCAAAATGGGTATGACCATCACAATGACAGCTGCTGCCCGAATGCCTTCCGGGGTCAGATTCGATATCATCGTTGGATCGGTAAAATCCTGTACATTCAGATTGGACATAATCATATTTTGGACGAGCACGGTCATGTTGTATTTGGACGTATCATTGATATAAATCATCACACTCATGAACGAATTCCAGTAACCCACGCCGTAAAAGAGAGCAATAGTCGCCAGCAAAGGTTTGGATAATGGCAACACGATGCGGAACAAAAGCCCCAGTTCACCACAACCATCGATGCGCGCAGCCTCGTCCACTTCCCCTGGCAGATTTTCAAAATAAGATCGCATAATCAGCATGTTGTACGTGCTCACCAGGCCCGGTAGCCAAAGCGCGCCGTAACTGTTCACAAGACCGAGATTTTGCACGACCAAATAAGTCGGGATGAGTCCACCGTTAAAAATCATCGTGAACACCATCGCCATCGTAAAGAAGCGCCGATGATAAAAATGTCTACGTGACAGCGGATATGCCGCCATAATCGTCACCGCCATGCTGAGCCCTGTACCGATCAATGTGATCTCCACACTATTCCAGAATGCATTCAGAATCGGCGTTCCCGTAATTAGGCTGTGATAGGAGAACCAGGTGAAATCGACGGGCCATAACCCCACTTGACCTGAAACAACCGCTCTCGCATCACTAAATGACAAGGCAACAATGTTCAGTAAGGGCAGGATACAGCTGACGGCAACCAATGACAACAATACATAATTGATTAGATAAAAGACTTTTTCTCCTTTGGTTTTTCTCATGCTGTTCTCCCTCCCTACCACAAACCTTCGTTAAATCGACGCGCGATATAATTTGCACTAAAAATGAGGATAAATGCAACCAGTGATTCGAACAATCCCATCGCTGTTGTCAGGCTGAACTGTGCTCCCTGAAGACCGGTGCGGTAGATATAGGTACTGATTACATCCGCTATCTCATTGACATTGGAATTCTGAAGCATATACACCTGGTCGAATCCGACCTCCATCACCCGCCCCATCGATAGAATCAGCAGGAGAATAATGGTGGAGCGTATACCCGGAAGGGTGACATGCCAGATCTGGCGCATTTTGCTGGCCCCATCCATCTGTGCAGCCTCGTATTGGCTCGGATCAATGGTCGTTAGTGCCGCGAGAAAAATGATGGCATTAAAGCCCATGTCCTTCCAGATCCCTGAGCCAACAAACACCGCAACCCACGAACCCTTGTTGTACATGAACGGATAAGGTGCTCCCGTCCAGGCCTCGACCCAGCGATTTACGATCCCATTTTCCAAAGAGAAAACCGTCATGATCATCATCGCAATGATGACCCAGGAAAAGAAGTGTGGCATATAGACCACTGTCTGCACCGTTCGTTTAAAGGCCATGTTTCGCACTTCATTCAGCATAATGGCCAGAATAATTGGAATGGGAAACCCGATAATGATGCTTAACAGACTGAGGAACAAGGTGTTGCGAATAATCTCCACCGTGCGCGGATCACTGAACAGCGTCTGAAAATGCTGAAAGCCCACCCATGGACTGTTCCACAGCCCATCATAGAAGTTGTAGTCCTTGAAGGCCATGACCAGCCCTCCGATGGGTGCATAACGAAAGGTAAGGTAGAACATAATCACCGGAACAAACATCAAGATTAACGGTATATTCATCTTGAATCGTCGAAGCTGCTGCTGCCGAATCCGCTGCTTCATTTCACTGTCCGGCGGTTGTAATCCAGACGGCGGACCTGCGGTCAGTTCCCCCTTCACATCCATCACTCCTCTCTGCTGTTGATGTACTATAGTTGTATTTTAGATAAAAATGTAAGCGTAAACATTTGTTATTTAACGATCCTTTTATAATTTTCTACGCAAAAATAACCCCACATGGTGGGGTTGACCCTACAGTAGTTCAAGGGGGATTGCTACCGGGCATTTCACTTGGCTACTTGCTTGCGATATTCGCGGGGCGATACCCCCGTCATCTGTTTGAATACGGTTGTAAAATAACTGGAGTTATCGAACCCGGTCAGTTCCGCGATATCTGCCATGCTCTGCCGAGTGCTGTGCAGCAGCAGCTTCGCCTTATCAATTCGGCGCTTGCTGACATATTGGCTGAAGCCTTGTCCTGTTTCTTTTTTGAACAAATGGCTCAAGTAGTTGGGTGTCACATGAACATGGGCAGCCACGGCCTGCAACGTGCATGTGCTGGAATAGTTCATTTCAATATACTGTATAACTCGTGTAACGACATGATCCTGCTGTTCCTGAGTTAGCCGCATCAGCATATCCACCCACTCTTCGCTCTTACATCTGGCCCAAGCGATGACTTCAGGTATGGTATGAATCCAGAGTAGTGGATCTGGGGCAGTTGAGTCCATACCACTGGATTCCTGAGGCTGAAGCTGTTGTACCAGTAAGTCCGTCATGACCTTCATAAGCATATGAATCTCCGCTTTGCCTTGTGACAAGCTCATCCCGGACGCTTCTTCTAGCAACATCTCGATCCGATTCATTATCGATCCGAATTGATGGTGGAGCAGCAACAAAGTCAGTTCCTCTCGCAGTCTCTCGGTACGGTCCACCTGGCTGTATTGTTCCCTGATCCGAATGTCGGACTGTTTTCGGCGATATCGTTCATGTGCCTTTTGTAACACCTGACATGCTTCATCGAGCGAGAACGGCTTTAACAAAAATTCAATTGCTCCATATCGGATGGCACGCTGTGCATATTCGAACTCACGATAACCTGTCAAAATGATAATCATAATGTCCAGTCCACTCTCGTGTATGCGTTCAGCCAAATCTAGACCATCCATCACAGGCATGTTGATGTCCGTAATGATCAGATCAGGTGTGCAGCTGTGTACAGCCTGTATTGCTTCTTCTCCATCGGCCGCTTCCCCAACGACCTCCCAACCGAGGGGGTTATTGCGAACCAGATGAATCAGACCCTGACGAAATAATGCTTCATCATCCACTACGAGCATACGTCCATTCAACAGAACCTACTCCTCTCAGTCACCTGAATTTCCCGGCATAAGTCCTCACCGATCTGATAAGGCAAACGAAGACGTACTAGCGTACCCTCTCCCACAGTCGACTCGATCTGTACACCGTAGGGTTCACCGTGAATCAACTCAATTCTTCGAAGTACACTCCGCATGCCAATGTGCTGACGTTCCTCATCTGCATGTGCCACTGGCGTCATAATGCGTTCAATGACCGATGCGTGCATGCCGCAGCCGTTATCTGAAATTTCAATGATGAGCAGATTCGGCTCTCCTTCATGCCCGGTATGCCGCGAGCCACGAATTTCCAGATGGCGGTTGTTCCTTTTGTCCGAGAAGGCATGAACAAAAACATTCTCCACGATGGGCTGAAGCAACAGTCGGATCACCTGACAGCGAAACAATTCAGCAGGAACGGCAATTTCAATCGACAAGGCTTCCTGATACCGGGCCTGCTGAATCTGCAGGTAGTGATCTATTTGCTTCATCTCATCCTGCACGGTCGTCAGTTGCTGCGCGGGTTCCAGCGTATACTGCAGCATCTCGGACAAGGCAGTGACCAGGCGAGCCGATTTTTCATCACCAAGCATATAGAACTTCCAGAAAAACATGCTCAGCGTGTTATACAGAAAATGGGGATTCAGCTGGGCCTGAATAGCTTTGAGTTCAGCTTCTTTTTCACTGAGTTCGCGCTCGTACACTTCATGTATAAGCGTATCAATCCGGGAAGCCATTGCATTGAATCGTTCACCGATGAAACCGAGCTCATCCCGTGTCTCGATCCGTACCCGTGTATCGAACTGTCCATCACGCACTCTTTTCATCGCGTTGACTAGACTCGCAAGTGGACGCAACAGTCTGCCGCTAATTACGGTAATGATGAACCAGGAGCATAATATGCTGGCTACCGCAGAGAACACAGCAACTTTTACAATGATCTTTCCCTTGTTCTGAATCTGAGCGAGTGAGACCTTGCTGACCAGGGTGAAGCCCGCTTTGTCTGACGTTTGCTTCGTATACAATTGGGTTGTTCCCTGCTCGTCCCTGATCTCAGTCGCCCCTAGGCTTAGCTCGGTCAGTGGTGGTGGATCTGCATCCTGATTATGAAAGGCATATAGAAGCTCACCATCTGCGTCAAACAAGTAGACAGCAACTTCCTCGTTCAGTCGCAGATCTTTGAGATACGATTCGAACAACGAGGTGTTAAACAGAATTAGCATGACGCCATAGGTCTCCAGATCAACAGACCGCATTAATCGTCCCGCCAGAATCCAATTGGATTGTTCCTCCTGCAAGAAGGCATCCGGCCCCAATCGATTCCAACCATATTCGCCGCCCGTTCCTTCCAGTCTATGAACCATCTCTGCCAGATAGGAAGGATCCATCTGTTGAAATGAGCCAGCAAAGGCGCCGAGATTAAATATGTTATCCTTCAGGTCATATATGCGGAGCCCCATGATCTCCGGTGCATCCAGCCTTACCTGATACAACTGATCATCCAGTTCATCTTCTAGCTTCATCTGATCATAGGACGAGATGCCAGAGGTCTGTGCTTTGATGGCATTTTTTACGGAGGGATTCAGTGTGATATAATCGGTGACTTTATACATGTCGTGTACCCTGGAATCCAGACGTGCAAGAATCTGTTCTGCGGTAAGACTATACTGGCGACTGACCTCTTCATTGAACAGGTCGATATGGATGCGATAGGTGATCAACCCTGTGATTCCGGAGATTAAGACCGTGGCGGTAGATAAAAACAAGATTAGCTTCGTTTTAAATTTAAAGCGTTTACAAAAGTTCATCCACCACATCTTTCACACACCTCACCTATATTCCGTACATGTCTTACTCCTAAAAACATATCATACACCTATTGGAAAAAACCAGAAAAACCCTGACCCCGCTTCAAGCGGTAGTCAGAGTTTGAAGGCATGTGATCCAGACATGTTACCGGGATGTTCCAGATTAACTCTGGATCACGGCATTTTTATTCCCCGTAAATCTCTTTGACCCGTTCTTCTTCATTGGTAGACAAGAGAACATTAAGCAACCCCATGGCATTATTGGCATCGGTTCTCGTCGTCTTGTACATCTCGGCAAACGCCGCTTCATCCTGCTCCGGGTCCATTGCAGCAAGCTTGCCCCACGACGTGCGGGCTTTGTCGTATAGCGTACTCAACGTAATGTCACGCGGATGCTGTGCAACAGGTGCCATGGATTCAAATTTCGCTGTGACCCTGAAGAAATCCATCGAATCCTGGAACGATGTACTGCTATAATCCTTATTTTTCATCGCATCTTCGGTAATCAGCAGGCCTTCACGGGCGATAAACAGTGTTTTCACCATGGCACGTTCCAGATTGGTAGCTTCTTCCCAAGTTATATAAGATTCATCAGGTGCTTGTACGGTTGTGAAAAATGGAAAGGCATCATCAATTAACCGCTGCGAATCCGAATGAATTGGAACCTCTGCATTCATGTCCACAACGGCATCGCTGTAGTTGGCGACATTAATATTTTTGGAACCCGCCTCACTGACCCGACGCACTGGATGATCTGTAAGCGGGATACGGATATAACCGAGCTTATCCGCATACTGCTGCTTCAACTCTTCCAGTGTGGAGTCCTTTCCAATCTTGCTGTCGTCGGCTGTAGAAGATTCTTTTGCGGCTGAATCTGTCTCCTCACTCCCATTCGAACCGGTTGCTGCGGTTTCTGTTACGGCAGCATTCGAGCTGCTTGTTTCTGATGAAGCAACTTCTGTACCGGAAGAAGACTCCGGCGATGACGTCTCTTTCGCTCCACCACCACAAGCTGTCAGAATCGCTGCCAAACCAAGCATAACTGTGAACGTCTTTATCGTGTAATTCCATTTCATCGTATAATCTTCCCCTTATCGTATGTATATTCCTGAGAACCATTAACCTCTGCTCCAAGACTTGAACACCTGCTTACAAAAATATCCTTTCATATAACATGCTTGATTCACACGATTGGACATGATCTACATTCTATCATAAGTTAAAAACCGGTTGTATACGACGATATACCTGTGTCTAAAGCCTTTTACTAGGCGCGCATTAACTACCACCGCAACGCAAAAACACTGCCGCCCGTATGGACAACAGTGTTTGTGAAGCGTAATTATTTGATCCCTTTAGCCTTCTCCATATGCTCTGACCTAATCTGAGGATCCGTGGAATTAACCGATGATAACAGAGCGTAGATCGCCTGAATATCTTTCTCTTGAAATACGGTTTCGGGAACCTCACTCTCAAGTCGTTCCGTCTTCCGCTGAATCGTTTCCACCAACTCATGATCGTAGATGATCAGTTCATCCGAATTCACATACCTCACAGCAGGATCAACACTGATGCGGCAACGGTTGGTGAAGGTCACCATGGAGACAAGACGTACTCTTTTGTAGTCTCCGAGGTGTGCATGAATGGCTTCCACATGTGCACGATGCTGCATAAGTGGATTGTACATTTTGACCCGGCTGCTGCTGACCGACCAATTGGCCTCTCTTCTTCCGCCGCGAATCTCACCTGTCGTCAGATTTCGAGTTTCGATTACAAAGATTGCCCGAGGACCGATTACGACATGATCAATCTGCGAATAACCGGAGCGTGACTTCGGATTGGTAACGAGCAGGTCGTTCAGCACTTTATATTCACTTGGGAGACCAATCAGCTGATCTGCTGTACTAGGCTCCTCCGGCTGGCGTGTCCAATCCCCTTCCGCTTTTTTCTTGCGCTTACTACGGACCATACGCGGGGGAATGGTTGTCGTTGATGGTAACGCTGAAGCGGAGGCTGTAATCTGGTTCGCAAGCTCTGGTTGTGTCTTGAACAGAGACAGGATTTTCTTGAACATGGGCAAGCTCCGTTCTATTATAGTGTGGGTTACGGGTGACCATTACAGGAGGAATAACATCCTTTGACACATTTATTATGTAAACTTCTATTACTTATGTCGGATAAAGCGGGGTAAAAATAAAGGGAAAACGATCAAAATCTCTCCAATACGCAAAGTACATATGAACATTTAACCAATTCCGTGACTTTAGACGCATAAACAAACCGCAAAATTGAAAAAAACAGCGCAACCCTTTCCTGAATAGAAAAAGAATACGCTGCTGTTCTCTTGGATGTTAAGCCTGAAGATAATAGGTGTAGAGCACCTGTGTACCCTTCTCTTCCAGACCATTATTTGCTATTTCCTGATACAGAGATTCGGCCAGAGCCAGCCCAGGCGTTTTCATGCCCATCGCTTTTGCAGACTCCAGTGCAATTCCCATGTCTTTGATAAAATGTTTCACATAGAATCCAGGCTCATAATCGCCTGCGATCATGCGCGGACCGAGATTGCTGAGTGACCAGCTTCCGGCTGCACCGGTAGCTATGCTCTTCAGCACGGTCTCCGCGTCCAGACCAGACGTCTTGGCATAGGCAAGTGCTTCGCATACGCCCATCATGCCAGAGGCAATGGCAATCTGGTTGCACATTTTGGTATGCTGCCCGGCTCCCGCCTTGCCTTGCAGCACAATGTTGGTGCCCATCTGCTCAAACAGCGGACGCACAGCTTCAAAGGCCTCCGAACTACCACCAACCATAATGGACAGCTTCGCGTTCTGCGCTCCGATATCACCGCCCGACACAGGTGCGTCCAGTGCATGCAGTCCTTTGGCTTCCGCAGCTTCAAAGATTCGTGCAGCCAGTAACGGACTGGATGTTGTCATATCAATCAGATATGAACCCGCTTTGGCATTGGCTACGAGACCATCCTCACCGAGATAAATCTCCTCTACATCTTTCGGATACCCCACCATCGTTATGATGACATCACACGCAGCAGCCAGTTTGCCTGGTGTGTCATGCCATACGGCACCTTCTTTCACCAACGCTTCCGCTTTGGCAGCAGTTCGCGTGTATACATGCAGCGGATATCCCGCTTGCTGGATGTGCCCAGCCATGCTTTTACCCATCACGCCTGTACCAATAAAGCCAACTTTTGTCTCTCCAGGTGCCTTCGTTGTATTTGTCATCGCAGGTTTCCTCCCTATTTCTCTATACTTCGCTCAGTGCTTGTCTTCGGACATTGCTATATCTGTATGTTAAAGCTTTCTGTCTGGCTCGTCCATCTCGTTTGCCGCTTTCTGTGAAAAAATCTGAAAAAGGAATCAACTTCCTGTATGCTGTACAACCTAACGGAAACTTCCTTCATTGGAAAGGAGGATTCGCATGAGTCGTGAAAAAGGTCAAATAACCATTTGGTTGTCCTTTTCCATCATTTTATTAAGTGCCGGACTGGTCTGCCATGTCTTGTCCATTCCAGGAATCCTCGAAGCAGCAGGCAGGGATGGATGGTTGTCTGTCGTGGCGGCTGGCCCTTTTTTCATGTTGTTTCTATGTATGATGTATATCATCATTCGGCGAGTACGTGGACAGCGATTAACAGATTGGATTACGCGAGAATTCGGGGCGGTCCCTTCCTGGATCTTCCGGATTTCCGCTTCCATTCTGCTGTTCACGCTTGGCACGCATACGCTGTATGAGACAACCAACTGGACCGTATCCACGTATCTTCAATTCACACCTCCCTATGTTCTGGCCGGTGGCGGAGCATTGGTTGCCGCTTGGGCAGCGGCTAAAGGCATACGCTCCATCGCGATGACTTCCAGTCTACTGCTACCCTTTGTCATTTTGCTTGGTTATTTTGTAATGTCCGCCAATATGAAATATAAAGACTACAGTCTACTGTTCCCGATTATGGAGAACGGCATGAGTCCCGTGTGGCGGGGCATGATCTACTCTCTTGCAGGGCTTATGGAAATCTGGATTCTTATGTTGTTCCAACATGAAGTCAGAGGCAAAATTCGTTGGTGGCATGTTCTGATCCTCGGCGTGTTTATGCTCAGTATGGCGATCGGTCCCACGATCGGAGCCATCGTGGAGTTTGGTCCAGAAGAAGCAGCCAAACAACGGAACAGTCCCTATGAACAATGGAAACTTGTGAATATCGGCAAGCTGCTGCAACACGTTGATTTTCTGTCCATCTATCAGTGGCTTAGTGGTTCCTTCGCAAGGATCGCTATATCCATGTATCTCATCGTGGATCTGTTGAATTTCCGCAGACCGAAGAAACGATATATCGCGATTCTCACCATCACCGTCATCATGAGCTTCATGGCGATGCAATGGTGGCGCATTGATTACGTCGACTATTACGTGGATCATATTCAGTTCCCGGTCATGCTGGCCTATGTCTCAATCGTTACCGTGATATTAACCATTGCTGCATTAATCCACAAAAAGGACAAGGAGGCTCCCGAACATGCCGATCTCAGCCCAGCTCAAGAATAATCGTGAAGTTGAACCGTTCAGAATGAACGAGCATAACCTGAATACCTTTTTTGCCGGATCTGATGATGTCATCATCAATAGTCATATGATCGGAGAACCTCCGATGCAACTCCTTATGACCTATTGTAGCGGTATGGTAGATAGTGAAGCGATCTACGATATTATTCTCCCGGAACTCAAACGAACATATGAAAATACACACTCTATCCGTACATCCGACATTGAAAAGTGCATCAGCCTGGATTGGACCCGAATGGATCTGCAAGATCCGGCATTTGGAACTGAACTGATGTCTCTCCGTGTTTTTGAAGGTCATATGTTAGTCTGTATACCATCCCTGCAAACCATGTGGAGTATTGATATATCTAACATCCCTACTCGGACACCGGAGGAATCGACCACCGAAGTTTCGATCCGCGGGGCAAGAGATGGGTTCATTGAACCACTTGCCGTTAATGTTGCCTTGATACGCACCCGTCTTCGTACGAACCAACTTGCCTGTAATATCGAACTGATCGGTACACGTTCTGCAACCAAGGTGGCATTGATGTATATCAAGAATATCGCCAATACAGAGCTGATCGAAGACGTCCAGGATCGATTGCGTAAGATTGAGATCGAACGAATCTTAACCGCCAATGAACTGGAAGAATTGCTGTCGCCTTCGAAGATTACTTTGTTTCCCGTCACCCATTATACGGGCAGGCCTGACTTTGCTGCAGAATGTCTCCTGAACGGACGTTTTGTCCTCATTGTCGACGGCAATCCCAGCGCTATTATTGGGCCAGTCAATCTGTTTCTTTTGCTCAAATCACCGGAGGATGCCAGCTTTCCCTTCTTGGCTGTGAACGTAGGACGGATGCTGCGCTTTCTTGGCCTGATGATCACCGTGTTCCTGCCCGGATTCTATATTGCGCTGACATCCTTTCATATGGATCAGATCCCCTTTCCTCTAGTCGCGACGATCTCGGTTGGACGCATGGGACTTCCGATGGAATCGGGAATGGAGATGTTTCTCATTATGCTGCTGATGGAGCTGTTCCGTGAGGCAGGGGTACGTTTGCCAAGTGCCATCGGCCAGACATTAACTGTCGTTGGAGGTCTGATTATCGGAGATTCCGCCATTCGAGCCGGCATGGTCTCTCCCCTCATGATTGTCATCATCGCAGTTACCGTTGTAGCTGGAGCAACCATTGTGAATCAGGTCATGACCAGTTCTGTGCTGATCCTGAGGTTCCTTTGTTTTGTCTTGGGGGCATCCCTCGGCATCTATGGGTTCATCCTGTCGTTGATTCTGTTCCTCATCTACCTGACCGATCTCAAATCATTTGGCATTCCGTATCTCACGCCGTTAACACCGCTTCATTTCAAACAAGCGATAGCTTCATTATTCAAACTGCCAAAGGGGTTAGGCAAACGAAGACCCGTCTATCTTGAGACTCAAGAACCGCGTAAGAAAGGAAACGGACGATGAAACACTTGTTACAGCGATGTCTACTGGGTCTGTTAAGCCTATCGATGTGCGTGATGACAAGCGGATGCTGGAGTGCCTTTGAGATTCAACAGGTAGACTACGCCAAAGCCTTTGGGATTGATTATAAGGACGGCATGTATCACCTGTATGTACAAACGCTGGATTTTGCCAGTGTCGCCAAAAGTGAAAGTTCGACCAAAAGTGCAGATACACCGCCTGTATGGGTCGGACATGCCGAAGGGAAAACCATGAGTCTGGCGCTGAACGAACTGTTCCGTACGGCTCAATTACACATGGCTTGGGGGCATGTGACAGCCATCGTAATGGCCGAAGGTGTGCTCACCAGCAAACATATCAAAGAAGTGTTCGACATGCTGGGACGGTTTCCAGAATCCCGTTATACTACCTGGGTGTACGGAACACGAGAGCCTCTGGAGAAAATTCTAAGTGCGACGTCCATCTATAATATGACGCCCTTGGATAGCATTCTTCACAATCCGCTCCCCACGTACATGGAAGAATCGTTGTATCCGCCTGTGCTCAGCTTTAAGCTCATTGCAACACATAATGATCCCGCTACAACGACGTATCTGCCGAGTATTGCATTGAATGATACCCAGTGGGTTGAGAACGAGAAGAAACATGATTTGTTTCTGGTGGAAGGAGCCTTTTTCGAGAAGACTGGCTATGACTTTGAATACTTTCCACGCAGTCAGCTTCCCGGTTATCACTGGTTAATCAAAGACATGCGGCGTGCTCCCTTGCTTGTGCAGAAGGATGGAACGATCTATGGGGCACTCAGTGTAGGATTACCAAAGATCAAAATTAAACCTGTCATTCAGGGTGAAGACGTTACGTTCAACATTGACGCCCAATACCTAACTGCCCTGTACGAATACCTGGTGCCTACCTCGTATGAAGAGATGATCCAGATTAGTGAAGTGAAGTTGCGGGAGCAGATCATGCAGACCTATCGTCACGGCCTTGAGCGTGGTGTGGATATTTATGGTCTTCAGGAGAAGCTGTATCGCAAAAATCCAAAGCTCTGGCGTAAGTTATCAAACAATGGCAGCAAGATGATGCTTACAGAAGACTCGATTCAGGATCTGAAAATCCACCTCACCATCCCGTATACAGGGAAATATAAACGGAAAGTATAGCAAAAACGCGAAATATCCCTTGTCTGTCTGGAGCCGGATAAGGGATATTTATGTAGATGGATGTCGTTCGTTTGCAGATTGGATCATGCGGATCTATGACTGCGAAGTTTCCATTCCATCAGCCAGCCTGTCAGTATTGAGAAATTCAAGCCGAACAGCAGGATCGGCACGTTGTAAAATAGTGTGTTCGTGTATTGGTTCAGCCAACCAAAACGGTATACTGCCGAATTTGGATCATTCGTAAATCCATTGAGTTGCATGCGTAAGTCATCGATGATACGTAACTCCAGAAAGACTGACGACACACACAGTAGGAGAGCAATCAAGGGTACACAGACATGCACCTTTCCTTCCCAGCGCTGACGCTGATCATATAACCACCATTTGGACAAAGTTGTCGTCCAGATACATAGAATGAGAAAGGTCAGAAGAGATGGAAATAACACCAGAAGTCCCAGGTTACCGTTACCAGACACACCTCTACCGGGCTCATGCTGGAAGGTTAATCCACGTACAGCTCCGATCATAAGTACGTTCCAGATGAGGAAGATGAAGTATGGCTTGTTGATTCTTTTTAAACGACTCATATGTTACCTCCTAGCCTCACTATCGAGAGATGAGTAGATGACGTGACCTTCGTCGTTCAACCCTTTTATGTCCCATATCATCTCGTGAATCGGCTGCTGGATTACCGCATACCACAACCTGCCGTTGGATTGATCGGAAGATGATTCCACGATTTCCGCTCCCAACCGTGAAGATACCAGGTTTGGTTCGTAGCGAATATGCACCTGGGTAATGTCAGCATCGTGAAGATACCCGTATATAATATAGATCATTTTGCCTTTAGACTCCTCGTATCCTGATATATGAGATGTAAGCGGCTCGGCCGGATTATCCTGCAGACCACCACCTATTTTAGCCAGTTCAGTGAACCACATCTTTTGCTGGATCAAAGCAGGAGTCAGGTTATTCGTAGTGAGATCTTGATATAAAACCAATTGTGTTCGCGGTTCAAAAGTTGTAATTAGCTTTACCTGTTCGGCATTAATACCATTCTTGCTGAGCACTGAATCGAGGTCCTGCGGACCACAAGAGCGTATCAAAAACAAAGTTGCAGCGAGCAATACAAAAACAACACGTACGCTACCTGTTTACGGTTGCGTGTCTTGAGCATTGATTAACGTCTCCTTAAAATTGAATCTCTATAAACAATTAATTATCGTAGAAATGGTATGTCAGATAGTGCTGCCCCGAAGTAATCTACCAGCATCCATGCAGCAATCCATAACAATGGCAACTGCATGATCCAGTAAGGAAAGATGTATCTTTTCTCATGATAAGAAACCCATCCCGAAACCAAAGCCGCAATAACGCAGAGTGGGTATGACATCAGTATATCGCCCTCCAAACGACTTGCCACCTGATACTCAGAAGGAGTGGGTGCAGCAAGCGACATTCCCATGGCAAATGCGATCAACGGCCAGATCAGTAATGTTAGACCATATATTAAGGTGAAAATCATGATGTACAAAAAACTTCTTTCTTTACTTCTTATATCTTTGCTCAACAATCGAAATCTCTCCCATGCGTTCATTTCATTTAAAAAGACGACCAACGGCCGCCTACTCTCAACTAACTTTCACTTCTTATAATAATCCATCACCCGCAACCGAGTAGTCAGGATTAAGGTCTGGGGAATGAGCACAAAGACAATATACATAAGTACAATTAACCATAGATGTGCGGCAAAATGTTCTGCACCGAACGATGGTTTCGGACGTTCAATCCAATACCACCAACACGGGATTGCAATAAACCATGTCAATCCCGTCGAGACGAACAAGTCTTTCACATCACTCCATAGAAAGCAGAACACCGCGACGAACAAAATAGGACCTGTCCAAGAATCCAATATTGGTCCCCAGCTCTGGAAGACAAAAATAATGGCAGGATATAGAAGATTGATGGTCCAGCGCCATATGTTATTAGTATAAAGATTCATAAAGCTTCTCACCTCATTACATAACGTTGCAATTGTAACTTCACTTATTGGGGGCATTTGCTACATTACTATCACTTTGATTATCCGTAGCCAAAAGTATGTACGTTCCATTTTTATGGGAAAGAAATGAAAAGATGAAGCATGATATTGGATATTATTGCTCATACTACCTTCAGGAAATTATTGAAGGAGTGACAGCATGAGATTAAAAAGTATCATCGCCGTTGGAGCCGTGTTAACTTGCTCAACTCTGTTATGGGGCTGTGGCAATGGCACTGCGAATAATACTTCCCAGCAACAGAATGACACCGTTCGATCGGAGAGTTGGAGCGATCCCAAACGACTGGAAGCTTCCCATCTTGAGGCGCTTGAACGTATGGAGAAAGACCATATTCACCGAATGGTCTCGCTTAGCGCAAGTACAGATGGAGACAAAGTGATGACCACACTTGAACGGTCGAGCCAAAAGTTGGAGGAAATGCGACCGCTCGCCGAAATGCTCCAACATGAAGGACATCCAGCATTATTACAGCGAATCCAAGACATGTCGGGTGATATCCAAGGTTCCAAATCCGTCATTGCTGAGATGAAAAATTTGCCTCAGGACGGTAAAATTAAGATTCAGTCCGAGAATTCCGATTCCTTGCATCACATCAGCAGCTTCCGCGATTACCACCAGTATATCCAGGGACAAGTGCAATCTTTAGACAGTAAGTCTACGCAAATGTCCCACTAACCCTAAAAATAGCTCAGAGAATCGTTACAGTCGGAATACGATAATCCGATGGTTAACGGTTCTTATTTATTAACTTCATATTGTTATCCCTCTACTACAGCTTCATTCCACCCACAACGATACCCAGATGAACATGCTAAATAACAAGACTGGTGCAAGTGCGCCTGTGGCTAATATGATCCAAAGTGTCGCGGGCTTGATCTTTTGGCAGTATGCATCGACTTTGCGCATCCGGTCTTTGCGCCACTTGGCGAATCTGAGCTGTTTGATCATCCGATTGAGAACTATTTTCCGCTGCTCGCCCTCTTCCACATCTTCGATCTCACGCCGCAACTCTTCGTATAATTGAGCCTCTTCCTGCCCAGCCACTGTAGGTGTAATCATCTGATCCTTCCTCCCATGAGAACATTATTGAGATACAGCCTCTCACCTATTTGAACCATCATTAATACGCCTGTATTCTAGTCACTACCTACCTAACTAAACCACTACTTAAATAACACATTACAGACCTTCAAAGTTTGAAGTTTTAAAAAAAATGAACAACCCAAAAAGCCCGGACATAGCCCGGACTTCGTAGAATCATGCTAGAACTATTTAACTGAGTGCTATTTAGCTCGCGTTAGCGATCAATGCATTCAAGCATACCGCACCCTGTGCACGCACATTAACAACAATAATCGGTGTGTCCAACATGTTGTGCATCCATGACATATACTCTTCTACTTTTTCGTTCGGAAGGATCGTCAGAATAACCCCTGCGAATCCACCACCATGAATCCGACAAGCGCCATCACCCAGATTTTGCAGATAATTCTCGGTCAATGCCAGCGCAATACCAATCTCCTGTTCCTTCACAGCACCACTCTGATATACATTCTGCAACCACTTCCATGACGAGTTACCGGACGCCTTGATCAGTTTCAAGAAATCAGCAAAACGTCCATCACGCAATGCCTGAACCTGACCATCGACACGCTTGTTTTCTTCCAGGAAATGAAGTGCACGCAGCACGGCACGATCCCCAGCTGCTTCACGAACCTTCTTGAGGTTGGCGTAGATTGCGTCAGCTGTAATTTCCCGAACATACTCACTGCCCAATGCCTGAGCAACCGCTCTCATCTCATATGGCACAGCAGCGTAATCTTCTGTCAGATCGGCGTGGTTACCGCCCGTATTCACAATGACCAATGAGTAGCCGTTTTGTCGGAAATCCCACTGAACAGGCTCGATGACTGGCTGTGCAGGATTTTCAAAATCAATAGCAATGAGTCCGCCGTACGCACAAGCCATCTGATCCAGCAGACCGGAAGGTTTGTTCCAATAGTGGTTCTCCGCATACTGACCAATTTTGGCCAAGGTTACAACATCCAGTGCTCCATCGTTATAGAAATGATTCAAAATCGTACAGATCAGCATCTCAAATGACGCCGAGGAACTCACGCCTGATGCCGAGAACACGTTACTTGAGAGATACGCCTCGAAACCGCCTACCTTATATCCGAATTCTCCAAATCCCGCAGCCATACCACGAATCAATGCAGTTGTGCCATCGTCTTCCGTATTTGGCGTGAGGTCCGTGAGATCGATTACATATTTCTTGTCATAACCTTCTGAATAAAACGTAATAACCGACTCCGCAGTTGGTGCTGCCACTGCAATCGTATCCAGCGTAATGCTGCCCGCCAGCACTTTACCATGGTTATGATCCGTGTGGTTGCCGCCAATCTCGCTGCGTCCTGCTGCGCTGAACAACTTGCTTCCTTCTTGCGCGCCAAAGTACTCTTCAAACGTTGCGTTCAGCTTTGTGTAACGTGCAGTCTGTTCCACTACTTGTGATTGTCCATACATTTGAGCAAGCAACGCTTGGCCCTCCGTGGATTGGATCAGATTCAATGGTTGTGTCGTCATTAATAATCCTCCTATGGATATGCAGCTGTTATTTTTAGACTGTTGGTGAACATGGTTGTTGGGTCTGTTTCACGCCTTATTCCTCTCCCATTATCTCAGCTTCGTAGCTGAAAAGGTAGGGTAGAATTGAAAGTTTGTAAGCGTTTTGTGAAGTTATTTATTGTAAAAATAGGATTGAAAACCATTTTACAATAACTTAAATTTGGTTTAGGTGAAAACACATTATTTTCCAACCTCAAATTTGCTATGCTTAACATCTTATTGGTGGAGGGAACGATGAAAATCAATTCGAACTATACCAAGTTATTCGGTGCATTTTCGCTTACATTTTTGGGTGATGGACTTACGCTTGCTGCAGTTCCTTGGCTCCTATCAAAACTAACGAGCGATACGCTCTATGCCTCTGTCACCATGACGGCACTTCGTTTGCCCTGGCTGCTATTCAGTCTGCCCGTGGGTGTTCTCATCGACCGATACTCACGCAAACATATGCTGGTTGGCGCAGGTTTTACGCGAATGATACTACTGCTTGCTCTGACGTTATGTATCTGGGGAGGATGGGTGAGTATTCCGCTTCTGGCTCTGTTCATGTTTGGAATTGGCCTGAGCCGAGTCGTATTCGACAGCACGGTGCAGACGGTCATCCCTCAACTGGTAGATGAAAGTAAGTTGGAAAAAGCCAATGGGCAATTCACCGCGGGACAGTTAATCACAAGTGATATTCTGGGCGTTGCTCTGGGAGGGTTTATCATCACCTTGCATATTGTTTTCCCTTTTGCCATAGACGCCGTAACGGCTGTTATTGCTCTGCTTTTTTTAATCAGTTTGAAGGGAAACTTCTATCCAGGGGATACGGAAACATCCAAGAAGGAAGTTCGCCCAATGAAGAATTGGAAACGTGAGATGTGGTCCGGTATTCAATACGTCTATCATGATCGTTTTCTCCGCGGATTAGCCATTCTATCTGTCACCATTACGCTGATGTATTCGATCATCCTGGCTACTCAGATCTTCTTTGTACGAGATGTGCTTCAATTGGATGCTTTTGCATTTGGTATTCTCATCTCCATTGCAACAATGGGCAGCATTGTGGGGAGCCAGGCTGTTGCTTATATGCGTAAGAGATGGAGTACAAAACAATTGATTATCTCCTCCATTTTGTGCATGGGAATCATCTACGGTGTGGTGGGTCTTACTACAAATGCATATATGGTAGGCGGCCTGTATTTCTGTGCTGCATTTTTCATCATTGTCTACAATGTTACCCGTTCGTCTATCCTGCAACGTTCCGTTCCTAATGAGATGCTTGGCAGGGTGGGAAGCGTGTTTCGCTTTCTATCCTTTGGCATCAGTGCCATTGGTACGCTTCTCGGCGGATTATTGGTGCGAGTTAGTGAAACGACTTTTGATCGTGTATTCTCGCTGCAACTCCCTTATCTCTTGTTAAGCCTGATCTATATCCTGTCTGGTCTGATATTCGCACTGAAGATGAAGAATCACTCAGAGAGCCAGTAGCGTAACATCAACGCTTGACTGTTACGTTAGGTCATACTTGATAATGATCTCAAGCTTACATGAAGGAGAGATTAAGGATGAAGATTACCGCGTTACGTTCAGATAAAATCTATGAGGAGATCATCCAGGCTGCACCCGATGAGAAATTGGAGTTATACCGCGAGCGAATGATGAGTCCATTCATGAACAAATGGAACATTCAACAGATCCCGTTTCGCTCTCAAGAGCCTCACGGCTTCGACGTGATCATGATGAATAACTTTATGAATATCGCTCCAGCAGATATCACACCTGAGATTAACGAATCGTTAGCAGCGATTTCGTCTGAAGCATTATGGCAACAGTGTCATGAAGCTGTTCGTACAAGTCTATCCACCTTTACAGATCACGGGATTGAGCTATCGGTCTCCGAATATCTATATACGATTTTGTTAGGCGACAAGAATAGCCCTTCACTCATGATGAACGAAGGTATCAGCGGAGATGGTGGAATACCGGGTTATATTATTGCGAACCTGATCCCCAATAGGTATACTCTACCTCGTATGCAATCCGTGTTAGCCCATGAATGCAATCATAATGTGAGATATCAATATATCCAGTGGAATCCACAGATTACGCTTGGCGAGATGGTGGTTAGCGAGGGGTTGGCCGAGAGTTTTGCGACATCCCTGTATGGAGAAGAGTTGCTAGGCCCCTGGGTAGCCAAAACGGATATGGAGACATTGAATACCGTAATCAAGCCAAAAATGAAAGACCAGCTGCATGTCACCGGTTTTGACCAAATTAATCCGTATCTATACGGCGATGAACTTGCCATCATGCAAAACTTCACGCCCGTAGGTATGCCCTATGCGGCTGGCTATGCCTGCGGTTATCATTTAATACAATATTATCTGAACAAAACAGGTACACCGATTACCCAAGCAACCATCACTCCGGCAAGTGTCATCCTTGCTGAAACAAAGGACTTTTGGAATGAAGACACCCTATTTCACCGTTAAAGATATCATTCAGATTACAGGCATCACCAAACGCGCATTACATTATTACGATAAAACAGATCTATTAAAACCGAGCAGAGTCGAGGACAATGGCTATCGGTATTACGATCGAGAGGCACTGGGGAATCTGCAAATGATTCTCTTGTTCAAAAGAAATGAATTTCTCATTAAAGACATTGCAGCCATGATGCAACTCTCCAAAGAAGAACAAAAAGATATCCTAAGAGAGCACCGCAGCACACTCGTTCAACGCAAACAAAAGCTCGAAACCATCATCGACCAGTTGGACGAGTATGTGATGGGACGGATATCTCTCATCTTCATCTGTTTGACGACTCTTCCATTCTGTCCATTCAAGAACAATATGAATCCGAGGCGAAGTTTGTATATGGAGATACCAAGAAATATCAGGAATTCGAAGCCAATGTGAACCAACTGTCTGCGGAAGAGCAAGAAAAAGCCTACCAGCAGTTCTCGGTTAACATGGAGCAGGTATTTCGGGAGTTGGCGAAACATCAGAATCTGTCTCCTGCCTCTGGTGAGGTGCAATCGTTGGTGGTTGAATGGAAGAATTGCTTGGAACAGTTTATGGTCTGTGATGCTGAGATTTTGAGTTGTATCGCGGAAGCCTATACGACGGATCGCCGCTATGCGGGTTATTTTGATCAGTTTGGCGATGAGAATTTTTTGAGGTTTTTGTATGAAGCGATTATGGTTTTTATAGAATCGGCATCGAACAGATAAGCTTTCGAGTGAAAAGAAGTCCCCCATACTTCGCCACAGCCGTGTCTCAATTCGTGGATCAACCTCACAGAGCGCCCGTAGTCCTTCCGGCTGTGTTATGTACAGATAATCTCCTGTGAGCATCCGTACTTCTGCCCCACGCTCCGCCGCCCGCTTTAGGTGCGGGGCCAGCAGTCTCACCCCGGACTGCATAATAAAGGACGTCATAATATAAATCCCGGATGCATGCTGCATCCGGGCAATCAGTTCGTCTGCCAAGTTATCTGTAATGAGTTTTACGTTAAGCTTCGTCGACATCGATCAGATACACCCGTTCCTGAAATCCACCGCGCGCCTCGGCTTTGTCTGCCCGTAGCTTATCCAGCTGCGCAGCATTCGCACCGTGCACCTCCGCCAGCGCCCGAATCACTTCAAGCATGTCAGCCAGTTCTTCCAATGCTTCCTGATCGCTTACTGCATTTAAGTACTCATCCGATTCTTCTTGCAGCTTCGTTCTTAACTCTTGCTTATACTCCTCCGGGTCCAGAATGCGTGTGCGGCATTCCTTACCACTGGATGTGATGATATGTGGAATCTTGTCCCGCACCAATTTGTTGTATGTAGGCATGTGGTATAACATCCTTTCTGCTCTTGAAGTCTCCCAGCCTCGATCCAGAATCTCCCTTGTTGCCATTATACAAGTTGCTATGTGGAGGGATGGGTTGAGTTAATAGAAAATAATTAACAAACAGACCAACGGGCACGACGTCAACAATGCCGCTGTAAAACTGATCTGTGCCGCGACTCGTCCTCCGGTAAACTCTTGCCGTGAAAAGAACATCCAGATCGAGAGGTACGCAGCGAATAGCGGGAATGTAATCATCTCTCTAAACGTACTCGGTTCCATATACCCATTCATCATACTTTTACCAATTAGGATTAAAGTGACCAATTCCAATATAGATAATATAAAAAACGCGATAGCAAGCACTCTTTTCAAAATGTACACCTACTTTCCAGATGCAAAGCAAAGAGCTTCCTTTGTTTTCTCTGCATCATATATCCTTTATTTGGATGATGTCATCTTGTAAGCGTAACATAGATAAATCAAACATTTAACCCAAATGATCAATTAAAAAAACATCTTACTCTGATGAATCATCCTCCAATTGAGTGGCTAACTCGTCCAATATCTCTTCCGTTCGTTGAATAAGCTTTTCGAAGTTGTTCGGTTCTAGTGGCTGGTCATATGGGTAATCCGCTTGGGATGACATATGTTGCATCGTGCCGATGAACAAGGCAATATCCAATCCAGTTTCAGTGTCCGTATGCACTAAAGGTAAGATTTCGTTCATGGTGATTTCCTTGGGTGGATGCATTGAATGATACTTATGGATATAAAGCGCTTTAATCATGGAGGCTAGAGCCCAATCACATAGAATTAGACAGGCTTTAAACTGATTGTGATTACACATGATGACGGCAAGTTTCAAATGATACTTAGCATGTTGGTGATAGTCCATTATTGTAGTACGTAGCATATGGTAAGCAGGAATGTGTTTGGACCTAGGTTGTGTGGAGATATCATGGTCTTGCAAACGTGGGGTAAAATCTACTTGGTGATTACAATGTGCTTCGGTTATGGACCAATTTCTTGCCATTGTCATCCCTCCAAAGAGTTAATACCAGTATTATACAATAAATACATACTCAAAGATATAATTAAACAAAATTATACGATTCAAGTAGTCATGTTTAGCCCCCGAAATCTTGTCTACACTTTTACATAGAGGGGGTGCGTATGGTGGAAGACAGAGAAATTTTAAATTTAGTCGGCGCTCGAATCAAGGTTTTAAGGAAAGAAAAGGGACTATCCCAAGAGGCACTTGGAGAAAAAGGTGGATTTCATTTTACATACATTGGACAAGTGGAACGTGGAGAAAAGAATGTATCTTTAATTAATCTCGCTAAAATTGCTGAGGCATTGGGAGTGAATATAACGCAATTATTTGCTTATGTGAATAAAGAAATGAAGTTCATGGAGTCAGAAACTTTGATTCAGGAGATCGTAAGTATATTAAAAGATATGCCAATTGAAAATATACTACTATCTAAAAATATTATTATTGAAATCCTAAAAATGCATGGTGATAAAAAATCCGAATAAAATTTGAAAATTGCACTGTCATCATTACTAATTTTTTCTTAAGGAGATAACTTTGCATGCCTCTTATACTTTCTCAAAGGATAAACTTTGATTCCAACTATCAAGATATTCCTTTTAAGGTATATCACTATCCAAAAAAATATAGAAGCAAAATTAAATCAGGAGATATTTTCATTTATCATCAGGGTGACAAAAAAAATCCAACTAATAGATTCTATTATGGATATGGTGTAGTAGGACAAATATCATCCATGGATGGTGAAAATTATTTTGCGGAAATAATAGGCGGTACGCCTTTCCCCTACAAAGTACCACTAAAGTATGAGACATCACAATATTATGAAAATTTTGGAGATGGCTATAATGAACGCAAAAAACCTGACTGGCAAAATGCTATTAGATTTATTTCGCATGATGCATTTAATTTAATTATTGAAGCAGCTTATGTAAGTGATATACAGTCCCTATACGATATTTCAAATATCGAATCTATTAGTGAACCTCTAATGTTAATTTCAAAATTAAACAAGATTTATTCTAATTATAATTTCGAAATGAGAAACAAAATTGTAAGTGAACATTTAGACCGTGGCACTTCTGTAACGAATGCTTTAAAGAAAATATTGGGACCTAACTGTCAGATATGTGGAGAACCCGGATTCGAAAAAAAGGATGGGACAAGATATATAGAAGCACATCATCTTATCCAACTATCCCAAAAAAAATTAGCTTCTTTATGTTCTGATAACATTATTTTACTATGTTCAAACTGCCATAAAGAAATTCATCACGGAAAGCATTTCAGTCATTCAGCAGATGAAACAAAATTATATATTGAACTAGGGACCAAAAGAGTCAGTATACAAAAAAATACTATTGATTATCTTAAGAAACTTGAACAATGTCAGGCTCTAGTACCATCATAATGTCATCTCACTCACCACATAATATTAGAACGAAATCTACACCTCTGAGTATAAAAAATCCCAAAACGGCCCCATTTTTAATGGGGCCGTTTTGGGATTAAACATCTAAACAGTAGATTTATATACTTTCTTCTTCTGTCCTAAATCTACATTTATTACAGCTGCAATTTGTTTGGCAATATCCTTCACTAATGGAACAACAACTGAATTACCAAATTGTCTGTACGCTTGAGTATCAGATACGACTATTTTAAATTCTTCCGGATATCCTTGCAGTCTGGCACATTCCCTTGGTGTCAGTCGCCTTGGATTCCCACCATTAATACTGGGAATAAGGATTTCAGAACCATCCTTGTGATATCGTGCACTTAATGTTCTTGCTATTCCGTCAAGATCAGTTAAACCAAAACCAAATCCGTTCCCTTTAAGCCTATGCTTCTCAGCGTAATCCTGAAGATATTGCCATAGTTTGTCGGACAATGTATATTTATCTTCGACTGTTTGATCGAGTATGGACTTAAAAGGGAGTATTTCACCGTTAGGTATCGGAAAGTTGAATGTTTCCTTACCCTTAAATATATTTCTATCAAATCCCACGATAAAAATACGTTCTCTATGTTGTGGGACATAATACTTACCATCCAGTACGGTGATATGCAAATTGTAATCAAGTTCTTCCAATGTGGACCGAATGATCTCAAAAGTTTTGCCCTTATCATGCGATCTCAAATTCTTTACATTTTCCAGCAAAAAGGCTTTTGGGCGCTTTTCTTTTATAATTCTGGCAACATCAAAAAACAAAGTCCCCTGTGTTTTATCCAAAAATCCATGTTCTTTCCCCAAGCTGGTTTTTTTAGAGACTCCGGCCAAAGAGAATGGCTGACAAGGAAATCCTGCAACGAGAATGTCATGATCTGGTATTTCTTGTGATTGGATTTTTGTGATATCACCTTTCGGCAGTTCTCCAAAATTGCTGAAATATGTTTTCTGTGCGTATTTGTCCCACTCCGAAGAAAAAACGCAATGTCCGTTGACGGATTCAAAGGCGATTCTCATTCCCCCTATTCCAGCAAACAAATCAATGAATCTAAAGTCTGCATTTTCAGCTCTATAAGTCGCTTCCGTTTCTTTAAGAACCTGCGAGGTAGCTCCCATAACAAAATCCTGAATCGAGACCCCTTGTATTTCTGAATACTGTTTTATTTTTGAATGTAATTCTTCATTCAACTTTATATGAATCTGTTTCAATCGGATCCCTCCGGGTCAAGTTATATACCCATATTAACCCTTGTTAATTAATTTGGCAAACAAATATTCGCATTTCATGATTTTTTAATTGAATTAAACCATAATTCAATGTCCTCGCTCATTTTTGAGAGTTCCACATGAAAAGGATAGTTCTCACTCACGGTTTCTGGAACCACTGACCAATCAATCTTTTCCCATGTTTGACCCAGTTCTTCAATAGCTTTGGACAGTGCGTATACCTTTTCCAATAATTCTTCCTTCAACACTTTCTCCTCCTTGCATCGACTATATAGTTATAAATTTTATTAATAGTTATATCATAATCGGTTTTGAATTCGTGCTCCCAAACACGAAGAATATTCCAATCATTTTTTAAATAAAATTCATTCACAGCCTGATCCCTTTTTTTATTTCCTTCCAGTTTATTAGCCCAAAATTCTGCATTGTTCTTTGGTCTGTTCGCGTGGATTGAACAACCATGCCAAAAACAGGAATCAATAAAAATCACAACTTTATATTTTCTAATTGAAATATCCGGTCTTCCCATTAACACTTTTGTATTTCTTCTAAAACGTAGACCTTTCCTCCAAAGACTGCTTGCCACCCTATTTTCCAGCTTGGAAACGGACTTGATAGAACTCATCATTTTGCTTCGGGTCTCTTTCGATACAATATCACTCATAATATCACCCCCACACATGGATTAATACCCAAAAAAGGACAGTATCACATCGAGTGATTACTGCCCAACATTAATTTATTTATTTTTCACATGGGTAATAAATGATTCCAAACTCATTAATTTATCCCTATATTTTTTCGGAAAACTTGTGATGTAAGATTTGGGAACTACAAGCCTCACCTTATAATCATACATTTCCTTTAACTGGTTCTCAGAAATGCCTTGTTGAAGTGTGAAAAGATGTTTCTCTTCAATTCTGTCAGCTTCATTAAGTACCTGTCTCCAACGATCCTTGCAAGTGGTTTTAGCAGCAAGGAAAGTAAGTTTATCACTACTGACCGAAGAATTATGGTAGTCAATCGATCCAGGGAACAAAAAGTCAGGCTTTTTTCTACCTTCAGTAACAGCCTGTTCTTCAAAATTCAATTGGTGATCCTTAAATATCCTGCTCAGATGATTTTCAAGAGATTTCCCTGCCCTGCTTTTCCTTCTGTTTAACAGCGTATTGGCACATCCCACCAATTCTTCTACAGAATTGAACGGTGTAGAGATTCTTTCTCTATATCTGGAACTTTCAATAGCACGGAACAATGAATACTCAGTTTCTACCCAATTCAACAACAATTTATCAGGATCATTTTTCCTAATATTATAGAATACTCCACTTATCTCTCTGGCTTTTCTAGAGATTTCTTTTGTATCAGGGAAATCCACAGTAAGTTCTTCTAAATATTTTTGAAAGAGTTCATCAATGGAAGGCTCGGTAGAAATGTCACCCTTTTCAATTATAGAATTTGTTTGGGTCACATCCATACCTATTTCAAGAAAGAATTCCTCAATTTCTTCATCGCCACTTAAAATATACGCATTATAAAAAGTTTCTTCCATTTGTATCAGAACAAAAAGATCTCCAACATGTTCCTCGTTTAAAAAGGGAAAACCTCTTCCGAATCTAGTGATTCTATATTCATTCCTGCTACCCTGACCATAATAAATAAATCTGCTCTCAGTCTCAAAATCTTGTTGCCACTTGATTGTGACTCGTTTTTCCTTGTTCTCTCCTTTAGAACCTGGGCTATCAAAAAGAATGCGCCAAGCATTCTTTGCTATGTAAAAGCCTGATTGATGTGACCCTGTAGAACCAGCATCGTTAGCTGAAATAAATTTGACAAATGATAATTCATTACTAAGGCAATCTTTAATCGCATCCTGTAACACTGTCAAACAATTCCCCTCCACTTCCTATAATCAGTAAAATTTATTCTTGCTTCGTTCTTTCACAAACTATTTTCAATTTTGATTCTTCATGCAAGAGGGTAATCGTATCCCCTGCTTTTATATTAAACTGCTCGAAGTACTTGTTCATGGGTGTTAATCTATATTCATCTCTTTCCCCTTTCTCTGTAAAATATTTGTTATTGTAATGAATAAAATCAAAACTCCATACTTCTCCGCATTCATCTTCAAAATTAAGAGTAACACGCGGATTTTTCTTATCCTCTGACAATTTAGGAAAAAAATTTACTTGATTTTTTAAAATATACATACCTGCCTGATGTGCCCTAGTCTCACTAACATCGTTTTTGCTCAAAACTTTTGTTATAATTCTCATGATTATATTCTCCTTTTACGTTAAGTAAGAAATAATTCGGTCACCCGACATAGAATCTTTATTTCCCACATTCTGATTATAAGCTTCTCGCTAAAGCTCCTCAATTATGCAATACTTTTGCTAGTCAGATAGTCAGATTCTGTAATGGGAATCCTCAGAATTCTTATTTATCTTCTTCCTGTAACTGATATAATCTGCAGTTAATTCTTTCATAACCCTGTCCATCGCAATATATAGAACCCCCGATCCACCCAATACAAACAGGGATTCATTAAAATCTTCTGGACCAGTAACCCGAGACAGTGCTTCATATCTTATAAAGAGTTCATACGTCACATAAACAAACATAAGGAAATATAGGCATATTCTTCGTATAAGAACTTCTTCAGAATTCATATTCACAGTGAATATCTTCTTGTAATATACCCAATAGTTACCATAAAACGGAATTAAGAATAATCCCAAAAAGTACATATTATATGACCAGGAAAGCTGTGTTAGAAAAACAAGAGGAAAATATAATATAAATATGGACTTGACTAAGTCAGGAATTTGTTTAAATAATAGATTCACTCTGTTAATAAAATAAATCCTATTATTTTTTTTGTTTAAATCTGTCATAACCTTTAATTTAAAGTTTATCCATTCTATTACAATAAATTTATATTCAGGATGTACTTTTTTGTATTCTTCAATATATGTCGTAGTAGGGAGAACCCAAAATATAAAAATCAGAGTCATAAACGACCAATAATTAATAAAAGGTTGGTTTTGAAAGCCTATAGTTATTAAAAGATAAACATTTGCACAAAAATAAACAATGGGGACCAATATTCCTGTTACTTGAACAGCCATTACGAACCACTTGTGATCAAAACGATCCATCGTTCTTTTTCCTATCCATTTCCCCAAAGGCTCCATCCATTTAGAGAAAGCGTAATTTAACCCAAACCAAATGGCAACCATTAATAAAATGGTTAACGATATAATCAAAAAATTGAGCCATAAATTCAAAGCCTTTCCCCCTCAGCAATTTTTATTTCAGTTAACTTGTTTGTATAATAGCAAATCCATACGACAACATAATGCCAGCGAACGTAAGTTCGTATAATTAAAAGGCGTGCCATAATATGCACGCCTTTTTGGTTAGTAAATCTGGTTCCATTTATTTAGTTTTTCCTTCAATTGTTCACGAACCGCCTGTGGTTCCAGTACTTCTGCATCTGGTCCATATCTTAGCAACCACTTGATAAATTCCTTATCATTGTTGACGGTTACCTCAAAAATAATGCTGCCATCACTCTCATCGGTTATTCTTGGATGTACAAATAGTTCTTTTTCCTTGACATACCTAGCAACATCTTCTTTAAACCTGACCTTGAATCTTGTATTTTTATCTCCTCTTTCAATCGACCAAGTGTTTTTAAAGTATTGTCTGATGCTGAAGTGATTCTTTTCAAAAGTCTGATCTGTAATGTCCACTTTGAGAAATCGACTGATCCGAAATGTACGAATTTCCTTTTTCATGTGACAATATCCTATCAGATAAAATTTCTGATCTCTGGGCACAAGAAAATAAGGATCAATCCGGCGGGCTGTCGTCTCATCCCGATATTGAGTATGGTACACTGTCTCAATTGAACGCAACTCTATCGTAGCTTGAATAATGTTTTCCAAAAAATTGTTGCTCTCCTTTTGATAAGAGGGGATACCCATTTGGATAATATCAGCTATATTATGTATGATATTGTTTTGTTGTCGTTTTTCCTTAAAATGAGCAGAAATAACTTTGTCATAAGCAGATTCAAATCCAGAGGGGAGTTTGTCCTTATTAATAAAAGAAGGCAGTAATAAGAATGCAAGCGCCTCTTGCTCGTTGAAATCAAGTGGGAATATATTGAAGTTCCCTTCAAATCTATAGCCCGTATTTTTCCCCTCATTCAGAATCGGTACAACCGTAGTAAGCAGCTCCAAATCTCTGTAAATGGTGCGTGGATTGACCTCACATTTTTCTGCGAGCATGTTGGCTGTAATTCCGGGATTCGCCTGGATAGCTATAATCATTTTCATTAATCTAATGATTTTTTCTTTCATGGCTACCTCATTTCAAAAGCACAAATTCAATATTTTTTTTCTTCTTATTCCTAACCTTTTCTCACTTGTTTCAAAAGAACTAGAGTAGGCATTTAGTCAAACGATACTATCTCATTAATTTTAATGGCTTCATGGAAATATCCTAAACCATGTGTGGTAAGTTCACTAGCTCTTCTGGATATGCAATAATGCTATACACTTCTCTATTATTATCGTCAAATACATTAAAAGTTTTGATTAAATGAACAAAAATATCCCTGATAAGAATTTTATCTTATCAAGGGAACTTAATTTCAGTTTTTATAGGTACATTAAAACTTTAAATTTAATTCTTATTTCCATTCATATTCATATCTTATTTATCATTATTTTGGTCTTGGTAACTAGCAGATCCCTCCTTGATATGTACTTTGAGTATTCCTGAATCTACTTTATCAAGATGCCACCACCAACTGTTAATAGGTAGGTCTCTATTCTCTTCCCCAGCAGTAATCAATAATTTTTCATCATCTATTTCCAATAATCTCAAAATCAACTCATCTACCTGATTTATCTTTTCTTCAAGAGATTTATTTATAGATTGAACTTTTAGATCTTCTCTCATCTCAAAAAGGTTCTTAAATAAGTCTAAGTATTGCAGCTCCTCACCATCCCATCCACCCTCTTCTTCAATACACTCTATTCCACCGATAAGCTCTTCGTTTAAACATTGGATAATATCTTCGATTACTTCATCATTAATTAGTCTAGAGTCATAAAATTGTTGAGTGTTTTTAAATTTCAGATTCTCTATCTCATCATTAACAAATAATCCACTATCACCATGATATATAAACACATCTTTGCTTTTATCAAGGATCGAGTAAATCTCTTTACAAAAAGATAACGCCAAGAAGGTAGCATTTCGATCCTTACTAGGTTGTATAAATAATGCAGTTTTCAGATTAGTATTAATAACCTTATCCCCAGAAATATCAAACCACATATTCCTTATCTCATCAGCATCTTCAAGAATATAATAGTTAACCCATATCCAACTGTTAGATCTTTCTATTCCCCAAGAGGATATTTGATCTTTGGCACCAAACTCAGATAGCACACTGTTTAATTTTTCAATACTAAGTTCTTCTTCCATGTACATTACTATATTGGATTGTGACATTATCTTTTTTCTCCTTTTAGGGTATTAATTAATTCTTCTGGAGATGTTACAATTTCAACACCAATTGAACTTATATTTTTTGCTTTCACAGTATCAATACCATTTGGGGCATATAAAATAACTCCTTTATGATCAGGATTTATATGTGGCTGCTTAACATCGCCTTCAAAGTATTTAAAAAAATCACTTATTGATTTTGATTTACCTCCAGTAGCATTGAAACATTCAATAATATAATTCGATGTTCCCAGATCAATCTCCCCTATCCTACCACCTAATTCCTTAGCATTATATGTTGTACCAGCCTCTGTTATTTTTATTTTATTATCAAGTAATAACTTAGCAGTATCAGCTTCCAGTCTAAAACCTTCCCTACCGGATTTTGATCCTTCTTTTAAATTTTTTAGAATCTTTTTTAATGTGTCCTCACTTGCAAGTCCTGAACTTATAAGTTCATCGGAATTCACTCCAATGTACTCAGATATCTTTTTTTGTTGGATTTCAGTAAGTTTTAAATTCTCGTTATACTTAAAAATCCCACCATGCTCCGGCTTAGCTCCACCCGCTCCACCCAGATCGGTATGCTTATCATCCATCGAACGAAAAGCTTTACCAAACAAAACATACGCCAAAGCCTGACCTGTCATCGCCCCACCGTAATACCCTGCACCATTCTCATCGATCTGCTTCTTCTGCTCTTCTACAAATTGCCCTATATCCGACCTCGCTGTTCCCGTACCCCAAGCAGTATCCCATGCAAACTGAATACCACGCCCAACGTCTACAACTTTGCCCACTGTCATGGCATATGCCACACTGCTTAATGTACTGAATGGGTTCTCGAAGAAAGCTTCTGCCGTCTGCCCCATTCCCGTTATTGTTTCTCCTACTGATTTATCAAGCAGCCCTACAGCGAAATTTCGCTTTAGTTCTTCTGGAATGTACAGCGCAACCTCGCCGGAGCCGTCCGTTGTTCTGAAGTTCTTCGCTATAAACGTAAACTCTTTCTGGATTTCGTCCAACAGCCCGAGTGTAGTCGGGAACACTTCTTTCACCTGCATAAAATCCCAGAAGAAACGCTCTCCTGTCACACCCGACCAATCGGATTGCAACATATAGATGGATTTCTCTAGTTCCCAGACCATTCGCTCCAGTTCCTGTTTCTTCTGCTGGACCAACCGGGCCTTTTCCTCCAATAGATCGGGATGTACCTCGATTCTCTGCATTTCCTTATCACCCGCCAACCTGACCCTAGTTTATGTACCTAAATTTTAACAAGTTAGAAGGAAGATTGGAATCAAACGGAAGGATCATTTCCTCAGAGGTTATCCGGTAGTTGGGCAACATCCTTGAGTAACTATTTTTGCACATTAATGCATGGATGAATGCAGTTGAGTCGACTGGGTATCTTGTACAAAAAGAACGACTTCTATCTCAGATAGAAGTCGCACAAGATAACGATACAGTAGGATTAAATCTTCTTTCTTCTTTAAGACACTACGAATTGTAAAACAACTGGAATTCCATCGTTCAGCGCATCTCCACCGGGAATTGTAATTGTAGTAGTCGTAGCCGAGGATGTATCTGCTGTCTGCATAATGCCGTTAATATAAAGATTGTAATAGTTGAACGTGCCTGGAAATGCCGTTGCAGCTACACCCGCGTCATTTGTAAAAGCTGTCGCGGCAATCGCAAACGTTGCTCCAGTACCCGTTCCATCACCAATGGTTGCAGCAAATCTTAAACTGTTCTGAAATGGTGTCACAAGTGGCATGTTTCTCACCTCCTACCTAACATAGTATATGTGGTAGGTTTGGGAGTAGTGAAGGCAAAGGAACCAGCAACTAAAACCAATTTTAACCATTTATGATATTGGCTGTTATTATAATTATCGCTATAGTGATGGGTGTCCCTGCAAAGATAACACCGTTTTGTGACGAAAAAAACAACCTTTCCGCACTTACACTGTATGAGTTTCCTGGTTGGATGATCCCGTTTATATAAAGATTATTGAAACTAGTAATTCCACCCCCGGCAAATTCGGTTATGCTACCGCCATCGTCATTCGTGAATTCTGTGGCAGGAATTATAACCGAGTTCGACAAATCCAGATCGGTGTCCGGAAAATAGAAGTAACGGTTTGCCGTAGGAATGATTTCAATTCCGGGTACGGTGCCCGGCGGACCTTGCTCACCTGGGGGACCCGTTGGTCCTTGGACTCCGGGAGTTCCCGGTTGACCCGGCTCACCTTGAGGGCCCGCTGGGCCTTGCGCTCCCGGAACTCCGGGTTGACCCGGTTCACCTTGAGGACCGGCCGGGCCTTGCGCTCCGGGAACTCCCGGTTGACCCGGCTCACCCTGAGGACCAACAGGGCCTTGCGCTCCGGGAAGCCCCGCTTGACCTGGCTCACCCTGAGGACCAGTGGGACCCTGCGCTCCGGGAAGCCCCAATTGACCCGGTTCACCTTGAGGGCCTGCGGGACCCTGCGCTCCGGGAAGCCCCAATTGACCCGGTTCACCTTGAGGGCCTGCGGGACCCTGCGCTCCGGGAAGCCCCAATTGACCCGGTTCACCTTGAGGGCCTGCGGGACCCTGCGCTCCGGGAAGCCCCAATTGACCCGGTTCACCTTGAGGGCCTGCGGGACCCTGCGCTCCGGGAAGCCCCGCTTGACCCAGCCCGCCGTGAGGGCCAGCGGGACCTTGCGCTCCCGGAACTCCCGGTTGACCCGGCTCGCCGTGAGGGCCAGCGGGGCCTTGGGCACCTGCCACACCTTGCGTTCCAGGGAGACTCACCGTCTCCAATTCATGTTGTCTCAAAGGAGCAAGCAGGGGGGCGGGCTCACAACATATCGGGTTGCTGCCTCCCCCTCTCGGTAATGCAATGACTTTTTTGTCACGGACCATTTTCTGTGATCTTAATGGACGCTTCAGTGAGCAGCGCTTTCTATGATAAGATCTACGGATAATATGGCATTTCTTTCGTTTTCCCAAGTGTTTGTTTCTACATTTCGGCGTAGAACGACTGGGCCTTAATTTGTTGAGGGTAGCTGTCCTCTTGTTCAGATACTTCAATATGGTCATCTCCTTAGGCCAAGGCACACAGTATATATGCCCTATACTATGTCCTTAGCACATTCGGAGAGTGTGCGAATAACTATGAGGGAAGCCCAATAAAAAAGACAAGAGTCCTGCTATAGTTGTCCTTTGTCTTGCCAGCATGGCTTCATTGTCTAATTATGGGGGAAGCTGAATACCCTTATGAAGCGGAGCTCAATTTCCTTTTTGCCGTCCAATAGCTCCAGCCTTGTAATACTACAAACAACGCTACCGCCATGGTCAAACTCATCCCCATCTCCACCACTCGCTGCATATTCCCATTCAGGAAAACGCTGTCCCCCTGAGTTACCGCGGAACTGAACTGCTCTGAGGCGAAAAATACATAATAAAGACTAAACATCAGCATATGAACAAAGGTATACATGATGGAAAAGGCAAAAGGAAGAATGGATATATACTTATTTTTACTTATCGCAAACATAATGAGTCCCTGTGCACCCAAGCACATAGAGGCGAATAAGGTGGACTCCAATCCACCAGACGTATGGAGCACGCCACTAAAAAATAACTTTTCAAACATATTAAACGTAAGTCCTTCACCCCAATAATGATACATCGTCTGAAAATAAGCTTGCAGATACCCTAAACTGAATAACAGGGGCACAGATAACAGGCAAAGGCGATCCACACGTTTGCGTGTAAATACAAGACAGGCACCTAGCGCACATACCGTAATCCAAAAAATAGGCATTAATTCGATATACCGATTATGCACACCATATCGATTCGCGATTAGTCCACCCGCAAGTGTTACAATGAACAGGAACAAACTTGCTAAGGCACAGCCAAAAATCATTTTCATGTTGAATCCATACGTTTCTTTGGTTACCGTTCTGCGCAGTTCTGAGATAGAGCCAAATTGTTGAATGGAACGTTCGATGGCCTTCGTCTCTCCCAACCCCTGGCGCTTCAGATGATCCACCGAGGAATAGAGATGAGCAGCCATTTCTTCTCTCCACTCAGACTTTTCCCTCTTCGTTAAAAACGTAAATCGAAGTACTTGATCCAAATACTGTTCAATGACTTCCATGCAGATCCCCTCCCAAGAATATATCAATAATCTTGATGTTCTCCCTCCATGATGTCCTCAATGTGTTGAGCTGAGTTTGGCCATCCGGGGTGATTCGGTAATATCTCCGCCGTGGTCCACTAATTTGCTCTCCCCAATAACCCTCTATGTATCCGTTAGCCTCCATACGTTTCAGTGCCGGATACAGTGTGCCTTCTTTTAGATCAAACTGACCATTGGTCTCGTCATTCACCGTTCTGGATATTTCGTATCCATATGCATCCTGCTTATTCAGTACAGACAGTACAATTCCATCGATGTATCCTTTGATCATTTCGTTTCTCAGCTTCACACACCACCTACTATGCAATTCTATGTAGTTAAGCATAACAAACAAATATTGTAAAAAGCAATCTCATGGAGCCGATTGTCTCAAAATAAATCTCATTCAGCGTTGCAAGCAACGCTATGAACCCGGAACCGGTAACTCCGGCAGCACCTTTGGAGATCAGCATCAGCACACCGAGCATTACCAGCACCTGGGTAATGGAAAGCTCCACCCCATATGCCTGAGCCATGAACATCTTCAGCTCAGGTAGATCAAACCCATCATTTTACCGATGGAGAACAGTTAGCCTACGCCGAAATTGCCAATCGTATACACCATGGCCCAGAAGGTTCATTTACAACTTAGGCATCCAAAAAGGGTTCTCTTCCTTCTCACACCCGGTTAACACGTAGTAAATATGCCCCTGCTCACTCTTCATCGTACCGATCTCTTTGCAGGTGTCGGTCTTCGTTCCCTGTTTGGAGCCATAGGCATCCCTTGAGTTATCATAAGTCGATTGAATAGCTGTACCATCATAGATCAATTCCTGGATAATGGGCCCACCTTCAATGGTATACATCGTTACACGAACCTGATCCTGCTGTTTTTTCTTCACATTTTTCATAAATGTGTCCCACTTATCTTCGTTCCGTATGCCTCCATGAAGCACAACCACATCCCCGCTTTGCTCCGCTTGCTCTGGATTATGGGGCTCGATAATTTCTGGGAATGATTTCGTGATTCCGGAAGCACCCGTGGTTGGATCATTTGCCTGATAGGCAGTTAACAGCATTAAAGCTAACGATAAGATAAGCATATTTTTTCTCATTCCATCACCTCATGTATGAAACGCTTCAATCTTATCCTTTGTTGCATGATTATTCTTATTTTGTCATTTATCTGTAACTCCCTCGTTGTCCCGAACGTACTCTCACACCTACATACAAGAAAAACCCTTCGCGCAAGCGATTCAGATCCACGTTCCCATGAACCGATGCCTGCTTGAAGGGGTTTTATATTTCTATCACATTTATTTCTCGAATCGGAACCAGCCGAAGTCAAACTGACTGCCTGGCAGGAAGATAAAGCTTACTTTCTGCTCACCTTTCACCTGTTCAAGTTCAAACACCCGTTCCTCATATCCACTTGACTGCGTGAACTCAACCAACTGGTTGCTCTGTCCGTCCGCACCTGCGAAGCGAATATGAATCGTATTCTTATCAATCGGTGAATGGCCGTAGATCACGAGCTTTGATGTGCCTTCTGCCGTAAAGTCCATGTTTTCAAACTCCAGCGACACGTTGTTCCCGATACCTTCAACACGGTCACCCTCGATTTTGAACGTATCTCCGTAGAGATGATCACAGGATGCAGCCGCATTCTGTTCAAAGGCCCGACTCTGACGTTCGAAGGAGAAACCTTTAATATGAATCTTCTGCTTCAACACAAAACAGATCGACGTGATCCCGCTAAGGCGTTTGGACAATTGGTACGTCTCTTCCTGGTATACATTCCAAATGGACTCTTTGTCATACACCACATCCGCAATCATCGTACTTCCTTCCTCATCCGGCATACCTTCCCAGATCTGAATGAGGTACTCCTCCGTGGACAACGTAAAGATTGGAATGGTAATCGTATCGGAGCCATATGGCCCGAAGTCAATATTACGGAAGCCTACATGCGTCTCTCCGTCGCGACTTGTCGCTACCCCACGTTCGTTGCCGTTACCAACCTCACCTTTGGTGTAATCGTACAGTCCGCCCGTGATGAAGCCGTATGGATCTTTGTAGGCTGTACCGAGACCGTCCGCCTTGAATTCCAGCTGGGAGATGAGTTTCGTTTTGTCCGTACCGTTGGTACTGGTTGCGCGAAGCCGGAACTCCCCGTCACCTATAGCCGATACCCTCACCGCATGTTGATGCTCACCGTTGTCGCCCGTTTCTGTTTGAACAGCTTCCACTTTGGCAATGTTGGACTCGATCCCCGCATCGTTCACAACGGCCCACTCGATATCGCAATAGGAGGTGTTCTCCGGATACAGCTTGGCGGTTACGACCAGCTCCGGGTTAGATGGATCGAGCAACTGTCCTGCAGCACTGATGATCTCGATTTTCCGCAAAGGAATCTCATGAGCATTCCCCGTAAGCACTGGACGTTCTTCATTGTTCATGAAGACAGGTTGTACTTGCTTCTCATCAACCAGTTCCGCATCCATAATACGCGATTCAAACTCAGCTACAGCCCCTTCCAAACCTTCGGAAGAAACTTCAATCCGTACCGTTCCAGCTTCATTTGTCGCTCCGATGATCGCCATCAGCTTGCCGCTGAACAGTCTTCTGCTCAACCCTTTGTATGGATCATAGTCCGTGCTGTCCCCATTATCCAGACCCAGCAATCGTCCTGCACCCGTCACCTGAACTTGCACGCGGTTATTCGCATTGTGAACCGGATTACCCGCCTTATCTTCAACATCAATTTCTACAAAAATGAGGTCTGTACCATTCGCTTGCAGCTGCTCCCGGTCCGCTTGCAGACGGATTTTCTTCGCATCCGTATAGGATCTTTGCACATCGGTTGCAATGATCTGGCCGTTCTCATCATAAGCGATCGCTTTTAGCTCGCCCTCTTCGTACGGCACTTTCCACCAGCCAGACAGCTGTGTTCCATTAGCATGATCGATATCGTACGTACCAATGGTTTTACCGTTGAGTTGCAACTCAATCTTCGGTGCGTTGCTGCACACGCGTACATCAATGATCTGACCCGGGCTGAAATCCCAATAAGGGAACAGGTGAACCATCGGACTTTTCTTATAATCCGTCCAAGCCGCTTGGTAGATGTAATAGGAGTCTTTCGGGAATGTTGCGGTATCCAGCTGTCCAAAATACGAATTCTTCGTATGATACGGTGTCGGCTCTCCGATATAATCGAATCCAGTCCACAGGAATTGACCCAGCGAATAAGGTGTATCCCGCTCTGCCAAAATGCAATATTCTGCCGACTTCGCGCCCCAGCTCGTCGTACTGTTACCCAAAGCCGAGCACTGCTCGTCATCATCTGCCAGAATCGGCTGTTCGAATGGGAAGTGATAAATGCCACGGCTCTGCACCACAGAAGACGTCTCACTACCATAGATGATCCAGTCCGGATGTTCTTCATGATGTTTGTCGTAATATTTTTCCGCGTAGTTGTAACCTGCCAGCTTCACGATATCCGCGCATTTTTGTGCATTTTCCCAAGGCATATAGTTCGAACCTATCGTCACGCCAGCATTACCTTTCGGATCAAATTCCAGCACATAGTCCATTAACATGCGAGTTACTTCCTGTCCACGCTCATCCGCATGGGTATCATAGATTTCATTCCCGATACTCCACATGATCAGGCTGGCATGGTTACGGTCGCGCTTCACCCAACTCTTCACATCCGTATGCACCCACTCCGGGAAAAATCTCGCATAGTCGTATGGCGTTTTGGCACGTTCCCACATATCAAAGGCTTCAGACACAACCAGCATACCCATCTCATCCGCGAGTTCCATGAACTCTTTGGCAGGCATATTATGCGCGGTGCGGATAGCGTTAACGCCCATTTCTTTGAGCAAAACAAATCTTCTACGCAGTGCCGTTAGGTTAAAAGCAGCCCCCAGCGCTCCGAGATCATGGTGTTCACACACACCGTTCAATTTCATCTTGACTCCGTTCAGGTGGAACCCTTCATTGGCATCCAGCTTGATATCCCGGAATCCAATACGCTGTGATACCGATTCAACTGTCCGATCTTCCTGATCATCCGAGATCAATCGCAGCTCTGTCACCAGTTCATACAGATGCGGTGCATCCGGGCTCCACAGGTTAGGATTCACAACAATAAGTTGTTGGCTATCTGTCGCTGCAACCGCTTTTTCAACCACCGAAGCCGTAACATTCGCTTGGCTGGATGCCACCACCTGACCTTCATACCGGATCGTATGCACCAGCTCTGCCTGCTGATTCTGTTCAAGGTTCAGCTCCGTATCCACTTCCACCTGCCAGCCATTCGGCTGCTGATTAATGGATACATAGATTCCATCCGTAACAATATGGTTGCGGTCTCTCGTTTTCAGCCACACATGGCGATAGATTCCGGCCCCGGAATACCATCTGCTGTTCGGGCTCTGATGCACTACTTTGACCACAATCTCATTGTCGCCTTCCACCAGTGCATTCGTGATCTCATGTTCAAAAGCAGAATATCCATACTTCCACTCCCCAACCAGATGTCCGTTCACATACACCGAAGAATCCATGTATACGCCATCAAAACAGAGCAGAAGCTGCTGCTCATCCTTCGTGTAATGGAACGTCTTGCGGTACCATCCAATGCTGTCCTCATACAGTTCAAGCGTATTATATATCAGCCAATCATGGGGAAGTTCCACAGGTTCATACACCAGACCCGCAGGTTCCGTAACATCCAGCTTACTTTTCGCAAATTGCCATCCATCATTAAAAAGTCTCTTCTGATTCATGGTAGATTCTCACTTTCTTGAAGTAAATTATGATTGCGGTTACAACAGTAGTGTCACTTTTTCCGAAAACCTTTTCGGTAATACACAAGTATGACTATAACACATAACCCGATTATACCATCAGTCTCTTTCCTATACCTCCATTTCATAAGATTTTTTAGCCACAATGATGAACGTTTTATTCCCTCCAAGCATTGTACCTTTCGATAACTACAAACCAAAAAGGCAACCCGTCAGCCGGGTCACCTTCTCTGTTCTATCCTTTAGTGAGCACTTCTTCTCTATACACTCCTGCACCAACACTACTCTACTTCTATCCCTTGTAAAAAGGGTTCCACCCTATGCCTTTGCCCGATGGCATCGCGCCGGGCACCCCGTCCGCTTCAAGCAGCGGACGGACAACTAACTTCACGGGCCACTCCCTGCTCTCGAATATCGCATGAGCGAGCGCGGCCCGGTCGGATTCGGGAAGCTGCACATGTTGCAGCGCTTCCTTCCAAGCCTGCTCCGTGATCTCCCATAACTTCGTTTCGGGAATGTGGTACACTTCGCTCAATGCCTCCATAATCACAGCCAGATTCACCTGCGTCCCCAAAGACTGCACATAGAAAATCAGTTTCTGAATCGTCTCGTTATACAGACTGTTCGAGTAGCCTGGACGAATATGATAGGCAGGGTCTGCAATGCCATGTTTGTCCAGATAAGGCTGATGCAGACGCACGGAATCATGATCGCGGAACAAAAGACCCTTTACCTGATTATCCCGTAACACCAGACAGCAGTTCTGACCATGAATCTCAGGTACAACGCCCACCTTGAACAGACGCATCACGATATCATAAAACGTTGTAGCTATGCTGGTATAGAAGTCGAGGACATCCGCGCTGCTGAGGGTATCCCCCAGAATCTCCGTTAATAGATGATGCCTTTCCAGATTCACACCCAGTGCGGCCATTGGAATTACTTTATAGGCTTCACACAGCAATTCAGCGGGATACACACGAATCTGTGCAGCCAGATGCCGGGGATGATCATCGAACAGTCCCATGGATTCTGGCATAAAGCCCCACCAGTTCTGCTCTTCGCACATATACACCTTGTCCTTCAACGTCTCGTCACAAGCTACAGCTTGCCTTAGCATAAGTTCTCCAGCAAGACCATTCAGAAGTTTGACTACTGGAAGATAACGAGCAGCCCCCAGAGATAGAACACTAACCGGTAGCTTAAGCATCCGGGTGGACTCGGTTGATGGGGCCATCGAGCGTAGAGAGGATGTGGCCTGTACGTCGGCCACTTCTATGTCCAATACGACAATGCTGCCCTCTTCAATCTCTCCCGTGAAGCGGGGCAGAATCACATGCTGCAATTGCCACGGATGAACAGGCATCGGCAGATATTCATCCAACGTGATCCCTTTGCGGGCAAACTCGGCTTCCACTACTCCACGCTGAACATCGTCTAACACGTCCAAAATGGACAACCCATCTTCACACCCTTGCTGAACGGCATCCAGCCGTATAGCCACCCAGCGCAGCGAAATCGTCTTCCCGAATTCCGCTGCATACCGAGTTACATCTTCTGCGTTGAATCCCACTTTGGCTTTGGACGATGGGTGGAATGGACGGTCCCGCAATGCCGCAACGCGTTCACCCTTGATAAACCACTCATAAGCAGACGCTGGGACGTTGGCCGACAGATACCGGACTTGTTCCCAGCCCTGAGAATACTGCTCCACAGCAATATCCAGACTAGCAAGAAACTCCGCCACTCCGGGTTGGCTATAGTCTTCATCTGACAAAGCCTTCTGTAACACCGCACGTCCAACCTCTGCTGGAGAATCAAGGAGAACCCAGCTTCCATCTGTTTTCTCCTCGTAGATCGGTGAACCCTGGACCCACTGAATCCCCTGTCTCACCCCTTCTTCAACCAGACACAGCACGCCTTGAGTGTGCAATCTATAGCGAGACGCTACATTATGATTATGCTCTTCGCTGTCATACCCCTTGTACAATCGACGGAACGGCGCAGGTGCTGCGGCAAAATCAATGAATGGGTGATCCTCCAGTGGGAGTAATTGCTCCGACAAAAATGAATTCATCAGATCCGTCATAATCCGGCGTTCAGCGGCTTGCAGACTGGAACGCTTCATCAGTGTTGACATGATTATTGTCCTCCGTTAGATAATGGAATGCCGGGTGCGGATGCCCCAGAAAATCATGATGCGAGATGGTCCAGCAATAAGCTCCAGACTTTTCAAACAAAACAATATCTCCTACCCGTAGCAGCGCTACCTCCGCATCGGAATGCATCCGATCCTTCGGTGTACATAACTCACCTACCACATGAACTCGACGATCTCTTACCTCTGGCCGGGCAAACGAGTGTTTCCAACGATCCGTCGCCATAATCTGAAACGGGTGGTCATGCCCCCATGAAGCAGGCAGACGATTGTGGTGCGTACCTCCCCTTAACACGGCAAAATACTGATCATGAGAGGTTTTGATATCCGTAACCTCTGCCGCGTAATATCCATGGTCTGCCACCAGTAGTCGACCCGATTCAAAATACAGCTGACCTCCGCGTGAAACAAGGCGCTGTCTGGCTTCACTTTGCTCCAGCAGGGAAGTGAATAAAGGCCAGTCGAATCCGGGACTGCCATCATACGTGACACCGAATCCGCCTCCTGCATTCACCACTTCCACAGGTAAATCATACTGCAGCTGCCACTGCTCCACCTTTTGCAAATATAGCTCGATCATCTCGGCGTGCAGACTTGCATCCATATTGTTGGACAAGGAGTGAAAATGGAACCCGCTTAACCGAACCACACCCGCGCCTTCCACACGAATAAGTTCAATGGCTTCTTCCACCGCCTCTTCATCGATTCCAAATGGACTAGGCCCACCGCCCATAACAATCTTCGTCCGAGGTAACGTGCTACTTCGCAGATTGATTCGGAGCAGAATGCGCACTTCCTGCGCTTGCTTCTGTTGTTGCTTGTGTTTCGGCTCATTTTCTTGCTTCTGCCTGCTTCCCTGCACCTGATCATGCTCTTGATCCATCGCTCTCTCTTTCGCAATCGCAATGATGCGGCGCAGCTCCAGCAAACTCTCTACATGGATGTAGCTCACGCCATTCTCGATGGCTAGCCTCAGTTCGCTCTCCTTTTTACCCGGACCTCCAAACAGAATCGGAACCTCGCGGCTTACCGCTCTAACCTTGAGTAACTCTCCGATCGAAGCCACTTCAAAGCCCTTCACCAATGGAAGCAACGCCTCAATGATTCGCGGATTAGGATTCGCCTTAATGGCGTAGAACAATTGTGTGTTCCCAGGCATGCTACCCAACATCTGACGTACTTGCTCCTGAATGCCAGCCAGATCGTATACATACGCACATACCGGTTCTTCCATTCCGCGTTGCAGTTCATCTATCGCATGCCATACACTAAGTTTCATATCTGCCCACCCGCATTCCTGTAGTCATTCCGTTTTTGGGCATACGCCCGAAACGCCGTATTCCGATCATCACCAAGCACGTATATATGTACTCCCCGCTCACCCCAGAGCGACATATCATCCACACCTCTGGTGACCGTTGCATAAGGTACTTCGCACTGCTGGGCGGTAGCATGTAATTCATCCAGCATACGTCTCACATCCGGGTGCTCTGTCTGCCATGGCACGCCGAGGGATTGCGACAGATCCGCCGCGCCTTCCAATACAAAACTCACCTGAGGGTGAGACAGAATCTGTGCACTTTGCCGCACGCCCTCCACACTTTCGATCATGGGTACAACCATCACCTGTTCATTGGCTTCCTCGATATATCCGGTAAGCGGATATTTACCGAACACACCGGGACGACCACTATTCAAGCTCCGCATGCCAACCGGATGATAGTAGGCGTGACGAACCGCTTCCTCCACCTGCTCCAATTGCTCGACATGCGGAATGACGATACCTTGTGCACCACAGTCCAGCACCTTCAGGATCTCCGCTCGTTCCACTTTCGAGATCCGTACCAGCGGGGTTAGGCCGACCAGTTCCGCCGCACGAACCAACTCTTCCACCGACTCCATCGATGTTGCGGCATGTTCCAGATCAATAATGACAAAGTCATATTCCGCATGTCCGATCATCTCAATGACGACCGGGTGTGGTATGGATACAAAAAGGCCATATACTGGCTGTTTGCGTGCAATTTTTTCCTTCAGCGTGTTAATCCTCATTCGACGATTCCCTTTAATTCGGGCGTTCTCTTTGATTCAAGTACATCCTTTGATATCTTGAGCGGATTGCTCGCCTTGCGGAAATATAACTCTCCATCCCCATACAGACGGCGCTTGGTCATCTCTTCGATCAGTGCATCTTCGGCAAAAAGGTCAAATGCAACGAATCGTTCCGTGTACTCCGGGTGCTCTCGCTGATAATCCACAATTACACCTGCGCACAGCTGCCAGAACGCTTCCTCCGACAGACCAAACTTCTCCAAAGCCAGCGCAATATCCGTCATGCAGATAAAAAAGAACGCATCATACGTATAGTCACGGACTTCCGACACATCTCCCGCATAGATGAAGGAATACCGATTGAACTTGCGATGAGTTTCCGGCTCTGGATTCAGTTTTGGTGCTCTTTCCGGGTGCAGCAGTTGATCCGGTACATAACGAACACCATCATGCAGATCCTTGATAATGATTCGTTTCGGCAGATCATCTTCCAGTACCAAAATGATATTCTGGGCATGGGATTCCAGCGCAATCCCGTGTGCGTAGAGCAAATGTATAATCGGCAGTGTAACCGTGCGAACAAGGGCCTCGCTCCACTTCTCCACACCATGTCGTTCTACAGCATCCTGGATAAATGGAACACCATCTGGCTGTACCAACATCAAAGCATTCAGCGGCCACGCCGTCTCACCTTGCTTCAGGTGAACCGATACATTCTCCCGCCAGATCGCACCAAGTGTGCCGTAGGCCCGTCCATATTGCGTTGCAGGCAACTGCTCATAACGGAACGACAGTCCCATGATTTCTTTCAAAATGGCAAACTGCGCCCGCTGCAACAGCTCATCTTCACGAACGAGATTATCCAGCCAATCGCTGATCAGCGGTGCGTTCTGGGTCGTATGTTGTGCCAGAATACGTGTGCTTGACGTATTGGTGATACTGAGGGCCAGTTTGATGTAAGGGGCTTCCGGATTCATCCGGTTCGAGAGTGAACGGATCGACTGCTGCGCGCGATAGGGCGAAGACGATGGACCAAGATACACGATGTCCCCATCCATCAGTTGACGAGCATATACCGATTCCAACTGGTGCTCCCACTGCCATGGATGAACTGGAATGAACACATAGGATTCATCAGTGCCAAAAGCTAATTTCCCATCCACCTTGCTGCCTTTGCTGCCAACGCTAGACCCTACTAAGCTATCTTGAGCAATGGTTATATCACGAACTTCGGCACTGCTCTCAAGCTGATCTGCACTGGTATCATATACGTTGGCGGTCTCACCCACGTCCGTTCGATTTTGTTGTTGCAGTATCTGATGAAATCGCTGTGCGTCCTCTACGGTCAGATGTTGCCCCACCAGTTCTTCAGAGCTATATCCCGCGGATACAGCGGTCTGAGCAAATTCTTTTTTCACAGCAACCCAGACTAATGCAACTTCCGTGTTAAACTCAGGGCCATAAGCGAGATTGTCTTTCAAAGAAAATCCTAGTCTCGACTTGTAGCTCGGGTGGTACAGATGACCGTCAGTCATGTGACTTTCGAGCGCATCATAATGTCGATCTTCACTCGGAATGTTCAAGGACAATATAGCTTGGCACTGGCTGTCCTTTGCCATCGTTTCGAGCAGTTCCTGGATAAAAGCCCTGACATTTGCACCCTTCAAAGCGTTCAGCACAATTTCCTCCAAAAACAGATCCAGATCGGTGCAGAGTACGCCTTCCCTTTGAATCGAACCCTTCTTCACCTTCACCCGGCCAAATGAAAACTTTCGCTCCGCTTCACACGTGTACGCCACAGAATCGCCGGAAGATGTAAGGCCGCTGGTTCGCCATTCGCTCCCACTTACATGACTGTCCAGAATGCCTTCGAACCACATCGCCTCCAACGTCTGACGCATAATCCGTTCCTGTACACCCACGTATACTGCTTCTGTCCTGCCGCCTGCTTCAGCCCTGTATCCCACGACTCCCACGCACTTCACTCCCTATTCGTTTCATTACATTGCTCACCGGCACGTAGGCCGGGGTCTGGCTGATCCCCCTTAGACAACTCACCAAATTTTGTTTGGCCAGAAATGCATCCGTTGTCAGCAGATGTTGCACATATGCATTGCCCGTTCGTTCCAGTTCCTCCACAAGTACCTCACGTACTTGCTTCCAGAAATGCTCCTCGGGGACGTTCACATCTCGCGCCATCGCATGAATCAGAGACCCCAGATGATTGACGATAAAATAATACGATGTCCGCGCCCAGGCTTTCTCTCGCGAATAAAATAATAAATCGGACGCAGCACGATCCTGCTCACTTATAAGTTCCTCATCCACACTGACCCCTTCCAGATCGCGGACGATAAAATCCACAGGCAACCCATCCTTTAAGGTCACAAGGGTATTCTGCAAATGAGCTTCAAAATGAATACCTTTCTCTCCCGCAGCCCGTACAGTCGGCAGCAGCGAACATGCCAGATATCGTTCCAGCCAACGCTCGGCAATGTCTCGTCCACCACCCAGCATGGTCATCAGTCTCGACCGCATCCTGGGAAGCGGTGCTTCAACCAGACTGGATAAGACATACGTATTCTCGACATCAAACTCAATGGGTCGATAAGCTATCGTAAACAGGCTGGTTAACTCTTCATCTTCAAAAGCACAAGTGGCTACACCTGTCTCATACGCAATATGCGTGTTCGGTTCAGCACCGAAGCAGTCATGCTGCCTGACGTATCTGGAGGCATCCAGTGTTCTGCGCATCTGCTCAGCACTGTTGGTGCGAATCATGTTGGTGATCTGCATGTTCAGTGACAGCTTGATATTGCAGTTCCATTCGGGAACATAAACTGTACGGACCGAAGAGGTTGGATAGACGGTAGGCCCCGCACTACCGAGTAGGATTAATTTTTCATCTCGAAAATAGGACTGTATCTCGGTCAACCGTGATATGTATGCGTATTGCCATGGATGGACAGGCAGCAGCCCATACATTTCACTCTTTTCTTTTAAAATAGGCTCCACATGGCTCCGCAGGAGGTCTTGCAAATCCATTGCCGCCTCGTCATCAACCCATTCCTGTACATAGACATCCTGTCTCACGGCGATATAACAGAGTTGAAACGATGTCCGTAACTCCGGACTGTACTTCTGCACATCCTGCTCGCTGAAGCCTTTGGAGTTTTTCGGAAATGGATGGAACGGATGACCATACAACAGTGACTGTTCCGATGTGCGATAATCGTGGATGTCGAGACCGGCTGCTTGTTCGATATACAACGTAAGGTTACCTACACTGTTATCTACCTTTTGTGCAAAATCTCTGGCGTACATCGCCTCTACACGATTCGTATTCTCGCCCTGTGGATGTGCAATATCCACCTCAAGTGAACGCTTCATTTCCATCACACTTTTCTTCATTCCATGTTGATCCGAACTCGCTCCCCGTGCCGTATCTCCACTTAGCTCAGATGTGATCCAACGAACAAGGTCGCCATAATGCACCGCTTCCCCGCCAGATTCCATGCTGAGGTATTCATGCTCCCCTATGGCAGAGTAATAAGACAAGTGTCCTGTCACCTTCACCCTACTGGCTTGAAAAGCAACAATGTACGTCAGCGTATTTGGATTAATCCGAATATCGCTTTCCTTCTCTAGCGCAAGCTCACGTATGTAACAGTTCAGCAACAGCTTGCACGAATGTTCATGGGCCTGCTGCTCAGTCTCAGACCGGAGCTTGTTTTCCATCTCGAACAATGATGCCAACCTTCTTTCGGGTTATAAGTAAGACCAGGGGAAGTGTAAGCAGTATGGCGCAGCCAAGTCCGATACAGATTTCTTTGAGCGCTCCCCATTTTGCCATCTCCATGGACGTTCCTGCCCCGGCAAGCCATTGCCAACGCATATCGTAATACAGGGTCAAGCCCATCACTGCAAACGAAGAAGCCAGACGCTCAATCGTCGTTGATAACACCGACCCTTCGTGCATGTCTTCGTCCGGTAAAGCCTGTAAACCAATAGCAGAGATACTCATGCCTGACAGACCAACGCCAATTCCCCGGCACGCCATGAGCATGCCGATGATCCAGATCGATGCTCCCATGGGCAGAACCGCAAACGACAGAATGGATATCGACACCAGCAACGTGCCCCATGCGATAAAATGTATGGACCGACCTCGGTCCAGCAAGCTGCCGCCAATCCACATGAACAGACTTGTACAGATCGACAAGGGAATGAACAACGCACCGGACATGGCTGGTGACAGGTGGAAGACGTCCTGGAACAATAACGGCAATGTAAAGATCACACCAAACATGACACAATCCTGAATAGTCGAGATCAGTACAGTCAGCGGAAAGACGGCATTACGCCGCAGCAACTGGTACCGGATCAGTGGTTCCTTGCGACCGTTCTCGGTCTGGACAAAACGAATGAGCAGCAACACACCGAGCGCAATCAGCATCCATGGTACCCATACTGCCACGACAGGACTTGCGTACAACTGTACCCCCAGACTAAGGGCACCTACCGCGCAGATCAGCAGCATAACACTGGTTGGATGCCATTTTTTCCTGCGGGCAGGGATATAGGTCTGAATGACTCGACCGCAGCCAATCAACGAGAATATAGCCAGTGGCACATTGAGCCAGAACAGCATTTCAAGCCGTCCATACTGAATGATGAATCCACCCAGCGTAGGCCCGGCAGCCGGAGCCAACATAAGCAGCAAGCCCCACGCTCCGGTAATTCGCCCTCGTACCTCCGGTCCGTATACATCAAACAGCAACACAAGTGATAACGGAATCATCAGCCCCGCGGCAACGCCATGCATGAAACGTACCAGTAATAGTACTTCGATGGAGTGATAAAACAACGCACCTGCCACCGAGAACACTCCATAGATACTGATCCCCAACATATACGTCTGCTTACGCCCCAGTCGGTCCACAATCAGGGAAGCCAGCGGCATCGTTAACGTCATAGCCAGCATGTACAGCGCGATAATCCACCCACCTGCTGTCGTAGAGATCTGATAATATTGCACAAAATAAGGCAGCAGCAGGTTAAATGCACTGTTGGTCAGTACCAGCGAAAAAGCACCGATCAGAATCGCGAGTAATACTGCATGCCTCTTCATCAGGGATAGCTTCAACATGCAGCCGTTGCTAAAGCAATCGCTTCAGCTACCGATTTCTCAAAGATCGCAAGGATTGCACCCGATTCTTGCTCCGTAATATTCAGCGGCGGCAGAAAACGAACAACAGCTGAATGACGCCCGCCCAGTTCTACAATTAATCCATTCTTGAAACATTCACGCTGAATAGACTCAGCCAGCGCACCATTAGGCAGATAATGTCCCAGACGATCCTTCCGTCCTGTTGGATCCACCACTTCAACACCGATCATCAGTCCTCTGCCTCGCACGTCACCAATCTCTGCATACCGCTCTTTCAATGCATTCAGTTGATTCATGAACTGCTCACTACGAAGATGCACGTTGTGTAGAACATCCTGTTCCCGGATATAACGAAGTGTGGCAAGTCCCGCTGCCATGGCCAGCTGATTGCCACGGAACGTACCTGTGTGTGCACCAGGCTGCCATCGATCCAGCTCCTCCTTATAGATGACGACAGACATCGGCAGACTTCCGCCAACCGCTTTGGAGCAGATGATTACATCAGGTACAATCCCGGCATGTTCAAACGAAAACATTCGCCCTGTACGTCCAATGCCTGTCTGCACTTCGTCGATAATGAGCGGAATGCTTCGCTCTGCTGTGATTCGGCGCAGTTCCCTCAGCCATTCAATGTCTGCCGGAATCGCCCCGCCTTCGCCCTGAACCGTCTCCACAATGACCCCACATGGTGCCGCAATACCGCTCTCGCAATCATCGAGCAAATTTTCAATATACTGTGCGCTTAATTGGGCCGTCATGCCTTCACCAACACCAAATGGGCAGCGGTATTCATAAGGAAACGGCAGGAAATGTACATCGGGCAGCAGGCTTTGCAGATGTTGTTTCTTGCTCAGGTTGCCACTCATCGACATCGTCGCTTGGGTTGAACCGTGATAACCTCCCTGAAAGGCAAGAATGGACTTGCCACCTGTGGCACTTTTGACCAGCTTAATGGCTGCTTCTACGGCATCCGCTCCGGTTGGACCACAGAACTGGATTTTGGCTTTGTCTCGCATCTCTGCCGGAAGAATGGAGAATAGTTCTTGCATATATGAAAGCTTCAGCGGTGTTGCCAGATCCAGTGTATGAAGCGGAATCTGCTGATCCAGAACATCGCGAATGGCGTTGACCACCGTGTCATGGTTATGCCCCAGCGCCAATGTTCCTGCACCAGCCAGGCAGTCGTAGAATACGCGGCCTTCAGTATCAGTAATCTTCACCCCATGGGCCTTGCTAATGACAAGTGGGAAATGTCTGGGGTACGATCTTGCATTGGATTCCTTCTCATTTTGCATCTTCAGATATTCCGTCTGCACCTCTACTGACATAGCCCTCTAACGCTCCTTATAATCGATTCAGGCAGAACCTGCTGCCTGTGTTTCTTGTTCTGCATTTTGCATATGACATGGTATTGGTTCAAAATCATGTAAGGTCCGAATTAAATGATGGTATCCGTTATCTGTTATCCGTCATATATTGTCATCTATACGTTGTTATAAGCTATATTTCTTTATATTCAAGTTGCTCCTGACACAGGTATTCCAGGTATAACCGAACCACATCACGAGTTGTTCCACCATGGGGAAAGACGTGGTGTGTCAGATCTGGCAAGGCGTTCACTTCCAGAATGCCTCCCTGATCTCTGGAGATCGGGGTGCGGATATCACAACAACGAACATCGACTCCTGCTACATCGATCTGAAGAGTCTTTGCCGCCTGAATGATCATTCGGGCATTTTCGGGATGAATGATTTTGGTACAATCCTTGTAGAATTCACTGATTTTTCCGGCGGCAGAATTGCGGAGATCGTATAATTCAATTTCTTTTCCCGCGGCAGGAACTTCATCCAGTGTTGTCCCTTGTTCATGTAATACCTCCAGCAGTCGTTCCGCTGCTGCATTAACCTCGGGAAACGCTTCATACTCGCCAATGGGTGTCATCTCGATTCGTTCCTGATTCAACTGCTCAATTAACGTCCGAACGGTTGAAGTTCCGTCTCCCTCAACATAGACAGGCCGATACTGGTTCACAGCCGCCACTTCTCCGTTGATGATCAGCACTCTGTAATCAATTCCGGTCACATATTGCTGTAACATAATGCTACTGCCGTGGACACGCGCAAGATGAATGGCTGCCTCCAGTTCATCTGCGGTACGCACATCCAGCGTCACGCCCATGCTGCTGCTCGCATCCAGCGGTTTCACCACAATGGAGCCATATCTATTCAGAAAAGCTACTGCTTCACTCCCCATCTCCGGGATCACGATAAATGACGGTACAGGCATTCCCTGTTCATGCAGCAACATATTACATGCCTGCTTGTTCTTCGCGAGCAGTCCAGCGATTAACGGCAGACGATGAGATCTGGTTTTGTTAATGATGATCTCTTTGTCCCCTACAGACAGCTTCAGAAAATCTTCGCATCCCTCAAGAAGTGGCTCACAGGTGATGCCCATTTCTCTCGCTTTGCTTATAATGAGTCGGTTTTGCAGATTATGAATCCCTTTCGGAAACACTGAAAATCCTCCCCGATCGAATGAAGGTACTCGCTCCTATATAAGTTGAATTAAAGATTATTTACGCTGACACTACAATGACAGAACAACCTTCTAATCGCTGTTATCCCCAGATTTTTTGATTCCCTTTTCTCAAGGTAAAAATCCGGGGATAAAGGCGAACGCTTCGCTTTTTCAGGTTTTTTCTGTCCTCTCCGTTGCATGTAAATGATTAATTCAACTTATATTGCTCATACGTTCATCAATTTTTATTGTAATTATATATTGATAATGATTATCAATATCATACAAAATCTATTTTATGGCAATTCGAGTTATATTGTCAATAATAAACTTTTAAGGAAAAATAAGATCGAATTTAGTGTAGGTTTGAGTCGATGCAGGTATGCTTTTATCGAATAATAGGCACAACAAACCGGGCAAGCCTGGGACATGGTTTTACCAATGGCTTGCCTAATTTGTTATCTGCATGATCATACAGTGGAGTTGATGTGGAGTTTTGGATAAGTATTGAACGAATCAAAAGCGGACTTTTTAATCCTCAAGCCAGTTGTGTATAACGCTGTTCTCCATTCAGCTTCCTTCCCCTTCCATGCGGGATACAGGTTGGTGTGCCAAACAGTGGATCAACCGCAATCTCACACTCCATCTGGAAAACTTTACGGACCATCTCCTGTGTAACGATATCTTCTGGTTTACCTTCCGCGTAGATCGACTTATTGTGAACAGCCACAATATGATGCGCATACCGACATGCCAGATTCAAGTCATGAAGTACCATGACAATGGTACGTCCTTCCCGTTCGTTCAACTCAAACAGCAGATCAAGGATATCAATCTGATGTGTCATATCCAGATAGGTTGTAGGTTCATCCAGCAGCAGCGTTTCGGTACCCTGCGCGAGCGTCATGGCAATCCAGGCACGCTGACGCTGTCCACCGGACAGTGCATCCACAGGTCGATCCGCGAGTTCTGTCAGATGTGTGGATTCGAGTGCCAGCTTAACCATGCACTCATCCTCTCGTGACCATTGCTTCAGCCATGTTTGATGTGGATAACGTCCTTGCTTAACCAGTTGGTTCACTGTCAAGCCTTCCGGAGCGGTCGGGCCCTGTGGCAGGATGGACATGCGTCTTGAAATTTCCTTGGTTGGCAGCTTCGCAATCTCTTCGCCATCCAGCAGCACCGAACCAGAGCTGGATTTCAGCAACCGGGCCATCGTACGCAGCAGCGTAGATTTACCACAGCCGTTGCTGCCAATCAGGACGGTAATCTGTCCCTTGGGAATGGTCAGGTTCAAATTTTCAATAATGGGATCTGCTCCATAGGAGATCGTAAGCTCCTTGGCTTCCAGAATACTCACAGCTCGCTCCTCCTCAAAACTGATTTCGATTCTTGAACAACAAATACAGGAAAAATGGTGCGCCTACGCCTGCAGTGAATACCCCTGCGGGAACATCTAACGGTAGAAAAGCTGTGCGGGCAATCAGATCTGCCGCAAATACAAGCAGAGCACCCACCAGTCCAGACACAATCAGCATACTGCCAAACATCCGTCCAACCAGCTTCCGGGCAATGTGTGGAGCGATTAGGCCAACAAACCCAATGGTTCCGGCAACCGCAACGGCAATTCCCGCCAGCAATACACTGCATAACAACAACGCTGAACGATGCCGCTGCACAGTGACACCTAGCCCTGTGGCCAAATCATCCCCGAATTCCTGTGCATTCAAGCTGCGGGCGAACCAGATCGCCAGAGGAACAACAAGAGTGATAACCGGCACTATTGTTCGAACATCGGTCCACGATGCTCCGTATACACTTCCAGTCAGCCAGATATAGGCTTGACCTGCCGTGTAGAACGGACTCAGGATCAACATAAAGGTTGTTCCAGCTCCGGTAATGGCTGATACTCCAATCCCGATCAGCACCAAGCGGATCGGACTGACTCCCTTTTTCCAGGCAAGCACATAAATAATCAATGCCGTCACAATTGCACCAGCGATGGCGAACAGTGGTAACAACTTGATGCTCACCGCTCCGCCCAGCAATGTAACAAAACCTACAGCCGCAACAGCGGCACCGCCAGTGATACCGATGACATCCGGTGAGGCCAGCGGGTTACGGATAATACCTTGCAGGAGCGCACCTGACATACCAAGGGCTGCACCTACGAGCAGGGATAATAACACTCGTGGCAGCCTTAAGGTCAGCACGACGAAGTCATGCTCTCCTGCATTCAGACCAAATATCGTTCTGAGCACATCCAGCGGAGAAATAAAGTCACTGCCTACACTGGTACCGACCACTCCTGCCATCAGGAACAAGAGGATACATATACCGATGACAACCAATGATTTTCGTTCCATTTGCACCGAGACGGTGTCTTTTTTGTTGCGGAAAGTCAACAGCTTCCTCATATCTTCGTCACCCCCTTACGGGCAATGTACACGAAGAAGGGTCCGCCAATCAGTGCAGTCATGACACCGAGTGGAACTTCCTGCGGCATGATCACCAACCTTGCAACAACATCCGCGGACAGCAGCAGAATCGCTCCCCCTACAATAGAGTAAGGAACGAGCCAGCGGTAATCATTGCCCACCAGTGCACGCATGATATGCGGGACAACCAGACCGACCAGACCGATCGAACCGGCTACGGCAACCGAACCACCCGCCAGCAATACCGTAACAATTCCCATGAGCACCTTGACCAGAATTACATTCTGTCCCATGCCTTTGGCGATATCATCACCCGTCAAGAGCAGGTTGATGGCTCTGCCCATGAACAGAGAGACAATGGCTGCGGCTGTCATGTACGGCAGAACAGGATATAACATATCCAATGTCCGCCCGCTAACTGAACCGGCAAGCCAGAACAATACATCCTGCAATCCGGTTCCATCCAGCACCAGAATGGCCTGTGTGAACGAGGCAAACAACGCTGAGATGGCCGTCCCCGCCAGTACAATTTTGATCGGTGTCAGGCCATCACGACCGAGGGAACCTAGCCCATATACAATTGCCGCGGCTACAGCAGCCCCTGCAAAACCAAACCACATCATGGTGGTTAGCGAGGATACGGACAATACCACAATGGCAATGACAATGAAAAAGATCGCACCGGCATTGATCCCGAACACACTTGGTGATGCCAGCGGGTTACGTGTCAACGCCTGCATCAGTCCACCCGCCACGGCCAAACTTGCTCCCACAACAGCAGCAATAATCGTACGTGGCAAGCGTTCCGTCAGCAGAACCACATGTTCCACAGAACTCTCGTCATAGAATTGCAGTGCTTCCCATGCTATCTGAAACGTGATATGCGTACGTCCCAGAATCATACTGGCTAGGCAAGCAAGTAGAAGTATTATGAGTAAACCAGCCAGTCCATAGATCTTGGCACTTGCCTTTGTAAAAAGGGGAAACATACTCTCACTCTTTCATCTGTAAAATGACAAAAGACCTGCCTGCCCAATACACTTCGTTAACGAATGTTCTGGTGCATGGCAGGTCCTGCTCCTGTTGGTTAGTTCAGGTTGAACTGCTTATATAGATCGTCCAGCATCATGTTGGCCGATGTGTATCCACCTGCCATGTTCCAGGCCACTTCATCGACCTGAACTAGTTGGTTGTTCTTGACTGCATCAAGGTTTTTCCACAGTGGACTGCTGGTCCAAACATCATAATTTTTCTGAATGGCATCTGTTTCTGTTCCTGAGTTGAAGTTGAAGATCATGTCTGCATTCATATCCGAAATGTTCTCTTTGGAAGTCAATTCAACTCCCCATGTGTCTGCGTCATGTTCGGCAGGTCTGGTGAACCCAAGTTCATTCAGAATCTTACCTGCATATCCCATGTAGAAAATACGAACCTGATCGGCTCTAAAGTTCGTGATGGTTGCTTCAATTGGCAGACGATCCCCCATTTTCTCTTTAAAATCAGCTACACGGCCATCCCAATCAGACAACAATTTATCCGATTGCTCAACCATATTCATCGCTTCCCCAACAGTTTTCACCGTTTCTTTCCAGTCAAAAAGCGTCTCCGTCACTACCGTTGGTGCGATCTGCGACAGTTGCTCATAGATCTCTTCATGTCTGATCTTCGTAGCAATAATCAAGTCGGGTTTCAACTTGTTGATCTCTTCCAGATTGGGCTGCGATTCCTGTCCTACTTGTGGAACTTCGTCCAGATCTGCTCTCAGATATTCATAGACTGGCTGCTGAACCCAGGATTCCACCACGCCTGTCGGTTTCACGCCAAGTGCAACAACGACATCATTCGCACCCTGGAACAGTGTCACGATCTTTTGCGGGGTTCCCTTGATTGTGGTTTCGCCCATGGCATGTTTGATCATTCGGGTCTGATCTTCAGTCGCACTGGCAGTTGTATCACTTTCATTATTGCTCTCATTGCTGCTTGCAGCTTGGCTGGACGTATTCGTTGTCTCGGCACTTCCACCCGAAGCACAACCAGCAAGCAGTGAAATCATCAGAATAAGTGCTGCATAAATGTATAGCTTTTTCTTTACTTTATACATGAAATCCGTCTCCCCTTTTTAATCTAAATGATATTGAATCTCATTATCAATTGTATTGTAATGGAGATGAAATCATTATACAAGCATTTTATTTGGAAAAACTTCTCACTCCCTGTCGAACTCTGTAACTTCATAAAACAACATTAAATAAAGATATATTAACTAAACCAATACAATACATATCGATATAATACGCCTCCATATAAACCATATATGTAATTTTTTTCTTACCTGCTAAATATACAAATCTCTCTTCTTACTTTTAGCTTCATCTAATACATGTCCTTTTTGCTCGTGAATCATTATTCATTCATATGCATTCAAGCAAGTTATTTACTGTAAAACAATTCCTGTAATTTCTTGTTGTACTATGTTAGATTATCCATTGGAATAAAATCACATCTATAGATAGGGGATATTAGCACGTGAAGAAATCATGGGTACTATCAATCATTATGAGTTTTGTCTTGCTTGGCGGGGTATTCGCACCTGCAGGGTCCTACGCCTCAGCTGCGGATGACTCAACCACTACATATTCGGAAGACGAATACTATGAAGAAGTTGACACGTCCGAACAAGAACCGATCCCTACAGTCGAAGAAGAAGATTTCCTCAACTACCTTGATCAGTTGGATATGGCATCGGTATATGAGGAGAAAGCCTTCAATGCTTTGGGAGGTGGATTTTACATTACATCATCCAATCGCAAGTCCGTTTTCTTGAAACTGACCAACACAGCGATTCCTAACTACACCAAATATGTTTCCAAGCTGAAGCTGATTAAACCGCAAAATGCGGAATTGCAAAAAATCCATGCCAACCTGATTAAAGGTAGCTATACACAGCTGGAAGGATTCCAACTCGCTAAAAAAGCGGTCTCCAAAACAACGGTAAACAGTGCTGTCCTGAAACAATCCAATGCCAAAATTGCTGCCGGGAAGAAAAATATCGAGAAGTTTCACAAAGAATTCTCTGCATACGCCAATAAACTTGGATTTGATTTATAAAAAACAGTAATTGCAGATATGCGTCCTACATTTCGAATAAAACTTTTGAAATTTAAGGAAAAAAAGTGTTTTCTTTTGCTGCGTTAGTTCGTATAATAGCACTATAATCAAAAGGCTATGCTGCCGAAAGGTACAACCTCGTGAACAATTGAGGTTGTGCCTTTTTTGCGTTTAATGGCCACTTTTATCTGAATTTCATCATCTGACGAGGAGTGATTTACGTGATTCTTGAAGCCATTTACCACCGCCCCAAACTCAATTGGTCTTATGCTTATGACCGCTCGACCATGCACCTGCGACTTCGGTCCAAACGTGGGGATCTGGATGCGGTGATTGCCATTACCGGGGACAAATATGCCTGGGATCGGACGATCACACACATCCCCATGCACATCTTTGCCCGGGATGAAATGTTCGATTATTGGGAAGCTGAGACTTCACCTCCCTATCGCCGATTACGGTATGGCTTCCAACTGATTCAGGGAGAGGAATCGGTCTGGATGACGGAGCGCGGATTCGAGCAGGCGCTGCCTGATCATCCACTCGAATTCTTTGATTTTCCATTTATGAATCCAGTCGACATTTTTGAATCGCCTGCCTGGGTTAAGGACGCTGTGTTTTATCAGATTTTCCCTGAACGTTATGCCAATGGCGATCCATCCATCAGTCCCAAAAATGCTGAACCCTGGGGAGGAGAACCTACACCGGTGAACTTCTTCGGCGGTGATCTCCAAGGTGTGCTGGATCATCTGGATCATGTAAGTCAGCTCGGCATCAATGCCATTTACTTCTGTCCGCTGTTTGAGGCCACGACGAATCACAAATACAATACAGGCGATTACATGAAGGTTGATCCTCACTTTGGAACCAATGAAGAGTTCAAGGCGTTCGTGGACGCCTGTCATCAGCGCGGTATACGCGTTGTTCTGGATGCGGTATTCAATCATTCCGGTAGAGAGTTCCCTCCTTTTGTCGATGTCATGAAGAATGGTCCCTCTTCCCCCTACGCAGATTGGTTCTATATCAAGGACTGGCCGCCACGTGTGGAGAATGGCATACCGACTTATGACACCTTTGCCTTTGAACCGCTCATGCCGAAGCTGAATACGGAACACCCTGAAGTGAAGGCATACCTATTAGAGGTAGGACGTTTCTGGATTGAGGAGATGGACATTGACGGATGGAGGCTTGATGTGGCGAATGAGGTGGATCATCAGTTCTGGCGCGAATTCCGTCAGACGGTAAAAGCCATCAAACCTGACGCCTATTTGCTTGGTGAGATCTGGCATGATTCGCTCATGTGGCTTCAGGGAGACCAGTTCGATGCCGTGATGAATTATCCGTTTACCAATTCGGTATTGGACTATACGGTGCATGGCAAGCTCGATGGACTTGGATTCGCCAATGAGATCGGCAAACTGCTTGCAGCCTATTCACAGCCTGTAACGGAAGCCGCCTTCAATCTGCTCGGAAGTCATGATACACCCAGACTGCTGTCCTTGTGTGATGGAGATGAGCGCAAGATGAAACTTGCCGTTACGTTACTACTTACGTATCCAGGTGTGCCATGTATCTATTATGGAGACGAAGTGGGACTTGATGGGGGATATGATCCGGGTTGCCGCAAGTGTATGGAGTGGGATGAGACCAAACAGAACCGTGAGCTTCTGGAATTCTTCACCCATACCATTGCCCTTCGTAAAGAGCACCCTGCCCTGCGCAGCACAGAACTGAAGATTGTATATGCAAAAACCGGAGACCCTTGTCTTGCCATTGAACGATTGGATTCGAATTCGGGCGAGCGTATGCTTCTTGTGCTGAATGCGGGTGATGAGCCGTGTACCCTTGAACTCCCCTTGGGAGATCGTAACATCTGGCGAAATCTGTTCACATCAAACACCGTGGAAGCTCGGCAAAATAAACTGACCCTCGATCTGGAAGCATACGGATTCTCCTTACTGCAAATGGAGATCAAACAACCAGCGAAAGCCTGATATGAATACGGCTAACAAGGGAAAATAACTTCAAAGAGGCTGTCCTCCAGGTCATATTGACGACCGGGGAACAGCCTCTCCTGCATCTTATACGTCTTGTGCATCTTATACGTCATATCCCAACGAACCAAGCACACTTTATTTGCTTCATTATACGCGGGCTAAATGCCTAACGAATCAGAGAGACCTTATTTCGTCCAATAAGTCGATTTTCGAGAGCAGAAGCCGTGTTTTCGACGCAATAACGTTACTGAGATTCGTTAGGTTTTACTTTTCTTGATTATCCACTCAATACAATGTTTGAGGTTCGTTAGCGATACCGATTCAAGCAAGGTGAAGCTCTTCGAAGCAGCGACCTATTTCCCAGCCGAGGCGAAGGGTGTCGAAGTCATTGGTTTTCGTATTTTTTTCATTCTTGAGCTTACGAGCGCTCCCTGTGTAATTACGATTTTCTGCGGAATCTTGTATGAAGGTAACTTGTCCTGACAATATTCCCAGATGGATCGCCGCAGATCGGTGAGAGTACATTCTGTAGCCAGCCGGATCGTCACCTTCACCCTCTGACCCGTGATACCACTCTGTTCTCCCGAAACTACGGCCGCTTCAATACATTCCATCTCTTCCAGAACACCCTCGACCTCGGCAGGATACACTTTCCGTCCCCCTACGTTAATGATCTCGGAACGACGTCCCAGAATACGAATGTAACCCTGCTCCAGCACAGCTTCATCCCCAGTACGTAGCCACCCGTCCTCTGTAAAAGGTGAAGGTGCATTCAAATATCCGATCATCGCAGTTTCGGTATGGATCTGCAATTCTCCTTCCACCACCCGGTACTTGACCCCTTCATCTTGAATGGAAAACAGCAGCGAGCCTGGCTCTTTGGAGCGGGTTGGCAGAATGCCAAGTTCAGACATGCCATAGGCTTGTATCGTCCTTAGTTGTGGAAATCTCCGGTTCCAGGCTGCCAGTACGGATTCAGGCATCACTTCCGATCCGTATGACACAACTTCGAGACTCGACAGATCATACCCCTCATCATTTCTACCCAGCAGCAACAGATTCATGAATGTTGGAGAGACCGGAAGAGCCTGCACACGAAACTTCTCAATCGTTCGGCACACTTCTTCGGGAGATCGATCTGCAATGATACAGAGACAGCCCCCACTGGACAGGGATTGCAGCATGGTATTCACACCGCCGATATGATCAAACATCATGAATGGAATCGTTCGCAAAGGCCGAACTTGCCGCCGAAAACGATGTAACAGCCGATCTGCACGATGCACAGTCGCTTTACTCACTCCGGTTGATCCGGATGAAAAGAGTACCAATCCCCCTACGCCATCCTGTGCCAGCGAGGATAACAATACAGGAACCTCTCCAGATAATTCACACATTTGCCGAATGCACAACTGGCCATCCTCAATGCCCAAACGCCATTTCACCTGTGCCAGTTGGATATATTCCTCTCGTTTGGCTTCAACCAGGTACCGATCCATGGGGAGCACGATACACCCTTGTCCGAGCAAAGCAACCAATGCTGCCGCTGAATAGGGGGAATAATCTTCCTCCAGCGTTACAAGTTGCCCAGTCAGCCCTTCTGCTGTAATCCACTTACTCATGATGCCAACCTGTTCCAGCAGCCACCGATAGCTGTACTCCTGATCTTTCCAGATCAGCGCAGGTTGCTGTCCCTGTTCCGCGAATCGTTCAAGCAAGAATTGGTTCAACATCTTGCATCCTCCTCACGGTCAGGCGCCCATTGATGTGCGAGATAATCAACAAGTGAACCTACGGTCTGATATGGGCTTTCCGGCATGGAAGCAGCAGCCATCTCCGCCAGTGCGACTCCCATCCCCGTCCCCCATCGATCTTCGATTCCCTGCTCTACCACTGCAAGCAATGACACGAGTTCCAGCGAATCCAGTTGCCCACTTCGTCCGTACAGTGGAGCGTTACCACCCTCACCAAGTGGAATCGATGTATTATGGTACGCGTTCAACTCCCGGCAACTATCCAATACGATACAGAGCAAATCCTCCCTGTGTTCTTGTCCAATCATCAACACGGCCTGACGTGGGAAGCAATCTGCCTGAGGTATGGACTGTCGAAGTGACTCATACCATTGCCATTCATCGGTGACCAACATTTTAATTACACTTGTTAGCTGTACTTTCCACTGCTCACGCTGCTTTATCCGACTGACCTGAAGCATATTATAGGCCTTCTCCCAACGTACAATGATCTCGCTGAATTCTCTCGCATATTGATCAAGTGGAGAACCTAGCCATAAGGCAGACTCCTGAAGAAGATCTCGAAGAAAATATCGACTCCATCGCATATCAAACAGCAGACCCGATATTAACATTTCATTGGCCAGATCCCCTTCATTCGCTCCATGCAATGCACCTAAGAGCCGCAGAGACACCGCATGTCCAAAATGATAATTGCGCTCTCCTTGCGTAATCGTCCTGCCTGTCAGAAACTCTTCAATCTGCGTTGTTAACGCCTGGATCAACATGTCTCGGTAACCGTCAGAGTCCAGCTTCACAGTCGCCCGAATGTCCATGGTTCCATACGTTCGGAGTTCTTCTTTGCGCTTCGCCTGAGCAAGCTCGGGTATGCTTTGGTTTCCTTTCCAGAAATCATGAAAGGCCCTTTGAGCAACCTTCCCCTTATACTTGGAGGGCACGGGATCATAGATGTGGACATGCTCAGCTTCCAGACCATACACGGCAATCCAATGGTCTACCAGATGCAGTCGGGAGCCTTGTTTCACGTGTTTGCGAATGTACTCGGGATTCTGATAATCCTCACAGTAAGGCAGATGATAACTGGTTCCTGTAGCCAAAAAAAGCCCACCTTCGCCAATATGCTGCCGGATCTGCGTCTTGCCTTCCTCGAAGCTGTCCAGCTGTCGCTGACCATACATCTCCCAGATCGGCTCTACATAATCCAGTTTGTGAAAATAAGGCTTCACCAGTCCGTTATCCCCGCACGAAGGAAGGCTGTACAACCGACTTGCCGCCAGCAGTGCCAGACTTGTGATGGATCCTTGTCGATGGAGCACTTCATGAATCAGAGGAAAATTGCAGGGATAATAATAGGGAATATCCAGCACCGGAGCGAATGAAGGAATGATCATTTTGGGCCTCCTGTTCCCGTTTTGGCTGACGTACTGCCCCAGGATTGGATTAGGTAATGCACAGACATATCATCTGTCGCTCGAAATACCCGATTGGCAATAGGTTTGCCATCCACATCGGTCTCGAAACGACGGAAACCGCGAGTAAATCGGAAGGAGAAACCACTATCTCGCGGGACTCGGTAACTACCTTCATATCGACCTTTACCAGAACGGACAAGCTTCATACCCATCCCACCATATATCGTCTCCTCCGAGTCTTCGTCGGGAGCTACCTCTGCACGAATGCAGACCTCCACATGAGTGGACAGTTCAGGAACGACAGTGTAGATGCGTGTAGCAGACAGTTCCCCCACAGTCAGCGTGATGGATGCACTTCCAATACCGACAGGAACCAACTCTCCACTCGCATGAACCTGAAGCACATTCGAGTCACTCGAAGTATAATTCCCGTGCAGCAGACTCCGAACTAACCCACTCTCGTAGTGCATTTGTACATTGATACACACGGTCATTCCACCCTTTAGTCCGATGACATCCCTTCCAAGCAGTTCGATCGAGGAGGGCTTACCTACGTGGCCGAACATGTACAGTAACGGGAGATGAACGCGTGCTCCCCAGTCGCCTTCCTGATGACAGGCACCCTGCTGTTCCAGAAATGCCAATTCCTCACCCGATCTGACTCCGCGTTCAATTAATTGATGAGCTACCCTTCTGACCTGAGAAGGCAGAAACAGACCTTCCGTATCTCCAATATCCATCCACATTCGAACGTCGGGTACCTCTTCTGGCAAGCGATACATGTTTTCTTCCAACAGCCCGCTCTCCGATGTTTCGTCCAGCTGCACATCCACATAGAATGGCGACATCATGATCAGTTTTCCGAAAACATCCGGATTTCGCATCCCCATGTGCAATGTACAAAGCGCCGCGGCAGATGAACCTAACAGCCCGGTATTCTGATTGTCCGGCAACGTCCGGTAACGATGATCAATGATCGGCTTGAGCTCATGAATGATGAAATGCTCATAGGCGATGCCTGAGCACCCCACACTCACGGCCTCTCTCTCCGGAGCAATGAAGTGGTAGAATTCGTTGTGCGTGACTGGGCGGACATGCGTAATGCCGACAATAATCAGTGATTCAATCTGCCCGGAGGAAATAAGACCGTCTGTTGCCTGGTCCATATTCCATGTTTCATTACCTGGCCCGGATGGACCAAAAGCCCGCTGCCCCGCATGAACGTACAGAACCGGATAATGCCGAACTGTCTGCTCATGGTAACCGGGCGGGAGGTACACATAAATGTTGCGGATATTGCCCAGCCGCGACGCCTGAATGCCTTCCAAACATTCGATGACAGAATGGGTACTCAACGATCATCAACCGCCTCTCTTCTCCCGATTCGACTGCATAATACAAATAACCCCGCCTCAGAAGAGACGGGGTTGTCCCAGAACACACGTAAGTGTTCCGGGATACATAGCCCTTATATTGTGAATCTGCGAATAGTTTAAATCCCCGGACGTGCTTTTGTAAACATAAAAATAGAAAATAAATGCTCTCAAAAAAGTTATTGACATAAGATCCAATATTTCTTACGATAACGTTGTGATCATAACTCGAGGGCCATGCTTTTAAACCTGAGCGGTTTAGGACAACCCCGGTAACTCCCGAAGGAGATGCCGGGGTTGTTGGCGTGTCAAAAGGAGGGAAGTCTTCAATCCACTGCGTAACACTCCGCTGTATTGAAAGCGCTATTATTCAAGAGCCAGGTTGGTTGTTTATCTAAACTACTACATTCACGAGAAGGGTGGATTACTATGTTTCAAATGGCCAAACGCGTACTCCTCAGCACAACACTGACACTCAGTTTACTTGCAGGGGGCGCACTTCCCTATCTGCCTGCTTCAGCGATCTATGCCGATGCGGATACCGCGGTTACCAACAAGCAGAACTTTAGTACAGACGTCATCTATCAGATCTTTACAGACCGCTTCCTGGACGGCAATCCTTCCAACAATCCTACCGGAGCTGCCTACGATGCCACTTGTAGTAACCTGAAGTTGTATTGCGGAGGCGACTGGCAGGGTTTGATCAACAAAATCAACGATAACTATTTTAGCGATCTGGGCGTTACGGCCTTGTGGATCTCCCAACCGGTCGAAAATATCTTCGCCACAATCAACTACGGCGGCGTGATCAACACAGCGTATCATGGCTACTGGGCACGTGATTTCAAGAAGACCAATCCGTATTTCGGAACGATGGCTGACTTTCAAAATCTGATTACGACTGCTCATGCCAAAGGCATCAAGATCGTAATTGACTTTGCACCGAACCATACGTCTCCTGCCATGGAAACCGATACGTCCTTTGCAGAGAATGGCAAGTTATACGATAACGGTAATCTTGTTGGCGGATACACGAATGATACGAATGGTTACTTCCATCACAACGGCGGCTCCGATTTTTCCTCCCTGGAGAATGGGATCTACAAAAACCTCTATGACCTCGCTGACCTGAATCACAATAACAGTACCATTGATCAATATTTCAAAGATGCAATCAAGCTATGGCTTGATATGGGCGTGGACGGCATTCGTGTTGATGCGGTCAAACATATGCCTCTCGGCTGGCAAAAGAGCTGGATGTCCTCCATCTATGCACATAAACCTGTATTCACTTTCGGTGAATGGTTCCTGGGATCTGCTGCATCCGATGCGGATAACACGGAATTTGCCAATGAATCCGGGATGAGCCTGCTTGATTTCCGCTTTAACTCTGCCGTACGTGATGTCTTCCGGGATAACACATCCAACATGTATGCTCTGGATTCGATGATTACAGGCACAGCGGCAGATTACAATCAGGTGAATGACCAAGTCACGTTCATCGACAACCATGATATGGATCGGTTCAAAACAAGTGCCGTGAACAATCGTCGTCTGGAACAAGCGCTGGCCTTCACGCTGACTTCACGCGGCGTACCTGCCATCTATTATGGTACCGAGCAGTATCTGACGGGTAACGGAGACCCTGATAATCGGGCCAAAATGCCTTCCTTCTCCAAAACAACCACTGCTTTCAACGTGATCAGCAAGCTGGCCCCTCTGCGCAAATCCAATCCCGCGATTGCCTATGGCTCCACTCAGCAACGCTGGATCAATAATGATGTGTACGTTTATGAACGAAAATTTGGCAAAAGTGTAGCTGTTGTTGCGGTGAACCGTAATCTCTCCACACCAGCAAGCATTGCGAATCTAAGCACTTCACTGCCAACAGGCAACTACACCGATGTATTGGGCGGTGCACTGAACGGTAATAACATCACTTCTACCAATGGCAACGTCTCTTCCTTCACACTGGCAGCCGGTGCAACAGCGGTATGGCAATATACAACGAGCGAGACAACACCAACGATCGGACATGTAGGTCCGGTGATGGGCAAACCGGGTAATGTCGTTACCATTAGCGGACGCGGATTTGGTTCCACCAAAGGTACCGTATACTTCGGTACAACAGCCGTTACCGGTGCTGCGATCACATCGTGGGAAGATACACAGATCAAAGTGACGATCCCAGCTGTTGCCGCAGGCAATTATGCTGTGAAAGTAGCTGCGAACGGCGTTAACAGCAATGCGTATAACAACTTTACCATCCTTACGGGTGATCAGGTCACTGTACGATTTGTCATTAACAATGCTTCCACCACACTGGGTCAGAACATCTATCTGACAGGTAACGTGGCAGAACTGGGCAACTGGAGTACGGGCACAACAGCTATCGGCCCTGCTTTCAATCAGGTTATCCACGCCTACCCAACTTGGTACTATGATGTGAGTGTACCCGCCGGGAAACAACTGGAGTTCAAATTCTTCAAGAAAAACGGGGCAACCATTACGTGGGAAGGTGGTTCCAACCACACGTTCACCACACCAACCAGCGGTACAGCCACAGTCAATGTAAACTGGCAATAAGATAATCCATCTATAAGCTAACCCGGAGTTACGCTAACGAGCGTATGCTCCAGGTTTTGCTGTACCTAGCGAAGTTGCTTAGATTGCTTCTATCCTCTCTCTGTTGAATGTGTACATGTGGGTTCAATTCATATCATTTTGATGTATCATACATGTCATTGATAGGTTCGAATCGACTTCAATGTTGTAGCAGCCAGAATACCTGTCGCCAGCAGTAATATGCCCACGCCTTGCAGCACAGAAGCTGCCCCCCATTGATCTGCCAATACGGAGACAACCGTCAATCCCAGAATAGGCGCCGTACTGGTGATTGTTCCAACCACACCATAGACTCTTCCTTGCAGCTCGTCCGGCACGGCTGTCCTCAGCATAATCTGGGTGAGCATTGTGCAGCAGGCGAACATCGCACCTCCGCCCACGATGAACGGTAACGCCATGATTGGTGAGGATACATTCGCCAAAAAAATATAAAGCGGCCCTAATACAATCAGACCGATAAATACCCATCTCCCTCTTCGCTTCAATCGTTTTCCCGAAGCAATCAACAGCGCAGAGCCAATCATGTATCCCAGCGGAATACAGGTCTCAATTAATCCAAACTGTACCGGATTCGCCTCCCATACCTTGACTGCCATTACTTGAACCAGCATCATGGCTGACATGAAAAATAAGATCAGCACCGGATTGAGCAATACAATGGATCGGATCAAAGGATTCCGATAGATGTAGGCAAACGAACTACGCCATTCCTGAGCAAACGTGGTCTGCTGACTAACGGATCGCTGTACCTGAGGAAAGCGGCCCGCCATCAGCACACAGACTGCGGATAACAGAAAGGTTGCCCCTGTAATTAATATGGCAACGAATCCGCCAAATGCAGCAACAGCAACCCCAGCTGCTGCTAGTCCGCTGATTCGGGCAAGATTATCCACCATATGAATGGTTCCGGTTGCTTGTTGAATATGTTCTCTGCCAACCATACTTGCTACAGAGGCGTGGAATGCAGGTGCCTGAAACAGGCTTGAAAACATGGAGAGTGAGAGCAACAGCAGCACCACTGGGAACGGCGCATGCCAGCCGAACAAGCTAATCGCAATCAGTACAGCCATTACGCCCCGAAATACATCCGAGGCCAGCATCAGCTTCCTGCGATCCAATCGGTCTGCAACCGTACCCGCCACCGATCCAAACAGAAAGCTGACGGCCATATTGCAGATCTGTACAGCTGCCATGCTCTTTGCACTCCCTGTGGTCTGTAACACCCACAGACTGATCGCAATCCCATTGAAGCAATCCCCAAAGACCGAGATCCCGTAGCCGTACAATATCCTCCGAAAGGTAACATTACGCCAAAGTGTTGGTGGAGCTTTAGTATTATGCAATGCAGCTTGTCCATCTTGGTATCCCATAATCTCGGGCTCACTGGACGGGTTCATGCCCATACATCACATTCCTCCCTAATCATGATTCGAGCCCATACAGAACCAGGCACTTCCGCAGCAGTGCCAGTCGACAAAGACATGACATCACGGAAGTGCCTAGTTGGCGTGCCGCAGGTATCGCGGCTGACTATGTTGTTATGGCACGGTATTACCCTTTCGAAGCTCCTGCCGTCAGACCCTGAACAAGGAACCGTTGCAAGAAAACGAACAGCAGTGTAATTGGAATGGCGATCAGTACCGCCCCCGCAGCAAACATCGTAAAGTTACTGTCCTGATAACGGTTGACCAGATCCCACATGCCCACCGCAAGCGTCCAGTTCTCTTTCGTCCGCAGCACCAGCCGGGCGAAGATAAAATCCATCCACGCACCGGTGAAACTGGTTAATGCCACATAAGTCAGCATCGGCTTGGATAAAGGCAGGATGATGCTGGTGAATACCCGCAGGTGACTCGCACCATCCATGCGGGCCGCTTCATCCAGACTACGGGGAATCGTATCAAAGAAACCTTTGACGATAAAGCCGCCCAGTACCGCTCCTGATGAATAGACCAGGATAAGCGCAGCGTGGGTGTCGAGCAATTTAATCTGCAGCAAAATGATATAGATGGCAATCATGCTCATGAAACTCGGGAACATGCCGAGGATTAGCATGGTGGAAAGAATCGTTTTACGTCCACGGAAGCGGAAGCGGGACAAGGCATACATCCCGAGTGTCACCATCAACGTGGAGAAGATCATTGTGAAAAAGGCGATTTTCAGCGTATTCATATACCATCTGCCGTACATAAAGGACGGGTTATTGAACAGCTCCCCGTAATGGGTCAGCGTGAAAGCTTCCGGCCATAACCGTTCACTGAACAATGCCGCACCAGGTCTCAGGGAAGAGAGAAAGATCCAGAGTACCGGATAGATGGAGACAACGGCGATGATCAGCAACAGCACATAACTCAGGGCCAAACGTAGCGGATTATTACGTGTCTTCATTGAATCATGTCCTCCTCCTTGAATGATTTGGAGCGGCGGAAGTTCCAGATAGAGAATGAAGCGATAATAAGGAAGATGATGATGCCTACCGCTGAAGCCATGTTGAATTTGTTATTGTCGAGTGTGAGCTTGTAGAGCCAGGTCACCAGCAGGTCCGTTGCCCCTGCGTACTGGTAGTCTCCCCTCAGTGGATTTCCGTTGGTCAGCAGGAAGATGACATTGAAGTTGTTGAAATTTCCGGCGAACTGCATGATGAGTACCGGAGTTGTGGCAAAAAGAATGAACGGCATCGTAATGATTCTGAACTTCTGAAACGCAGATGCTCCGTCCACTTCGGCAGCCTCATAGAGGTCACGAGGGATGGCTGTCAATACACCCAGAATCAGCACCATACTGACCGGAATACCAATCCACATGTTGACGACAATGACGGTGACCTTAGCCCAGAACGGGTCTGTCAGCCAGGGTAATCCCTCCAGCCCAAATGCTCTCATGTACGTATTGATCGGACCAAACTGACCATTGAACAGATTACGCATGAGCAGCAAAGAGATGATCTGCGGGATCGCATAAGGCAAAATAAAAATCGTCCGCCACAGCTTTTTGAAGCGTATGCCCCGCTGTTCAATCAGCAGTGCCACAAGCACGCCGCCAAAATAGGTGGTGACTGTCGCCAGAATGGCCCAGATGACCGTCCAAGTGAGCACGCCGTAAAATGTCTGGCTCCAGGATTTGAGCTGGATCAGATCACTGAACGTCTTGAAGCCTACCCAGTCCACGAGTTTGGCTGGCGGAATATGATCCGGGGCCGAATAGTTGGTAAACGCAATCGTGATCGTAAACAGGATGGGCATAACGGTGAAGAAAAGAATGCCCAGTGCCGGGATGGACAGGAACAGATACGGAAAGTTTTTGTCCATCATGTTCCGAAGCGAAGCCGCTGCGCCCAGGGTCTGCTTGCCTTCCTCCCTCGCAAGTCCCGTGACATACGCATCCCGAATATTCAGAATGTAGATCAGGATAAACACAAAAAACACCAGCAATACGATAATGCCATCAAGCAGCAAAAAGATGGAATGGTCTCCCCTTTGAAGTACAGTGGACCCATTCACTTTGACAAAACGCTGTGTATTTTCCCCCAGTGTCCATATGCCCCATACGGCCTGTGACAGGCGAGGAAGCAGGTACGCAAGCCCTGCCCCCTCCAGTAACAGTAGACAAATTCCCTTAATCCATTGTCGATTGTACAGCTGTCCAAGACCTTGCAGTATGATGGAACATATAGCCGCTGTCATCCGATGCTGTCTTTCCCTGTTCGGTCCAACGGGCACCGGGACATGCTGCTGTTGCATTCGCTCTCTCCTCCCTGCCTATTGCTAACCTGTATACATTGAACAAAAGTGTACTTACACTGACCACTCCGATGACAGAACAAGCTTCCGATCGCTGTTATCCCCAGATTTTTTTGATCCCTTTTTCAAAAGGAAAAATCCGGTGATAAAGGCGCACGTTTTACTTCTTCAGCTTTCTTCTGTCCTCTCCGTTTTTGTGTAAATATGAAGTTCAATTTATACAGCTCTTATGCATATCTTCGCACTCGTCGTTCGTCCTTATTGGACGGTTGCAAGGCTTTCCTGGATCTGTTTCACGGCATTGTCCAGTGATGACTTCACGTCCTTATCGGTATCCCAGATATCCGTAATGGCCGACGTGATTGGTCCCCATACGCTGTCCATGGCAGGAAGCGAAGGCATTGGCGTAGAGTTGTTGAACTGTTCCAGGAATGCCTTGTTGATTGGGTCCTCTTGCAACTTCGGATCAGCAGCTACGTTTTTGTTCGCAGGAAGTGTACCGTTCAGGTCAAAGTTCTCCATCTGAGCTTCTTCATTGGAAAGGAACGCTGCCAAGAGCTTCGACGCATTCGGGTATTGCGTAAATGCATTCACATAATAGGCTTTAACACCTGAGAAGGAGGTCATCGGTTTGCCATCAATTGCAGGAAGCGGAGCAACGCCAAAATCAATACCTGCATTGCGATAATCGGCAATGGTCCACGGACCGTTAATGTCCATAGCCAGCTTGCCGCTGGAGAATAATCCTTTTTTGATATCATAGTTCACGTCACCCATCTTAAGCGGCAGCACTTCCGACTTCAGCGTCTGCAAGAACTGTCCACCCTTCTGGGCTCCTTCGTTATTCAGACCGAGATCCGTGCTATCCATCCCGTTGTCTCCAAAAATATAACCGCCCTGTGAAGCCAGGAACGCATAGTTATAATAAAATTGCTGCAATTCCCACATCAGCGCATACTGATTGGACTTCACATTATTGAACGTCTTGGCGAAACTGATAATCTCATCAAAGTTTTTCGGAGCTTCTGGATAGAGTGCCTTGTTATAGAAAAGAGCGTAGGTCTCCACGCTGTACGGATAGCCGTACAGGATATCCTTGAACGTCACTGCCTTCAGCGCGTTGTCGCTGGTGTTCTCTACGGTGTCTGCTTCGAATATGTCATTGGGCAGAATAAGTCCCGCCTCTGAAGCGCTACCAATCTTATCATGCGGGAAAACAACCACATCTGCAGCAAGACCCGCTGGGCCATCCGTCGTCAGCTTGGTTACCTGATCGGTTGGAGGTAATTCCTCCATTTTGACTGTTACCCCATATTTTTCTTCGAATTTTTTGACCCTTTGCTCAATAAAGCTGCTTTGATTTTTATCCTCCCAGATCACCAGAGTTGCCCCTTCTTCCGGTTGAAGGTTCTCGGATGTCAGCTCTACAACTTCCTCCGGATTCTCACCTGCCGTAGTTGGAGATGGACTTCCGCCTCCAGCCCCGCACGCAGCCAGTGTAAAAGCCATCATGACGGACAATGTTGCCCCTTGCCATTTTCTCATGTAAAATGTCCCCTTCCCTCTGCTTGGTCCAACAAAGTTCGCGCTTTTCACCCTTTTGTCTGCGTATGTTGTCAGGTTTTTCATCCCATATCCCCCTTTTGTACAAACGTTTGCTCAAATGGGAGAAAAGATGATCTCTCCGTTCAATATGTAGGGGTAAACAAGTCAAGAAGTATGTAATTCCACTTATGTAAGCGCTACAATAACAATCACATCATACAATAACGATCTTTATTTGCACAAACGTTTGCACAAGCCATATTTGCTCAATTTTAACCAATTTCCTTCTTCTACCTACAGTAATTTCCTGTTTCCTTGTTCTGACTCTTTCTTCCTTAATTTCACTTTGCGTGCCCCCCTTACTCGGCAGTTAGCAATTGATTTCTCGTATCCTTTGGATTACCATAGGAGAATATTTATACGATTGTTCAGAAGGGATTTTTTACATGATTACGATCAAGGATATTGCCAAATTGGCGGGTGTTTCCCCTTCTACAGTGTCACGGGTGATTTCCAACCATCCTAGAATCAGCACCAAAACGTCTCTCAAAGTGAAGCAAATTATGAAAGAATTGAACTACCATCCAAACATCATCGCGAAGAGCCTGGTTTCCAAAACAACACATACCCTTGGGATTATGCTTCCGCGTCCTGCAGAAGAGTTGTTTCAGAATTACTTTTTCGGGGAACTGCTCCGAGGTATTATTACACATGCCACCCGAATGAATTATGAATTGCTGCTAACAACCGAAACATCATCAGACAATGAACTGCATGCGATATCACGCCTTGTTCATGGCCGTAGAGTTGATGGTATTTTGCTGCTTGGGTCCAAGCGAGACGATCCTATCATTTCTTTTTTGGAAGCGGAAAAGTTTCCTTTTGTGTTAATCGGTCGCAGTGAAGCTCATCCAAATGCCCCCATGGTGGATAACGATAATGTGCAGACCGCTTATGATGCGACTCATCATCTGATCGCTCAGGGACATACTCGAATCGGATTTGTCAGCGGTCCTCCGGACATTACGTTATCGCATGACCGTATGTTAGGATACCAAAAAGCGCTTGCCCAAGCCGGGCTGGATGCGGATAGTGATTGGATTGTGGAAGGTGAATTTCTGCAGGAAAGTGGATTCAGAGCGATGTCGCTGTTCATGTCCTTGCCGGACAGACCCACCGCAATTGTTGTCATCGATGACAATGTGGCCTTTGGGGTATTGAGAGCTCTTGCTGAGCTTCATTATCTGGTGCCTGAAGATATCAGTGTGGTCAGTTTTAACAATATTGCATTATCGGAACTGGCTTCTCCACCCCTAAGCTCTATCGACATCGGGACTTATCAGCTTGGTTATACAGCCGTTCAGGTACTGTTAAAAATTCTTAGTGGGGAACCACAGCTTCATAATCCGGTCATTATCCCCCATCGTCTGATCGTGCGCGAATCCTCACTCTTTTCCAAGCCAAAGCCACCCTCAGATTGATTCATTTCGGCTATCCGTGTAGTAATGCAAACGTTTGTCCTACACGGAATATGATGCTGTTATCCACCGTACGTAGGTGTATAGGTGCAAAAAAAAAGAAGCCGCATATACTCATGCGGCTTCCTTAATTCACACACTATTTCCGTACTCCATGCTCGACTGCACTTGAATGGATTAATAAGAGCTCCAGCCAGCATCTGCTGTAACGACAGTTCCGTTCACGAAGCTGGACTCGTCAGATCCAAGGAACAAAGCCACTTTGGCAATCTCTTCGCTCGTCCCGATGCGTGGGTTGATTGCCATCCCAAGCTGTTGCCGACCTGCACCGAAATGGCTAATACCTGTCATGGAGGAGCTGATATTGGTTGCCACGGCTCCTGGAGCGATTGCATTACAGCGAATGCCTTGCTCAGCATACATATACCCTGTATTTTTGGTGAAGCCCACGACCGCATGTTTGGACGCCGTATAGGCTGCTCCTGCACGTCCGCCGTGTAGTCCCCCTGCCGAAGCAATGTTCACGATGATACCTTTTTGTTTTTCCAGGAAAATCGGCAATACTTTACGCGTTGTCCGCATCACACTGGTTGTGTTCACAGCGAACAATCTCTCCCACTTCTCATCCGTTACATCTGCTGCCGGCTCCATGCCATCCATAATTCCCGCATTGTTAACCAGAATATCTACTGTACCGTATGTGCTAACCGTCGTATCGATCAGATTTTGCACATCTTCTTCTTTGGCTACATTGGCCAGAACGACAATCGCTTCTCCGCCCTGTGCTTTAATATCATTGACTACCGCTTGTGCGGATTCTTCGTTAATATCCGATACGACGACTTTCGCGCCTTCTTGAGCATATAACGTTGCAATTGCTTTCCCCATACCTGAACCAGCACCTGTAACAACTGCAACTTTATCTTGAAGTTTCATTCCATGTATCCTCCTTTGTGTATTCGTTTACAATAAGTTAACAAACAAATGTTCATTAACTCCTATCCTTAGTATAATAAGTCATAGCGTTTCACTTCAATCAGTAAAAGCTTGTCCAGTTGTACGTTAAACAACACTATCAAGCCTGAATGTACTTTAACTAATAAAGTGAACTCGCGAGGAGGAAAATAGATGTCTGAAACTCTGAATTCAATGGACCGAAGAATCAAGAAATCAAAAGCTGCACTGAAGGATGCACTCATCCATTTGATGCAAAAGCATCCCTTTAAAGAAATATCGATTACAGATATTGTGCAGCGAGCCGACCTGAATCGGGGAACTTTCTACAGGCATTATCAGTACAAAGAAGACCTATTCAACGAAATTATCGATGATGTGATTCAGGATCTGGTGACTTCTTTTCGCAAACCTTATCAGGATGAGGAAGAGTTCGAAGTCAATCTGATGCCCTCTTCGGCGATCACTATATTTGAGCATGTACACCAGCACGCACAATTCTACACACTGGTTGTGAAATCTGAGGCCTCCTCCAACTTCCAGCGTATGATCTGTGATGTTCTTCGGGATCTGGCCTTACAGGATCTGAACCACATCTTCCCGCAGCACATCAACCATGAAATATTGGCAAGCTACCAATCTCATGCGATATTCGGAATGATCATGGAGTGGATCAGACAGGATTTCAAGCACAGCCCGGCCTACATGGCCGAGGAGTTGTTCAAGATCATCCATTACAAGCCAGATAATGTCGTGTTGAGAAACTGAGATTCAAATCGCCATTCTTCCCTATAGCGTGGTCATTGAGAGGGATTTCAAGAAAGGTTTATCACCATAATTTTGTAAATACATTCCTGTAATTTCTGGTATTGATATGTTAGATTATCCATTGGAATACAAACAAAAGGAGGATGACATTACATTTGAAGAAGTCGTGGATTATATCATTGATTACCAGTTTTGTTTTGCTTGGCGGAGTGTTTCTCTCTCCAGCCGCTTCTGCCAATGCAGCCAAAGTAGCAACCTCTACATATTCAGATCAGAGTTATAGTGAAGATGATTATTTGCACGAAGAACTTATGGACGAATTAGAATTAGATGATGCCGAACAGGAGCTCACTAAAGATCAAAAGGATTTCGAGAAATATCTTGAACAAATATCTCGTCTGGTACCGTATGAGAATAAAGCAATCGATACGTTGGGTAGTGTGGGAGGTGAGGTGAATTCAACCAATCGCAAGTCCATGTACCTCAAACTTACGAATACGGTGATCCCTAATTATACAAAAACGGTCTCCATGTTAAAACAAATCAAACCTTCCAATCCTGAACTTAAGAAAATACATGCCTATTATGTTAAGGGAAGCTACCTTCAGCTGGAAGGATACTTGTTGTACAAACAAGCCGTTTCCAAAAACAAAGTGAATTCTAAGATACTGCAACAAGGTCGTGCCAAAGTACGTGCGGCTGGCGTTCTCCTCGACCAATACGAGCAACAGATATACCCTTATGCACGGAATATCGGGTATCTAAATTAGTACCAATCTTCATAGAAGCCCAAAAAGCGCCCATTCCCCATGCTTAATGAGGAATGGGCGCTTTTCTAATATTATAAAAAAGATAACTATCTAATACATATTTTTTTATTTCTCTCTTTTCTGATCACAGCCCCAGCTTCTGTCCTTTCTCCAACCGCTGAATCTGCTGCTCGCCGGTATCCGCAAGTTCACGGAACTGGTTAATCGTCTCGCGCATTCTTGGGAGGGCTTCCTGCTTATAAAGACTGATTGAATCGAGTGCTGACAGCACATCGGTAAACGCCTGTTTCATCGTATCCACGGAGATGCTAGCTTCATATGCTTGCTTCTGGATGGCAATTCCCTGATCCTTGAGCATTTTGGAAGTACCTGCGATCAGATCGTTAGTTGTCTGGTTCAACAACTCTATCTTCTGCAATACAATCTTCTGATTATACAAAGCACTTGCTACTGTAACGGCAATTTTCAATGCCGAGATCGTTACATTCTTCGCCCGGTCTACCCCTCGGATCAGTTCCTTGTTGTTGCGAATTACCACTTCAATCGCCATGATGCCCTGCTGGTTCACGACCAACATCTGCTGCAGATCCATCACCCGCTGACGAAGCGGGAATAATACTTCTTCCGTAATAAATCGGACTTTCTCGGGGTCCTCATTCCGAACCTTGGCGGCTTCAATCTGCGCGTCGATGGACTCATCCATGAGTACGCCAAGCTGAATTTCCTTTTGTAGTCGCTTGGTGAGTTCCCGCAGATTCTGCTGTTCAATCTCCAGCGTTGTATTATCATTACGCAGGGTGGATCTGCCTTTATCCAAAGAGGTTACGATGTCAGCGATGACTGCGTCAGCCTTCTGGTATTTCAGGAAATAGGCGCGAAGCGGATTGAACAATTTCCCGAGGAAACCAGTCTTGGCGAAGTCGACCACGCTTGGGTCGAGATCCTTCAGTTGCATATGCAGCTCGGTCAAGCCTTTGGCGACCTGACCGCCCTCGTCTCCCGTCTTGGACAGATGTCCAACAGAGACTTGAAGCAAGGCGTTTTTCTCAGAAGAGGATCTCATCGTGTTCATGCCAAAGCCGTCAATGGATTGCAAAATCTCTTTGCGCTTCTCCAGGGATTCGAGATCCAGTGTCATGATCATCTCTACGTTGGCATTTGCCACTTGTTGAAGCTCCGCGACCTCGGCGGGCACGGGTTTCACCTCTTCTTCGATCACCTTCTGAATTTCCTTCTGGCTCGGTATTTCCATTGAAAATGACATCTACAGTTCCCCCTTTAGATTACATCTGTACGTTAAACAGGTTACCAATCTTGTACACGACATCGTCGGTATCAGCATTGATGCTTGCCGCTTCGTTAATGCTGGAGATACTCTCCAAAGCCTTGATGTCCGCGTTGTATCCAATCGTATAGATTGGCACTTTGTACGTTTCAACCAGATCCCGGATATCCTTCAGGGTATGACCTTCGTTGGTCTCGCCATCACTCAAGACAAAAATCAGCGGCTTCACGTTTGGATCAGCAGCCATATAATCTTCCAGCATCTTCATCGCCACCACGATCCCGTCAAAGGTCGCCGTACCACCGCCAGCTTGCAGACTATCAACTGTTCCGACAAACATGGACTGCTGGTTTGTATCATATTTGGCAATCGGCAGATTCACGGTTACGCCGCTGGAGTAAGAAACCAACCCAATACTGTTCTCGGTGCCCAGGTACTTCTGACCTTTGCGCAAAGACTCCTTCAGTCGGTTAAGCGGTTCGCCGTCCATGCTTCCGGACACGTCTGTCACGAACACGGCGGCAATTGGTTTACTGCCGTTCTTCTTCTCTTTCCATACTTTCTGTGCAGAAAACAACGTGCCGCCATCCACGGTAGCCAGTTCGGATTTGTAATCCTGCAAACCGTTGAAGCCAAACTCTTCTGCCGATTGTTGGTACTTCGCCTGGGTTACGAATTCCGCAAACTTCTGGATGATTTCCTGTTTGTTCTGCGGCAATTGTCCCAATGCATACAACGGGCTATCATGTCTCACACCAAATGGTGTAAAGACGTATCCACTCTTCAGATCAGCGGTATTCACATACGTCTGGTATTCGAGTACAAAGGCATCGAGTCTGCCTGACTTGGCAGCTTCCCGCATCTGAATCGTTGTTGAAGCGGTAAACGGTACATTGGTCTGGAACTTTTCGAATCCTTCAATAGCCTTCTCGCCAAGTGGATTGGTACTGTCATACGTATTCAGTGCGGTCACCAGGAAATTCAGTCCTGTGGAGCTGGCAAATGGATCGGTATATCCCATCGCGAGTTCATTGTTGGCAATCGCTTCGGTTACGGTTTTTACATTAACGGAGCCGTACGTATCAACCAGTGCATCATATTTGGCTTTGGAGATGACAATACCCGGAACATTCCCGACCAATCGCTCGGATACCATCTCTGTCTTCACCCCGCTAGCCTCAACCATCTCGCCCCATAGTTCGTTAGAAGGTGTGAATGCATCCGGCATATACTTACCAGACTTGATATAATCGGTGGCCGTACCGGAGGCAATGTTGCGGATTTTGACCGATACCTGTTTCCCACCAACGGTAATGTTTGCTTTGTTGAACTCCTCGCCCACTTCGGTTAACCAGCCGTCTACCCCGCTGCCCGACTTCTCTGTGGAAGAGAAGATTTCGACGTAATCATTTGTTGTATTCTCTACGGCAATTGCAAATTTGGAGATATCCGGCAGTGATTCTGCCACATCGACCGGGTCGAGATCAATCTGTCCTTTGACCGGTTCCGCCGTTGCTGGTGCAATGTCCGCATACAGTTTCCCCAGTTCCTTACCTGCATTCTCTGTGCTCACCTGTGTGGTCGACTTGCCAAAGTTCGACGTCAGTGTAATCCCTGCATAGACCAGACCAAATACGAGTACCAGCATCACGATTGATATGAAAAAAAACTTTCCCTTCTTGGCCATACGAGCAACCCCTCACTGTCTGTATAATTTGGTGTGCTTGATTAACTGATCAATCTCCTGCATACAAGGCATCTCTTCAATATCTCCGGCTTCAAAGCTGTCGAGGCGTGAAATCTCCAGTAGCAACTGATCGAGCTTGAGCAAAATCTCCTCATTGGTGTGTAATGCATTTTTCACATAAGACAGATAATCGTTGTATACCTTGGTTTTTTCCTGAAAAAGCTTCTGGGGAAGTGTTGAGGATTTGGATTTCATCATGTTGGCATAGTCAGCTTCATCAAATACATTCAACCGGTTCAGCACACTGCGGATGTTCAGGTATAACAGCTTCTCCACTTCCAGCGTGACCGATGCGAATTTCTTATAACTCAGTTCCCCGGGATCAAATCGTTGATGTAGCACATTCAGAAGGGTTTCTTTTTTCTTTTTCATTCGACTAAGTTGGGACAGCCCCAGCGTAATATCTTCTTCGAGCACTTTGATGCGTCTATAAAAAGATAGTGCCTCCACATAATCTTCATGCGTTTCGATATGCTTCACGGGCAGGACTACCGGTTGTCTGAACAGCAAGGTGTAACTCCCATATAGGAGTGCCATTGCACTGCCGAACAGAAGGGTAACGGATAGCGCAGTTGTGAATGCACCCTTCTCGAAATTCAGCCCGATAAAGCCAGGTGAGAACGCCAAAACATTCACAGCCACAATACCGAGGATTAATCCCAACAATTTTATGTACTTGATCATGTTCAATCATCCGACCTCCTTTCATGTTATATATTGGTACTTCATGTCGTAATTTTCCTGTTCAACTTATTCTTGTTGTACATGATGTTAACGCTCTCAGGTGGATATCATTGGATGTTTGAATACTCATAATATACGTGGTTTGGGCTTATCCCATTTCATATTTTCAGGGACAACGTAGAACTTGGCAGGAAATTTGGTGGTCAATCCATAAAAAGTGAGTTTTACGAGACAGCCGATTGTGGAGAAGAAATGTTATCAGGTAATACGTGGAAAATAGCTATGCGTGTCATTTTTTATATAAGACTTGTCTGAAAAAGAGTAATGCAAAAAGGACGAATCGGAGATCATCCGGTTTCGTCCCTTATGCATTGGTTGTTCATTTTTGGTGTTTCCTCTACCTGAACTTGAACAGCGAATCCATCTGGATTACCAGTTCGGGATATATAACCGATTGAATTGTTTCCTGCTCCTGTATATAGATGACGGTTCTGGTAACTGCCATCCTCCAGCGTGTACACATGGACGGTTTGATTGCCGGGGTCAACAATCCAGTATTCGTTCACACCATATTTCTGATATAAGTTAAATTTTTCGTTAAAATCCTTTAACGCAGTCGAAGGTGATAACACCTCGATAATTAAAGAAGGTGCACCGTGACAGCCACTTTTAGATATCTGGTCTTTGGAGCACACCACCGATAAATCAGGCTGTACAACTTGATCTGGTAGGTCATATTGTTCATTTTCGCTAAAATACACATCAAAAGGGGCAACAAACACAAAACATTTCCGATTCTGAAAAAAATTCCGCAAAGAGAAGTGCAGCTCACCCACAATAAACTGGTGCAATGAAGTGGGCGCTGGAGACATATTAAAAGCTTTGCCGTTAATTAATTCCCATGCCCCCTCCCAGGTTAACCAATCCTGATAGTTATAAGTACCTTTATTATCGGGTTTTGCCACACTTCCAACCTCCTCTTTCACTAACCGTAATTTATTTTCATTATAACATTGTGTTTGCGCCTTTTCACACCATGCCTCTTATCACGAAAAGATGGATTCCGGTTTGCTTCGCGTGGTGCGTACCTCTACAACTTTCCCGGCACAACCATTGTCTCCCTTCGCCTGGAACATTACCGTAACGCTGTCTTTACCTGATGTTACGGCCTCAGGAATATCGTAGGTCACATAGAACACGTCGCCAATTTTATTCATGTGAATTCGCTGCTCACCAATGAGTGTTCCATCCACGGTAATGGCGAATTGTCTGTCATATAACGTACCATCCCGTTTAAACGCGGAATGATCTCCGCCCCAATAGGCCACACATAAATAATTGGTTACTTTACGATCCACTGCCAGTTGGTAACTGAAGTAAGCCCCACTGACGCCAAAAGCCTCTCGCCACATATGCAACTTCTTACGGCCATCTGTGGTTGAACCGTTGTGGTGCTCCCCACGGCAGTTGCTAATCCAGTTGATGTCCAATCTCATCCTGCTGACCGTCAGCCTGAACCCTGTCGATCGTGATATCGTTCAACTCTTTCTCCAGCGCATCCCCTTCATCGTTAAACGGCCAGTACACGGTATAAAATTCGTGATGCACATCATAGAACGGAATGAGCTTCACGGCTTCGCCTGTGGAAGTAACATCTTTGCTAAGTTCAAATGTTAACGTGTCTGCATCCACAACCTTGATCCACTCTCGGACATCCTCCTGCTCCGTCCAGATCACAGGTACAGGTGCAGTCTTGGGATTCAGCGCTGTTTCGTCCACGATCGTATCCTCGGGAAGACCCTCGTTTCCTAGTGCACCAGCGAGTACTATCGGGCCGTACAGGAATGCCACCTTGTGGGCATCATCCCGGGAGGTGTACTGGCGGAGTGACATCGGCAGTGTGATTGTGATGACATCGCCCGTTGTCCATGTGCGGTCGATGGAGAGATAGCCGGGTTCCATCTGTGTATACGGATGTTCCGTATCCCCGTTAACGGTTGCCGTCATTGGCTGTTGCAGCCATGAGGGCACGCGTAATCTTAGATGAGCCGAGGCGTTGCCTCCGGTGATCGTCAGGGTTACCTTTTCCGAATAAGGAAAGTCGGTTTCAAGCTTCAGGGATAATCCCTGTGACGCCCAATCCAGTTGGGAAGCGATATAAAGGTTGACGTACAGGTCCTGTTCATCCTCAAAATAGATCGCCTCGGCATATTTGCCCGGGTTCTCCATGCCTGATCCTGTACAGCACCACCAAGCGGTATCGTGAGTACCATAGATTTTGTAGTGGCCTTGCAGCGTTGATGCAAAATACGTTTTGTTCCCCGTATCCGGGTCCTGCGTGCCAAGGATGTGATTATAGATGGCGTTTTCATAATAGTCCATGTAGGCGCTATCATGACTCCAGGCGAAGAGTTGCTTCGTTAGATGTAACATGTTGTGAGTACAACAGCTCTCTCCTGTTTTGATCCCCAGACTCTCTCCATACCCTTTGCTTCGTAATGCTCTGAAATGCTCGTCGCACCAAATACGTAAGAACGATGATGCACCGTGGTGTTCCAGAAAAACTCTGCCGCTGTCCGATAACTCTCATGAGTATGGTCCTGATTGTAGATTTCGGCTGCACCGATCACTTTGGGAATCTGAGTATTGGCGTGTTTGCCTTGAAGATCGTCCTGTTTGTGCTCCAAGGGTCTCAGGATCAATTGATGGGTGAACTTGTTAGCGATCTCAAGATATAAGGCTTTGCCGGTAATCCCATACAAATGTGCAAATACTTCATTCATGCCCCCGTGTTCACTTTGAAGCATCGTCTGCATCTGTTCTTCTGTCATCGGGAGCAAACCTTCAACCGCCCAATCTGCAAATCGGGTAACTACCTCAAGTGCCTGTCCGTTACCAGTGAGTTTATGGGCATCAATCAGGCCGCGATAGATTTTGTGCACACTGTACCAGGGAACCCAGTATTCACCGATATTGAATCCACCGATATTCTCTGCTCGAAAAGCCATGTGGAAAGGTTCTTCGGACAAACCACCGATATACCCGCTCCCCGTTGTCTGTTGGATTCTCGCCAGTTCGGTGACAGCATAATCCAGTCTTTCTTTTAACGTGATATTCCCGGTCGCCTGATACGTCACAGCCAGGGCAGACAGATAATGTCCGAGAGAATGTCCGCTGATGGTACGTGCCTCCCAACCCGCGTAGCGCTCTTTTCGGGCAGGTAAACCATGAGCTTCGAAGCATGGAGCCAGGAATCGATCAATATCCAGCGATAACAGGTAACGCTCCCCCACCTCTTGTGATGTTTGGAACACACCATTTAACAGATCTACATGTTCCGGTCCCAGAAATCCTTTTTTCGTATCAATCATTACACTCACTCCTTCTCGGGATGTAATATATAAGTTGGACTAAAGATTATTTACACTGACACTACGATGACAGAATAACCTTCCAATCGCTGTTACCCCCAGATTTTTTGATTCCCTTTTCCGAAGGGGAAAATCCGGGGATAAAGGCGAACGCTCCACTTTTTCAGGTTTTTTCTGTCCTCTCCGTTATCATGTAAATGATTAGTTCAACTTATATAGATATAGATATCCATTCATTCTTGAGGGGTAAAATCCGTGTTCTGTTCCATATGACTAATACTCATCAATCTACTGTAGAGCTTGAATATCCCCATAATATCAAATAAAATACAATTACATCAGACTCATAATCCAAGAAAAGGTGGATAAATCCGTCCTATGCAAAAGCCACTGGAACATTACCTGTGCGGCAAGTTCATATCCGAAGGCAACTGGAGCCACATGAGACGCAGCATGCCTGTGCATGAGATCATTTTGATGCTGGAAGGTGAGATGTACATCGCGGAAGAAGAGGAACAATATGTAGTTCGTGCCAACGATCTGTTGTTTCTGCGCGCCGGTCGCACCCATTACGGCTACCAGATCAGCGACAAACCCGTCAGTTTCTACTGGGTTCACTATGATGCCGTGCAGGCAGAATTCAGTCGCTTTAGGACACATGCCACCATTCAGGTGCCTTCCATGGCCAATCAGTTATTCAAGCAGTTGCTTCATGTGTCATCCTTCTCCCCAGAAGAAGCCAACGCTGCTTTGTTACTGTTGTTCAAGGAGCTCGAGCGCAATATAGAGGCGGATTATCGCCCGCATAATGCGATTGTAGACCATATCTGCAAGTGGGTGGACATTCATCTGCATACAAACATCACGGTGAGTCAGATTGCAGAAAATTTTAATTTTAACAAAGACTATATCTCCAAAATGGTGAAACGCGAGAAAGGTACCGGACTCAAAACCTATATCCTCACAGAACGAATTCGCCGGGCGAAACAATTGCTGCTCAATACCAATGCCAGTGTAAAAGAAATTGCCGGACATTGCGGCTTCTCCGACTACAAGCTGTTCCTGCGCATGTTCAAGCAATACGAAGGCAATACGCCAACCGAATATCGCAATCATCTGTATTCCACACAGCTCAATCGCTGATATGCTTTGATCTATAGAAATGACTGAGTTAACTATAGAAAATTTGAATGAATCGGATGGAATCCGTTATGGTAAAATGCAAGAAAACTATATTCCATACTTAACCCATAAGAGAAGGGGAATTATAAGATGACAACGGCTGCCGTTACGATTCATCCTGCCACAGAAGCAGACCATCCAGAGATTGTAGATATCCTTGTTGCAAGTTATGCCGAATATCGGGAGACTTTTGAGCAAAATGAACGATGGGAAGCCTACCTGAAAGACATTAGAGAGTCTGTGGTTAATCCATACCTGACGCAATTATGGATCGCGAAGATTGATGATCAGATTGTCGGTACAGTCCAATTATTCGAAACAGCACGCAAGGCTTATCCAAACTTTGAATTGCCAATCGATTATCCGTTTATTCGGCTACTGGGTGTTGATCCAAAATGGAGAGGTCACGGGATTGCCAGAGTATTGCTCCAGCAATGCGTAGATTCTGCCAAAGAAATGGGCAAAAATACGGTGTATTTATATACGGGCGGTCAGATGGTCAATGCCATCCGTTTATATGAGCGTTTTGGATTTACAGAGGATGAGGAGTTCAGCTCCGAGAGTGGCGGGGGCAAGGCAATATGTTACCGTTATGATTCCTAGTGTTGGCTAACACCAACACGGGATCAGCGAACAGAGAATGAAATATAAAAAAGACCGATCATCTTCATGAACGGTCTTTTTTACATTTCTTGAATGATCAATCAACATTTGAAATGACACTTCGCTATTGATTTTTTAGCCGCCAATCTCTACCAAAATCTTCGCATGGCTCTTGTCGCTCATTAACAGCTCAAGCCCTTCCTGAACGATGTCGTCAAGTTTGATTTTCTTGGTGATGACCTGTTTCACATCGAGCGACCCTTCAGCAATCAGTGAAATCACTTCAGGGAAAATGTGGCGATATGCCAGCGTTGCCGTTAGATTCGCTTCTTTGACCAGAAGATCAAAGAAGTTCACTTGAAGCGGATTTGGAATCGCTGCGATGACAACAACTTCTCCGCCTTTTTTGACAACCGCAATGGCACTATCCATCGTTGGTTGCACACCTGCTGCTTCATAAGCTACATCAATGCCGCCCGATTGTTGCAAGATCACCTCTGTTGCATTGACTTTGGCACTGTTCACCGGAATCGCACCCAGTTTGGCTGCCAGGTCCAGACGTTCCTCAAATACATCGACTGCATAGATCTCAGAGGCTCCTGCAGCTTTGGCAGACAGAATGGTCAGTAGTCCAATTGGACCTGCTCCGTATACGGCTACCTTGTTCCCCACTTTCAGCTTGCTGTGACGAACCGCGTGAAAAGCTACTGCTGTAGGCTCTACGAGCGCGCCTTCTTCGAAAGATACGTTATCCGGTATGGGATGAACCATGTATGCTTCAACAACAACATACTCCGCAAAACCACCATCACCATTCAGTCCAACGAATCCAAATTGAGTACACTGGTTGTAACGCCCCTGGATACAGTACTCACATTTTCCGCAATGGTACAACGGCTCTACCACAACTCGATCCCCTACACTGATACCGCTTACATTACTCCCCAATTCACTCACGGTTCCTGCAAATTCATGACCCAATGTCAATGGTGCTTTCTGTCCTGAGAGCGGATGATTCTCGCCTTCTTGAATCCCCACACCATGATGATAGGCATGCAAGTCACTGCCGCAGATCCCCGCATATTCCACTTTGATTTTGACCTGACCCGCTTGAGCAACCGGAATTTCCCGCTCTTCCACACGCACGTCTTTATGGGCATACCATACTGCTGCTTTCATGAAGTTCATCCCCTTTATATGATTGTCTATATAAGTTGAACTAGAAATGTTACACCTAATTACGCTGATTGCAGTACCATCTTTCGATCGCTCTTATCCCCAGATTTTCTTCATTCCCTTGATCCAAGGGAAAAATCCGGTGATAAAGGCGCACGCTCTGCTTCTTCAGATTGGTTCTGCACTCTGCGTTTCTGGTGTAAAAGTAAGGTTCTACTTATATAGTAAAGAACTATAACGCTTGTCTATATATTATATCGCTGTTCATGTATTATTCATATTTATAGATACTAATGTTAACATTAGTTGTATTAATGCTAAACGGAGATGAAATCATGAATCTGGAACAGCTCGAATATGTCGTTGAAATTGCGAAAACGCAGTCATTCTCCGCCGCCTCGGAGCATCTACATGTCACACAATCGGCGATCAGCCAATCGGTTCATCGTCTGGAGAAAGAATTGGGTATCATCCTGTTCGAACGCTCGCGGCAGGGAACTCATCCCACTCCCGAAGGTAAACAATTTATTGCCAAGGCACTGGACATTTTACAGCGGATTGATGAATTAAAATCCCTGAACGCCGAAGCCTCCTCTCTTAGTGGAGAACTTCATGTGGCTACTTTTCCAAGTGTCATGCCCTATCTTGTCCAGTCTACTGCGGATATGAAGCGTGAGCACCCGCAACTTAACATCTCCATTGAAGAGAAAGGGTCCATGGAAATTATCGAAGATATTCGCAACAACAAAACCCATCTGGGCTTTATCGCGATCTACGCCAAACAATTGCGGGAATTCGATGGACTTCACTTCAGTCCCATGTACTCGGGTAAGCTGGTAGTTGGTACTCATCACCTGTCTGAACTTGCCAAGCACAGCCGTGTTTCACCTGATCAATTAAAAGAACACAAACTGGCACTCTATCGAGATGGTTTCATCGAAGACTTCATCAAGGAATTCACCTATGATCATGGACCTCTGTCCATTCTGTTCAAAACAAATAATTCAGAAGCCATCAACATGGTGTTAAGAAACGATATTGCCGCCACGATTGGTCACGACTTTTCCTTTCACCAAAATCCCTTATGGAAAGAAGGTCTGGTGAAGATGGTAGAGATCGCTGGAATCGATCAACCAAAAATGCAAATTGGCTTCGTACAGACGGAGTCCAAGGAGTCCGCCGTAGCTGCAGAGCGATTCGCCCAACGCTTCAGACAGGCGATAGAACTGGATCATTTAAAAATTTAAATCTAAAAAAGTGCTCCACCCTTTGAAGGAAGTTTGGGATGAACACCAACTTCTCCAAGAGCGGAACACTTTTCTGACTACCTCTTGCGTTACTATTACTACACCTTACTCAAACTATACTTTCACTTTACGTACGGCTTCACTCATCTCATTCGTCTGCTGCTCCAGCATTGTGGAGGTCTGCGCCACCCTGTTGAACATGGCCGACTGTTCACGCATCAAGCGATAGATTTCATCCGAATGATCCGACACACCGGCTGATATCTGCGAGATCGTATTGACGGAGGCTGCAGCCTCTTCCGATCCTGCCGAGATTTCCTCTGCCGCAGCGGAGACTTCCTGAATGCGACTGGTCACCAGTTGGAACGCATCAACTACATGGGCGAAAGCTTGCTCCGCTTCTGCGGTAATCGTAACACCTTGTCCAATCTCGGTTGCAGTAACCCCCATCTGTGAGCCAATCTGCTGTGATTCTTGTTGAATACGAAGCAGCAAGTCGGAGATCCGTTCCATGGATGTGCTTGAGGCCTCAGCAAGCTTCCGAACTTCATCCGCCACAACCGCAAAACCTTTGCCGTGTTCTCCTGCATGTGCTGCCTCTATGGATGCATTAAGTGCAAGCAGCTTCGTCTGACTCGCAAAATCACGAACCGTGTGCAGGGCACCCCCAATTTCCTGGGAGTAGTTGTTCAGCACCTGCACCATCGCTACAACTTCACTTGAGACATTTGAGATGCTCTCCATCTGTGTTTTCATCATTGTCATGCTCTGTTTACCGGACTCCGCCGTAGAAAGCGCACTTGTTGCTGCATCCGATACAACCATCGAGGATTCGGATATATCCGTTATGCCTTTTGCGATCTCTTCCATCGCATGCGCACTATCGCTCGCACCCTGCTTCTGGGTATGTGCGCCTTGCCTAATCTGTTCGACAGATTGATCAACCGTCTTGCCCATCTCAAGCATCTCTTCGGTACTACGATTAAATTCCTTCGTTGACTCTGATAAAATATCTGTGGTTACTGCTACGCCTTCAACCATGTTACTCACAATCTTATTCAAGTTCCCGGACATATGTATCATCGCTTGATATGTTGTTCCAATCTCATCTTGGCTGCGCAAACGATACGACGTCAAAATTTGATTCGCTTCTGCAAGCTCACCCTGTGCCATTTTTTCCACACTCGCCTTCAGCGGTTGAAGTGGTCGCAGTCCTCTTACGATAAACCACGTGACAACAGCAATGCCTATAAGTGTAATTAGTAGCAATAAGGCATAGAAGGGAATACTCGATTTCATAATATCCGATTCAATGCTTCCGATCACCGATACCGCCGTATCGATACCAATTACACCTGTTACAGCACCTTTACTATCCAGCATGGGAGCGTAAGAGGAAATATAGTCGCCGTACTCCTCATTGTTAATAATTGAAGAACTGGCTGTTTGCCCCTGCAACAGCTTCTGAACAGCCCCCTGAGGGACATCCGTTACTTCATTAATCGGTGAGGCTTTATCTGCATCCTTCATGCCATCCACCATAATAAGTGGCGTACCTTTATCATCTATTTTGACGAAATACACATACATTGCACCAATGCTTACGCGAAAGTCATCCAGTTCATCACGAATCTTCAAGAATTCGTCATTCTCCTTGGGGTCCTTGGCAAACTCGGCATAAGATGCTGTATCCAGCTGATTCACATAACTCTGAGCAATCTGGATGTTGTAACTCGAAATGGCCTCCTGCGCAGCTAGTTTCATATTCGCCACCTGTAACAGCATGCTTCCAACGGCTATAATCGTAATGACCAGTGTGACTACTGCAACAATGCGCACAACCAAACGTTTTCTAAAAAAACCAATCATCCGCTCCTCTTCCTCTCCCGTGAACCCAAGCCTTTTTGACTAGGCGTTACCCAAAAAACGCATGCTTGAAGCACTATGTATGGGAAAATAGTAAACGAATATGTCGAATTAGGCAAGAAAATATTGGGTTAACATAAAAACGCTATCATGGCCGTGGTAGCTTTGTTCTTGGAACAAAAAAACTCCAATGCAAGCATTAGAGTATGTTCAAAGTCGAAAAGGATAACTCATCCCGGAAAACCTTTGTTCATATCTTCTAGATAATGTATGTATTCGTGTAAAGGTGCCCCTATTGAAGCATCCTCATTTATAATGAACACTGTACTTTCACATCATTTTCGTTATTCATATTCTTGCCTACTAATCATTCCAATTTTTTGCACGGCCTTGTAAGATGCTGTTTTTTCGTAATTGAGTCAGCGGATATACGATTTAAGGTTTGAATCAACACATGTACTATAATATTGGAAATTAAATGAGGGATGGTGTTTCTCAATTGAAAACTTTTTATTGTGATCTAGAAATTACCTTGGATGTCATTGGCGGAAAATGGAGACCTCTTATTCTATATTACTTAATAAAAGGTCCTAAACGGACCGGTGAATTGAAAAGGCTCATGCCAACAATTTCTCAGAAAATGTTAGTTCAGTCTTTGCGCGAGTTGGAGAGTGGTAATCTGATTATAAGAAAAATATACAATCAGGTACCACCAAAAGTCGAATATTCAATATCAGAAATGGGTATGTCACTTGAACCCACTTTGCGAGCTCTTTGTGAATGGGGTCAGAATTATGCAGAGAAGACATTGAGCAAGGATGAATATCAGAGAATAAATGTAGAATAGCGTAATTTCAAAGAACAACTTTATTTTGTACTTCGTCCTAATTATCACCTTTTAGTTACTATATAACCTAAAAGTACGTACTGTTTTAAAAGTAATACATGGTACATAATGAGACCTGTGACCATGAAGAAAATCAAAGAATACTCTCCAATTGTAAGATTAAAAAGTTTATTAATAAAAGTTCAAAGGGGTTATTACTATGGGCAAAATACTTATTACTGGAGCAACAGGTAATCTCGGCAGCAGAACACTAGAGCTTCTTCTTAGAAAAGTTCCGTCAAATCAGGTCGCTATATTGGTCCGTGATCCGGAATCTGATAAAGTGGAAAGGTTTGTTAAAGAAGGTGTCGAAGCTCATCAGGGCGACTATTTTGATTATAACTCCCTTCTGCGAGCTTTTAGCGGTGTTGAAAAAGTTATGCTTATTTCCGCACAAGCATTTACCGACCGCAATACGCAACATTTCAATGTGATCGCAGCTGCAAAGCAGGCTGGTGTTAAACAAGTGATCTTCACGTCGATCATACGAAGAGAAAATTCTAATCTTGTTGTGCCCGAAGTATCAACATCCGACTTATTTGCTGAACAAACACTTAAAGCATCCGGATTAGCCTATACCATTCTACGGAATCCACCGTATCTTGAAGTCATGCATTCCTATTTCGGAGATGCGCTTAAAGTTGGCGTGCGAGTACCAGAGGGTTCCGGTAAAGTAGCCGCTGCATCTCTGGATGATTTGGCGGCAGCCAACGTAGCCGTTCTCACCCAAAACGGACATGAAAATAAGTCATATACTCTAAGTGGCAGTGAGGGAAGCTCTTTTGCAGACATCGCTGAAGCCCTATCGGAGATTAATGGGATTAATATCCCTTATGAGGCAATTAGCGAAAAAGAATATCTAGACACTATGGTAGCGAATGGCTTACCTGTTGTTATGACTGATTTCTTATTAGGTTGGGTGCGAGGAATCAACACTGGAGAATTCTCGGAGACGTCTGGGGATCTTGAACGTTTGATTGGCCGAAAACCAATGACATATAAGGAATTCTTTAAAATCAAATCTCAGTTTTCTAAAGTTGTAGATTGAAAGCTGACACGTTATTTACCTAACTCTAAAAAAATTCAGGCTATTTGCAAGGAGCGTCATTCATCCGGGTGATCACCAGTTAATGGCCGCAAAGTACCCCGATCCTTTGGAAAAACTACCAAGAGATTAGATGTATGTCTAATCGGAAATAGAAACAAGTTAATGTCCATTCCAGCATTCGGTGTAGGCATTGTCCAGGCAATTCCCACACCTGGAGTGACTTCCTAGCAAGCCTAGTTGTTTCAGTTTACTGTTAAATGGCATAGAAGGGTATAAAATAGGGACTGCTAAAAGCAGTCCCTATTTTACTTATAAAGTTTTCTCACTAATTACGGCAACGCACACCATACTAAACTGTTCGTCCATTCGTCCTTCTGAATCGAATCAGGGACCAGATAATCAGCAACGCGAGCACGGCAATACAGATGCTAATGCTGAACCGATTACCTTCATCGAATACAAACATGACCGCTATGACACTGAGACACAACACGACAACTCCGGTTATATAAGGGAATCCCCAAACTTTGAAGGTCGGTTGAACTGGATATTTCTTCCGCAGTTTCAACTGTGATGAGGCAATACAGATCCACACAAGGATTACCACAAACCCCGGAACTGCGAGCAATACACGGAACAGTTGATCCTGCGCGAATAGGCCAAGCAAGGAACCTCCGAGCAAAACTACTGAGCACACCAGAAGTGTGTTAACAGGGCTACCGCTGCGATTTGTCTTTGACAATGCCTTCGGAGCTTCCCCGCCCACTGCCATGGAGTGCATCATCCGGGATGCACCATAGATCCCTGAATTCGCAGCAGATAGAACTGCCGTCACCAAAATAAAGTTCATTATGTGTGCTGCTCCCGGCAGTCCCGTGGATGCAAGCACCTGTACAAATGGACTGCTCTCCGGCCCGATCTCATTCCATGGGATAAGACCACAGATGATGAGAATCGGCAAGGTGAAGAACAGAATAATTCTGAGCATGAAATTGCCCACGATTTTGGGCATAACTTTTTCTGCATTTTCCGTCTCGGTCAGGGTCAGACCAATCAGCTCCGATCCCCCATAAGAGAACATGACCACAAGCAGTGCCGAGAAGATCGATGACCATCCGTTCGGGAAGAACCCGCCTGCTTGCGTATAATTTTGCAGATAAGGGGTGTTATCACTTGGGATAATGCCAAAGATCAACCCTGCACCCAAGAAGATAAAAATAATGATCATGGCAATTTTGATCCCGGCCAGCCAAAACTCAAATTCCCCGAACACACCTACACTTAACAGATTAACGAGTATAATGAACGCCGCACAAGCCAGACTCAGCATCCACAGCGGTACTTCACTGAACCAATACTGCAAAAAACTCCCGGCGGCAATCACCTCAATGACACACACCGATAACCACAGAAAGCAATACATCCATCCCATAACAAAGGAGACTCGGCTACCAAATGCCTCCTGCACGAAGTCTTTCATATTTTTGTTCTTGTACACCGTAGCCATCTCCGCCATCGCGGCCATAACAACCAGCAGCAATAATCCGGCAAAAATGTACGTGACAATAACGCCCGGACCTGCGAGTCCAATCGTCTCTGCACTGCCTTTGAAAATTCCTGTTCCAATGACACCACCCATAGCCATAAAACTGATGTGTCTTGGTTTAAGCTTCTTCTGTAGTGTTCCTTCTGTCTGAGCCAATTCAAGTCCTCCTGATGTAAAAAACGTCTGTAATGTCTTGTTTTATAATTTTGAACAACCTCATAAACATAATGTCCAGTATACCCTATTGTCCATCAATCAGCCCAGAAGTTCCTTATGGCCAATTCATCCCAAACATATATGGACATAACCTATGTTTTATACCCCACAATGGCACGAAGCAATCTGTGCACAATCCAGGTGAGCACACTGTAGCCAGCCCCATAGAAGAACCAAGGGCCTATGTTACTCCCCAATGTTAAAAGATCACTCACGATATACAACAAAGGCAGCATAAAAGATATAATCAGCGCTCCCCAAAGTCTAAACCCTTTGGCAAAATAACTGCATATTCCAAGCACCGCAGCAATGATGGGACATAACACCAAGACTGCAAACAGCGGATTCATATGATCGAACCACCAATATATCATGCACGACTCCCTCCACATTCTTCGTCACAAGGCCACGTTGCATTATTGCTGTATTATTGAGTTTATTCTACTCTTTTTCCAACTTTTAAAATGTAAGATATGTTGCAAAATAAAAAAACCAGCATCCTGTAAAAAAACAGAAATCTGGTTTCTCATGCGAATCCATTTAGATTGTCTTTGTCATAAACGTGCTGTTCGGGTCCAATACATAATCCGCGAATGGTTCGCAATATTCAAATCCGAAATCTTCATACAACTTCCGTGCCGGGATAAATGAATCCATTGAACCCGTCTCCAGACTGATTCGCTTATAACCACGGTCTGTGGCAACCTCCATAATATGAGCCAAAATTTTTCTCGCTACGCCTTTTCTCAGATGAGCCGAAGCGGTACGCATCGACTTCAACTCTGCATGCTCTGGATCAAGTTCTTTGATAGCCCCGCAGCCGAGCAAGTCGTCCCCTTCCCAAGCACACCAGAAAGTAATTTCGGGCTCCTTGAGTCCGTCCAGATTCAACGCATGAATACTTTCTGGAGGCGAATCTGCTGCCATCCCTTGCAAGTGCTCCGCAATTAAAGCCTTAACTTGGACTCCACTCAAATCATCCACTTTGATCTCCATAACGTACCACTCCCGCCGACATTTTTATTGGTTTTATCACTGAATGTATATCAATCATTTCATCTTACTACCGTGTTAGGTTTTATGACAAGAGGTTACTTATATCCACTGAAATACGCTATTGTGATTCACCTGTAATTTCCAGTATGATGAGGCTAACAGAATCCAAAGGGGCGAGGTCTATTGCGAAATATACATAGAGTTAAATGTGAAACCAAGGTGAAGCCATCTTAACCTATTTTAAAGGAGACCCCTATGACACTAACTACGGACAACCTGTTTTATAGCAAACGATTAAAAATGACTCCCCCACGTGCTGAAGACGTGGAGACCATGCTGCAATGGAACGAAGACCCGGAGTACCTTCGGAATGTGGATACTGATCTGGCCATTCCCTATTCAGAGAAACAGTTGGAAGATGAGGGCGAAACGAAGAACAAGGAAGTGTACTTCAGACTGCGCACGCATGAAGAGGATCTGCTGATTGGTTTTGTCGTCATTCACAGTATTGAATGGAATAACCGCTGCGGACAGCTTGCCATTGGTATCGGACTTGCCAAACATCGCAACAAGGGATATGGCACGGAAGCGTTGAATCTTATTTTACGATATGCGTTCCATGAGATGAATATGGACCGGGTTGGCCTCGATGTCATCGCCTACAATGCCAAAGCAATCCGTTCCTATGAGAAGGTTGGTTTTCAGTTGGAAGGTCGGGCACGCTCCGCTGTATATCGTGATGGTAAGCGTTACGACCGCTTGATGATGGGAATCCTAAGACCAGAATGGGAAACACACAATCAGATCCATACGGAGGGTGAACAAGCATGACCAAGAATGAAGAAGTCACCGAGTTTATTGAACAGATTCAGATCCCCTGGCAAGTACAAGTCGCTGAACAATTGCGCCAGTTGGTGCATGATACCATCCCTGACGTGCAGGAACGCGTACAATACAAGAAACCTCATTTTTTGAAAAACGGAAAGTATGCTGCGGTCATTTCACCTTCCAAACAAGCCATGTCTTTCACCATCTTCAATGCAACTGGACTCGATCTCCCCGATGGGATATTTGAAGGCCCGGAAGAACGCAAAACGATCAAACTCAAGGAAAAAGATACGCCGGACTATGAATGGTTGGCTGGTTTGTTGAAGCAGGCATCTGCGGAATTGTAGACGGGTCTAGTGAAGAGGCACATACGCCGAAGTAGTAACTTAGGTGGTAATGTGCGGAACGTATGGTGTGGGCCAAGCGCTAACGAATCGGACACACCTTATGTCGCAGTTAAACACGAATTTCAGCAGTCTTATTACAGACCTAACCTCCGATTTTCTTCGAAAAACCTTGCCAATAGAAGCAATAACGTGGCTACGATTCGTTAGAATTCTATACTGCTGCAAATTCGCTCAATAAGATGCGCTAGGTTCGTTAGACTGTGTGAGTACGACAAGCCACCGCCTCTGCACGTAGAAAAAACAACCCATTCGCACTCTGGTGGCTAAATAAATAACATAACCGGCTAACTTTAACAGAAGCCCCCATCCATCCAACGCAGGGCAAAGGGGCGTCCCGTAAGTTCAAGAACTTACGGGATGCCCCTTTGTTATAGTCCGTCTACTACTGTCATTCCAACCTTAACAGCGGTGTAATCTTATAATAAGATGACTGCTTATACTTGCTTATAATATCTTATACTAACTTCCACCATCAAGATTGCTGGTACGATACGGCAGTCATCTGGCACGGCTCACATATGAACATGTAATACATACCCTCACCATATTCCTGAACCTCGCCCCAATCCAGTTGTGCGACAGCCTTCATTCTCGTGGAACAGCGTGGACATGTTGGGTACTCCGCATCCTGAACCCATCCTGGATGGCCGCCGACCTGAGATAGCGATGGCTCCATCGCCCACTCACTGGCATGGAATGCATGACGCGATGCATTCGCAATCCGAAACTGCTGGCCAACATCCGGTGCAAGTTTACCATATTCGTCCGGGTCAATCTCGTCCATTCCCGCAGGCATGACATTATGTGAACTCCATAACGGTTCCCCTGCCGCGTCCATCTCCATGTAAACCACACCGTAACTGCTGCATATCGCGCAAGTCTGTATCTGAAGTCGCTGGGCATACCAAGACACGTCCTTCAATGCTGGATGCTTAACATCCAGACTAATTAAGGTGGTTAAAGCATTGCCACACCATGGACAGCAATTGTTACTAGGGTTCAGCATCGAGAGTGAATTTCCGGTTAACTCCACGTTAGCTCCTTCATTCTCTTTTACTTTATAGAGTGAATAACTTGGGGTGATGAATAATTCCCTGCGCTGCCCGTCTTTTGTAAGCTCCCAACCAGCTTCAGTGGTGTAATGCTCAGGTGCCACGTACAATTCGCTCGCCCAAGATGGCGGAGATTGTCTCCACTGCCGGAACTGCTGCACAACAACATCATCCCCGATATGGGCCAGCATGAGCAAAATATGGTTCCGCTTCTCATCATCGGTGTTCACCTGCTGCAAGAGCCGATCACGCGCCTCACCCGAGGCACTTTTATACAAAATGGCAGGATAATAGATCTCCTGTTCCAGCAGCTCAGGAATTTCGGCAGTCAACGATATATCATGGTAGCAGACCAGATATACCAGAATGTCTTTACCCGTATCTTCATCACCTGTACGAATCCGTTGCATCGCGTAATCCTTCATCTGATCTTGTTGCTCTACAGACAAAGATAGATATACCTGTTCCTCGGATTGTTCATAGGGTGTATAACGAATTAGTGGATCGCGAACCTGAGGTTTGTGCATAATTTTCAAAATTTCGACCGGCTCTGTGATACCTGCATACAAGTTCACGTCACGTCGATTCGCTTCAATGTATCTCTGACGCTCCTCGCGTTCCATCTCCTGCTTGCAAGGCATGCAATAACCACCCGTTTTCGCAGCCGTTGCTGGCAAAATGGTATTTGCACACCCCTCCCGTATACACGGAATTCGTTCTGTCATATTTCAACCTCCTTCAACTATTGGCAATGGAAAACACGCCACAATGTGACGTGCTTGTCCCTTACTCATATTTCAATACCTGCGTGTCTCATAAAGGAAAATGCGAATCAGTGATGTCCCAACTGCTCCTTGGTGAATTCATAAAAGGCAAGCGCATCTTCACTGCTGGCAAAGCCTGCCTGAGCCATCTTTTCACTGCCGCCACCTTTGCCTTGGTAGGCTCCAAGATTGCCTTTGAAGAAAGGTCCACAAGCCCATTCAGGCGGCTGTCCGTTCTGTGCCAGAACTACTTTGGCCTCTGAGATACTGGCGAACAGTACAAGCCCCTCATGGTCTGCCGTCAGCTTGGTAGCCAGGCTCTGCATATCCTTGAGCGATTTGTCTTCAAAGACCTGAGCAATCACCAGCCCTTGCCGAGCGGCCAGAAGTTCCTCCGCATAATAGGCATCATTGGTTGTTTTCACTGCATTCAGCTCGGTTTGCAGCTGTTTTTGCTCCAGTTCCATTTTCTCAATACGCTCCAATAATTCGTCCTTGCTGGTCTTTAATTTAACCATGATGCTGTTGAGCACGTTTTGTGTAGCTGTGAATTCATTCAGGGCTCTTGTTCCACATTTGAAATAAATGCGGGTGCCGCCCTTCACTTTTTCGGTTTTCAACAGTTTGATGATCCCAATCTCACCTGTCGCGGACACATGAGTTCCACCGCAGGCGTTATACTCCACACCCTCGATCTCAACGATGCGAATGTCTTCCGTTACCGTAGGTTGCTTCACCAGTGGTAACTGTGCAGCCTCTTCAGCTGTAACCCAGGACGTGTTGATACGAGCGTTACGATAGATCTGCCGATTCACTTCTTGTTCAATGGCGGTCAATTGACTCGCTCCCAGTTCAGCCGCAGCCACATCAATCGTGTCATACTCCGTACCGAGATGGAAACTGAGCGTCATCGCTTCAGTCATCTTCAGCGTGATTGCCGATAACAGATGCTGTCCCGTATGCTGCTGCATATGATCGAATCTTCGATCCCAATCCAGCTCACAATGTACTTCGTTCTGCTCAGGGGCGCGTTCCAGCTTATGCCACACCTCGCCATCTTCGATGTTCACATCCAGAACAGCGATGCCGCCAATTTGTCCCAGATCACAAGGTTGTCCACCCCCATGCGGGTAAAAAGCAGTCTCCGCCAGCGTGACATATACACCATCTTCCTTATCCACTTTGCCTGTAATTGTTGTATGCCACTCTCTTGTATAAGCTGAGTCATAATAGATTTTTTGCGTCATTGAATCATCCCGATCCCTTCTCGTTCAAATGGGTTTTCATAATCTCCAGATTACACTATCTGGAACCTTCAAGCCAATTTATGGCATACAAAATCGCTTTCCATATCCAAAATAACGCTCTGTGAGCGAAAATACCTTTTGAACAAGAAAGAAAATTTTGCAGGTGGATGCTCGGCATTGAATAAAAAAAAGCAGAGTGAATAATCACTCTACTTTCTGAAAACCATTTTAACAAACAACTTTTCATTAAACCTTATAGCTAATAGATCGCTATCGGTCCATACGGACCATCGATAATTTCAATTTTCGTTTCAAAAATATCTGTTAGAATTTCGGGGTCCATCACTTCATCTACGGTTCCAAAAGCGGCAATTTGTCCATCTTTCATCGCACATATTCGATCCGAATATTTGGCAGCAAAATTGATATCATGCATAACCGTCAGAATGGTTCTCCCGAATTCATTAGCAGCATATCTCAAATGCTCCATCATCCGAACAGAACGCGCAACATCCAGATTGTTCAGAGGCTCGTCCAAAAGTACATATTCCGTCTCCTGACACAAAACCATGGCGACATAAGCTCTTTGCCTCTGACCACCAGAAAGCTCATCTAGATATCTATTTTCCAGATCAGTTAAGTCTAGAAAATCAATATATTTAGAGATTATAGCTTCATCCTCATCCGTTAATCTTCCCTTAGAATAAGGAAACCGTCCGAATCCAGCAAGTTGCCTAACGGTAAGCCTTGTGACAAAATGATTTTCTTGTCGTAAAACCGTTACAATTTTAGCCAAGTCTTTTGACTTGGTTGTAGAAACATCCATATTGGCAACCTTGATCTGACCTTCGTCCAAATCCAAAAGTCTTCCGATCATCAGAAGTGTCGTCGACTTCCCCGCACCATTGGGCCCAATTAAAGAAGTAAGACCGGCTTTGGGTATATGAATATTCAAAGGGCCTATCTCTACCTCGGCTGCATAGGTTTTTTTGACATTATTGATCTGTATCATAAAGAACCCTTCCTTAAAATCACAATTAAAAATGTTAGTCCGCCAACCAATTCTATAATGATGGAAACAACACCTTGGGCATTGAAAACATGATTCATAACAAAGTATGCACCGGTTAAGATCACAAACCCTATCGCAAGAGCCATTGGGAAAACATATCTGTGATCATAGGTTTGCGCGGCCTGATAACTCAAAATCGCAACTAAAAATCCATAGAATGTAAGGGGTCCAACCAAAGCCGTCGAAATGGCCATCAAAATGGAAACCAGGACCAGCGTATAAATCACACTACTTTGATGTTTAGTTCCCAAGGAAGTTGAGACATCCTTACCAAGCGACAGTACATTTAACCTCTTGGCATTAGCAAGTAGCAGGATTGCTGCAATGATGACGATAGGAATCGCAATCGGGAAATAGGCAGAATCCGCATTATTCACGGAAGCAAACATTCTTGCCTGCAAAATATCAAACTCGGACGGTGCAAGAAGTCTTCTCATAAACGAGGATACAGACCTCAGCCCGGTCCCAATGATAATACCGACCAGAAGCAGAAGTTGTAAATTACCGTATTTTCCGGAAAGCAGCCATCCATAAAGGATTAAACACATGATGACCATTGCAGCAACTTGATATAAGAAGGAATCAACACCGCTAAAATTCACAAATACCGTAGCACCAAGGAAAAATATAGTACTCGTATGAATGGTTGAATAAATAGCATCAAAACCTAAAAGAGACGGAGTTATAATTCTGTTATTCGTAATCGATTGAAAAGCAACCGTGGATAAACTTTGGCAAATTGCAGCGATCAGCATTGAAACCAGAGCAACTACCCTTCTTGTAACAACAGGTATGAAAGAAGGCGAAGACACAGGAACCGGATTGTTATAAATCAGTAGCCCAACTGATGCAAAAACGCCCAGAACAATTAATGTTATAAGCAAAATCCAATAACGCTTTTCTTCTTTCTTGGTACGGAAGGCTCTAGCTGATCTTTTTTTAGGACGACGGCTAGAATCGATTTCGATATTCAGTGGATTTCTACTTGCTAAGTCGCTCATCTTACCCTCCTTGTTGACCGCCTTTGTCTTAACAAAATGACAATGAATACGACGGCTCCCACTGTTCCAAGGATCATCGAGACAGGTATTTCAAAAGGCATGATAATGACTCGAGACAGGATATCACACACAATGATGCTGCCCATCCCTAATAAGCACACCCATGGCAGATTGCTCCTGAGATCGTCACCTCTGAACATGGAAACGATATTGGGGACAATTAACCCAAGAAAAGGCAGGTTCCCAATGACAGCTGCAACAATTCCAACGGCTAGTGAAATAAGCGCAGTCCCCAAAAGAATGATCCTGTCATAATTTACGCCAAGACTGGTAGCCACATCTTCCCCTAGTCCGGCTAAAGTCAACCGATCAGCAAAAATAAATATAAGAATAGTCACCAATACAATGAGCCATAGATATTCATACCTGCCAATTTGCACAGATGAAAAGGAGCCTGCAAACCAGCTTTCGATATTTTGAGTCATTTGGAATACAAGCCCAACGAAAGTTGAAAATGCAGAAATGACTGCTCCAAGCATCATCCCAATAATGGGGACAACTAAAGACGAGCGGAGTTTAACTTTCTTTAGAAACATAAAAAAAATCATCGTTCCTATAAAAGAAAAAATGATTGCGCCGGTCATTCTTAGTGTTAAACTCGGGGCAGGAAAGACCAGATAAATAAACATGATCCCCAGTCCTGACCATTCCATTGTTCCGGTTGTGGTAGGTTCCACCAAGCGATTCTGTGTAATAAGCTGCATAACCAGTCCTGCCATTGCCATGGCGGCACCGGTAAGCATTAATGCAACAGTTCTTGGGACACGAGTAATGAAGAACATCTCCATTCCATCCGCTTGTCCTCGTATGTCATAGACTCCAATAAGCAGTGATGTAATGCCTAAAATAATAGTGGCTATAATCGCAATGATAAAAGGTATGGTCCATAGCTTTTTGGGATTATGACGCTGGGGTTGAGAATTCTCAACCCCAGCTAATTTTGGTATTAAATTTTTCTGCACTGCAGCATACTCCTTTTTACTGTTTAGCTAATGCTTTCGTAAGGTTGTTAATCAACTCCAAGAAAGTTTCGATAGATTCATTGGTGTACGTGTCGTTTGGAGCATAAACGATTTGTTTTTGAGTAATAGCAGTGGTGTTTTGCAGAGCAGGTGAGTTATCAATAACGTCCTGAGCCGGAACGGCACCTTCTTCAGCAGATACAGCTGCATCCCGATCCAGTACGAAAATCCAATCAGGATTGCTTTGCGCGATCGCTTCAACAGAAATATCATCCCCTTGATGATCAGAAGAAGATTTGTCCACTTCTAGTGCCGGAACCCAGCCGAAAATATCATACAACGGTCCCCACACACGTCCAGTAAGAGGAGCCGAGAAACCGATGTTTCCACCAGAAACGACAACACTCATAATTTTATCTTCACCATTATAAGCAGCCTTAGCTTCTTCAATAGCTTTATCAAAATCAGCAATCAGTTGGGCAGCTTCTTCTTGCTTCTCGAAAACTTTTCCCAAATTGGTTGTTGCATCTTTAAGTCCATTAACAAAGTTTTCTCCAGGTGATGCTGTTTCTTCAAGCTCAATATTAAGGTCGATCACTGCTGCATTAGGTACTAATTTTTTGATGTCTTCATAGTAGCCAGCAAATCGTTGACCAACAATGACAAGGTCAGGCTGTATTGATGCCAAAAGTTCAAGATTTGGTTCGCGGTGATTCCCAATATTTTGTACCGATTCATCCGCCACATATGGTGAATCCGCAGGCATTACATCCTTCGGCGCTGCTGCTAATTTGACGCCCCAAGTGGACAGAGTCTCAAATGTTCTGTTATCCAGAGCAACGACCTTCGTTGGATTTATAGGCACAGTTACCGTTCCATGAGCATCCGTAATTTCAACAGTTGTGGCTGTAGCTGTAGTAGCAGCATCGGAAGTTTTAGCCTCTGTATTAGCAGTATCCGTCGTAGCAGGTTCATTACTTGAACAAGCTGCCAATACTAAAGTTAAAGCTGCAACCATGATAAACATTAATTTTGAAGAAATAGACTTTCTCATTTAATTTATATCCCCCTAGATTTAGAAAATTTGGATTCCAACGCAGCGTACTGTGTTGGATAAACTCAGTATCATATACCTCCTCCGACGTAAATTTTAGAGAATAATCTTAACCCCTTTTCACTGTAGTGCTGAGTAACAAAATAACAAATGATAGTGATTATCAATATCAATAGATTATATTATAACAAGTTAGAAGGCATTTTCAACAACCTAGTTGTTTTAATTCAGCGAAATTATGAAACAAATATTCCATTGTATGTATTTATATGCATAAAAATCGACATTTCAATACAAGAAAGAAGCATCACTGTGTGATACTTCTTTTGCGGTAAGAACACTTTATACATTTATATTTCTCATCGAAATGATCTAATTTTTCACTAACATTCTTATTTCATAGACTCAGATAATTCTGTGAAAATAACACCCAGCGCATACGCGCCAGCATCCGGGTAGCCCAGACTACGATCGCCGACGGCGCCTGCACGTCCCATACGTGCCACGATGTCTTCGGTTTTCTTCGCACCTTCAACGGCTGCTGCGGCACCTTTGGCAAATGCTGTTTTGAAGTCATCGCCAGACTTCGCGCTTTGTGTCCAGGAATCGGCACACGGCACGAGTGCATCAATCAAGGTCTTGTCGCCTACCACGGCGCCACGTCCGAAGGAACGTTCTCCTGTGGACTGAATCCCTTGCACGGCTGCATGGATCATCTCAGCAAATTCAGCAACGTTTAATTGCTGTTTATCCCCTACTGCTTTGCCAGCCGCACGGAATGCCGAACCCCAGATCGGGCCGGATGCGCCGCCACAATATTCCATGATGACTAAGGAACATGCATCAAGGAATGATCCGATGTCTTTTTTATCTTCGTTAATGATGTGATTCCATTCGCGTTTCAACTGGCGGAAGCCTTTTGCCACACTCATACCGAAATCGCCATCACCGGCATGGGAATCCAGTTCACAGAACGGTACTTCATTTTTGATGATGATCTCACCCATTTTATCGATCAGATAGACGACATTGTCCAGTGAAAATTGATTGCCTTCGATGACCGCAGCTGATGCATCCGTCTCCACTTCGTAAGATACGGGAGCATCTTCACCCACAACAGCTTCCAGCGCTTCGGAATACGCCACTTGTGCTGCTGGAGGGCCGGATACTTTAAATGCAGGTGTATCACTTTCCTTGAACAACAGCGTTTTTAGTTCCTCATCCAGTCTCAGGATCGTAACCGATGCACCCGCCATATCGATACTTGTCATGTAGTTGCCTACAAACGTAGTAGCTACATTGAGGCCTGAACGCTGTGACAGCTCACGCTGAACCGAATTGTTGAGCAGGTACAGTTCTTGCAGTGGCGTTGCACCAAAACCATTCACGAGCACCGCAATCTCAGCGGATGTATCCTTATCCAACTTCATGTCTGCGAGCAATGCTTCGACCATACGTCCTGCCAATTCATCAGCCGATACGATTTTCTCCCGGCGAATCCCTGGCTCACCATGAATCCCTACACCGAATTCCATCTCATCTTCAGCAATTTCGAATGTAGGCGTGCCTTTGGCGGGTACGGTACAGGATGTGAATCCAAAACCAATACTGCGCACGTTCTGAGCTGCTTTCTCGGCAACGGATTTCACATCTGCCAGACTGCGGCCTTCTTCTGCTGCTGCTCCGGCAATCTTGTGAACCAGTACAGTTCCGGCAACGCCGCGACGTCCAACGGTATACAAGCTGTCTTGTACAGCGATGTCATCCTCAACACGTACATACTGTACGTCGATGCCATCTTCTTCAGCCAGATGCGCTGCATTCTTGAAATTCATCATGTCGCCGCTGTAGTTCTTGATGATCAAGAGTGTACCCTTGTTGCTGGCTGTTGCCTTGATCGCTTGATACACCTGGATTTGGGAAGGAGATGCGAATACATCTCCACACACCGCTGCATCCAGCATGCCTTTACCCACATAACCAGCGTGAGCCGGTTCATGTCCGCTGCCGCCACCACTGATTAGGCTGACTTTATCGGCCTGAATCTCTCTGCGTTTGATGACTTTATATTTTTTCAGAAATTCAAGCTCCGGGTGTGCAAGCGCAATCCCGTTGCACATTTCCATAACAACATGTTCGGCCTGGTTAATAATTTTCTTCATTATTTTACCTCCCGGCGAGCTGCTTTGTACTCACGACCCATACGGTCAGCCGCTGCAATGGCAGCAGCCACTTCAGGAACAGTGATTGGGAACGGCATAGCGTGAATGGATTCTTCCGGAATACAAGCGATCTCTGCCACTTTCAACAACTCTTCCTGACTAATCGTGTCTACACCGATATCCGCCAAGCTGATCGGCAGTCCCACTTCAAGACAGAAGTCCATGACTTCATGCAGCTCTTCGGTTGGTGCATTTTCGAGTACAAGTTGTGCAATCGTACCGAATGATACTTTTTCACCGTGGAAGAAATGATGTGTGCCTTCCAGAACAGTCAAACCGTTGTGAATCGCATGTGCTGCGGCCAGACCGCCACTTTCGAATCCAAGACCTGACAACAGAATGTTGGTCTCAACGATGTTTTCCAGGGCTTGTGTCACGACGTTACTGTCACTTGCTACTTTTGCTTTTGCACCATCAGTCAGCAGCATTTCATAACACAGTTTTGCCAGTGCAAGTGCCGCATTGGTACCTACTGCAGATGGTGTGTATCCTTCGCGGGAACCCATTGGCAGACTTGCGTTTACACGGGAATAGGATTTCGCTGTTGCTCTTGCTTCGAAGTATGTAGAGAGCGCATCTCCCATACCGGATACGAGGAAACGGGTTGGTGCATTGGCAATGACTGTTGTATCAACGAGAACCACACTTGGGCTTTGTTTGAAGTAAGCATAGTCATCAAAAGAACCATCCGGTGTGTACAATACAGCGGAGTGACTTGTCGGTGCGTCTGTTGCCGCAATCGTAGGGCAGATAATCAGTGCTTCGCCTTCAGCTACACATTTCGCAGCATCGATCGCTTTACCGCCACCAAGACCGATGGTAGAGTCACATCCTTTTTCCTTTGCGATCGCTTGCAGACGAGCAACTTCCTCACGGGAACATTCACCTTTAAAACCGCTTTCAACAAACGTAATATTAAATTTCTCCGCTGTTGCATCAAGCTTTGCTTTGACACGCTGTACATCATCCGGATGTGCAATCAGCAAGGCAGATTCTCCAAAAGATTTAACAAAGTACCCCAGGTTCAACAACTCGTCTTCGCCTTGTACATATTTGGTTGGGCTGATAAATGCTTTTCTCATAATATTATATGCCTCCTAAGGATATGAAATAGTGTAGTGATTACATCAAATTTTAATTTCTTACAATTGACCTTAATATAACGCATGAGCAGCAGGTTTACAGTGGACTTTGATAACAAATTATTATAATTTACAATCGTAATTTTTTGCTTTTTGGCACAATCATGGTATCTTATTGTCATGAGATGGTTGAATTTTGACCTCCCATTAAACATTACCCGTCATCAATACATCTTAATATGTACAACTTGCTAACTTTTAACGGCCTAAATTATGAATCAGGTTAGCCTATGGAGGTTGCCCCAATGATCAAAGAATATCTGCATATCAATAAAATTCTCGACCTTAATAAATGGAAGCGTCTACAAGATTCTCTCGCAACAGTAACCAAACTGGCGATCCTCACCGTTGATTATAAAGGCATTCCCGTAACCAGTCACAGCAGCTGTCAGGCTTTCTGCCAGAATGTCCGTAAAGACCCCGAGCTGCTCCCTTACTGCCAAAAATGTGATTCACGCGGTGGTCTGGAAGCGGTCCGGTTGAATGAACCTTATGTGTATTTATGCCATTTCAATATTATTGATATCGCGATTCCAATCACGATTGATGGCAAATATATCGGCGCCGTCATGGCAGGACAAGTGAAACTCGCCGATCCGGAAAAGGGTAGCGACTTGGAGCAAATTGTCACGTCCAAAAACGTACCCATGCATGCAGCCAAGCTGGAGGAATTAAAGGATGATTACGCCCAGCTACCTGTGATGACCTATGAAGAGATTGTGAAAATCTCCAACATGTTATCCCTGCTCTGCAACTACATTGTGGAAGAAGCACTCAACAAAAATCTGTTAGTTGAAATGTTCGAGAAAGCTTCAGGCAATCAGGAGACTCTAAACCTCTCCACCATTCTGCCGGGTTACTCCATTCGTAATATCGAGTCGATCAAAAAAGAGATGACCAATGCGATAGCGGATGCTTATCTGAAGAACAGCCCAAGTGACACGGAAAGCTCCAGTCCGGTACTTCAGCCTGCTTTTGAATACATTCACAGTCACAAGAGTGAGCAGGTTTCGCTCAAACAAATGGCCGATCTATGCCACCTAAGTCCGAGTTATTTCAGCAGGCTTTTTGCCAAGGAAACCGGTGAGAACTTCACAACCTACCTGGCAAAACTCAAGATTAAGTGGGCCAAGCAATTGCTTGAGGTCACCGACATGCCTGTCTCACAGATCAGTGATGAGCTGGGGTTTAATGAATCGGGATATTTTATCAAAATATTCAAAAAGTTCGAGGAAATTACGCCTGCTCTCTATCGCAAATACCTCCAGGAGAAAATGTAGATTCACTGATACTTTTTTCGTATCAAAGATGAGGTTAAAAGATATTTCACCTATTAATCTGCCATTGTTACAATGGAGTCCAGATGACTTAGGGGGGCGACATGAATGGAATATCGCAAATTAGGAAACAGTGGATTAACCGTCAGTGAGATTTCACTCGGCAACTGGATTACGCATGGAGCGCAAGTCGAGGATGGAATAGCAGAAGCTTGTGTGCGAACCGCATTGGATGCAGGTATTACCACATTTGATACCGCAGACGTGTACTCCAATACCAAGGCAGAATCCGTGTTAGGACAGGCTCTTAAGGATATACGAAGAGAAAGTATTGAGCTATGCACCAAAGTCTGTCACCCAACCGGCACAGGTCATAATGACCGTGGACTTTCACGTAAACACATCATGGAAGCCTGCAATGGTTCATTACGGCGGTTACAGACGGATTATATTGATGTCTATTACGCTCACCGTTATGACTATAATACTCCGCTGGAAGAGACGTTTCTGGCATTCTCCGATCTGGTGCGTCAGGGCAAAGTTCATTACATTGGCGTAAGTGAATGGAACGCGGATCAGATTGCACGAGCAGCCGCTTTGGCGAGGGAACTTCATGTACCCTTTATTGCAAGTCAGCCCCAATATTCAATGTTATGGCGTGTGATTGAGCAAGAAGTCGTACCTGCAAGCGACCAAGCAGGACTTGGACAGATCACATGGTCTCCTCTTGCTCAGGGTATACTATCGGGCAAATATGCGCCTAACGCAGCATTGCCCACCGGATCACGCGCAGCTGCTGAGGCAGGAGCACCCTTTTTCAATAAACTGGCTGGACAGTGGTTACGTGAAGATGTTCTTACCGCTGTGCAACAGCTTGTTCCACTCGCTAAAGAGATTGGTCTAACTCTTCCTCAACTCGCTGTTGCGTGGGTTCTACAACATTCGTATGTTAGTTCCGTGATTATCGGTGCATCCCGGCCGGAGCAGGTATTGGAAAATGTAAAAGCCTCCGGTGTGAAACTGGACCCTGCGATCATGACTCGTATTGATGAAATATTGAATCCATGGATTGAGCGTGATCCAGCCAAGACGGGATAGTTTCTTTTTTTACTACTCACAACATACTAAGTTGTACTAATCATTTACACGATAACGGAGAGGACAGAAAAAACCTGAAAAAGCGGAGCGTTCGCCTTTATCACCAGATTTTCCCCTTGAGAAAAGGGATCGAAAGAAATCTGGGGATAACAGCGATTGGAAGGTTGTTCTGTCATCGCAGTGTAAGTGTAAATAACCTTTAGCGCAACTCATATTCCCTATCAACAAAGTTCATAAAACGGGATACCACTTCCTGATTCATATCCGTCCGCCATGCCGTGTACAACGGTACGGAGGGCGGATTTTCTTCTAATGGAAGAAAGACTACACCCTTACGCTGGAACACATCCACCGATGACGGAACAATGGAAATGCCCATGCCCGCCGCAACGAGATTCACAATTGTATACATTTGGATCGCTTCCTGTGTAATTCGAGGGTCTACGCCATGCTCCCCGCAATAATCCAGAACGAGACGATGGAACGGAGAACCCAGATGCCTTGGGAATAAAATAAAATCTTCATCCGCCAGTTCTCGAATTGAAACTTGAGTCTGAGAAGCCATCGGGTGATGATCTGGCAACACGGCAATCAACGTTTCCATCTGGCAGGGGCGGAACGAGACATGACGAGTATCTTCCTGATATCTCAAAAATCCAATATGGATCTGTCCGTCTTCCAGTGCCTGCAATTGTTGCGACGAAGTCATCTCACGCAACGTCAATTCAATTTGCGGATATGCAGCGCGAAATTTCCTAAGGACATCCACCATAATGCTCCCCGAAGCCGAATCCACAAAGGCTATGGTGATATGCCCGATGATGCCCTGATCTGCCTTTTGCGTAAGCTGAATGGATCGTTCGAGCTGGGCCATGATCAGTCTTGCCTGTTCCAGAAATACCGCACCTGCCGGGGTGAGACGAACCATTTTTCTGGTGCGTTCCAACAGCTTCACGCCAAGCTCTTCCTCTAAATTCTGAATCTGCTGGCTCAGCGGTGGTTGCGTCATATTTAATTTTTCCGCTGCACGGTGAAAATGAAGTTCTTCTGCCACGATGATAAAGTATCTTAACTTTCGAATATCCATAAGTCTGTTGCGCTTCCTTCCGTCTACCCTGTTAATTCATCTGTTCCTGAACCCAGATTGCGGACTCAGCCAGCATCGTCATCAATTCATTAAAGTCCACAGCAATTTCCCGCAGAGGAGTTTCCCCTGCATCGTGGATCAACATCAGCACCTTGCCTGAACTTTGATCCAGTATAGCCGTACTTCCTTCACCAAATCCACCAATCGGGAAAGGCTGGAGGTCAGCTGGCAGCTCGTATTCTTTCTCATATTCACGGTATACTTCCAAAAAATCGGGATAAGCCCAGCTCAGTTCTTTCACGGAATACAAGGCAGGGTCGCCGAAGTTACATGCACCGAACTCAAGTAAAAGTGCGCGATACGCTGCGGGCAGTCTCACGTTGTGCTTTTGCTCAAAATCCTCAATGCTCTGTTGTTTCTCAGGAGTACATCCATCTCCCATTGTTGTATCGTAGGCCTTCACCAAAAGATCACGAATCGGTTCCAATTCTATTGACGTCACTTGAACTCCCCCTTTTAGGTACCTTTCTCCACTGATCAGCCGTTGTGAATTCAATAGTTCTCCTTGAAGCGCAACACCTTACCCAAACAAGAGTCAAGCATTAAAATCAACTTCTTATCTCACCTATTTACGCAACTCTTGATCCAGCCATTCCAGTGCTGCACGCAGCTTGTCCTGAGGAACTTTCTCATAACGATCACCCGTAGACAATTCAAAGGCACAGCTGTTCCCACTTGTTTTGTTCAGATATGAAGTCATTCCTATGCCATACTGCTGAGCCATTTGCACAAGAATTGGTTCAACTTCGGCGGCAGCGAGCGCAAAGTGTACATGGAACATATTGGATACAGGTACCTCGGGCAACGTTTGTATCCCGTGACACACATTCAGTAGGAAGGCGAGTTCTTGAGCCTGCTCGTAATACAGCTCCATTTTCCCAATCCGTTCATTGAAATAATACTGAGAACTCAGAATATACGGATACAGGCCGATCAGATCGCCCCCGTGCCGACGTTTCCATACTTTCGATTCCTGCATCACATCGGGATCTCCCGCCAATATAGCCCCCGCAATACCTCCAATCCCTTTGTAAAAGGAAACATACACCGTATCAAACAGACTGCAAATCTCCGCAGGTGTTTTCTGATAATAGGGAGTAATCTCAAACAGGCGTGCCCCGTCCAGATGCAGCTTAATCCCGCGTTCACGGCAATAGGCCGAGATCGCTTCCAGTTCTTCATACGCCGGCAATTGCCCACCAATCTCACGTTGCGGCAGTTCCAACAGCAGACAGGCAATGTCCTGATCAAGCGCTTGTACATCTTCCAAACGAATCAAGCGATCCTTGTCCGCAAGTAAAATTGATTCAATCTGATGCAACTCTTTCAATCCGTCTTCCTCATGGATTTCAAGATGACACAGAGGGTGGTAAGCTACTCGTTTTACACCTTTGCGGTCACACCAGATCCGTAATGCAATCTGCTGCGCCATCGTTCCACTTGGGAAAAACACCGCCGATTCCTTGCCAAGAACGTCAGCCATCTGATCCTGAAATTCTTCAATGAGTGGGCCGTTCCCGTAGTGGTCACTGAACAACTCCCCATCGATCTGGTCCAGTACGTTCTGAAGTACCTTCACTTGGCGACTGCCATGACCGCCTACAATAAAGTCTGCCTGATTAAAGGCATCAGCCAACGTTAATGCAGTTTCTTTCAAGATCACTCACTCCTTTATAGTGCATGTTCATAAACGGACTTTTGAACAAGCTCTTACAGTTCTGGTTCTGTAATAATCTCAACCAAAGCGCTGAGCGCACTAGATATATGTTCACCACGGGAATACACAAATCCTACTTCCAACCGGCAATAGGGATCAGGCAAAGACATCACCGCGATCTCGCCTCTTAATTCTGCTTTGGTAACCGAAGAACGTGGCAGCAATGATACACCGAGCCCGGCAGATACCCCATTCAGAATCGTGTCCAGTGTTCCATATTCCATGATGTTAAGCGTGTGGATACCCTGATCTTTCAAAAAGGATTCCGCCTGATCGCGATGAGTGCATCCGATCTCAAAAAACAACATCGGCCTGGACAATAACGTGTACATCTCATGTACTCCAGGTTCAGCGATCAGCACCAATTCTTCGTCATACATCTTCATATAGTTCAGCTCAGGATGATCAATCGGGCCATATATTAAGGCTCCATGCAATTCATGTTGAATGACCTTCTGGTTCAGTTCATGGGTCCCACCCGTGACAAGCGAATGCTGTACCTCCGGGTAGCATGAAGTATATTCAGCCAAGAGCGGCGTCAGAAAAGTAGAAGCTGCTGTCTCTATGGCACCTAGACGAAGCATGCCCGCTGGTGGGTTACCCACTTGTGTGGCCTGCTCTGCTTCATATAATAATTCCAATATTCTATCCGCATACCCAAGCAGGTTCTCTCCTGCTGGTGTAAGCGACATCCCTCGATTGGAACGATGAAATAGCGGTACTTGCAGTTGAGTCTCCAACTGTTTAATCCGTGTTGTTACATTGGACTGCACATAATTAAGTGAGAGCGCAGCTTTACTGATACTACCTTCGCGGGCAACCGCCTGAAATATTTTCAAATCACCTGCATCCATACCCTGATCACCTGCTCGTCGTTATATCGGCATTCTGCATCATCCGATTCATGCAAAGTGCTTATCTATTATTTTCATTGATACTGACAATCATTTTTGTTCATTTTACGTGAATCTGCTCCGTCTGTACAATGAGGCTCAGTAGTGAATTCTGGCTACACAGACAGGAGGAATATTGAACATGAAAGCTATTGTCCATTCGGCCCAGAGCGGCCTTGCAGGTCTTCAATATACAGAGTCAATCTCTCGGGCACCAGAAGCCGGGGAAGTGCAGATTCAATTAAAATCCGCTGGAATCAACCATCGGGATCTATTCATCATGGCAGGACGCGGAACCCAGGATACCCCGCTCATTCCCGCTTCCGATGGAGCAGGTATTATCGTAGCGATTGGCGAAAGCGTAAGAGGGTTCGCGATAGGAGATGAAGTCATTGTCCATCCTACGCTCGGTTGGGAACATGCATCTGAAGTGCCGACCGTACCCGATATTGTTGGTGGCCCTACGGATGGAACGCTCGCGCAATATATAACGTTGCCTGCTGCAAATGCCCTGCCTAAGCCAGCTCACCTATCCTGGGAGGAAGCAGGAGTGCTGCCCCTTTCAGCGCTGACGGCCTATCGCGCCTTATTCACTCGCGGCGTATTGAAGCAAGGTGAACATGTCCTTATTCCCGGCATTGGCGGTGGTGTAGCGACCTATGCTCTGCTCATGGCGGTTGCGGCTGGTGCAAAGGTGACCGTCACCTCCAGAAGTGAAACCAAAAGAAATGAGGCACTGCGCTTGGGTGCTACCCATGCACTGGATAGTCATGCCGATTGGTGTATGCAGAACGATATGGAACCTGTGGACATCATCTTGGATAGCATCGGACAAGCCATGTTCCCAAAATATTTTGATATAATCAGACCAGGTGGACGTATCGTGATGTATGGTGCAAGTTCGGGGGATGATCTGACCGTACCAATTCGCTCTATCTTCTTCCCGCAGATCAGTCTGATCGGCACCTCTATGGGCAGCCGTGAGGAGTTTATCCAGATGCTGCAATGGGTGGAGCAACATGATATACATCCTGTAATTGATGGCGTATATCCACTGCAAGACGTAGCAAAAGCATTCGAACGCATGGAAAACGGCGAGCAGTTTGGTAATCTGGCTATCCTTATGGAGTGACATCTATTTTGAGATGGGCCTTCATGAATTGTTGAAAATTGATTTACGATAATGGGGTGAATTCATCTGACCCGTCTCGCTAAACGTATACTAATTGTTCTTGTTGCTATTATCATTGTGGCCCAAATTCCTATGATAAAAGAAACCTTAGCCCGAGGAGTTACTACGTTATATGTGGAGATAAAGTATCCCGAACATTCCTTTCAATTCCAAGACTTCAACTACGAGTCTCATTTCGGGAACTATATCATTTCATATACTGATCAAGACGAACAACGCATTAGTCTGATGCTTGAGCCCAAATTGTTTCCGGTGCTCATTACGTATGATCCTTTGAATCAGCCCATGAAAGACTAGTTAATTCACGCTATGAATCATTCAGGAGGTATCGATATGGACAATCGATTACATTTGGTAGAATTGGTTCGAAAACTGATGGAATCTAAAGGGACGGAAGCCGAGTTGGATGACATGTTAACGGAGCTACAGCAGCAGGTTCCACATGCGGAGATCAGTAATCTGATTTTCTGGGATGATCGAGACCTGACGCCTGAACAGATTGTGGAAGAAGCCTTGACTGCCCGTCCAATCATTCTTCCACCCCAATCATAATATTCTTCAGGAGATGAACGATAGGATATGTCTGACATGTCTGATTTAAATCATAATAACAACAATGAACACCCTGATTTTAACGGAATCAGCGGAGGAGAAAAACTACAGGCACTTCGTGATCTGATCGAACTAACCGATAATCACCTTACTCAGCAAGTTCTCGCTATTGGCATGGATACACATGAAGAGGATCTCATCCGTATCGAAGCATGGCGAGCTTCATTCGAAACAAGGAAGTAATAATCAATAAACCAAGTTTACCCTCCCCAATTTCCATAATTTCGTTATAATGGTAAGCAAGACACCATGTTATTGGAGGAGAATTATGGAAACGGAAGCTTTACGCAACGTGGAACAACTAGCTCTGAAGAAACACAAGATTTACAAACAAAGTTTAATCAGGTACCTCGCACGCTCCATGCTGGCCAGTATGTTTATCGGATTCGGCGTCATCGTGGCGTTTAAGACAGGTAACTTCTTTTATATGGAGCAGTCCCCGTTTACCTATCCGATGGCGGCAATTACGTTTGGCGCGGCCATCATTCTGATCGCCTATGGCGGGGGTGACCTGTTCACGGGCAATACGTTTTATTACACGTATGCGGCGCTGCGCAAGAAACTGCGCTGGTTCGAAGTGATCAAGCTGTGGATTGCGAGTTATAGCGGTAACCTGATGGGCGCAGCTGTGTTTGCCCTGTTAATCTACCTGACCGGATTGTTCGACTCGTCCCAGGTGAACGGTTTTCTGTTAAGCGTGGTAGAACACAAAATGGAAGTTCCAACCATGCAGCTCTTTTTCCGGGGAATCCTGTGTAACTGGCTTGTATGTATGGCGTTTTTTGTCCCGATGTTCATGAAGGAGAATGGAGCCAAAATGTTTGCCATGATGCTCTTTGTGTTCTGCTTCTTCATCTCGGGATATGAGCACAGCATCGCCAATATGTGTACGTTCGCGATTGCACTTGTGCTGAATCACCCGGGGACGATCTCATTTGAAGGTGTGCTTCACAACCTGGTTCCCGTGACCTTGGGTAATCTGGTGGGTGGTGTGCTGCTGATGGGCTTCATGTATTATGCGGTGAACAAACCGTTTCTGGATGAAGAGACGCATTAATCTCTGGCAAAAAAAGCCCTCCTTCCGGCCCGGTCCTTCGACCGTGGCTAATCGGTAAGAAAAAACCAAAACACCCCGGCAACCTTCCATCTCAGCGAGAAGGTTGCCGGGGTGTTTCTCTATGGGCAGGCTCACGGATAAGCCGCCTGCGAATCCCATCCGTGGCTTAGAAGTAATCCCGCCACGGAGTATATTCAATTTCGTTGTCGCCGCGCGTGACCACGATCATATTTTCCATTTTGCCCGTTTCCTTATTGGTACGGTAGATCATCGTACGTGTCTCGCCTTCTTCCGGCACAGAGAACAGGAACTTGTCCGCGACGAGGGATGAACCGAGTCCTGTCGCATGTTCGGTGAAGGCAGAGCCCGTCTTGCTTGTGAGCAGCAGACCAATGCCGTAGGCTGTAGCCGTTTGTGCCACTTTGCCAAAGAGATGCTCGCCTTGACTGGTCGTGTGCGTTTGCTCCGAATACTTATACTTTTCCGTATCTTTGGTATAGTCCACCACATTGCCCTGTTTATCCAGACTGATGCTAGTCGTTTCTCCCTTGTCACTTTTCACCTGATACGTACCCACGATGGAATCCTCGGTAATTTTCACCGTCTTGCCCGTATTGGGGTCAGTCTGATAGATTACATCTTCATACTGAAGCCGAATGATGTTCATGCTGGCCTGAATCTGCTGCGCCAGTTCTTCGTCACCCATCTCTTTGGCTTTCTTCAGCATTTCCTCATAGTTCTGATATTTCTCGGCATCCTTCTCATCCCATTCATCCATGTTCTTTGGTGGGCCTGACGTTTTGTCTAGATCATCGCCTTTATTTTTGCTCATGGTTGATAGCGCCCGCGCTGCGGTCAGCGCCGTCATGAGGGCCTGGCTCACCGCCTCTTCATCCGTCGTGCGGAAACGCTCGGCAATTTTCTTAAGCTCCGACTGAATGGACAGCACCAGTTCCAGAACAGATTTCATCGTGCCTTGAGCCGTTGAATAATCGTTATAGAAGCGTTCCCGTTCCATCCCATCCCAGTTGCTGCGCATGAAACTCATTTTGCCGTCCAAAGTGGACATGAATCCCGATAATTGCTGATGTGCCTGAGCGAACTGCCCACTGACCGTCTCCAGTTGTTCCGGTGTCACCTTAATTTGTGTCATCCTGCACACTCCTCACCCTGGTCATTTATAACTGATGGTCTATCCATTACGACAATCTCTCGGCCTCTTCCTGTTTGATCTCCAGATGCAACAGTGGAAACGGATTACCGGAACTATCCAATTCAGACCGCCCCATCTGTACAAATCCCATCTTTTCATAGAATCGGGCTGCCCCAGTATTCTGCTCATTAACATCCACCTTGAGGTGACGGCCTTTGATTTTGAAGGCATGGTCTATTAGAAGACGTCCTAGACCCTGTCCGTGTTGGCTCGGATCCACAAATAACATCTCGATAAAGTTATCATCCACACCAATAAAACCCACGGGTTGTTGCTTCGTATTGAGCGCTTCCCAAACCTCGACTTGTCTTTGTTGCAACACATCACTCACCACTTTTTTGTAGAACTGAATGTGATGCTCTTCCAAAAACGTATGGGTTGCCCGAACAGCACTCTCCCAGATCTCAACCAACTTGTCATGATCCTGTTCCCGATATGCAGCGACTAACATGTCCAATGTATGCTCCTTCTCTATTAAAAGTAAAAAGTTATGTAAAAGCCCGATCCTGGGATCGGACTTGTTTAATACATCAAATTTGAAATAACTCTACGTTTATTTTATCATGTTCATCATTCAATCTGTACCCATAATTTCCAATCATGAGTCAACGTTCTACCCCCGTTTTTGGCTTCCAACGGAAGGTTGCTGCCGATTGGGAAGGCAGTATATATCGAAACGAATCTCCATCTATGACTACATCAAAGGAAACTTCTGCCTCACCCGTGTTAGCTGCAACCAGCACCATCGTTCCATCCGGATTGCGGAAGGTTACGTTCTCGATCTTGCCCTGTTCTTGCGTGGAAGCAACTCTCACAGCTCCCGGACGTACATAACGGCTGATGTGGCCTAACGCATAATACTCGATATTTCTAGTGATTTCATCACTGTCGGGGTCAATCGTCACAACCCCACGACAGTTCTCACAGCCACCGTTCGTGGGTCCACCTTGCGGATCGAGTGCGATGTTCCAGAGCAGTACATTTTTCGCCCAGTTGCGAGGTGCACCAATGATGAGATTGGACATCTGCCAGCTCAGATTCTCGCCAAAATCAGGACTCCACTCCCCACCACTACATTCGGTAAAATAGATATTTTTGTCCGGGAAGCGCTCATGCACTTCCGACATGGCAGATGGATCACCTGCATAACAGTGAAAAGCAGATCCATCGATATAAGCAGCAGCCTGCTCATCACCAAGCACCTTGCTGGTATATTCGACCGCCTGATCCCAGTTATGATCATACGCGATGATTCGCGTATCCAGTCCCGCATCCTTTAGCGCCGGGCCGAGATAATCCCGAATGAACATGGCTTGTTCTTCGGCTCCCATACTCATACTCGGATATTTATCCGAGGTGAACTCCGGTTCATTTTGCAACGTGATCCCGTAGATGGGAATGCCCTTTGTCTGATACGCTTTGATATATTTCACAAAATATCTCGCGTACGCTTCATACACCTGGGGATCGTTGTAATTCAGATACCAGCCGTTAGTGGTCTTCTCCCCGTACTTCATCCAGGCCGGGGCCGTCCACGGTGTGCCCAGCACTTTCAGATCCGGTTTGAGCCCAGTCACATGCTCCAGCATATTCACGACTTCCTGATCCTTTTCGATCGAAAAGTGTTCCACCTCATAGTCCCTGCCGGACTCGATATCATCATAGGTATAACTTGAAGCCGCGCCTGATTCATCTACCGAATAATCGGAGACACCAATCGTATGACGCACCATATCCATGTTCAGCCCTTCTGTTGTAAACAGTTCCTTCAGCAGTTGCTCTTGTTGTTCCTCTGGAAGCTCGTTGATCAGATGTGCCGATGAACCCGTCATCGCTGCGCCAAATCCATCCATAGTCTGATACGTCTTGTCCAGGTCAATCTGTATGGTAAACGCCGACGAAGACGTGTCTGACTCCTGCGTTGAAGAAACTGAAGAAATTGTGTCTGCATCATGGTGATCGGTAATTGGAATGGGCTTCTGTGGCGTAAGCAGATTTTGCTGATCTCCCGTGGTTAACCAGACTTCGACCGTTCTCTGTTTATCCACAACCGGTGGCGGAGCAGGTTGTTCACTTCGGTTGAAGATAAGCCAGATTCCTATACAAACACAACAAACGGCGATTAACAGGTTAATCCATCGTTTGGGATGCTCTCGCCAGCCTATGTCCATCACGCTTCACTCTCCTTCCATTGTGGAAAAAGCCGCGGCCACTAGGCCACGACTCATTTTCCTAATCTATATGAATTAGAACAAACTGCATTTCGGACAGATGAATTCCATGGGGAGAACTACTTTTCGATCTCCCTTATTGCACTTTTATTTACCAGACTTGCTTCCGATATTCACACTACCTGTCAGACGAATATCATCGGATGCGCTGCCGACATACACTTGAACTTTACCCTTAGGCATTACCCATTCATGTGATGCTTCATCCCAATAGGACAGTGCGCTGCGATCCAGTTGAATATTGACCCGTTGCTGCTTGCCTGCTTTGAGATCGACTTTCGCCCAGCCAGCAAGTTGCTTCTCTGGCGTTTCAACTTTGGTTGGCAGATTGCCGACATAGACCTGTACAACTTCCGCACCTGAAACTTTACCGGTATTACGCAGGTTAAGGGATACTTCTACGGTTTCCTTATCACCTTTACCAGTGTTCTTCACATGCAGATTACGATAATTAAAATCGGTATACGACAACCCGTGTCCAAAGGCGAACGCCGGTGTCATGCCTTCTTTGTTATATCCTTTGTACCCTACAAAGATACCCTCGGAGTAGTTACCCACCCCATTCACACCCGGGAATTGTTCCGCAGTGGATACCGGGGTCTGGGAATCATCTGATGGGAACGTCACCGGCAACTTACCGGATGGATTCACATCACCAAACAGCACACGTGCCACTGCATTACCTTGTTCCTGACCTGCATACCAAGCCTGAACGATGGATGGTACTTCTTTTTGCCAAGAATCCATTTCAACAGCACGACCACTCATTTGTACAACGATCGTTTTTGGATTGGCTGCCGCTACCTCGCGAATCAGCTGCTCCTGGTTATTTGGCAGTTCCAGATCGGAACGGTCGACATAACCTTCACTGTCATACGTACGTGTCACGACAACCGCGACATCTGATTTTTTGGCCAGATCGACTGCTTTTTGCATTTTGGCATCCACAGCATCTTCAGGAGCTTCCCAGCCGAAACGAACTTGGGCTCCCATGTCATTACTGGATTGTACCGGGAAATCTGTACGATATTCAATCCGAATGTTGTGAGACTCGCCTTCTTTAAGTGTAATTTCTTTCTTTGTAGTGCCCAGTGTCGTACCTTGATTGTCTACCAGCAGCTGGTCATCCACGTATAGTTTTGCAGAACCCAGACTGGTCAGAGACAGTTTGTAATCACCTGTTTTCGGTGCCTTAATGGAACCTGTCCAACGAGCAGACATCTTGGCATTGAACTCCGTTGGTGTCGTTGGAAGCTTGGATGACTGTGCATTGAAGCCTTCATAGTTGTAAAATCCAAGATTCATGTTGACCTGATTATCTGTACGAACTAGAGAAGGATTGCCTTCCATATCTTTGTTTGTCCAGTATTCGGCACGCAATCCGTTTTTCGCATTGTCTGAACCACTTTCGTTAGCACCCGCTGGAGACAAGAGCGTGGATGGTACCGCGGACGGTCCGTTAAACGCATCTCCTGCCGAGATCGGATCGGTTCCGGCTGCATATTGCACATCTACACCGTTTCCTGCACGGTTACGAATCCCTTCAAGCGGGCTCACCGTATAGGTCGGATTAACGAGACTGCTACCACCACCGGCTGCGGATGCGGTATCCGCATCGGGTCCGATCACTGCAATGGACTTCAGATTTTTGCTCGACAGTGGCAACATGTTGTCGTTGTTTTGCAAAAGAACCATGCTCTCTTCTGCAATTTCACGTGCCTGTTTGCCGTCTTTCTTGGCATTAATTTGTGTATTCGTTACAGGGTTATCGAACAGCCCTTTCTCGAACATTTGAAGCAAAATACGTCTGACCTTCTCATCAATGGTTTGCTCGCTCACTTCGCCATTATTCACGGCTTCCAGTAGCTTACTTCCCCATTTGCCGTAAGGCTCTCCAGGTGTCTCCAGATCCAGACCCGCATTAGCAGATTTGGCCGTGCTGAAGTTTGCGCCGTAGTCACTCATGACGAACCCTTCGAAGCCAAACTGATTCTTAAGGACATCTGTCAGCATCTCTTTGTTCTCACAAGCATATGTACCGTTCACCTGGTTAAATGAACACATAGCCGAACCAAGATCCGCTTTTTCGACCATGGCTTGGAACGGACGCGCATAGACTTCCTGAATCGCACGTTCACTCGCTGTAGCATTGGTCGTGAAACGTTCCGTCTCCTGGTTGTTCAGGATGTAGTGCTTCGCTGTAGCGATAACCGGATTACTTTGAATCCCGTTCACATACGCTGCACCCATGCCGGAAGCCAGCAACGGATCTTCACCCAGGGATTCGAAGTTACGGGAACCCCATGGGGTACGTGCGATATCCAGACCAGGGCCCAGTACTACATTATGTGTTGTGTCATGGGCTTCCTTCCCGATCAGATCGCCATATTTCTTGGCAAGATTGGTATCCCAGGAAGCGGCAAGCGCGATGGGTGCAGGCAATGCCGTGGACTTTTTGTCCTGCACATCCGGGTTAGCCACACGTACCCCTGCAGGTCCATCTGCCATCTGTAATGCCGGAATGCCGAGGCGCTCCAATCCATCATTATAGAAACCATAATAGTTATTTACTTTACCCGTTACGAATCCAACTTTCTCCTCCAGCGTCATCTCCTTGAGCAGCAGATCGGTGCGTTCTTCCGCAGATAGAGATGTGTTCATCCATGGCCGATCGGCTCCGGATTCCGCCTCCGCGGCGAAGGCGTGTAACGGCATAGCCGCAACCGCCACGATGATTAATAGCATAAACCATCGTTTGAGGAAAATCAGATTGAGTCTTCTGTTCATGTTGTAAGCTCTCCTTCTCTCTTGATCATTTTTCTCGCATACATCCTGAATACATGTATACAAGGGAATGCATACTGGTTTGATCCCAGCCTTTCAAGCATTCAGGTCGTCCTGCACATGGCTTCTGAAACTGCAGCCTGCAAGCAAGTCAGCAGATTTCGCTTCCTAACGATAGCCGACCTATTCATGAATTACATCCACTTAAATTTGGTAAATGACCGATTAGAAAGAGCCTAGTTCTTTGGAATCACCATATTAATAATTCATATAACAAAACAAGAAAACGAATTATTTACATTTTCCGTAACTACTTTCGAACAAATTCTTTACTTTTAAAAACAGTCAGTTCGACCCACTCCCGATCAACCAATTAATGCAATTAATTATCAGATTAAGGAATATGATTAGACGATCTGGGTCCTAAGACTATTTGAAACCGGAACCAATCCGGCCCATTGAAATATCCAAAAATATAAAAGCAACTGAGGTCCCTTTTAACAGGTTCCTCAGTTGCCTTTATGTTTGGATTTCTCCATATTGTTCACTTGTCACCCCTGATTCTTGTTCTACACTCATTATATTGAGATTCCGAGTTACATTGAAAATCGGAGCAACAAATAAAAAACCGCCCCACAAGGCGGTTCACTTCTAGTTTGTTCACTTCTAGTTCTGTAACTGTGCAAGAATCTGCGGGTCCTTAATCTTTTTATCTTCAGCGAGCAACATCACTTTGGACAGAATCTCAGCTGTTCTCGGATCTTCATCGAGGAATGGCAGGAAGATTCGACCCCGATGCTGACTGTGCACCGGTACGATATGAAGTGCACCAGTGGCTTGTTTGAACACATTACCACTTCCCAGATGAACAGCATACTCACCCAATTCACCATCAATTCGTGCGTAATTCCCGTCCAGACGTACATTGTCGATCTTCAGCAGACGTAAAGACTCGTTCACAATGACGTGGCGCATCTCGATTGTTGTCAGGCTGGCTTCCGGATCTACGCCTCCTACATGTGCAACGCTGACCACCAGATCGATATCACGCATGACTTCGGAGAAGAACGTCAGCGGCACATCTTGCAGCGCTACAGGTTTGTAGCTCTTGCGATCGTAGAACTGCACCGTCTCCAAGGTAGGTGCCTCGGTATCTGCTGGTGAGAACCAATCTGCCATGGCATAAAGATTCGCAATCAGATTGTGCTCGTAACTTACCTTCTGCAGACCTTCCTCATAACTGACAGTCCATTGGCGTCCTTTAAGCAGAGCTACTGCTTTTTTCGGTTGAATCTGATACCCGGCGTATCGACGAGACACCGTACCATTAGCTAATTCGTCCTCGTTAGGAAGATATAGCTCACGGAATACCTGCTTGAACGGCTGACGCTCCTGACGGGTGAACAGATCCCGCTGGAATTCACTCCAGCTTCCGCTCTGATACAGATGAAGCGGATGAGCAATCAAAAGTTGATCCTGTTCCGCTAATGCATGGATCGTACCCTCCGGCCCTGGAGCAAGCAAACCACTGGACGATACATCGAATCTTCCCGTCTTGTCACCTGACTGGAATACAAGTGTTCTTACCAGCGGATGTATAACCGGATTTTGCATCAGACTGGCAATTTCCTGACGTGTAAAGGACGTTCCGGCAGTCATCGAACGTTCCAGCTCCTGTCGTGCCCGGCGATACTGATCCACCAGATCCGATTTGAGCTCTTTCAGTTCAGCGATATATCCATCTTTTTTGAACCGGGCAGGTACAGATTTGAGTGTCTTGCCTTTGCTAACGATAACCATCTCGGGTTGGCCTTCCTCATCAATGACCAATTGTGCCGTCGTGTCAGCATCCAATGCATGAGGTTCAAAGAAGGATTTCATCTCATCCAACTTGCGTGCTTCCATGTCCCACATCAGCCGCGTAACATCGGCATAACCTGCATTACGGGCAAGGTTGCCCAGTGCAATCTGTGATGCCACACCTTCGCTGGCACGGCGTTGTGCACCGAATTGTTTGCTCTGCATCAGGAACTTCTGAATGAAGTCGTATCGCTCACGCAAATCCTGTTCGCGATTTACAGCGAATGGAATCAAACTGTAGGTTAACAAATGATCCTTGTTTCGCTTGTCTGACACGGACTCACACATATCGTCCAGTCGAAGCTTGCCCAGTGCAGCATCTGCGAACAATTGGGATCTGCGGTGGTTAGATCCCCCGGAAATGTACTTGGCACAATCGTATAACAGATTGAACCGTTCCTCCCCGACAGCAGCATAGGCTTCTTCAAACCAAGCGATATCAAACGCACCTTCATTAAAGTCCTGTGGTGAGATTGGAGAATAGTGAGCCACGATGGTTTCTTTCTCCGCAGTAAAGCGTTCATTAATATGAGCATGGAAGTACCAAGCTGCACTGCGTAGACCTTCCCATCCCAGATGTTTCGCTACAATCTCCATCCACTGCGGGGCGTACATGGCTGCTTCCAGCAATTTTTTCTCATTCACCGGATACTTCTGGAGCAATTCCCCAAGACGCTTCTCATCTTCTCCATCCCGTGGATGACAATTCTGAATTAGATAGCTAAACGTCTCTTTACGTGTTGTGTTGTCTCCATAGCTATAGATATATCCACGGACAAATGTATCCTGATCCATCGCCGAGACCAGATGTACCCAGTGTTCCATGCCTTCAATTCGTTCCAGTTTCATGGCAAGTGTACTTACTTCTGTAGAGAGTTCTCCCCGGGTCAGCTCGATCTCCAGAATCCGATTAACGACCATATCCCGTAAGTGAATCAGCTTCGGATCACTTGCGATCCCTTCTGTACGAGTGGATGTTAAGCTCCGAATAAACAACAGACGATTCCCACCGACCAGCACCTGTCGATATATCTCTTGATCATCAATCAGGTTCAACTGGTACGCACGCAGGAAATCTTCAAGTGACAGTAAAGACAGCGGTTGACTACTCTCTACAAGACTGGTGAACTGGTAGGCTGTCTGGAAGAAACGTTTGAAGCTGTTGTCGTCATGGATTTTGCCCCGAACTACATAATTCCAAGGTCCAGTCAGAATATGAAGCATGCCTGACTCTTTCTCGAGTCGATCAGCAGGCATACTCGCGATAATGGAGGCCCAGGTTTTCTCAGCTATCTCAAACGTGTCGATCGGATCACTATCCAGAAATGCCGCCGATATCAGTGCCACTACCTGATCCTTATACGTTAACGAATCCAGCATCTGCTGCAGCTTTTCGATGTCATCCAGAGGATAGGTCTGTTCAGCAAACGTCTTGCGCCAGCCTTCCAGTAACGGAATCTTCTGCAATTCGTCATAGCCATACTGATCATGGAAGTAACTGTAATGGTCGCTCAATTTGCCATTGAAATCCCGGAGCTGTATACCCATATACAACTGCATTAGTTCCACACTGCTAAATCCGGCATGTTGAATATAGTTCTCCCATACGTCATGAAGCGGGAACTGTTCCATCTGCTTCATTTCATTCCGCTCTCCATACGGAACCTTGGAGCGAAGATTCGCTCCGACTAACAATGTGTCTTTATAGCCAGCGTAGTATTCCACTTGATACTCATAATCCCTGTGTTCATGCACTAATTCACTAAGTCCCTCCAGAAATGGTCTGGTCTTATCCAGAGAGAGTGTAAATATATCCTTCGGATTATGGCCCTTGAGATCACGCTTCTCATCCAGCAATGGCTCACGTCGCTTCGGATCAAATAAACCAAATCCATTAGAGGCTGTGTAACGACTCCCCTGATCGGTCAGCTTATCCAGCAGTTTCTGTTCCTTGGCAGTGGGTGTCTCAATCAGCTGCGCCAATGGCTGCAATTGCTCCTGCTGATCTATCCGCTCTGGATCTGCCGCAATCTCGGTCAATAATTCGAGCGCACCCAAGCGCTGCAGTTCACTCTTGGCCTGCAAAAGTCGCTTCAGCGAGACCGCCAATTGGTCCACGGGTTGCAGTAACAATACATGAATGACCTTCTGACGAAGTGAGCCTGTTTTGAGCTTCATCAACGCCTCCATCTGTTTCATCTCATCAACCGTCAACGTGAGCAGCTTCGCTTTGGCGAGTGCACTCTCCCGATTACTGATGCTTTTATCAGACAAGCTCTCAAACACAAACTGTCTTTGTAACTCATTATCAGGATGCTGAACAAACTGGGACAGCAGTTCTCCACGCAGTTCCGGGCTTAAACGGTCCTTGATTGCAATGACTTCGCCGATCCATTCCGGGTCCATATCATATGCAGCCAAATATAACATTTTCTTGGCTACATCATCCGTATCAATCCGGTAGTGAACATACTCAAGTACACCCGATGGTCCACCTGACCCGCCTTTTGGAATGGCAGCCAGCATCTGTTTGAACCGATCAAAGTCCTGACGCCGCAAGCCCTTATCTCCCAGAGAAGGCAATGGCCACACGTAGACGCTACGTTGATTCTCTCCATTCTCAAAACTCCAGTTGTACATATACATGGCGTCATAGTTGGTCACAATCCAGTGCATCAACTCGGTATCCTGCGCCTCCAGATAACGACGTGTAATGTCCAAACGAAGCTCTCTGTTCTGGCTGTTAGCCAGTACATATTGGGCAACAATCTTCTGATATAACTGACCTTGATCCATAATCTCGATTATCTTGCTCTTCAATTCATTCTCTTCAATGACCGCTGTCGCCCACAGACTGATAAAGAGTTTGTTGGCGTTAGCTTCCTGCTGCCAGGCCTCGCGTACTTCTGGTTGCACAAGCGCCTGATAGGCCTGTTCAATAAATTGTGCGGCAACACGCTGGTTGGCTGCTTCTATGCCGATCCCCGTCCATACGGCGAGCGCTCTTACCACGGAACTGAAACGAATCAGGTTGTTGTCGATAATGATTTTTAATATGTAAATATAGGCTTCCAGTGTCCCTTCATCCATCCGCTCCACAATGCTTTGGCGCAGTCCTTCCTGCAACCTTGCTGCAACGAGCAGCTCACCCACCATCTGATAGGCATCCGCCTGATCGCTCATGAATATACCTTTGATCATTTCATGGGTTAACAACGCCGTCTGATTGTCACCATAGATAATATCATGCAGCGCCTGCTTCATATCTCCGCCCTAATGATCCAGTTCATAAGCGATACAATCCGCCAGAACCCAACGGATCTCATGCAAATAATCCAGTTTGTACTCACGAAGTGACACATATTCTTCCAGGGAGAAATTTTTCATTTCCATACGGAACAATCCCATCAGTTTGCGAATGACCTGTTCTACATGCTGCTCCGGATCGGATGTGCGAAAAGGCCGACGTTCATAGTTGTTACTGTATGGGAAACGAGTCGCACGCTCTGCAATATAACGGAATCGTGCAACCAATGACTCGCTCGCCAGATGCTGGAGCACATCCAATAGTGGCTGGAATAATGGGTTCTGCGTTTCTGCAGCCAGCCTTCCAAGCAACTTATCAGTATTCAAAAACATCTTTTCGTCTCCACGCAAATAGGTAGACCCGGCGATCTCCACAACATAGCCTGCCAACTCGAGCTGTACCCCTGTTAACGACTTGGCTCTTTCCTGCAATCCATCCATATACACCTGTACTTGCTCTTCCTGATTCATCCTGTTCTCCTCCTTCATCGCTCTCTACCACAGACGTCCGGCAAGCATTGTAAAACGAATAAACACCACGTTATCTCCATCTTTTACAACAAGTGACTCATCCAGTTCCTGCAATTCTTCATCGTTGATAAACACTTTGTACAACCCATCCTCATAGGCGGTTATAGCTGTCTCCATCGCAACATTCAGATCAGGAACACCCTCATTGTATACTGCGCCAAACCCGACTTTCCCCGCCGCTCCTTGCGCCTCAATATCATCCGGCATCAGGTAGGCGAGCAATTCTGACTGTTTCTTCTTGTCCTGAAGTGCTTTTACTTGCAGAGCCACCATGTTCTCAATGAGCTGCCTTAACGTATGAGTTGTTTCCGGAAGTTCGGCAGCTTGCTTGGCAAGTACCGGCTTGCGCTTGCCCAGACTTTTTACCGTTATCCATACATTCACTGCATTACCTCCCTTGTCCTGCTCTATTTGAAGAAGCTTCCATAAGCCCCGATATCTATACCACGATGCGGAATATCCTAAACTCGAAATGACTATCTGTCTCTAAAATAAAATAAAAATACGTACATATGTACCCCTAATAAACATCATAACTAGAATTCAATCCATATTCATGAGCCAATCCTCATGTTTACGTGGAACCACGGAACTATGGCCTACTTGCGTACATATACGCAAAAAAAGCCGCACAGTCTCATATAAATATGGACTGCGCAGCCGCTTGCTACCATTAGAGTAACTTATGACGCCTGAGAACCTTAATATATTGAGACCTGTATGAATCATCTAACCAAGCGCAAAGGTCGAATGGTTACAGCTGCTGTCTTGAACCCAGGCATCCGGCAGAACGGATCTAGCTCTGGTCTGGTGGCCCGATTCACATTCTGAATGCCGCCCCAATGCATCGGCACGAACAAGGTATCCTCCCGAATCGAATCTTTGATGCGCGAACGAACCGTGAAGCTTCCGTACGTCGATTGAATCTCTACCCACTCTCCATCGTGAATACGATAACGGGCAGCGGTAGCCGGGTGAAGTTCAACAAAGTTCTCCAATTCACGAGCTGCCAGTGCCGGACTGTGATGTGTCTGCACCCCTGTCAGATAATGTGGGAGCACACGCCCATTGGTCAGAATCAAGGGGAACTCCGAAGATATATCATTCCAGCCCGGACTGGATTCAAATGTGAATGCAGCTTTGCCGTCCGGGTGAGCAAATCGTTCACCGAACAGCAGTCCTTCTCCCTGATCCTCCAGGGTAGAACACGGCCAGTATACCCCTTTCTCGTTACGCAAACGCTCATAGGTAATGCCATAGTAATCAGCCACTCCGCCGCGGCTCGCCACCCGAAGCTCATTAAAGATATCCTCAGCAGTGTCATATTCAAAATAAGAAGCTTTACCCAATTGTGCGGCAATCCGGCATAATATATCCCAATCATCGAGCGTTTCTCCCGGCGCAGGCCGCCCCTGTTCACGGAGCAGAACACGCCCCTCCAGATTGGTCAATGTACCTTCATTCTCCATATAAGATGTAACCGGCAGAACCAGATCAGCCATTCGTGCTGTCTCCGACAGGAACATGTCTGCCACGATCAGAAAGTCCAGCTTGCGCAGACCTTCTTCCACCAAACGCACATTGGGGTTGGATACGACCGGGTTGGAGCCCATTACAAGCAACGCCCGAATCTCCTGATCATGGACCTTCTCCATCATCTCGTAGGCCGAGACCCCTTTACCTGGCAAACTTGCAGGGTCAACGCCCCAGATGGATGCCACATAGGCACGATCGGCTTCATTTTCAATGGATCGATAGCCCGGCAGCTGGTCAGCCTTCTGCCCATGCTCCCGTCCGCCCTGCCCATTGCCTTGACCTGTGATGGCACCATATCCGCAGCCTTCTCTACCAATTTTGCCAGTTGCCAGCACCAGGTTCAAAAAGTGTCTCACTGCCATATGTCCATCCGTCTGCTGCTCCACACCACGTGCTGTCATGATCATGCCTGTCTCTGCCTCACCGTATGCCATCGCCGCCTGACGAATCAGCGCCAGATCAACCCCGCACGCTTGTGCCGCCTGTTCGAGTTGCAGATCAGCCAACCCTTGTATCAATTGCTCGTAACCATGCGTTCGTTCGCCTATAAAATGAGGATCCACCAATCCGGCATCCATAATCACCTTCAACATGGTATCCGCCAGCAGAGCATCCATGCCAGGCTTCACCTGCAAATGAAGGTCGGCAATGGCAGCGGTTGCCGTCTTACGTGGATCAATAACGATAATGAACGCCCCGTTCTCCTTGGCTTGATTGAAGTATGGCAGAAGAGTAGGTTGGCATTCTGCTATATTGGTACCTGCGAGTACTATACAACCTGCCTTGGGAATATCGGACAGACGGAACGTCAATCCACGATCCATTCCGAATACTTTACTTCCAGCTGAAGCCGCAGCTGACATGCAGAACCGTCCATTATAGTCGATATACTTTGTCCCCAATGCAACCCGGGCAAATTTTCCCAGCAGGTAGGCTGTCTCATTGGTCAAAGATCCGCCTCCGTAGACTCCGACCGTATCTGCTCCGTATAAATCCCTCAAGTTCTGAAACCGCTCTGCGATGGTCTGAATGGCCTCCTCCCAGGAACAGGGTTCAAGCTCACCATTGCGACGAATGAGTGGATGCATTAATCGTTGACCACTGAGCGCATGTTGATGAGCATTCATGCCCTTCACACACAATCTGCCCTGAGAGGCTTCATTCGGAACACCCTGAACCGTATACTCACCACGACGCTGGCCTGGAACAGGTGCAGCCAGTTCTTCAACAGTCATCTTGCACTGCACACTGCAATACGGACACTGGGTTTCCTTTACATAGAGCTTGGAGGCTGTTGGTTCTGAACTCACGGATAATCCCATCTTTCCATCCCCGCCTTTCATCTATATATCAGCTTGAAGTGTAGCTGCCAGTTCCTTCTGTAACTGGTCATCCAGAAGCGTTTCCCGAATCGACATGAATCCCAATCGTTCCGTCCATGCCCATAACGGCTCATCATACCAAGCGGTTTGGCGATACCATTGAAGGCAGGCTGATGCGAGTGTGGCCGCTTGCACCTCTGTTTCAGCCACCCCGAGCAAGCCACCTTGTTTGACCGGATGCTCTGCATGACCTCCTGCATAGATCTCCCACCCAGCTGGTGAAGCCAGCAAGCCAATATCCTGCACCAGTGCGCTCACCAACGAACCAGGCCCTGGTGCAACTCCCATATTCACCGGCGACGGCATCGCAGCGCCGATCCAACTCGCACGAAGCTGTGCAGCCAGCCCCCTGGCATCTCTTGCATAGGATGAAAGCGGGATCTGATCATCCCAGCGTACCTGAATCTCTGAGTGACCTTCCATCTCTCGAACAACCATCGTTCCACCGGATACCTGTAAGTAATAATGAATTACGGGGCGACATACCGAGCAACCAAGCTCCGAACCCCAACCCAGCTTCTGCAAGATCAAAGATATGTCTGGTAGCCCTGTCTCCAGAACATCGATGTCAGCCATTATTTCCTTCAATTCTGCATGCCCAAGTTCCGTACAACTGCACACAGGCATTGGAGCAGGTTTATCTGGTGTGGCTACCACGCCAGTACCCCCGCTTTTTTTCAGGTTATGCGTATGTTTCAATAGAGCAGCCACCATCGGGCGACAGCCACCGCATGAACCCGACGCCTTGGTCTGCTCCTTCACCTGATCTGCCGTTTCGAGACCCTGTTCCTGAATAGCGTTCATAATGGCAGCCTTGGTCACATTGTTGCAGGCACATACGGTTTCCTGAGCGGGTAATGCCGCAGCAGCCATCTCAGCCGGGTCCGGGGCCCCTTCACGCGGAGCCAACTCCGCCACATCTGCACCTCGTTGCACAAGTCCAAGCAATGCCGTTCCTTCGGTTGTATCTCCAAATAAAATAGCTCCACGCACTTTGCCAGCCTGCATCAGTACTTTTTTATAAGTGCCTTGAATGCCATCCAGATGTTGAATTGCAGTCTGCATGCCTTCCCCACTGATCTCACCCGCCGAGAAAACATCAACTCCCGATACCTTCAGTTGTGAATAAGGAATTGAACCCTTATATTCAGAAGTTTCCTGTCCACAGAGTGTACGTGCGAGTACTTTTCCTTGCTCGTATAAGGGGGCCACCAGACCATAACGGATTCCCCGATGTTCGGCGCATTCCCCAACTGCGTAGATATCCGGTACACTGGTGCGCATGTAGTCATCTACCATAATTGCCCGATTGGTGGCGATTCCGCTTCGTCTGGCCAGATCCACATTTGGCCGAATCCCTACAGCGACAATGACAACCTGAGCTTCAAGCTTGGAACCATCTGTGAACTGAAGGCCCTGAGCCTGTGATCGCCCGGTAATTTTCTGCGTATTTTTGGCCAAAAGAAAGGACATACCCTGCCCTTCAAGTTCCTGTTGAAGCATCGCGGCAGCCTTCTGATCCAACTGCCGGTTCATAATGTAATGTGCGTTATGGACCACCACAGCTTCCATGCCCAGATGCAGCAACCCGCGCGCAGCCTCCAGTCCAAGCAATCCACCACCAATGACTGCGGCCTTGCGATATGTTTTGGAATAATCAGACATGCGCGTACAATCATCAATCGTTCGGAAGGACATGACCCGCTCTTTATCAATTCCCGGAATCGGTGGGATAAAAGGTGAAGACCCTGTCGCCAGAATCAGGACATCATAGGTTTCTTTTAGTCCGGATTCCGTCTCTATATATTTTCCACGGGTATCAATGCGGTGTACCGTTTCACCTGTACATAGCCGTATATGATGCTCGGCGTACCAAGTCCAATCATTGATAATGATATCCTGTAACGAATGCTCACCCTGCAACACTTTTGATAACATGATCCGATTGTAGTTGGGACGGGGTTCATTGCCGTAGATTACAATCTCATACGTATCAGGCTCCAGTGCGATAATCTCTTCGACACACTTCACTCCAGCCATGCCATTCCCGATAATCACCAGTTTGCTTCTATTCATGGGCTGCCCCCCTATCTCTCTCACCTGAAAATAAACAGAAAAATCCCTTCTCCATGATTCGGAAAAGGGCACCGTTGCCTCCGGAATCCACACGCCTTTGTGTGGATTCATATTAGATTCAGATTAAGGGAATCTCAATATAATGTCAACTAAATTAACATTAAAAATGAGAATAACGATTGAAAAACGAATTATTTAAAATTCCATGTAATTTTTGTTGACATATACATTTTCTCTTGATTATAATTTGAATCAAAATCACAGTGCTGTGATCAACTCAGATGCGGGAACACAATGACGTGTACCGCCTGTCGGCAACGGGGCCGCAAATCGTTCAGATCTGGACGAATTGCGGCCTTTTTCTGCCTTAACAAGCACATAGACAAATCACGAAGATCTCAATTGGATGAGGAGCGATGATGGATGATGGAGAGCAAAAGTTTTTGGAAAAGCGGGCATAAGCCCACCCTCTTCGGGGCGTTTATGTATTTTGACATCAGTTTTATGATATGGGGGATGCTTGGTCCACTCGCAGTTGTCATAGCGTTGGATTATCCGATGACTCCGCTAGAAAAAGCCAATCTGGTCGCATTGCCTATTCTCGGCGGCTCCATCCTGCGCCTTGTGCTTGGCTTCATGTCTGATTATATTGGTCCGAAACTGACCGCACAGATCGGGATGCTCGTCACCTTAGTTCCTTTATTACTCGGCTGGTTATGGGTTGACTCCTTAAGCCAACTGTACGTGGTGGCACTCTTGCTTGGTGTCGCAGGCGCCTCCTTTGCTGCTGCGCTACCTCTGGCAGGCCAATGGTATGGCAAGGAGCATCAGGGTCTGGCCATGGGTATTGCCGGGGCGGGTAACAGCGGAACCGTACTCGCGACGTTGTTTGCCAATCGCTTGGCTACGCATTTTGGCAGCTGGGAAGTTGTGTTCGGACTTGCTATTATACCGATTGTTATTGTATTCATTCTCTTTTCTATCTTTGCCAAAAATAGCCCTAACCGGCCTGAACCCAAGAAATTGTCCCAATATGGAAGTCTGCTTAAACAAAAAGATGCTTGGGTATTCTGTGCCTTCTATTGTGTAACCTTTGGTGGTTTCGTTGGATTATGTAACTATCTCACCATCTTCTTCAACACCCAGTATGGGCTCTCTCCTGTTCGTGCCGCAGACATTACCACCTTCTGTGTAATCGCAGGCAGCTTCTTCCGGCCTGTTGGGGGTTACCTAGCGGACAAAATTGGTGGAACCCGCATGCTAACATTCCTGTACACAGGAGCCTGTATTATGCTAATTGGCGTATCCTTCATGCCACCTCTGCCTGTTGTGGTAGTCATGTTGTTCCTCGGTATGATGTGTCTGGGAGCCGGAAATGGTTCAGTGTTCCAACTGGTTCCCCAACGCTTCGGTAACGAGATTGGTCTGATGACAGGTATTGTAGGTGCCGCTGGCGGATTGGGCGGATATGCATTGCCGCTGATTCTCGGTCAACTGTATAGCAGCTATCAATCCTATACACCAGGTTTTGTCATTCTTAGCCTGATTGCAGCAGCTTCCCTGTTCCTTGTTCTCTTCATGCAATCCCGCTGGCGTGTGAGCTGGTTGAATCGGGGTAACAAAGGCATGGCGGAATCGACATCCCTCTCTTCCTGAGGCGTACAACCACTCGGCCGTTAACCAAGGTACAGTGTTTACGAGTGATCCATAAGTAACCAAAGAAACAGCGTTGCCCCATCAGGCAGCGCTGTTTCTTTGGTTACGGCTTGTCTTTTTACTTAAGATGAATATTTTTGAAGAACAATAACCGCATTATGACCGCCAAAACCAAAGGAATTAGACATCCCAATCCGCAAATCCGCTTTTCTTGCCTCGTTTGGTACATAATCCAGATCACATTCAGGGTCCCTCTGTTCCTGATTGATGGTTGGAGGAATGATGCCATGCCGCAGACTTTGAATAAGTGAGATCGCCTCCGCACCACCTGCTGCACCAAGCATATGTCCCGTCATGGACTTATTTGCTGTGACCGGAATATCATAGGCACCTGTCCCGAAAAGTTGCTTAATCGCTCTTGTCTCAGACAGATCACCTGCCTCCGTACTGGTGGCATGAGCGTTAATCACATCAATGTCCTCAGGTCCAATCTGAGCCTCTTTCAATGAAGCTTTCATCGCCAGATATGCCCCCCGCCCTTCCGGGTGGGTAGCTACCATATGATACGCATCCGAACTGGCACCATATCCAATCACTTCGGCAAGAATATTCGCCCCTCTTGCTAGAGCATGAGACAGTGATTCCACGACCAGAATTCCAGCACCCTCCGCCATGACAAAACCGTCTCTCCCTGCATCAAATGGACGGCTGGCTGCTTGGAACGCTTCATTTCGTGTAGACAACGCTGTCGCATTACCGAAGCTTGCCAGTGACACTTCCGTTACAGCCGCTTCTGTCCCGCCAGCAATAATGACATCGGCTCCTCCATGACGAATTAACCGGAAAGCCTCTCCAATGGCTGTATTGCCAATGGAACAAGCCGTTACTGGCGACAATGTCGGTCCCCAGCAACCAAACCTCATACTGACCATAGCTGCCGCCATATTGGATATCATCATAGGTACCAGTGTTGGGCTAACTCGCGCAGGTCCCCGCTCTGACAGGACCTTTCCTTGTTCCATCAATGTCTGGATGCCGCCTATGCCTGAACCAATATATACACCTACCCGTTCACGGTCCAGTTCATCCATCACAAGACCCGATTGTGATACAGCCTGATCCGCAGCAGCAACAGCAAATTGAACGAATCGATCCATGCGCCTTGCTTCCTTGCGTCCAAAACGCTCTTCACCATCAAAATCACGGACTACACCAGCGATTCTGGTTTTGTACGAAGCTGTATCAAAATGTTCTATAGGTGATACACCTGATCTACCCTCAATTAATCCATTCCAGAATGTATGTACATCATTCCCCAAAGGAGAGATGACTCCCATACCTGTAATCACGACTCGTTCCATGTCCATCCTCCTTCAGCGCTGTTGTCTACCTTACTCTTACGCTCTGCCACTAATAGTGCACTTTTGAATATCCTATTACAAGTTGTCAATTATAATAGTATAATGACTACCATGATAACGAGGATTGAAGGTGATGGATTGAACTACGATGTCAGGTTACAGGCATTGTCCACTTTTCTGAAAACACAGCGTTCCAAAATTTCTCCCGAATCGGTCGGTTTACCCACTGGAAGTCGGAGAAGAACGCCTGGGCTGAGGAGAGAAGAGGTTTCCCAACTGGCAGGAGTGAGTACAACATGGTATACGTGGCTTGAACAAGGTCGGGATATTCAGGTGTCCCATTCGGTGTTGGATAACATTGCTTCAGCACTGAGGCTTACTGCAGATGAACGAAAGTATCTGTTTTCGCTCGCCATGGAGCATCATACAGAGCTGCCCACACTGGAAGAAGAACCGGTTCAACTTCACCCTTCCTTGCAGAAAATTTTGCAAGAACTTCATCACTGTCCTACCGTGATCTCGGATCGGCGTTGTTACATTGTCGGCTGGAATGATGCAGCCCGGCATGTTTTTATGGATTTTGAACAGATTGCCCCTGAACAGCGGAATATGATCAGTCTGTTATTTGATCGAAAGGAGTTTCGCAGGCTCGCGGTGAATTGGGAGGATTTTGTGAGCGGATTTCTGGCGATTTTTCGTGCTTACTATGGTCAGTATGTTGATGATGAATGGTATAATTTATTTCTGGATGACATGATGAACAGACATCCCGATTTTCATACCCTTTGGAAACAAAGCAGTGTCAGCAGTGCCCCGGACGTATTAATCGAGTTCAGGCATTCCAAAGCAGGCAAAATGTTGTTTGATCTGACTTCGTTGCAGGTTCAAGGCAGCTCCGATCTGCGTTGCAGTGTCTACACCCCTGCGCCAGAGAGCGCTACCGAGCGCAAACTGATGCGCCTGATCGAGCGTGAAGCTGATCCACATCTTGGCAAGCATTAAATCGGAGTCTCTCACCTTCTTGGAGTCATGTTAGAGCCTTGACATCCTCATGTTGCATGTTATAAATATCAGGTATATTAAGTAATTCATGGATCTTAGTCCTTCTACAAGAAGGGGGTTCAGAAAGGAATATCATGACGAAAGTGCTTATCATAGAGGACGACAACATGTTAGGCGATACATTATCCTTGTATTTGCAAGGTGAAGGGTATGATGTTATCCGTGTCGATAACGCAAGAGATGGTCTTCTACAGCTTCAAGCGCGGCCTGATATCCTGCTTCTTGACTTGATGCTCCCTGATTCGGGTAATAAGAATCCTAGTTCTCTCATGCGCCAACATACGGCAATCCCCATCATTGTCATCTCTTCCTTAACCGAGGTTTCTGAGCGGATTCGATCATTAACAGATGGGGCTGATGACTATGTATGTAAGCCTTTCAGCATGCAGGAGCTGAAGGCACGTATTGAGGCCGTATTGCGTCGTTACTCTATATTGAACAGCTCTGTTGTCACTGAACAGGAATCCGGAATATCTCTCGATCTGGCCCGAAGAACTGTTTTGTTGAATAACCAGCGCGTGGAGATGACATTCTCCGAATTTGAGATCATGAAGCTGTTTATCCTCAATCCTGGCAAAGTCTACAGTCGGTATGCCCTAATTGAAGCCATTCGTGGTATTGATGCCTACATTAATGATCGCACCATCGATGTGCACATTACCAAACTTCGCAAAAAAATTGAGGACAATCCAAAAAACCCCCAATACATTCAAACCATCTGGGGGGTCGGATATAAGTTCACACCTTAAAACCACACAGCTTCATTCGGTCACCATGGCAGGGACTCGGTAATTTTATCAATTTCCTGTTGTACCTTCTCCAATATTGAACGCAGTTCCTCTTCTTTGAACAACGGACGGAACAAGAGCGATTCCAATTGGAGTACCGCACACATCAGGTCCACTGCATGCAGATTCGCAGCTACGCCTCGAAGAGAATGAACACTACGAATGACATCAGCAATCTGCTGTTGCTGAAGTTGGATCGCCAGTTTTTTCTGAAACGAGCCATACTCCATTCTGAATTTCGTGAGCGCATATTGCAGAATATGTGGCTTGCCGTCCATCTGTCTGATCGCCTTATCTGCATCAATTCCATTGATCTCCCTTATGCCTTTTAGATCAATCCATATTTCCAAAATGTCTGCGAGCTGTTGTTCATGTATGGGCTTAGTCAGTATGGCATTCATGCCTGTTTCAAGATATAATTCATGGTCGCTTTTTAAAATATTCGCTGTAAGCGCGATAATGGGTGTACGATCATATTTCCTCATCTTGCGAATGTGTCGCGCTGCATCAATTCCGTTCATATCTGGCATATAGAGATCCATCAGAATCAGTTCCCATGTTTGTTCATCCAATTTCTTCAAAACCTCTGTGCCACTATCTGCCAGCGTCACCTTGAATCCGGTATTTTCCAGCATGGCCCGAATGACCAGTTGATTGATTTCATGATCTTCAGCGATCAGAATGTGCCCTTTGGATTTAAGCAAATAGGATTCATCGTATTCTATCAACCGCTTTTTCTCCAATGGCCCTTCACCCTGAAGTGCAAGTAAGACTTCGAACAATCCCAGACGTGTAATCGGTTTGATCATCATGAGATCCGGGCGAAAGGATCTCTCCTCACTCCACAGGGCATTTTCACTAAAAGCATGGGTATAACCCACCATTTTAAATTTGGTTCGATTCATTCGCTTCATGAAACTGTCCCATAACGAACCGTTGACTGTGTCTTCTATATCCATATCCAACATGATCAACATCGAACTTGTCCCTTCGGCTTCAGGAGTATACCAATCACTCTCCATCATATGGTTCAAGGAAGTATACAGCGTCGGATTCATCCCGAATGAATAGAGCAGCTGCTTCAGATTTGCGCCCATCCGTTCATCATCTTCAATGATAACCACATCATTCGCACCATATAGGAGAGGGTGTGTCTGCAGGGAGAAACTCTCTTCTTCTTCCGAATCTGCAAGTTCAAATATCAAGTCGAATGAAAACAGACTGTACTCTCCCAGCACACTATCCACCCGCAAGCTTCCTCCCAAAGAGGTGACCAGAAGGTAACAGATGACCAGCCCAAGACCAGAGCCACCATATGTTCGATACGTCGAGGGTTCCGCTTGAGTAAACGGGACAAAGAGCCGTTCCAATTGTTCGGGTGACATTCCGATTCCCGTGTCCTCTACCTCAAAACGGACATGAACTCGCTCCGCCTCCAATGAAAGAACCTCTGCCTGCAGCGTTACATATCCATGCTCCGTAAATTTAATCGCATTACTGAGCAGATTCAATAACACCTGTTCAAGTCGGAACGGATCACCAATCACCGTTAATGGCAGATCGGGATCGGTTGTAAAGATCACTTCGATAACTTTGTGCCCGATAGCCACACCAATCTGATCTGCCACACGTTTGATCACTTCCTCTGGTGAAAAAGAGACCTTCTCCAACATCAGCTTGCCTGCCTCTATTTTTGAAAAATCAAGAATATCATTTACGAGGGCAAGCAAGGTTTGGGAGGAAGCATTGATTTTACTCAAATAATCCTTTTGTTGTGGAGATAGATCTGTTCGTTGAAGCAACAACGAAAAGTTGATAATACCGCTCAGTGGGGTACGAATCTCGTGGCTCATGAATGCGAGAAACTCACTCTTCGCCTGGCTTGCTTTGTCAGCCTTAACACGTCTATAGTGATCCGAAATGTCATGAATGACTGCCTTAATTTTCTCACTCGAGTTTAATACTTTAACAGGGTATAGGTGAACCCGAACATGCTGCTCATGACCTTCTCCAATAATGAAACTCAGTTCCGTATCTTGTGCTATATTGTGATGTAAGGCTTTTTGGAAAACGAACAACCAGTTCTCCAGCTGCTCAATGAACAACAATTCTTCAAGCTGACGCCCAATCACTTCCTGCCTGCCGAGACCGAGAACATCCAGAAATTTCTGATTCACTGACACAATACATCTGTTGTTATCCAAACCGACAAACCAATCTGCCGACACTCGCTCAAGTGTTCGATATCGCTCATCACTTTCTTGAATCCTTCGTTTAACCGCTCTGTGCTCCGTAATATCAAGTCCATATCCCACGACATATTTCACCACACCCTCTTCTCGCAGAGGGCGAACGTTCACCAGCGAATAGTAACCTCCATGCTCAATCTCGTAAAAAAAAGATTCCCCTTCCCATGCCCGGTTAAACTGCTTTCGCAGAAATTCTACCTTTTCCTGAGGTAAAATATCCAATGTGCCCAGTTTGTAATCTTGCTTCAGACTACTCATATCCAAGCCCAGTCGGGAGAGCATCTCTCCCTCAAGCACAAGATACTCGAATTTTCCGTTCTGTTTTCGGATTTTAAAAGTAAAACCCGGCTGCATACGAAGCATCTCCAGCATTTCCTGATCCCTCTGAATGACCAATCTCCTATATCGATGATTTTGGTTCAGATAATACAGGAATAATATAACGAACAGCAGGCAGATACATTGAAAAAAGAGAATCTGCCCCATCATTAGCAGAGAAGGGGAATTTGTCTTTAGTGCAGAAAACTCATACACAGTAATCAACAGCAACGCTCCGGACAACCACTTCTGTATAAATCCCCTGATATACTTAAAGATCAGACATATGGCTACGACAAATAACAACTCTGTCAACGCATACTGCCAGTTCTCCAACAAGGGATTACGCCCCATATTAATCCGAAACATCCACATGAATGCAAAAGTAACGAAAGCAGAGCCACTCCCACCAAAATAAGCAGCAAGCAGATACACAATGGCCCGGAAATTCAACAATGTACCATCCTCAAGCACAATAGAGAAATAATAGAGCGCCGTGCCCAACATGCTCAGCGTAATACCAATAATGATTCGAGTCGTGATGGATGTTGAACGGGTAGCATTTGTATGGTTCAAATAGTGATGAATTAGGAAAACAAAGATCAAAATTAGCGTGAAATTTAATACAAGATCGCGTAGCAAATGGTCACCGTCCACATTACGACTTCAGGATTTCATGCATTCAATGAATGTTGTCAGATTCATGGTCGCAGTTCCTCAGTACACAAATCATAGTATGCCGTGCTCCCTTATTCAATTGACGATATTGACCATTTTTTTGAAAATAATTACTGCTTTCAGCTAACATCCCCTTATCACCAAACAACGTTTTTTTTCATGAAAATTCATCATTAAATATGCTGATATAAAAAAGAGAATCATCCAAATGAACCGATGTAATCGTAACCTGGGCTTCCCACACTTCCTGATCAACCTTCATCAGTTTGGCAACGCCGGACCAGGTCTGATTTCCTCTCCAGTGGGTATCCATTAGCAATCGGGCAGGCTGACCTATGGTGCTCTCCCGTGAGAATCCTGTTTTGGTTACATAAACGGAATTCACATCCAGAATCACACCCTCCTCATCTGTAATCATGACCGCATCCGTTAGCAGTAAGAAGGCTTTGAGTTCCAGTTGCATGGTTGTCCACTCCCTCTAATGAAACATGATGTGATGCTGTCCCTGTGATACTCTCTTCTACGATCCCGTTTAATACTTAAACTGTCTAATCAGGCGCTGCAGCTCTTCAGCCAGGGTGGACAAGCCACGAGCCGATGAAGAAATCTGCTCCATCGCTGCCAGTTGCTCCTCTGAGGAAGCGGCCACTTCTTCGGAAGTTGCGGCGTTGCCTGACGCAATGCCTGCCAACTCATTGGATACAGCAGATACTTCCTGCACACCTGCTGTGATCTCTTGCGACGTGGCAGCAATCTCTTCAATCTGAGGTGTCGTTTCCCGCATGCTATCCAGAATACGTTCAAACTTTCGAATCGCTTCTGTAGAGATGTCCATGCCCTCTCCAACCTCTGAAGTCACCTTCTCCATCATGCGAACGGAAGCTGCCATATCTTCCTGAACCGCCGTAGTCAGCACGGTGATTTCATTGACAGACTGCCCGGATTGTTCTGCCAACTTGCGAACCTCTGCTGCTACAACGGCGAATCCATTGCCATGTGTACCTGCACGAGCAGCTTCAATGGATGCGTTCAGCGCGAGCAGGTTTGTCTGTTTGGCTATATTTCCGATTAACTCCGTGATCGCTGAAATTTGGTGTGATCGTTCATATAACGCTTGAATCAATTGGTTTGTCTGTTCTACCGTCTCTTGAATCGATTGCATCTGACTCACCGTCTGCTTGACGGTGTTGCCGCCTTCTTCTGCTTGTACGGTTGTATGTTTCGCCAAATCAGCGACATGTATGGAACGTTCGGCGATTCTTGTAATACCAATCGTAATTTCATTCATGGCCTGATGGTTATGTTCAATACCTTCGGTCTGTTTCTCCGCACCACTCGCAATTTCCTGAATGGCTCGCGCTACCTGCTCACTGGCTGCACTGGTTGATTCCGCACTCTGAGTCATTTCATCCGATAAGATGACTACCTGACTGGCGCTGTTCTCCACATTTTGAATCAGCACACGCAGATTGTGCTGCATTTTGCCAAAGGCATCACTCAGTTCACCAATCTCATCATGGCTTGTGCTAGTAATGGTTTGGGTTAGATCCCCTTCACTCACCTGGATCGCCTGATCCTTCAACTGACGAATCGGTTTAACAATCGATCGCATCACGAGCCAGATGATCAAAATTCCGATGACAAGACAGGAAACGATGACCATAATCGTTCGATTCAGAATAGGCGCAGCGGCATCCTCTACTTCAGAAGAAAACATGGTGCCTGCGACCTTCCATCCCGTGGATGCATTCGTGGCGTAATACATGACCTTATCAACCTGATCAAAGGTATAGTTGAAGTTACCGGATTCATTCGTATACACTTGTGTCCAAAAATCTTCTGTTGCATCTGTTCCAGGTTCCATCGTCGGATGATAGATATACTTTTCGCTGGCATCCAGCAGAATCAGATGTCCCTTTTCTCCTACTTTAATTCCGCTAACCAATTGACTAATGTCCGACAGATTAAGATCCAATTGGACCACACCGGATTGGTCATCCAGTGCCTTCGCAATCGTAATGGTAATCTCTTTTGTCTCTGCAGAAATATAAGGGTCTGTAACAATGACTTGCTGTGGAGTACCCATCGCTTCTGTGTACCATGGTCTTGTTCGCGGATCGTAATCTTCAGGCATCTCCGCATCGGAGGACATCAGATACACACCTGCCTCTGTGCCTACACCTATGGTGATGATATCTGTGTTCTGCGCAGCGTACCCCTTCAATTCGTTCACAACCCGAACCTCGGCATCTTCTTGTCGTAATTGCTCTGCAAGTGTATTCGCATAATATTCAATGTGATTCCGCTTGGTATTGACTGAAAGATCTATCGTTGCACTGGCAAGGTTCACATTTTCCATCGCACTATGTAAAATTTGCTTCTCCACTTCATCTTTTGCACTGTTATACGATAAAACTCCAATACTTAACGAAGGAATGGCCAGGAAAGCAATAAAGGACACCACCAGCTTGGTCTTAAAGTTCTTATGCATCTTGTTGAACCAGGTCGATTTGCTATTTTTTTGGGACAAATTTCTCTACCTCTTCCAGATTAATTTTAGTTTTACTTGTTCTAGCTCTTGTAAAGCTCTCATAGATTGTAAACCATCTTTTTAAAAAACTAGGTCTCACTTCTTGTAAAAAACACTTTTCACACTAAAAAACTCGAACAAATCTCTTCATTTATAATCCAAAAGAACCATTTTCAAACAAATTATACGAAAAAACTATTAAATAAAGTGTTCCGGGGATATGACCAAATTGTTAACTTTCTAAATACTTGTTAATAAGCACGCGGACGACAAAAAAAAGATCCAAGCGTTATCGCTCAGATCTACAGGTTATTTACATTGGACCAACGTATTCTCTATTTAAATGCCGGGATCGCGATATCTGCATATTTCTCTTCGAAGAAGGCTTTGACCTCTGGACCCGCCATGCGTTTAGCCAGCTTCTGGATCGCTTCGGAGTCCTTGTTATCCTCACGGGCAACCATGGTGATGGCAAAATGGGAATCATCCTTCTCGGTTAACAATGCATCCTTCTTCGGTGTAAGACCGAGCGGACTGGCATATGCCGGTGTCATGGCTACCAGATCAGCATCATCCATCATGCGAGCCAGCATCAACAAGTCCACTTCCTCAAACTTGAAGTTCTTTGTATTCTCGGTGATGTCTGCCTGTGTGGCGTTAAAACCTACGCCCTCTTTCAGCTTAATCAACCCGTTCTGCTCCAGCATCACAAGAGAGCGACCAATGTTGGAAGGATCGTTTGCAATTGCAACCGTTGCACCTTCTGGCAATTCCTCAATCGTTTTGTACTTTTTGGAGTAGCCGCCATAGATGGCATTATAGATAGGCTGTACAGCCACCAGATTGGCATTGTTCGCTTCATTATACTGGGTCATGTAAGGCACGTGTTGGAAGAAGTTTGCATCCACTTCCTTGTTCGCGAGTGCCGTATTTGGTTGAACGTTATCTGACAACACAACAACTTCCAGGTTGACACCATCTTCCTTCAATAGCGGTTTAACAATATCCAGTACATCTGTCATCGGTGGAATCAACGTGGCTACTTTCAGCGTAACTTCTTGTGCAGCTTGTGTATCTTCTTTTGTTCCTTCAGCCGCAGGTGTTTCTTCTTTTTTGCCACAAGCAGCTACAACCAGCATTACTGCAAGCAACATAAGCATCATTTTCACTTTCATTTCATGTCTACCCCTCATCGTATAATCTGTATTGGTTATTCTTAATAATGCACGGTCCAACCGTTCAGGATCTGCGATCCAGCCAGTGGGACAGTCTGCTACCTGTGAATTGGATCATCTGTACCAGGATAATCATAATGATGATCGTAAATACCATAATCTCCGTTTCGAAGCGCTGATAACCGTAGCGAATGGCAAAATCACCAACCCCGCCGCCACCTACAATACCCATCACCGTCGAGTAAGAGATGAAGCTAATCGTAGCTGTCGTGAGTCCCAGTACAAGACCAGATCGTGCCTCCACGTACAAAAACTTCACCACAAGTTGCATCGTCGATGCCCCCATGGAAGCAGCAGCTTCAACCACTCCCCTCGGTACATCCAGCAACGCTTGTTCCACCAGTCTGGCGTAGTAGGCAATTGCAATGACCGAGAGTGGCACGGTTGCCGCCAACGTACCTATGGACGTTCCCACAACAATCCGTGTGAATGGAATCATGAATACAACCAGCAGTAAGAACGGAAACGAACGAACGATGTTAACGACACTGCCGAGTACAAAGGACAGCGTTTGATTCTGATACCGTTGTCCTCTCCGGAATAAGTACAGCAGTGTACCCAGAGGTAACCCAATCAGAACAGCTGCCGCAATGGAGATACCCACCATGACAAAAGTCTCTCCGATCGCCTGCCATATCTCATGCTGATATTTCAGCACAGACTCAGGTAACCTCATGACTTGTCCTCCTGTTCTGCCTGACGGAACAGAGACGAACCTGTCATCCCGTATTCGTCACCCGCAAGCAAGGAGGTCAGCAGATCAGGCTGCGGAGCAGGGATACTGCTCACTTCCGCTTTAGACAACGTACGAACGAGCCGCCCATCCTTCATGACGGATATCCTGTGACATAGTCTGCGAGCCACTTCCATCTCATGCGTCACTACAACAATGGTCACGCCCAGCGTTTCATTGATATGTCGCAGCACATCCAGGATACCGTTCGTGGTCTGTGGATCAAGCGAAGAGGTCGGTTCATCACAGAGCAGCACATCTGGACGACTGGCCAGCGCTCGTGCAATCGCCACACGCTGCTTCTGTCCTCCGCTGAGCTGAGCAGGATATTGACCCGCCTTGTCTTCCAGTCCAACAAACCGCAGCACCTCAAGTCCACGTTCAACTCGCTGCGCACGGGGCATACCCGCAAGCTCCAATGGCATGCAGACATTGCCACTCACCGTTCGGTTACTGACAAGATTGAAGTGTTGAAAGATCATGCCAATGGATCTACGTGCCTGACGCAGACTCTGTTCATTCATCTGGGTCAAGTGCTGCCCATTCACAACAACCTCACCATCATCCGGCTTTTCCAATCCGTTGAGCATCCGCAGAAGCGTGGATTTGCCTGCACCACTCGATCCGATGATGCCATGTATTTCTCCTTGTCCCACTTCGAGGGACACCGAGCTTAATGCTTCGAATCCCTGATCTGCACGGGAACCGCGCTCGTTATAACGTTTGCTTACACCATATAATGAGATCATGGAGAGTCCTCCCGTGAATGATCATGCATGGTTCTTCAAGAACACATGAAGAAAGCCCGCACAGCCGATAACCGGAGCGCGAGCAAGCCTGTTCATTTATAATAAATCAACATCCCTTACGAGACAAGCTTTTAAGGTGAGATTGCCTCCTGCAGGCGGCTGGCTTCATATACACGAAAACGTCCGTTGGACGAACCCACATACACTTCATTACCGATCCGGTTAATCATTCCATTCTTCGCATCCCGGTCCCGGGTGCTCCGGGTTTCCCATCACAACGTCATGTACACGACCTAACAGTGCTCCATTCTTTTTGTTCATTACGAGCAGATTCTCGTCCATGGGCAACAGCAACTGATCATCAATGACCAGATAACTTCCCTGATTCGTCGGATGCCTTAGTGTTGCAATCGTATCTTTGGCATTCCAACGCGTCTCCCCCGTTTTATAATCCAAAGCCGCTGGATAACCGTTCTTAATCACATACAACTGATCCTCTTCCACCAGTCCTCGTTCAATCTTGCCCTTGATCGTCCAGCGTGTTTTGCCTGTCTTGGCATCATACAGGGTAGTTGTAAAATCTTCATATTCGCCGTAATGATCGCCGTTTTTGTTCTCACGGATCAACAACATGCCATCATTCAGCTCCTCAAATCTCTGTCCTACCCGAGCAGGGAATTGGGCAAGCTTTTTCCCCGTGTTCAGATCAAGCAGAAGCCACTGATTATCTAGTGATAGCCATCTTTCAGCATTCGTGGTTGCAAAGGGATCAAGACGTTCAATTCCACCAGTATATGGATCATTCCAAAATTGTTCTATGGTGGATCGTTTGCCCTTTAAGCTCCATACGGTTCGCCCTGATTGCGGATCGGCTGCAACCAGCTTATTCTTTTCCCAATACAACACATAGGGGTCATCTGCACTCTTGTTCAATAATTCATAACCCGTAGCCAGTTTTCGCGTCCACAATGTTTTTCCGTTTGCACTGTCCAGAACCGTTAACCAACTGTTGCTTGAGCTCTCAACAACCGGGTTATCCACAACCACAACGTTCTTCGCAGCGGTGATGCCATTTAGTCTAAACTTTTGCTTAGGAGTGTACGTCCACATGACCTTTCCGTTCTTCAAGTTCAGATGACGAATACGATCCACGTATTTTTTCTTATCAGGGTCATAATCGGTGTAGATTGTAACGTATTTGCGCTCTGCATCCACCTCTGCCTGCTGTCTTCCAAAGCCCCCATTAATCCCCCATAATTTCTGGCCCGAATGTCGGTCAAGAGCATATATGGAACCTTCGTAGTAATCCCCGCTAAATCCACCGTCATCCCCTTTCATCAGGAGTACATCATCCGTGGCTGCTTGTAAAAAAGTGTAGTTAATATCCCCCTGGTTGGTCCATACCGGTTTCCAAGGGATTGTCGTTGGCAGTGTTGTGCCATAGATTTTTGTTGTGAACCCATATTCATCCGCCCGACTGATGTTCCAATCGGAAACGACAGCATTTCGATTATCCTGTGCTAAATTCCAGCGTGTTCTGACCAGTCTGCCATTCTTGTTGAATGTGACCAGAAATTGCGCATCTTCCCGCTCATATCTCCAGGTCTGTCCAATACTCATTGAATAACCCGTGAAATTTAGATTGTTTGAACTCTCTTTCCAATCCGGCTCGCCTAACCACCCAGCCACTTGTTTGGAGGTGGTTGCCTTGTTCAGCTTAATATCTGTCAGATGGCGTATAACCGAAGTTGGCAGCGATGCATCCTGTTGGAACCAGCCATCAGCCACATTCATCCGCTGTTCTATAGCCTGTGCCTTGATCCAGAAGAGTCCTGGCCGATACGTGGAGGATTCTTTATTCCAGACTCGTGGGGCAATGGATACCCCATACCAGCCTTTCCACTTTGCAACAATAACAGCCTTATCTGTTAGCGCTTTCTCAAAAGACCAGGTTGTAGAACTATCTGGAGCCAGATACAGCTTGCTGCCTGATTGGAGTGTGAAGCTTTGGGGAGCTGTTTCCGTCATGCTTCTACTCTCCGTGAGGGCATACCAACTTGGTAGCCAAAAGTCTCCATGATCGGTTGACTTAAGCTGCACCCACTCACCTCGAACCGTGGCCAACGTATACTTTTCGTTTTTTGTTGTATAGTATTCAATCCCCAGCTGGTCAGCAGCCACACTGCCGTCCCTTCTGTTTTTGAACAGAGGAATGTCATTCATAAGTGTAACGGTATCTCCTTGTTTGTAGGCCAACTGTGTTGATAAGACTTGGGAACTTGCCCCCAATGCTTGTGGCGTTGTAGCCAAAGCTTGTCCTTCAAGGGCGACCATTTTGGAATCCAGCAGCATCCAGCCCGTCAACAGCACAGCTGATAATCCAGTCATGGTAATCCATTTGTACCCCGTTCTCTGCCAGTCAGGACCCGTCTTCACTCTCGTTCATCCCCATTCATTAGAAGTTATTTCCAATAGAGACGCAGTAAACAGGAAAAAGTTACCGTTTACCTCAATATATTTCTATTCTATCTGCCCGTATTACCTTACATCCACCATCGTAGCATGATAAGGAAAGGTAACTCCGATGTAATAAGCCGCTGTTAAGGTGAGGATATAATAAAATACAAACCACAGATCAGCTCGCGAATAGCCAATCTGAATGTAATACGTGCGGCTCGCGCCATCTGTGAACCCTTTCGCTTCCATCGCTACCGCCATTCGCTGTGCACGGCGAATGCTCTGTGCCAGCAGCGGAATAGCGTAACGCTTGAGTGTACCATACACGTTCCAGCGAGAGCCACGTTGCCGTGTTCCACGTATACGAATAGCGTAACGGAGCGTCTGGAATTCATCCAGCAAAATCGGGATCATGCGCATCGCGGCCAGAAAGCTATAGGCATATTTTGCAGGAAGCCGCCACTGCTGCATCAGTGAATAAAACAGCCTTACCGGCTTCGTTGTCAGTCCGAACAGCAAGCCAGCCGCTGCCATAGTCAGCGAGCGAAAACCCAAGTGTAGACCGCGATAGAAGCTCTCTTCGGTTATGTGGATCAGTCCCCACTTATACCATGTGGTCTCGCCCTTACCAAACAGCATCATACCTGTAGACGTGGAGATAAACACCAGAATGAATGGTGATGCGTACAGCATCAATCTATACCATGGGTGACCTGTCCAGCACAGTAACAGCATCATCGCCATCGCAACGTTGGTCATTACATTCAGATTGTGAATGAGGATAACGATGACAAACATCATCGTCAGAATGATCATCTTTAATCCTGGATTGACGTTATGAAGCCAGGTTTCACGGTGAGGAAACGACAGTTGCATCAGATAACCTCCCCTCATCTACCATCCAGATTCGGGTGCAATATCTTTTTACGATTTCAAGATCATGGGTAACCATAACAATGGCTGTTCCCTCTCTCCGCAATTGCTCCAGCTGTGCTAACATGGCAAACGTATTGCGGGCATCCTGTCCAAAAGTAGGTTCATCCAACAGCAGTATTCGCTGCTCTCTCACCAGTGCAGAGGCAACGCTCAAGCGTCGTTTCTGCCCCATCGATAATTGGTAGGGATGGCGCTCGGAGAGGTCTATTAGCCCAAATTGATTCAACATATGATCAGTCCTGACAAGTCTTTCTTCCGTTGTCAGCCTGCCCCCCAGCAATGAGAATTCTACTTCTTCCGCGACCGTGTTGGTCACAAATTGAAACTCCGGGTTCTGAAATACAAACGCAATTCGATCTGCAAGCTGCTCTGTTTTGCCAGAGGGCTGACCGTCCACCTCATAATGACCTGTTGTTTTCAGGATATTCATCAGAGATAACAACAATGAACTCTTGCCAGCTCCATTAGCTCCGACAATACCAATCCAGTCTCCATGCCATACCTTGGCCTGCTCCACCTGAATGAAAGGTGTTTTCCCACGCCATCCGGTGAACTGTTGCAAGTCCAGTGCAGGCTGGTAGGCGGGTGATAAAGGCGATAAGGATGAGACGTGAGATATGAGGGATATACCCGGTGTATCGGATAAGCCAGACGATCGCTGTGCTTCCAAACTTGAGATGCCGTGATCCACACACACTTGAATCTCTCCAGAAGCACTTCCCTCTTCTTGCCTAGCTGCCTGCTCTTGCTCCTCCCATATGCCTGGATACCAGATTCCATAAGCCTTCAGCTTGCCCCGTTCATCCGTAAATACCTGCTGTGCTGGCCCATCCGCCACAATCTTTCCTTCAGGTGATAACACAATGATGCGGTCGACCATATCCACAATCTCGTTTATTTTGTGTTCAACGATGATGATCGTTTTGTCACTGGCGATTCGTTTGACGGTATCCCACACCTGGGAAGTCCCCTCATCATCCAGCAGTGCAGTGGGTTCATCCAAAAACAATACCTCCGGGTCCATGGCAAGCATCGAAGCAATCGCAAGACGCTGCTTCATCCCCTGAGACATGGACTGGATCAATACACGATTCTGTTCAAAGGATAACCCCACTTGTTTCAGATAATATTCAATCAGAGCAGGCATCTCTTCACGCGGAATATTTCGGTTTTCGAGAACAAATGCGATCTCTTCATCCGTAAAGGACATACAGAACTGGGTATCCGGATCTTGAAAGACCACTCCTGCTTTGGCGGGAACCTGAATATCATCACATTTCATCGGAATCTCAACCGAACGTGGTATCAGACCGCTCAGAATTTGCAATAACGTCGATTTACCCGAGCCACTCGGGCCAAGCAACAGCACTTTCTCTCCTTGACGCACAGAAAGAGACAAGCCTTGAAATACCAAGGCTTTCTCTCCTGGGAACTTGCATCTTAGATTTGTCACACTGACCGCTTGCGAATTCCCTTCCCCGTTCATCTAATCCAGCGCCTCATAATCTTGTTTGGATACCGGTCTGAGCGAACGCGTTACACCGGTTAGTTCCAATGCTTTGGCGAGATAATAAGCGAACACTCCTGCAATCAAGATGCTTCCAATGAAGCGGAATCCGATAAATAACGTGTAGTTCCAGGCCGAGAGTGAATCAATATACCCGTACTGGTAATCCAGCAAAAGCGAAGCCGCTGCAGCTCCTATGGCTGCAAGACAGGTGACAAACAGATTGGTTTTGCGATACAAAAATGCTGCGAATAATATCTCGGCTCCCAATCCTTGCAACAGACCGTATACAAGTGTGGACATGCCCCATTCACTACCCAGAAAAGCACTTACCGTTGATGCCGCAACTTCGGCAAGAATAGCCACGCCTGGTTTACGAATGATAACAAAAGCAAACGTGCCCGCCATAAACCACATGCCGTAGATCATCTGCTCCGCATGAACGCCAAATGGTTTCATCAAGTCATATGTAGGTCCCCATATCTTGTAAATCACCCCAAACACTACTGCGATCACGATGGTTACCAGAATATCCGTTAGTTTCAATCGCTTGTTGCCTGCTGTTGTTGCCATGTTCTCTACGTCCTTCCTTTGTTCCCTGTGGGGGTTGTAAAAGTGTGTGTTCAAAAAGACTGGTTTTCAGTACCAAGAAGATGGGATGAATTCATATTCGATGCTGATGATGCCGTCAGGCATTCTTCGTAATCAAAAGCAGACTTTTTGAACAACCTCTAAAAATAAACGAAAAAGCCTCCCCGGTTCCGGGCAGGCCTTACGTACAGTGTACAATCCTCACAATGATGTATGGGATGGATGTCGAAAATACGGATATCAACCAGCTCCCCTCCGCCCTGGCAGATACACCACCACAGTTCAAAGAGGTCTGTTGTTCATCCACGTTCATTCCCACAATTCACCCTTACATATTGTAATTCCATGTTCTCTACGCTGGCATTACCCAGATCAGATGTACGGTCAGCGGCACAAGGCCACTCTCTCAGCCCAACTTCATTGAGCTCCCGGTTCACTTATTTCATTGCTTCTAATGTACATCAGATGGGTATTTGTGGCAATCCCTAGAAAAAGCTTCATTTGGGGTAACAGGGAAAAGGACATCGGATGGTTCACTTTCCATAATATGCAACATTTAGGTTATGTAGTCCGTCTTAAACATTAGAAGGGAGATTGATAGTGATGAAAAATTACAACTCTGTTTGGCAGCTTAAAACATGGAAAATGGTCCTTGCCGCTTCGATACTCACCGCAGGCACGGCACCTGCCTTACTCTCATCCACTGTGGCGGAAGCCGCAGCAACTAAACCTAAACCGACAGCTTATATTAACAATGTTCAAGCTCAATATGATGTTGTCATACGGCAGGGTATTACGTACGTGGCATTAACGGAGCTTCAATTCCTCGGCAACTATACGTTTGGTTACAATAACAAAACAAAAGAGATCAGCATTAGCAGTGGCAGCGATAAGTATATCCTTACACCTAACAGCAAAACAATGAAGAAAAACGGTCAGAATGCGACATTATCCTCCGCGCCGATTCTGGTAAATGGTAAAGCGATGCTTCCGCTCCGTGCCATCGGTGAAGCTTTTGGTGCCAAGGTGCAGTGGAATCAGAGTGCCAAGGAAGCCTACATTTACACTACCGATGCTACGATTGTAAAAGAATATAACAGTTCCGATCTGACTGTGGCGCGTGAAGCCGCACTGCATCTGCCACGCTTCTCTGAACTGGGACAAGCACGTCTGGACATTCGCAACCCTCTGGGTCCGGTGGATTCATCCATTGAATACATTTTTGAACAAGGCAAAAAAGATCGTTTCTTCGTTGTTGAGGATAACGATCTGATCAGTTATTATATCTTCAAAAATGGAAGTGCACTGCTACAATGGCAAGCTAACATCAGCAAAAATGCCGGAACCATCGGTGACCTGTTCTTTATTAAAAACAAAGCCGTCGCTGAAGCAGGGACTCGCCCTTCCGTAACAGGTCAAACACTCGTATCATTCAAGTACTCTCGCATGCTTGAAGAAACCTCTTTCGAAATCATGAACGAATTGAGCTCTATTGATACCGGTTCTGTTGTCCCCGAGAAAGGCAAAGTCATCGTTGAAGTTCCGGGAGAGAAGTAATTTGAGCATCCTCTATAAAACATCGCTCAGCAAAACTATACTATGACATCTGCATTACAAAGAGCGCCCTCAAAGTCATTGTGGCAATGACTTTGAGGGCGCTCTTTTTGGCGTTATATTTTAACTTCAAATTACAAGCGGAGCTTAAACTTTTACCAACTCCAGCGATTCAATCTCCTGTCTAATATTGCGTGTTCCCAGACTGGCTCGTTTTCCCTGAAGCAAACCCCTTGAACAACGTTGTTACTTTGGAATAACGGGTATTCGTAATTTTCCCTTGTGATGTGCTACTGTCTGTACGCAAAATCGAATCTTTCACATTGGAAATATTGGAGCTATCCAGCGTCATGTTAACCGCGAAGGAAGTTCCACCATTTTGACGAACCAGCTTGCCAATATCGTCTGCACGGAAATTTTTGATGTTAATTGTTCCAGCTGCATTCATCTGGAACACTTTATCATAAGCCTTGTACGCTGCCCCACCGGTAATGTTAACCGTTCCGGCAGACTTCAATGTCAGTGCATCCTCGCCCACGTCCTGCCAGACCACATTCGATATATTACAGTTTCCATAACAGTGAACACCATCAGCAGCTGGTGATCCAATGTTTACGTTTTTGAGCGTGGCCCCTGCCTCCAGACGGAAGACTGGCTTCTGATTTTCTGCTTGAGATCCGTCGCCCAGTGTGGAAGGATTGGCTACAAATGTTTTACCTTGACCGTCATAGGTCGTACCCTTTGGAACAACAATAGTTGAATTTACAACCGTAGGCGCAGCCGCAGCCGGAACGGCACCAAATATAGAAGCAACCAAACCAGCGGACAGCAACAACGTCAATATTTTTCTCATAACTTTATTCCTCCCTTATTCTCTCGTTATTTGGTATTGTACAAGCCTGAGCTTGTCCTGGAAGATCGTCAGAGGTGCACCTCTGTCCGACCTACAACCTAATCCTACCAAATAAGGGAGGAAACTAGAATAATCATTAGATCACGTTTGTATTTTCCAGCATAGAGCCTGATGTTTCAGCATGCTTTGAGGTATCATGTCTACTTGTTATGTACCGATATCAACTTCGGATATGCTCTATTTAAGCCACCAAAAGTTTCCGACAAAAAAAGAAACCCTTAGTCTTTTTATAGACAGGGTTTCTGCATGATACATTTAAAACTAATCTAAGTACTCTATTTATTCTAGAGTTTCCAATTCATCTTCGTTAATTTCATCCGATGGTTGAAGTGAAGTGAGTGGATCAACATTGGTAAATTCATTTACTGTTTCATAAGTAACCACACCCTCTTCAGAAACGATCATTCTGAGAATGACCCAGTATCTTTCATTACCACTGGCATCTGCTACAGTATACGTTGCACTTGGAGTGGCTACAGCACCATGGAACACGTCAATTTTGGCACCAGATTTCTTGATTGTGCTTGATCCCGAAAAATGATGAACATAGAATGTGTACGTTCCAGGAAGTAAATGACGAATGGTTGTCGTTTCAGGTCCGTAAGACGTTACATCATCCAAATCCAAATCAACCATAAGTTCGCCATTATTATAATATTGTTTATCAGAGTAGTACGTATGGAACATTCCCTCATCACCTGCTGGACCTACGAGGTGTGAATCCAGATCCACTGGATCTTTACCCCAAGTTAACACGAAGCGTGTTTCATCTTGTGTAGGTATTTCAATAGCAGTTTGATTCTCACGTTTATTCTCCACATTTACTGCCGAGACACCAATGAGATAAGTTGTAATATATTTTGTATCTCCACCTCCAAGTTCACCTGTGTAGATGCCTGGGGGAAGATTGATATAGTAGTTTCCTTGAGTATTCGTTTTGACAGTACCAACAATTTCACCTGTTTTGTTGTCCAGGCCTTTTCTAAACGAAATACTTAAATCTGCAACCGGTGCTCCAGCTACATCCTTGATGTGACCACCGAATCCTGTAAGTTTGATTGCACCACTTTGGCTTCCTGCAAAATGTGTTTTATTAACATCTGACTCCACAGTGATGTACAATGTGGCACCATAGCTATCAATAGCATCAAAAGTAAATTCACCATTGCGGTACTGCAAGTTATTCAATTGTTGTTCCGCCCCATCAAAATAGGCACGAACTAGGAAATCATTTACAGTCAGATCAGAAGGTTCCAAATCCTCAGAAAAATTCAACTTTGCACTTCCATTTGTAACTTGAATCCCTTTGAGTGTCGGATAGACTGTTCCTTCGTTATAGACTGCAACGGTTACCGGAACATTGATTTCGAAATCTCCATATTTGGCTTTTACCACTGTCGTACCATTGCCTTTAGCTTGAATCTTGCCTGAGTCAACAACGGCAATGGTGCTATCCTCGACATTCCATTCTGCAATTGAAGTGATATCTTTGATCGCTGAGGTAGCGATACCCGTGAATACGATCTGACGGGTCGAATCAATTGCTGAAAACTCTGTTTCTTGAGGTGTATAAACTATACTAGTCACTGTAGGATCTACCTCAATAGCTGGGGGTTGATTAAGTTGACTAAAATCAATACCTTCTACATTGACCAGAGCTGAAGATAATGTTCCCGCTCCAGAAAACTGTACGATTGCATTTAATATAGCCCGATTCACTACAGCACCATGGTTAATTTTAAACACTGTGTTCAATGCTTCTTGGAACACTTCGAGATTTCCAATGGTGGAATTATCTCCGAACTCCACTGAAACCTGTTCTGCGTGAACCATAACAGAGTCGAAGCTTCCACTGAGCACTACCGAAGAATTATGGGGAATCGACTCTGCTATTTCAATCGATCCGACATCACCCGTGGAGACATTTTGTACGATTGCACCAGATCTAATCTCAATCTGCTGAACATCACTTCCACCTTCAAGGACCAAACGAATACTGCCATCCGCTTTGTCAACAATCACTGTTGCAAGAACTGAGTCCACTGCATGAATACTATTTGGTCCTCCGCCTTGAATCTCAGTAGTTCCCGTGACACTAACATTATCAAGAGTCACGTCACCATTTCCTACGGACTCAAGTATCTTCAGCTTACCATTTATTTTGGTGTTTTTTAGAACAACACCTTGGGAACTAATAGTTATATTTCCAGTTACATTACCAAGAGTATATGTACCTGGAGCAGAGAGATTATTACTAGGGGCTTGTTCCCCGCCTCCACTATTTCCACCATTGTTACTTCCGTTCCCTTTATCTCCGGAGCTGCTACCGCTATTTCCCTTACTGTTACCTTCAGAAGGTTTTGCTGTTTCAGGTTTTGCTTCATTTGAATCTTCAGTATCAATCTCTGTCTTGGCAGGAGCCATGTAACTATCATATGTAGACTTATTTATCACAAACTCATATGCAAGTCTCGCTAGCGCCTGTCGATCTGCTATGCCTGATGGATTAAATTTTACTGTTCCATCTTTTTGGACTAATCCTTTGATAAAACCAGATTGATAGGCTAGTGTTACAGAATCTTTCGCCCAGTTGGATACTTGACCCAAATCTGAGAGTTGTGGTTTGGATGTTTGACTCGTTAGATCTTGATTGTCCCAACCAAAGGCTCTAACAAAAAATACAGCCAACTCTTCTCTTGTCACATTTTTATTAGGCGAGAAGCTATCTTTGGAGGTACCTTGAGCAATTCCAGATTTGACAAGTGCACCTACATATCCGGCATACCACTGATCTTCCTTTACATCTCTGAATTGACTTGCTTCGACATTATCAGGCTTTAAATTAAGCGCACCGACCATAATTTTTGCTAATTGAGCTCGTGTTACCGAATCGGAAGGTTTAAATGTCCCATCAGTAAATCCTGTGAGTATTCCTTGTTCTACTAATTTGGTTATTTCTGTTTTGGCATACGAATTATCAATATCAGTAAAAGAAGTTTTAGATGTAGCCACTTCTGCCGATACAGATAAATTGATAGATAACATAGAAACAATCAGAGACGTAGAAAGCATTAACGATAGTTTGTGATTAAACTTTTTCCATTTTGAATTCAAAACTAAAACACACTCCTCAGTAGGCTTCTGGTTGGTAAATCCACTAATATATGAATCTTTAGAACTAATACACCTCCTAATCAATAGGATAATAATACCATGCAAATTCATAAAAACAAGATTAATAAACTATGATTTTACAAAAAAGTTGTTATCCTGAATTGATTTCAATTCTTATTATCTAAATAATTTCGCAATAAAGACAAAACGAACCTACCGAAACAAATATTTTCGGTAGGTTCGTTTTTAAGTAAATTTATATATTCTAGGCTCCAAATCTCTGACGATAACCGCACTTTCGACACAACTCTTCCACAGCTTCGCGCTTGGAGAAGCCATATACCAGATTGTTCGCTCGCTCACCCTCAATAATCTCCGAGAATGACTTCTCGTGCACGTTACCCAGGTTAATCACACCCTCGCCATCGAGACAGCATGGAACCACCGTTCCATCTACAAGCACAGCTGCCTGACTACGCAATGCATGGCAGAAGCCTTTGCCGTCATCTTCAGGTGCATCCAGACTTGGCCACTGGAACTCATGGTCCTGATTCAGGTATACATTCGGGGCAATTTTGACCCCGCTGCCTGGAACTACTTTTTCCTCAATGCGGAAATCCAGATTGAACTCACGTTCCAATACTTCAAGGGTCTCCCGATTTCGATTCATCTGAGCATTTGTGAAGTTATCCTGCGTCAGATTCCAAAGTCGGAATGAGATGATGACATTGTGCTTAACGGCCTCGTGTACAAAGGACAAAATATGACGCAGGTATCCGTCACGGTCTGTTGAACCTTCATGCCCATCGAAGCTGTGCAGGGAGAAATTCATCTGCCGCAGCGCCGGTTTGCCAAGCAATTTATGCTGAGTCTTGGGCAATAGTGTACCATTCGTTGTAATGTTCACCTTGAGTCCCTTCTCATGTGCGGAATCGAGCAACAGATCTATTTTGGGATGCAACAAGGGTTCGCCTTTGACATGTAGATAAATATGATTGGTGTGTGGTTTAACTTGTTCCAGTATATTGTTGAAGACTTCAGGGTCAATGAATCCTTTGGCACGCTGCGTCTGAGGACAGAAGCTGCACGCCAGATTACAGATACTTGTGATCTCAATATATACTTTTTTGAACGTTTTCAACTCGGGTCCCCATTCTGCCTAGGAGGGAGAACAATCCCACCTGCATTTTGTGATCCGGCCTATACGGGCCATCCCTATTATATCGGGTTCATGAGCCGAGGTAAATTGTTCAGTTGTTCGGGTCTAACTCCAAGTTCATCTCAAGAATTCTATTATACTGCCTCTTTACAGTTCAGGTTCGAGTGATATATGCTGAACACATAACTGCATATCTTGAACTTTTGCACTAGGGGAGCCTTGCGGCTGAGACGAATATGACTATTCGGACCCTTTGAACCTGATCTGGATCATACCAGCGGAGGGAAGTGGAGCGGCCTTTTAGTAAGCGGAATTCTTTCATGTATATGTGAAGATAAATTGCGGATCTAACTTACAGACCCACTCATTTCTCCGGAAATGGGTGGGTCTTTTTTTGTTCCTTTTGCAGAGTATAGGATGCCATTGTTATTGCAGCAGTCTGACATCAAGGGGGTGAGGATCAGATGAATAACCATGTAACCATTCACAACATAAGCTTTGCTTTTCCCGAAAAAAGGGATTTCCCCGTGCTCTCCAATGTGTCGCTTCAGGTTCAACAAGGAGAATTTGTCTCGCTCATCGGCTCCAGCGGATCAGGTAAAAGCACGCTCTTCAAGCTGCTCGCAGGCTTGCATGAGCCAACCGTTGGCACCATCGATATAGCTGATGTACCGCAAGGGCAACGGCTCGGACGAGTCGCTTATATGCCGCAGAAAGATCTGCTGTTATCCTGGCGAACCGTCATGGAGAACTGCATGCTGCCTGCCGAGTTGGCACCAGGCCGACAGGACAAGGACAAGTTACGGGCCAACATCCTAGCTGGGTTGGCAAGGTTCGGCCTGTCGGGTTATGAACAGGCCTATCCAGATGAGTTATCCGGCGGAATGCGACAGCGGGTGGCATTGCTACGTACCTTGCTTACAGGCGGGCAGCTCATGTTGCTGGATGAACCCTTCGGTGCACTCGACGCCTTAACCAAACGAGAAATGCATCGCTGGTTGCTGGAGCTGTGGGAGGACTTTGGACAAACCGTGCTGTTCATTACCCATGACATCGAGGAAGCCCTGCTGTTAAGTGACCGTATCATTCTGTTAACTCCAGGGGGGCAAGGTCAGCAGTTGCGGGAGATAACGGTTCCTTTACCACACCCAAGGCATTCGGACATGATCTACGAACCGGCTCTCGTGCAGATGAGGCAACAACTGGAGGAACAATTACATGCAAAATGATAGAGCTGAGGTTAGCGTTTGGACGTGGTGTTCAAAGTGGCTCTCGAGGTCGTTTTCCCAATATGGTCTGTTTATTCTGCTCATGTTCTTATTACTGGCGATCTGGGAAGTGATTGTGCGTATGGGATGGGTGCCCTCCTTCATCATTCCTGCACCCACGGCTATCGCAAGCTCACTGGTTGAGCATCGTCATCTGCTGCTGACCATACATCTGCCTGCTACCTTCATGGAGGTTGCTGTTGGTTTTGGCTTGTCCATAGTGACTGGAATTACGCTGGCAACAGGCATGCATATGAACCGGTCGATTGAAAAGGCCTTGTATCCCTTCATCGTAATCAGTCAGACCATCCCGCTGATTGCCTTGTCCCCCGTATTTATCCTGTGGTTTGGTTACACGTTGTGGAGCAAAGTCGCCGTGGTGTTCCTAATCGCGTTCTTCCCCATTGTGGTCAGTACCTACGATGGACTCCGCCAAGGCGATCCGGAGCAGCGTGAACTGCTGCTCACCATGGGCGCCAGCAAGTGGGATATTTTTTGCAAACTCCAGGTTCCGCTGGCACTTCCCTCTTTTTTCTCGGGGTTAAAGATGTCTGTGGTGTACTGCGTGGTTGGTGCAACGATTGGGGAATGGCTTGGTGGCAGCAAAGGTCTCGGATACTTCAGCCGTCGTATGTCCAGCAACATGAACACGGATGCCATGTTTGCAGCTATTGTGCTGTTATCCCTGCTGGGGATCGTTTTGTTTGCACTGATTGCCTGGCTGGAGAAACGGTTTAGCATACGGCGGCATGGACATGGAGGCAAAAGAAAAGTTGGATAATACTTAGACAGAAATTAGATGTAAATACAAATCAAAACGATGAAATGAGGAACTTCATTTATGAATAACAAAGGTATCTACTCCCTGCTTCCCATCATGCTCATTAGCCTTTTGCTGATCGTCAGTGGATGCAGCACCACGAATACCAGCAATAACACGCCAACAACAGACTCTGCAACTAATGCACAGCAAACAGATCCGTCTGCAACCAAACCAACATCAGACGCCAAAGATAAACTGTCCATCATGCTCGACTGGTACCCGAATGCAGTACACTCCTTCATCTATGTTGCTCAAGAAAAAGGGTACTTCGCAGACCAAGGTCTGGATGTCGAAATTCAGATGCCTGCCGATACCAATGATTCACTCAAACTTGTTGCTGCCGGTAAAATTGATCTGGCCTTAAGCTACCAGCCCCAAATTTTGCTCGCTCGTGGTGAGAACATTCCTGTACGTTCCATTGCTGCTGTTGTTCGCCACCCGCTTGTGCATCTGTTGACCGAAGCAAATGGCAACGTGAGCTCACCCAAAGATCTTGAAGGAAAAACTGTCGGTTATTCTTCGATTCCGCTGTATGAAGCGATGGTTCGTACGATGATTAGCCACGATGGTGGCAACCCAGATAACATGAATCTGGTGGACGTTGGGTTCGATCTGATTCCTTCGCTGGCTTCCGGACAGGCGGATGCAATTATGGGTGGTTTTATTAACCATGAACAATTGATTTTGGAGAAAGAAGGACATGCCATGAAATCGATTAACCCCGTCGATTATGGCGTGCCTGATTATTATGAACTGGTCATGACTGCGAGTGAAGCTGGCATTGAAGCGAAAAAAGACCAGCTTACCCGGTTCGTCAAAGCGATCCAGGAAGGACAAAAATATGTAACGGAGCATCCAGAAGAAGCCTTGAATATTCTGCTCGCTCATGAGAATGAAACGTCTCCGCTTGACCCGGAGATCGAAACCAAAAGCCTGGCTATTCTACTGCCACTCATGAATGAAGAAGGCCAACCGTTTGGTCGGCAGGAGATGGAGTTGTGGGAGAATGTACGTGCTTGGCTCGTTGAACAGGATGTGATTCCTGAATCGGTGAAAGCCGAGGATGCTTTTATTAATCTTCAAGGAGAGTAAATGATTTAGATTTTACGTTTCTGCTTTTCCCGCATTAATGATCTGGCTGTTGTTAGACTCTGCGCCCCAACTCAACAAGGAGACTCATATCCTATTATTCTGCTGAGTGACCCTTCATACCGGTCTTCTACCGATGGGGTTACTTCAAAACAAGGAGGAAATTATATGTCTTATCTGGAACGTGTTCGTACACAAAATCCGCTGGTACACAATATCACCAACCTTGTCGTGGCTCCCTTCACAGCCAATGGTCTGCTTGCACTAGGTGCGTCCCCTTTTATGGCCTATGCTCATGAAGAGGTCGCTGATGTCGCCAAGATGTCAGGTGCCGTGGTACTTAACATTGGTACACTCGATGAAAAAGTCGTTCAAGCGATTCGATTGGCTGGTCAATCAGCTAATGCGCATCACGTGCCTGTTGTGCTTGATCCCGTCGGCGCAGGCGCAACCACATATCGCACGGAAACCGTTCAGATGCTCGTTCGTGAACTACGCCTCACAGTACTGCGCGGCAATGTGGCGGAAGTCGCCAATGTCATCGGTGAGAGCTGGAGTATCAAAGGTGTGGATGCAGGATCAGGTGAGGGCGACCGAATCGGCATTGCGGAGCGGGCAGCGCATAAACTTGGCTGTGTCGTGGTCATTACCGGGAAAGAAGATATCATTACTGATGGACAATCCACATTCCTCACGAGTAATGGTCATGCCCTGCTCACTCAGGTTACAGGTGCTGGCTGTCTGCTCAGTTCGGTTATTGGTGCTTTTACAGCCATAGCGGAATCAGGAGCCGATCTTATAGGCAGTGTTGTTGAAGCGCTCGCGTTTTATGGTGTAGCAGCTGAACTGGCGGCAGAGCGGACAGCTCATCAGGGGCCGGGCAGCTTCCAGATTGAATTGTTAAATCAACTGGCACAAGTAACACCAGACCTCTTAGCAGAACGCGCACAGATCCGTCAGATCCGTGGAGGTGCAGTATGAGCATTGCTCAAGCGCTAACCATTGCAGGCTCTGATAACGGGGGCGGCGCAGGAATTCAGGCCGATTTGAAAACATTCCAGGAGCTTGGCGCATACGGCATGACCGTTATTACCGCTATTGCTGCCCAAAATACAACAGGTGTGCAGGGCGTCTTTCCCATCCCTTACGATGGCATTGCCCAGCAGTTGGACTCGACCGGCGAAGACTTTCAACCAACCGCAACGAAGACCGGCATGTTATATAGTGCCGAGATTATTCGTCTAGTGGCTGAGAAATGGCAGCAATACCGTTGGTCGAATCTGGTCATCGACCCTGTGATGGTAGCCAAAGGCGGCGCCCCCCTTCTCCAGCAGGAAGCTGTACAGGCGTTGGTTACGGATCTGTTGCCCCATGCCCTGATCACAACACCTAATATACCGGAAGCGGAACTGCTTACCGGAATGTCTATCACGAATCTGAGTCAGCGAGAAGAAGCCGCAAGACGGATTGTACAGATGGGCTCAACGTATGCTTTGGTCAAAGGTGGTCATGATGAAGGAAGTGGCATGATCGTGGATGTGCTCTACGATGGGCAGTCTTTTCATTATCTGGAGAATGTTCGTGTGGTAACACGTCATACACACGGAACGGGATGCACATACTCTGCTGCGATCACCGCAGAGCTAGCAAAGGGTTCACCTGTTCTGGCTGCCGTTATGACCGCGCGAGCATTCATTCAGGCAGCCATCGAAGATGAGTTGGGGATTGGGGCCGGACATGGGCCGACAAATCATTTTGCGTATCAGCGCAGACAGCGGGGTGAGCAGTGATGCGCCCTTGGGATGCAGAAGCGGTACAACGCGCGATGCAGGTGTATTTGGTGATGGGCAGCGTTAATACAACGCAAGACCCTGTGGAAGTGCTGCGCCAGGCCATTGCTGGCGGCATCACGCTGTTCCAGTTCCGTGAAAAGGGAACTGGCGCCCTGGTTGGCGAAGCTCGCATCACGCTTGCGATGCGGCTTCGCGAGGTGTGCAGCCAGCACGGGGTCCCGTTCATCGTGAACGATGATGTGGAGCTGGCTGTAGCGGTGGAGGCCGACGGCGTGCATGTCGGCCAGGAAGATGCGGACGCGGCGCTGGTACGCGCCCGCATTGGAGATGGGCGGATGCTTGGCGTATCCGCCCACTCCGTGGTTGAGGCGCGCCGTGCCGTGCAGGCGGGCGCCGACTACCTTGGCGTCGGGCCCATGTACCCGACGCGCTCCAAAGCGGATGCCCACGCTGTGCTGGGCCCCGCAGGGGTGGCGGAACTGCGCGCCGCAGGCATCGCAGTTCCGATTGTGGGTATCGGCGGCATTACGCCCGATACCATGGCCGCCGTGATGGCGGCTGGAGCCGACGGCGTAGCCGTCATCTCCGCCATCGCGGGCGCGGCCGACGTGCGCGCAGCGGCTGCGCAGTTCGCTGGGGCAGTGCGCGGGATGCAGGCGTAGCCTTGCTCTCCCTGCACTGCCAGCCCCGTGGGCTGCACCGAATACATGGTGCAGCCCACAATCGCTCGCTCTCCTCTCCATAACAGAGGAGCCTCCCCCCTGCGGCCGCGGCAGTCTATGTCTTCTACTTAGAAGCGCAGCCGCTCCCCTACAGTGACTGAATGTTACAATAATTCAGTCATATCCAGTCATCAATCCATGATCAAGATGCAGCTTCCATGCTCGCATCTTGTTTTTTCATTTTCAACGGTTGACTCTCACGTAACGTGACACTGTACAATCGATGTTGTAAGGAGGTTTCACACATGGCCATGAAGGTAAAAGAAGTTGCCGAACTTGCCTCGATCAGTGTGCGCACACTGCATCACTATGATGAGATCGGACTATTAACACCGGACGAAGTGACTTCTGCCGGGTATCGATTATATTCAGATGCCAACCTGGAACGGTTGCAGCAGATATTGTTTTTCAAGGAACTCGACTTCTCTCTGAAGGAGATCAAAAACATTATAACCAACCCCTCCTTCAATCCAGAAGAAGCACTAAACATGCATCGACTTATTCTATTGGAGAAGCGACAACGCTTGGACCAAATGATTGCTACCATCGATAGAACGGTTTTACACGTGAGAGGAGAGATTAAAATGACAGCCAAAGAACAATTCGAAGGGTTTGATTTTAGCCAGAATCCATATGAACAAGAAGCGCGGGAACGTTGGGGAGACCATGCCGTCGATCACGCAAATCAGAAGCTGCACAGTCAGTCGGGCGAGAAGCAGAAGGCTCTATCCGATCAAATGAACGAAATCTACAAATATCTGGCTTCACTTCGTCACACAGAACCAGCATCTGCCGAGGCACAGGCCGGTATTCAAGAATGGTACACTTGTCTAAACCAAATGGGAAGCTACTCGCCTGAAGCCTTCAGAGGACTTGGTCAGATGTACGTGGATGATGAACGCTTCACGCGTAATATTGATCAGTTTGGCGATGGTTTGGCAGTATTTATGAGAGATGCTATGGCTGTATTTGCTGACCAAAACAAATAATATAGCCTTGTATTCAACCACATACAGTATTATTCAACTCTCATTGCCGTCAGATGTGGACTGTAAACAATAGTATGGAAGTTAACCCCCTGTCCTGTAAAAAAATTTTCTCGTCATCAGCTTTATTCGCTGTAAATGACATGACCCTTCGGATATTTGAACCTACCTCCTGGGTTGACCCTATCGTTCTTGTAATTAACCTTATGAACATGTTGATATATACTAGGGTTATGTGGTAAGTAATTTAAATCGATCCGAATTGTTGCAAAAGTTATGAGCCGTATCCCACCTACTAGCTGGTGAATACATAAAAGGGACGTACACCCTCAGGCGTATCGTCCCTTTTATGTATGCAAGTAACTCAGCCGCAATGTGAACAAGTCTAACTGCTGCTCACTCTGAGTACTTTATGAATATCTTTTAAAGTAGATTGCTCTTTACTACATTTTTCTTCTTCTGCTCCCAGTCCTTCGATATAACCGTTTCACCAGATTTTAGGATGATGATATTAAGTTTCTTCTGTCAAACGTTCTTCATTTTGCTGCCAGCGTCCACCGTATATCCGATTAAGCTCTTGGCGCGTGATCCGATGAAGATGCATCCGTAGCTAGACTTGTTCTCGCCATCCGGCCAGGAATCTGCCATGCAGACACAATCGCAAGTACAATGAATAACAAATCAATCGGTTGACTGAAATACTCCTGGAAGGTTTCCACAAACGCACTGATCATCTCGCTATCAAACACAAGTTCCATCACGCTTACATCACCAAACAGTTCGGAAGTAAAATAAACCACCGTCAGATATTTCCCCAGCAAAATACCAACAAGTGCAAACAGTACGGCAATAATCTTATGTACCGTCGCAATTTGTTTATTGGAGAACAACACAACTGCGTAGCCCGTGAGTGCTCCAATCAAAATCGCAATTAATCCCACCTCATACTCGGTCATTGCAGCAATAGCTGCCCATACGATGCCTCCCAGAATGGCTGCAATTAAGCCACCAATGATCGGCATACCGATTTTAACTCCTTGTTTCTCTTCCATGTTGTCTTTCCCTCCTGAGTCATGCATATGCTTCTTTTCCAGAATTCACCTTTCCTATGAAACCACAAAATGTCCTATTATTCAACATTTTTCTACTCTTAGTGACCATGTATTTACATAATAGAAAAGAAATATTAAGCATCCATTTCCTTATTCGCTCGAATATCATTTTAGTTTTGTCCACAAACCTCTCTTAATCATTCCCTTGGCACATAAAAAAACATCCCTCCAACAGCATAATAGCCGTAGAAGGGATGTTATCCATATCTCTATCATAGATATAACCAATGTAACCGAGAATACTACATTGAAAAGCTATCTCTATCTTACCTTTGCACTTCCTTGGAAGGCTGAATAACAGCTGCAATCTGTGCCAAAATGGCATCCACCGATGCCGGATCATGCACATCATACTCATCAATGTTCAGACGCAGCACAGGGCAAGCTGTAAACTGATCAATCCACACGGAATAGCGCTCGTGCATATGCTCCCAGTACGAACGATCCGTCTGAATCTCCATCTCGCGTCCACGTTCCGTAATTCGGTTTAAAATCGAAGGCAGACTGCCTTCCAGATAGATCAGCACGTCTGGATGTGGGAAATACGGTGTCATTACCATCGCTTCAAACAAACTGCTGTATGTCTCGAAATCTGTAGCAGACATGGTTCCTTGATCCGCATGCATTTGTGCAAAAATGCCCGTATCTTCATAGATGGAACGATCCTGAACGAATCCCCCACCCAGTTCAAAAATCTTCTTCTGTTCCTTGAAGCGCTCTGCCAGGAAATAAATCTGCAGATGGAAGCTCCAACGTTCAAAGTCATGATAGAACTTCTCCAAATATGGATTATGATCGACTTGTTCCAGAGAAGTCTTGAAATTCAAACGCTGTGCAAGCGCAGCCGTTAACGTGGATTTACCCACTCCAACCGTACCTGCTACCGTAATTAATGCATTCGTTGGAATGCCATAGTTATTCATATGATATACTCCTTTACCTGATTAACAATTTGCCTGAAGTGCTCAGGATGTTCCACAAAATCGAGTTGCTCTGCATTGACCTTAATGATTACTGGCGGATTTGAGCTATTTGCCAGATAGTCCATGCCTGTTTTGTAATCGGCGATCAGTTGTTCCATATATGCCGGGTCCATGTCCTGCTCAAATGAACGTCCACGCTTGTTAATGCGGTACATCAACGTATCAAGTTCAGCTTCAATATAGAGCACCAGATTGGGCTTTGGCAGATCATCTGTTAACAGATGATAGATTTGACGATATTTATCCCGTTTCGTTCCCTTTAAGGTACGATCGGCAAAAATCATATTTTTATAGATATGATAGTCTGAAATGACTGGGGTATTCTGCTCTACATAATGAACGCCCGTGTCCTCCAGTTGTTTAAACCGATTACACAGAAAAAACATTTCCAATTGGAAACTCCACTCGTCGATATCCTGATAAAAGGAAGCCAGAAATGGATTCTCTTCTACGATTTCTTTAACTAACGGAAGATTCAATTCATGGGAAAGCATCGTTGCCAGCGTTGTTTTCCCCGCTCCGATCGGACCTTCCACGGCAATAAACGGGGCTGATTTCATCGTGTTTACTGTTCCTCCTCGTACTTATGCGTGTTTCCGTTTTCTATATAGACCTCACCTATTGTATCACAGCTTTAAGGATTGGAACGCCAGTATTTTATGTATATAACAAGTCAAATCACAACTAATGAATTACTTTAAAATAAAAAAAACACACTCGATATCATCAAGTGTGTCTTTCTATTGCTTGGCGGCGTCCTACTCTCCCAGGACCCTGCGGTCCAAGTACCATCGGCGCTAGAGGGCTTAACGGTCGTGTTCGGGATGGGTACGTGTGGAACCCCTCCGCCATCGCCACCAAACGCAACGCTTAGCTTATATTCAGAGATCGTTCTCTGAAAACTAGATTCGAAACGAAACATGCGATTTAGAACTTGCTATTGGATAAGCCCTCGACCGATTAGTACTGGTCAGCTCCATGCATTGCTGCACTTCCACCCCCAGCCTATCTACCTCGTCGTCTTCAAGGGGTCTTACATACTGGGAAATCTCATCTTGAGGGGGGCTTCACGCTTAGATGCTTTCAGCGTTTATCCCGTCCGTACATAGCTACCCAGCGGTGCTCCTGGCGGAACAACTGGTACACCAGCGGTACGTCCATCCCGGTCCTCTCGTACTAAGGACAGCTCCTCTCAAATTTCCTACGCCCACGACAGATAGGGACCGAACTGTCTCACGACGTTCTGAAACCCAGCTCGCGTACCGCTTTAATGGGCGAACAGCCCAACCCTTGGGACCTACTTCAGCCCCAGGATGCGATGAGCCGACATCGAGGTGCCAAACCTCCCCGTCGATGTGGACTCTTGGGGGAGATAAGCCTGTTATCCCCAGGGTAGCTTTTATCCGTTGAGCGATGGCCCTTCCATGCGGTACCACCGGATCACTAAGCCCGACTTTCGTCCCTGCTCGACTTGTAGGTCTCGCAGTCAAGCTCCCTTATGCCTTTGCACTCTTCGAATGATTTCCAACCATTCTGAGGGAACCTTTGGGCGCCTCCGTTACTCTTTAGGAGGCGACCGCCCCAGTCAAACTGCCCACCTGACACTGTCCCCGCACCGGATTACGGTACCAGGTTAGAACCTAGATACGATCAGGGTGGTATCCCAACGTTGCCTCCACGCAAGCTGGCGCTCACGTTTCAAAGGCTCCCACCTATCCTGTACAGATCGTACCCAAATTCAATATCAAGCTGCAGTAAAGCTCCATGGGGTCTTTCCGTCTTGTCGCGGGTAACCTGCATCTTCACAGGTATTAAAATTTCACCGGATCTCTCGTTGAGACAGCGCCCAAGTCGTTACGCCATTCGTGCGGGTCAGAATTTACCTGACAAGGAATTTCGCTACCTTAGGACCGTTATAGTTACGGCCGCCGTTTACTGGGGCTTCGGTTCACAGCTTCGGGATTGCTCCCTAACCACTCCCCTTAACCTTCCAGCACCGGGCAGGCGTCAGCCCGTATACTTCGCCTTACGGCTTCGCACAGACCTGTGTTTTTGCTAAACAGTCGCTTGGGCCTTTTCACTGCGGCCCCCTCGTGCTATTCACACTACCGGGGCACCCCTTCTCCCGAAGTTACGGGGTCATTTTGCCGAGTTCCTTAACGAGAGTTCTTCCGCGCGCCTTAGAATACTCTTCTCGCCTACCTGTGTCGGTTTGCGGTACGGGCACCTTCACCTGGCTAGAGGCTTTTCTTGGCAGTGTGAGATCATGACCTTCGCTACTATAATTTTCGCTCCCCATCACAGCTCAGCCTTACGATGTGCGGATTTGCCTACACATCAGCCTCACTGCTTAGACGGACATCCATCAGTCCGCGTCACTACCCTACTGCGTCCCCCCATTGCTCATAACGGCTTACGGTGGTACAGGAATTTCGACCTGTTGTCCTTCGACTACGCCTTTCGGCCTCGCCTTAGGTCCCGACTTACCCTGAGCGGACGAGCCTTCCTCAGGAACCCTTAGGCTTTCGGCGGATCAGATTCTCACTGATCTTTTCGTTACTCATACCGGCATTCTCACTTGTATAATGTCCAGCGCTCCTTACGGTACACCTTCAACCCTTATACAACGCTCCCCTACCCCTGATGCAAAGCATCAAGCCATAGCTTCGGTGGTGTGTTTAGCCCCGTTACATTTTCGGCGCAGAGTCACTCGACCAGTGAGCTATTACGCACTCTTTCAATGGTGGCTGCTTCTAAGCCAACATCCTGGTTGTCTGTGCAACTCCACATCCTTTCCCACTTAACACACACTTGGGGACCTTAGCTGATGGTCTGGGCTGTTTCCCTTTTGACAATGGATCTTAGCACTCACTGTCTGACTCCCGGAAGTAAGTCTATGGCATTCGGAGTTTGACTGAGCTTGGTAACCCTTGCGGGCCCCGCACCCAATCAGTGCTCTACCTCCACGACTCTGTTTTCCGAGGCTAGCCCTAAAGCTATTTCGGGGAGAACCAGCTATCTCCGAGTTCGATTGGAATTTCTCCGCTACCCCCACCTCATCCCCGCATTTTTCAACATGCGTGGGTTCGGGCCTCCAGTGCGTGTTACCGCACCTTCACCCTGGACAGGGGTAGATCACCCGGTTTCGGGTCTACGTCCACGTACTATGTCGCCCTATTCAGACTCGCTTTCGCTGCGGCTCCGGCTCTTCACCTTAACCTTGCACGGGAACGTAACTCGCCGGTTCATTCTACAAAAGGCACGCCATCACCCCTAAAACGGGCTCTGACTTTTTGTAAGCACACGGTTTCAGGTTCTATTTCACTCCCCTTCCGGGGTGCTTTTCACCTTTCCCTCACGGTACTGCTTCACTATCGGTCGCTAGGAAGTATTTAGCCTTGGCAGATGGTCCTGCCGGATTCATACGGGGTTTCACGTGCCCCGCACTACTCGGGATCCGTCTCGGAGGGAACAGACTTTCAACTACAGGGCTTTTACCTTCTTTGGCGGGCCTTTCCAGACCTCTTCGCTTAACCGGTTCCTTTGTAACTCCATGTGAGACGTCCCACAACCCCAAAGAGCAAGCTCTCTGGTTTGGGCTTCTCCGCGTTCGCTCGCCGCTACTGACGGAATCACTATTGTTTTCTCTTCCTCAGGGTACTTAGATGTTTCAGTTCCCCTGGTATGCCTCTGCACAACCTATGTATTCAGTTGTGAGTAACTGGAAATTACCCCAGCTGGGTTTCCCCATTCGGACACCCCCGGATCAAAGCTTGCTTACAGCTCCCCGAGGCAGTTTCGTTGTTCGCCACGTCCTTCATCGGCTCCTAGCGCCTAGGCATCCTCCGTGTGCTCTTAGTAGCTTAACCTCGTGCTCCGGTATCGACTGCTCGCTTCCCTTGTTTTGCTTGCGCAAAGCCAAAAGTCGCTCCCATTCGATACCATCGTACGTGCAATCTACCTTATAAAAACACTTCACTTGTTTGCACAAGATCAGCTTAAAGGAATGTTCTAATTCGCGTTTGTTTCGTTTCGATATCTAGTTTTCAAAGAACAAGCTCCATGCAAAAGCAAGCTGTTTTGAGAGTTTGAGCTCTCAAAACCGAACAACGAGTGAGTGTTTTGCAGCTGAGCTGCGTATTTGAATGTTTCCGTTGCAGGAAACGATTCTCCATAGAAAGGAGGTGATCCAGCCGCACCTTCCGATACGGCTACCTTGTTACGACTTCACCCCAATCATCTATCCCACACCTTCGGCGGCTGGCTCCTTGCGGTTACCCCACCGACTTCGGGTGTTATAAACTCTCGTGGTGTGACGGGCGGTGTGTACAAGACCCGGGAACGTATTCACCGCGGCATGCTGATCCGCGATTACTAGCAATTCCGACTTCATGCAGGCGAGTTGCAGCCTGCAATCCGAACTGAGACCGGCTTTGTTGGGATTGGCTCCATCTCGCGATTTCGCAGCCCGTTGTACCGGCCATTGTAGTACGTGTGTAGCCCAGGTCATAAGGGGCATGATGATTTGACGTCATCCCCACCTTCCTCCGGTTTGTCACCGGCAGTCTATCTAGAGTGCCCACCCGAAGTGCTGGCAACTAAATATAAGGGTTGCGCTCGTTGCGGGACTTAACCCAACATCTCACGACACGAGCTGACGACAACCATGCACCACCTGTCTCCTCTGTCCCGAAGGAAAGATACATCTCTGTACCGGTCAGAGGGATGTCAAGACCTGGTAAGGTTCTTCGCGTTGCTTCGAATTAAACCACATACTCCACTGCTTGTGCGGGTCCCCGTCAATTCCTTTGAGTTTCAGTCTTGCGACCGTACTCCCCAGGCGGAGTGCTTAATGTGTTAACTTCGGCACCAAGGGTATCGAAACCCCTAACACCTAGCACTCATCGTTTACGGCGTGGACTACCAGGGTATCTAATCCTGTTTGCTCCCCACGCTTTCGCGCCTCAGCGTCAGTTACAGCCCAGAGAGTCGCCTTCGCCACTGGTGTTCCTCCACATATCTACGCATTTCACCGCTACACGTGGAATTCCACTCTCCTCTTCTGCACTCAAGTCACCCAGTTTCCAGTGCGATCCGGGGTTGAGCCCCGGGATTAAACACCAGACTTAAATGACCGCCTGCGCGCGCTTTACGCCCAATAATTCCGGACAACGCTTGCCCCCTACGTATTACCGCGGCTGCTGGCACGTAGTTAGCCGGGGCTTTCTTCTCAGGTACCGTCACCTTGAGAGCAGTTACTCTCCCAAGCGTTCTTCCCTGGCAACAGAGCTTTACGATCCGAAAACCTTCATCACTCACGCGGCATTGCTCCGTCAGGCTTTCGCCCATTGCGGAAGATTCCCTACTGCTGCCTCCCGTAGGAGTCTGGGCCGTGTCTCAGTCCCAGTGTGGCCGATCACCCTCTCAGGTCGGCTACGCATCGTCGCCTTGGTGAGCCGTTACCTCACCAACTAGCTAATGCGCCGCAGGCCCATCCCCAAGTGACAGATTGCTCCGTCTTTCCAGTTTCCTTCAGGCGAAGAAAACAACTATTCGGTATTAGCTACCGTTTCCGGTAGTTGTCCCAAACTTGAGGGCAGGTTGCCTACGTGTTACTCACCCGTCCGCCGCTAAGTATCAAGGAAGCAAGCTTCCTATCAACTCCGCTCGACTTGCATGTATTAGGCATGCCGCCAGCGTTCGTCCTGAGCCAGGATCAAACTCTCCAATAAAGTATTGAAAAGAGCGATAAGCTCATTTTGAATCTGACGAGATTAAAAATCTCATTTGTGCTCCAGCCGATTCAAGCCAAGGCTTGTTTCCAACTTTCGCGTTCATTCTGCAAGCAGAATGTTTACTCACTCGTTGTTCAGTTTTCAAAGATCAAACTTGTTTCGTTACCGAATGTTATTCTCTTCAGCAACTCTTATATAATATCATGTCCGAACCAACTTTGCAAGCTCTTTTTTTAAGTTTCTTTCGAAGCTTATTTCATTTGCTTGCCGCACCAGTGTTAAACGGTGTTTTCTTAGCCGGATTAATAATATATCACGTATAGATATTAATTACAATACTTAATTTAATAAAATTCATTTACTACAAATCAACTACCTTTACTGTGTTGCTCTCCTCTATCCCAGTGTAAAGTTTATTATAGCTTAAATGACATTCTTTCCATTCATACATCGCAATACATATCTAATTGATTTCAAACTTATTAGCCTACATCTCCACCCATATATTTTAGCTTCATTAATATGCTCAATTTAGGTTGTCCTTTTATCAATCTCATGCTAGATTACTGGGAGCACTGTAAGTTACCACGAGTATAAGTAGAAGTATTATAGAAGATAAACAAAAAAGTGATGCACGCATATAACTATACGTGAACCACTTTCTTGTGTGTTATTAACATTATATATAGAAGGAAACTCTTAATGTTGTGCCTGTGCTGATGCTGGAGGCGTCATTGCCATTTGTCCATTACCTGCTTTTTGCATGCCAACTCTCAGCAACGTAATTCCCCACGTTATAATCGAGATCAACAGAAGATGAACCATGTATCCACCCACTGCTTCTCCACTATAGATCAAACGCATAAATCCCTGTACCCCATTGGAAGCGGGTAGAAAGTTTCCAATATAACGGTAGAATGGCGCCAGCATCTCGGCTGGAATGATATTTCCTGCTGTCATCAACTGGAGCGGAACCATTGCTACATTAAATAGAGGGCCTGCATTACCAAACAGGGCAAAACTCATTTGTGTAAAACAGATACAAGCCAGACTCACCAGCACATGATACAGATACAAAGCGCCGAAGGAACTCGCAACATCCGTGAACTGAAGAGCTACTATATCCACAATCAGAGGAACGATCACAGCTATACACAATAACAGCAATTGCCGTCCCCAGAAGATTTCCCATTTGGAGTGGTTACGCTTCATGATATTCGACGTAATATTGAACTGAATGTTCATGGTCATCGAAGCAATGTAGGTGATAAAACCCAGAATCATGGGCAGCATCGATGTTGCAAAATCACTCACGCTGTTCGTTTTATTAATTTCAGCCTTCACAGGCCCTTCATTCATCTTCGCCATCGCTTGTCCAATAGCTGCACTCAGTTCATCGCTGTTTGTACTATCGTTATTGAGTGTCACTTGAACCTTGGATTCCAGAATCCCTTGGCCCATTTGTGCGGTCATCCCGGTCGCAGCATGTTCCACAATGGATTTGGCTACATCCGCATTTCCCTGATTGATATAAAAGGACAAGCTCCCCTCTGTACCGCTACCAATCTGGTCAGCAAACCCTTCCGGAATCACAATAACCATCGCATACTTACCTGCATTCATCTGTTGCTCGGCTTCCTTCGCAGAATCCAGCACATTTACCTTGAACGGCGCGAGCGTCTCAATCTGCTTCTGTACCTCTGTTCCCTGTGTACCATCTTCGTTCACCAGAGCAACTTGAAGTTGATCCACTCTCTCCGTGGCTTGATGATAACCCGTCATCCAGATCACAACAAATAACAACGGAACAATCAATGCAAAAACCAATCCTATTTTTGTCTGTGGCACTTTAAGAAAATCTTTGAAGCTTCTCATTCGTTCACGACTCCCGTTAGTTAAAATTAAAATAATTGCACTACATATATATGCACGTGCACATATTTGGTCAAAAAAATTTATTTCATCTTCTCATAGATGCGATTCATCACATTCATGAATGCTTCAAGCTCTTCAGGGGAACATTCGGCGAGTGCCTCTTGCTCTTGCTGTTTTGCCTTTGGTGTAAGAACGTTATTCATTTCCAGTCCTTCCGCCGTCAAACAAAGCAAAACCGCTCTGCGGTCCTGTGGATCTTCTTCTCTTGTCACCAGACCTTTGCGAATCAACTTGTCTATAATTTTACCTACCGTTGTCTGGTCCCGCACTGTTAATTCAGCCAGTTTTTTCTGTGATATATGGCTTCCAGCCTTGCTCAATTCATTCAAGACTGCAAATTGTTCCGGTGTAATATCCTGTTCACTCAGATTTCTGGTTGTTGTTTTTTTATATGCCAGATACGTCCGTGACAGAATCAGTCCAAGTGGATTTTCATCCATATTAACAGGCATGCTGATGCTCCTTTCTCTATATAGTAGCACTACCATCTAATTTGCGTAAGCTCTATATTATTACCATATTTACATTACTGTCAATTTAATTTTTTATCTTTTCAAGCAAAAAGAGACCCACCCGTTAGTCAGGCAGCTCTCTCCTCTGGCATCGTCAAGCTATACTTACTCGGGCTTGCCACTTGTAGTTTCGGTATCGTCCTTCTTCTTTGTACCTTTACTTTTATAAGGCTTCGGGGCACTTTTCGCCCGGTTAGCAGCGGCTTGCCAACGGTTCCAGCCTTTCTTACCCGTACCACGGCCGGTGCCGCCTTTTCCTTTTGCATTGCTCATGTTATCACTCCAATAATCCTGTATATGCTTAAAAATGACCGTCCTCGGTAACTTATTATGCAACCCAGCCCATCTAATTCACTTCCAGCATTCTTATTATACCAAAAATCCACGTCTTTACGTCCATTTCCATAAATCATTGTATTGTTATTCTGTTATGAAAGCGGTATAGTGGACATAATTGAAAGAGGAAGCTGCGTCTTCTTCGGGATTGTTACTGGTAAGCAGGCGATACCCAAACCAAGGCTGTCTATTAAGCCTTAGTTTGGGTTTTTTGTTATTATTACGACCAATTGAGGTGAAACACATATATGATCATCCGTCAGATTTTTAACAACAATGTCATCCGGGCTGAGAACCAGGTTGGTCACGAATTTGTTGTCATTGGCAACGGTCTTGGCTTCAAAAAGAAAAACGGACAGCCTGTGGATGAGGATAAAATCGAAAAAACCTTTGTGCTGAAATCGGATAAAATACCGCAAAAATTAATTGATCTGATTGGGGAAACATCGGTCGAATATTTGAAGTTAGCGGACGAAATTGTGGGCCATGCCAAACAGGAAATGGGCGATGTTTTTAGTGATAATATCTATATATCATTGATCGATCATATTCAGTTTGCCATTACCCGGTACCGTAAATCCGTCGGGCTGAAGAATTCCCTTTTGTGGCAGATCAAGAAGTTTTACAAGAAGGAGTTTGGGATTGGCATGAACGCTGTGGAGCTGATTCAGGAACAATTCGGCATCCAGATGGATGAACATGAGGCCAGCTTTATTGCGATGCATTTTGTAAACGCTCGTCAAGATGCTCAAGGCATGAAACAAACCGTTGAAATTACTGAAGTTATTGATGATATTTTCAACATTGTGACCAACCATTACCACATCGCCTTGGATGAGAATTCATTTAATTATTCCCGGTTTATTACCCATCTTCAATATTTTGTGCAGCGAATATTGAGTAATGAACAGGAGCAATTTGCTTCAGGAGATAACTTTCTGTATGAGCAAGTGAAAGACAAATACAGCAAGGCTTTTCAGTGCACACAGCGGATCAATCAGTACCTTGAAGACAAGTTTGAAAGTGCCATGTCCATTGATGAAAAGGTGTATTTGACGATCCATATTCAACGTGTCACTTCCCGTAACGAGCTTCTCGACGCGGAATAAAAAAAGCTTGCAAACGATTTCGGCGTCATATATAGTAGGTCTCACAACTTAACGACAAGGATTGTTACTGCTCAAGCAGGCGATACCTAAATGATTGGCAACAGGTCATCTTTCCGATGATCATAGCCATTCGTTTAGGTATTTTTTTGTTTTCAGGCAATCTTAACAACAAAGGAGAATGAACATGGATCATAAAAAAATGGGGGATGACATCGTTCGTCTCGTCGGCGGAGAAGCCAATATCAATGGTCTTGTCCACTGTGCGACCCGGCTGAGATTCGACCTGAAAGATTCGAAAAAGGCCGAACGCGAAACGCTTGAAAAACACGATGGTATTATTACCGTTGTCGAAAGCGGCGGCCAGTTCCAGGTTGTCATCGGTAGTAACGTGGCTCATGTATATGCGGAGATTATGAAAAACCGGGATTTTGGAGGAGATTCCTCCTCATCGGCTGAGTCCACAGGGGAAAAAACCTCGCTATTATCCAAAGTTTTTGAAATTATATCCGGAAGTTTCTCGCCGTTAATTCCGGCTATGGCAGGATCAGGTATGCTAAAAGCTTTGCTGACTGTCCTGACCATGCTCGGATGGATGTCTGATACAAGTGACACATACCTGATTTTATCTGCTGCCGGTAACGCTGTATTTTATTTCTTGCCCATTTTCCTCGGCATCACACTGGGTATGAAGCTGAAAGCCAATCCTTATGTAGCTGGTGTAATTGGTGCCGCTCTGATGGAACCGAGCTTCACGGGGCTCATGGATAAAGGCTCGGATGTATCGTTCCTGGGCATACCGGTTGTGATGATGAATTATTCAGCCAGCGTATTCCCAATCTTCATATCGATTAGTATTTACGCTGTTCTGGATAAGTTACTCAAAAAAATCATTTTGAAAGACCTGCAATTGTTCCTTGTACCGATGATTGCTTTGATGATTATGGTTCCTCTGTCCGCAATGGCCTTTGGACCATTCGGCACCACGGTAGGTGACTGGATCTCCTCCGGCGTAACTTGGCTCATTGGTGTCAGCGGTATATTATCAGGGGTTGTACTCGGTGGATTCATGACCTTCATGGTTGTCTTTGGACTCCACTGGGGTTTCACTCCAATCACGATACAGAATATCGGGGTTGGCGGCGATCCGATTGAAGCCATGGCTGCTGCAGCTGTATTTGCACAAATCGGTGTAGCCTTCGGTATTTTCCTAAAAGCCAAAAAGAACAAAACCCTGCGTACTCTCGCTGGTTCAACCAGCCTTACAGGTTTACTTGCAGGAGTCACTGAACCAATTGTATACGGTTTGATCCTGCGTTATAAACGTGTGATTCCTATCGTGGTTATCGCAGGTGCGATCGGCGGTGCCATCAATGGTCACTTTGGTGTTAAAATGACTGCTTATGTGTTCCACAATATATTTGCCATTCCCGTCTATACACCAACGGTTGTCTACGTAATTGCGATTGCCTGCTCCTTTGCGGTAGCAGCAGTACTAACGGTGATGTTTGGTTATGAAAGCAAAACGAAAGACACAGCTTCCGAGACAAACAAATCTGTCTCCAGCACATCGGCTGAAAGTACGCCGGTAGAGCTTCCTGTCGTACCTGAGACTCAAACAACAGAAATCAAGAAAGAACAAATTTATAGCCCACTTACAGGTAAAGCCGTAGCACTGAGTACCATTAACGACCCAGCCTTTTCAACTGGTGCTATGGGCAAAGGTTTGGCGATTGTCCCTGAGATTGGTGAAGTTGTCGCTCCGGTAGATGGTGTTGTCACTTCCCTCTTCCCGACTGGACATGCCATTGGATTAACAACTAACGCAGGAACGGAAATTCTGATTCATATTGGCATCAACACAGTAGCGTTGAAGGGAAAACACTTCACTCCTGTCGTTCAGGAAGGTGATATCGTCAGACAGGGCGATCTGTTGATCCAGTTTGACATCGATAAGATCAAGGAAGCCGGATACGAAACCGTAACACCTGTCATTGTGACCCTAACGCAGCAAGAAGTGGATGTGTTCGAAACGAATCAAGAACATGTACAGAAAAACGATGTCCTGCTGACTCTCGTTGTCTAACACAACTTATATTATACGAATTCAACTTAGGAGGAACTAACCATGAAACATACTCAACTGAAACCATTCCCTAAAGATTTCTTCTGGGGAGGTTCAACCTCTGCCTATCAGATTGAGGGAGCCTGGAATGAAGATGGCAAAGGCCCTTCTGTCATTGACATGGGCAATCATGTGGAAGGTGTAACCGACTTCAAGGTAACCAGTAATCACTATTATATGTACAAAGAAGATGTGGCGTTGCTAGCCGAAATGGGCTTCAAAGCCTACCGTTTCTCGATCGCATGGACACGCATCTATCCGCAAGGAGCGGGTGAAGTAAATCCGAAGGGGCTCGCGTTTTACGATTCTCTCATTAATGAGTTAATTAAATACGGTATTGAACCCATAGTGACGATGTATCACTTCGATCTTCCTTATGCGCTTGAGGAAAAAGGTGGGTGGTCCAACCGTGCAACGATTGATGCTTTTGAACAATATGCCAAGACCCTTTATGAGAACTACGGAGACCGGGTTAAATATTGGTTGACCATTAACGAACAAAATATGCTGATCCTGCATCCTGGCTCTCTGGGTACACTGGATACAACACTTGTTGATCCGCAAAAAACACTGTATCAGCAAAATCACCACATGCTGGTTGCTCAAGCTAAAGCGATGGTCCTGTGTCATGAAATGCTGCCTGAAGCCAAGATTGGCCCAGCTCCTAATATCGGTGTAATTTACCCGGCTAGCTCCAAACCAGAAGACACACTCGCGGCTGATAACTATGCTGCCATTCGTAACTGGCTCTATCTCGATATGGCGGTATATGGGCGTTATAATCATATTGCCTGGAGTTATCTCGAAGAAAAAGGATATACGCCTGTCATTGAGGACGGAGATATGGATATCCTTGCTCAAGGAAACCCTGATTTTATTGCGTTTAACTACTATACTTCCCAGACGGTTGGTGAAAGTCTGAACGATGGTAATGACTTCTCCCATACAGGAGATCAGCATGAAATCGTAGGTGAACCGGGCGCATATAGAGGATCTGTGAATCCTAATCTGCAAAAAACGGAGTTTGGTTGGGAAATTGATCCCGTGGGCTTCCGCTCTACCCTTCGCCAGATCTACTCCCGTTATCATCTACCATTGATTGTTACGGAAAACGGTCTGGGTGCCTTTGATAAGCTGGAGGAAGGCGACGTGGTTAACGATCCATATCGTATTGAATTCTTCAATAAACATATCGAACAGATTCAACTGGCGATTACGGATGGCGTGGATGTATTTGGCTTCTGCCCTTGGTCTGCGATCGATCTGGTTAGCACACATCAAGGGTCAAGCAAACGTTATGGATTCATCTATGTGGATCGTGAGGAATTCGATATCAAGGAATTGAGACGTATCCGCAAACAAAGTTTCCACTGGTATCAAAAACTGATTGAAACGAATGGAGAAATTCGTTAATACCGTACTATTAAAAAAATCGACTCCACATGAAACATGTGAAGTCGACTTTTTTGGTGTTGATGCATTGATGTGGAAGCTTTCTTTTCCAATTATAAAGTTACATTTCAGCCTTCGGTTGCTTTACCGCTTTGGCCCCTCTAAGTACCCGTAGGGATAACAGGAAACAGATCGCCAAAACGGCTGCTGCTGAAACGTAAGGATAGTTAATATTCACATCGAACAGTGCTCCAGCTACGATCGGACCTGCGATATTCCCCAAACTGGTATAAGCCGAGTTCAGTCCGGCCACAAAGCCTTGTTGTTCTTGTGCCAGTTTGGACATCTGTGTACTGATCGCCGGACGTAAAATATCCATACCCAGAAAGACGATAAACGTTACGACAAGAATCATCCAGTACGTACTTACAAACAAGGTCAACAGTACAAATACGGCTACAAATAACAGACAGACCGATATAACCATCTTTTCACCAAACCGGTTGAGCAACCAACCGATCAGAGATACTTGTACAACCGCACCCGCGATGGAACCAAAAGTAATAATGAATGCAATGTCTTTGGTCGTGAAACCAAACTTGTGATCTACAAACAGAGAAAATACCGTCTCATAGTTCGCCAGACCAAATGCCATAACAAATACAATAATCAAGCTAAAAAAGTACGGTTCACGGTATGAATTCAGCAATTGGGATACCATGCCCGGAGCTTTGACCTTTGTTAAACCAGGGATAGGTTTACTTTGTTCTCCTGTACTTCGTGCAGATTCCGGCAAAATAATCAATGTAATAATTGATGCAAGCAACCCGGCAACCCCTGCGGCGTAGAAGGGAATTCGAATGCCAAAGTCCGCAATGTACCCACCAATTCCCGGACCGATGATAAATCCGGTTGTAATCGCTGCATTAATCAATCCCATACCTTTGCCGCGTTCTTCCTCCGTTGTAATATCTGCGGTGTAAGCCATAACCGCCGGGAAGATCATCGCCGCACCAATACCACCAAGCATCCGGGCTGCGAAGAGTAGCACTGGTGCGTTGACCGCACCAAACATAAACTCGGATACGGCAAAGATCAGCATGCCGCCAACGATAATTTTTTTACGTCCCCATGTATCCGACCAACGACCCGCAAGCGGGGAGAACAGAAACTGGGTGAAGGAAAATGCCGCTACCAGCAATCCGACCGTGAATCCGGTGATATGCAGTAGATCCATATACGCAGGCATGATCGGTACAACCAGACCAATACCCGTAAAAACGAGAAAAATATTAAACATTAACAGCAGCAGTGCGCCCCTGTTCCGTGTTAGTAATGCCATGATTCCATCCTCCGTAGTTGTCAAAATGTTGCTTAAGCTTTATCTTTTGCAATGCCGTGCAAGAATACACTAGCGGCCTGGCGATATAACGCAAGAGCCTGATCAGGCTCCATCCCCCGTGACATCTGACTAAGGCCAATAATGGTACTTTCCAATATGAGCGCGAGATTATCTACATTGTCTGCTTTGAACTCACCGCTCTCAATGCCTTGTTCTATCATTTGTTTATTAAATTGAATATGCCGCTCAAACATTAAGGAGATCCGCTCCTCAATATCGTTTTCTTTCTTCTCCCCTGTGAAGAACTCATCAGCCGCCTTTGTCAGCGGGTGATTCATGTCATCCATGACGAGTTGTTCAGCCAGACCGTATATCTTTTCCGTGGAGGTGCGATAGAGATGTTCTTTGGCCGCCCAACTCTCTTCCCACTCCCGATCCCACTCATCGATTAGATAGAGGAACAGACCTTCCTTACTTTTAAAATGGTAATATATATTGCCTTTGCTGCTGCCCGTCGCAGCTACAATATCCTCAATGGACGTTGCTTTATAACCTTTTTGTACAAAAAGGGCTTTGGAAGCATCCGCAAGTTTTTTCTTGGTCTGCTCAGTCTGTAGTTGTTTTTTATTCATATTCATTCCATTTCACTCCGTCCCATCCATACTGAACATTCGTTCTGTATTTTAACAGATGCACCCAATATAAGCAATGAAAAAGGTACGACTGACAAAAAAAGAACCTTCCTATTAATCTAGGAAGGCTCTAGTTATTTTCAGTTTATTACTCGGAAGGAAAAGCGCTGAGATCCATATAGGAAACTTCCCACAGGTGATCATCCAGATCCTGAAAACTCCATCCGTACATAAATCCGTGATCTTGTGGTTCGTTGGATGGCTTCCCTCCTGCATCGAGGGCAGCTTGTACAATCACATCTACCTGCTCACGGCTATCTACAGACAGGGCAACGATGACTTCGGTTGTATCGGCGGCATTGGAGATTTTTTTTGAAATGAAGGATTGGAAACGTTCCTCCACCAGAAGCATGGCATAAATATTATCCCCGATGATCATACAAGTAGCAGACTCGTCCGTAAAATTGGCGTCAAACTCAAATCCCACCTTGGTAAAAAACTCAACGGATTTCTTCAAATCTTGAACAGGTAAATTGACAAAAATCTGCTTAGCACGAATAGCCACCATCGATCACCTCGAACTCATAGAATAGATTCCACCTCAAAATAACACCTCGCGTATACGCTGTCAATTGATTATAATGGAGACATTCCAACTTGTGAGGTGACACGGATGTTGCTCCGTATTGTTCGAAGTAACTAGTCGTCGGGCTGGGTCAAAACGCGTACCAGCTATCAAGGGATACGTCTGTCCATTTGATCCTATTCGACCATTTACACTAGAACGATTTGGCACAACTCTCTTGTCCTGTTCAAACAAACTCACATTGGAGGAATATGAAAATGAAAAACAAAATAGATTACGCTGACTTTTATGAACGAGTAGGCCGGACGAATGGCTGGAACTTCAGCTCCATGAACGTTGTCTCGGAGAAAATCGGATGGAACTTCTATGAGGAAGTTGTTCGCCATACGCGATCGTCCGATCTGTTGCTGGATATTGGAACAGGTGGCGGAGAAGCTATTCTGTCCATTGCGGAAGATGCCTTATTACTGGTGGGAATTGATCTCGCTCAAGGAATGATTGAGACCGCACAGCATAATCTTCAGGCTACGGACGGTCATTCCAATGTACGCTTTCTTCATATGGACGCAGAAAAACTGGCTTTTCCAGATTACTTCTTTAATGTGGTATCTTCCAGACACTCTGGGTTCTCTGCTTCAGAAGTATTTAGGGTTCTTGCTCAGGGTGGGATATTTCTAACCCAGCAGGTCAGCGAACATGATAAATCCAACCTTTCAGAAGCTTTTGGCCGTGGACAGAGCCTTGGCATTCAACCTGGTACATTGATGGAACGATACATACATGAACTTCAAAAAGTAGGTTTCCAGGACATTCAGGTCCGTGAATATAATGTGGTGGAGCATTACGCTACATCCGAAGATTTGATGTTTCTCCTAACCCATGCACCCATCATTCCTGATTTCGGGAAGGTAGACACTGACTTTGAGCGATTCCAGCAGTTTGTGAATGAACATCACGACGAGAAGGGCATTCGTACCAACTCGGCACGCTTCATGATCACTGCCCGGAAATAAACGATTCCGTATTGAATAAAATGAAACAAAAAAAGTCCCGGTCTCATGTTCGAACTATAACATGGTGACCGGGTCTTTTCATTATGTTTGCGGAGGCTATATGTTAAATCAGAGTTACTGCGTAATCTCCAACTTTTCCAAAAAGGGCTTTAATTTATCCACGACATAGTGGCTTCCACCCCGGCCGTTCACCTCTTCAATCACAGCGGATAACAGAAAGGTCGGAGAATCGGTATCAAATACTACGAAAAATCCGTTTTCCTGCCCCTTCTCTCCCTTCTTTGCTTTCAGTTCGGCTGTTCCCGTCTTGCCCGCGAGTCCTCCAGGTATTGAATTCAAGGTATGAGCAGTGCCTCCCTGACGGGAAACAACTTCTCCCAATGCATCCTTAACCGTATTTGCGGCTTCCGGAGTAATAATTACCTCAGGCTCAGTGCTTTCTTTTCCCTCGATCAGAACAGGTTTCACCAACTTCCCTTCATTAATAAAAGGTGTAAATGACGATGCCAGATGAATCGGGGACATTAACATCTCCCCTTGCCCGTAGGACGTATCAGCGAGCAACACCTCGGACGACAGATTCAGATTCGCTTCGTTGGCATATTGGCTCGGCTTCAGATACAATTCATCCAGTCCAAAGTTATCGCCAAAACCAAATTTCTGGATCCCATCAATAAACTTGGCACTCCCCATCTCGATCGCTTCCATCGCAAAGTAAATATTGTCCGAGTACACTAGTGCATCGACCATGTTAACCGGTGATAAACTCTTCACACGCTTGACATAATAACCGCCCCAGCTATCGTCTTTACGCCATTGCAAGCCAGAGATATCATGGGTTTTGTCCGCTGTGGTTACCTTCTCCATCAGTCCCGCTGCGGCTGTAATCGCTTTGAAAGTTGATCCTGGTGCATATCGGGTAGTGACTCTGTTGATAAAAGGAAGCTTCTCATTCGCCGAATAAGCATCCCACTCTGCCTGAGTAAGTCCTGTGACCATTTTGTTCGGGTTATAGGAAGGCGCACTGACCAAAGCCAGCAGGTTGCCGTCCGTCGGATTCATCAGAACCATTGCACCGGCGTCTCCACCACTGGATAAAGTCTGATACAATTTCTTTTGCTGTTTGGAACTAATCGTCAACTGAATATTCTGTCCATCTACAGCATCCTTGCGAATAAGCTCAGAACGGGAGTTACCGGATTCATCGGTGATTTCAATCAGACCACCACGTTCACCACGCAGCTGCTTCTCCATGGACTGCTCCAAACCGGCTTTACCAATCCAATCCTCGGCGCGATAATACCCTTCCGTATCCTTATCCAGATCTTCCTTGGTGGCTTTGCGCACGTAACCAATCAGGTGCGCAGCCGCATCGCCGAGTGGATAATAGCGGATTTCCTTGCTTTGCATCGTAACCCCGCTTAGAGATTCTGGTACGTCAAACTCCTCCGTTGAACCAATCGGGACAAAATATTCCGGCTTCACCCATGTCTGCGCAAGCGCCTTATGAATGGCATCTTCCGAAACCTGATAATGGCTCGCGATTCGGGCAATCATCTGGTCCGGGTTATCACCAAGTTTCTCAGGTACAATACCCCATTCATTCATCGTGCCCTTGGTAGCGAGCGGCAAACCATCACGATCCACAATGTCTCCACGATCCGGGAACAGTGTCCTCACTCGTACTTTACTGCCCTTAACCATGTCATTCAGGATCAGTGAAGGCTGCCAGTTAATTTGCCAGTTTTTGCCCCCGTCCTCAAGCTCGTGCCGGACCAGTTTCAATGTATGCGTCTCACTGACTTCTCCCAAAAAAGTTGTCAGTTGCAGGTTGTAATCCACCTCATACGTATCCGGGTTTTGTTTCTCTGCATCGGTCTTACTGCCATCGGAAGCCGTTTCGGCAACATCCACAGGTTTAACCTCTGCCTTGACGGTGGATACTTCCATACCCGAATAGATCGCATTGTATTTCTCAACAAATTGTTCCTTGTTCATGCCCGACTCTTGCAGCGAAGCAGATGTCATCAAGGTGTACAACTGGTCAAACTCTTTTTTTTGCAGATGCTCTATGTATTGATTCACGGTAGTCTGGGGTTTGGCCTCTGCTTCTTTGTTATTCTGCATGTATAGATACATTCCGATTCCACCTGCAAACAAGATGGGCAGCAGTCCGTACATTAATTTACGTTTGGATTTCATGGTTACATCACCTCTAATATACACTATAGATTTCCAGAGCCATTTAAACAATGAAACAAATCTGACGAATTTATCATTAAAAATAGCCGAAAGCTCACATAATATGTTTAAATAAGGATAGTGAGATTACATACTAAAGCTTTTTTGCTATGCAAAAGGCTGAAAAGGAGCCCGATGATGGAAATCAGCTATTTTTTACTCCCCAAAGCCGAAGTGGCCTATATCAAGTCTACCGCTTCCATGAAAGATGCTATTGAGCAATTGGAATCGCAACACTACACCGCCATTCCCGTGATTGACCAGGATGGAAAATATGTTGCTACCCTGTCCGAAGGCGATTTGTTATGGAAAATGCGAAATACACCCGGATTGACTTTTGATACGATGGATCAGGTTCAAGTCCATGAGATTAACAATCGGGTATATAATGAATGTGTATTCATTGAGGCTGAAATGGAGGATATGCTGACACTTGCAGCAGACCAAAATTTTGTGCCTGTGGTGGATGTCGATCGTGTCTTCCTCGGTATAATCCGTCGTAAGGATATTATTGAATACTATACGCGTAACATTTCGGATTAGATGAAGCCAAACATCCCGTAATAATCGAAAGGGTACTCCTGTGGTCATATTTTGGCCAAACCGGGGTACCCTTTTTGTTTCATGGTATGGTCGGAATCACTCTACTTGCGTTTAGCCCGCTCTTCAATGTAATAACTCAACACGTCCCTCGGGCTTCCCTGAAATGCACGCTCTCTGCCGAACTCATACGCCTGATGCAGATACAAATACGCCTCGTCATGCTGTTCAAGTCTCATGCAGATCATGCCGAGATCGATCAACGGACTCGTATTTCTATCCGAACTCCGCGTTTGCAACGATATCTCAGCCCACGGCTTCGCCAGTCCATACTGCTTCAGATCGATATGTGCATTCGCATGACAGGATGCGATCCAGCTTGCAATCTCCCATTCCATCTTCGGCTCGGGCAACATGCCCCATGCCTGATCATAATAGATAAGTGCTTGTTCATGCTGCTGCGTCTCATCCAGCACATTACCGGCTTCTACCGTTTCTACAATTTGTCGCTCCAGTTCGGCATGTTCCGGTGTCAGATCTTTCATTGTACCGTCTCCTCCTCCAGGACGAAATACCACTCCAGAAAAGCATTGAAATCAGCCCACTGTGGCTCACTCTCGCCATTAAGAAACCGTTCAATCGATTCGCCCAGTTCCACCAGCACCACTTCTCCCGTCTGACGGTTGTAGAAAAAACCACCTTCACCTTCAAAACTGTCCAGTGGAATATACGCCTCGGGAAGTCCCAGTGTAAGCTGTGCTACATTCATGTCTTCCATATATACGGTGTTCTCCATAAACCAGCAGATCTGATACAACTCCTGATGCCTGCTGTAGAAAGTCGGTCCATCCTCTGCATGTAGATAAAATTGTGCAAAATCCGACTGAAGATCAATCTCCAGCTTTTGCAATGCTTCTTCATATGCTGCTGGAACATCTTCATGCCACCAGCCTTGCTCCTGGCAATGATCAATCACTTTATTGGATAACATCGCAGACCTCCTAATTCAATTTTGCTCACACAAATTTTACAGGTATCCAGACTTGGGGAGGTGTGCAGTGACCTTTGTACACTTCAAGTTCCGGAATCCCTGCATGCTGATATGAAGTGGAAGGAAACCACTCTGTCATAATATGGTGCCATAACCTTTGTATCGCTTCCGGCTTTAATTCATCCGCTTCAAATACAACCCAATGGGACGCGGGAAGTTCGATGGACACCAAACCTTCAGGCACCTCACCTGAGTGAGAGGTAGCAATCCAGTACTCCATTTGATTGTCATGCAGCTCTCGCTGATCTACACAGATGCCCACCAAACCGGGAATAGCTCCGTTATTGAACCCGTTTAAACGTTCCTCAATTCCGTCTGCCAAAGCATCCTTCCACATCTTGGGAATTCCCCTTAAATTCTCACCATCCACACAAGAGAACGTTCGTTTGATGCCCACAAAGGTAAGGGACTGTTGTTCGATCACATTATCATTCACATTCATTAGATGGACTCCTCTCCGAGAGCGATATGGGGTACGGTTCTCCATGACCTATTCATGAAAACATTGGTGGGCGCTGCTGGCATCCGGAGCCGTAAAAAGATACGTTCCCTTTACCTCTCCGCGACAGCCTGGAATCTACAAGATCCCGATCCTCTTCTTCATTCAAAACAATTTGATACGTCCCATCTTCCTCTCGAAAGCCAAGGTCATGTACATTCGTATGTTGTTTATAGTAGCCCAGCTGCAAAAAGGCTGGTTGCTCTTCTGACATTTTGCCTGTGAAAGCCGGATTGGGGAACTCCTCATCAAAACTGGCTTCATCTGGTGCGAAACCTTTATAGAAACCGTTAACTACATTGCCTAAAAGATTCAATTTCGCATCAGTATCTGAAGTGCTTGTTCCATATATGATATATACCTCCGATATGTCACAGTTACTGTATCAAAAGAGCAGGAGGATTGGAAATAAAACCACTACGACTTACTCCACCTATTCCCTTGAACAAAAAAAGCCCGCGATGAACGCGGACTTGAAGAAGTATACTCCGATTACTTCAATTAAATATTAAGCGAACTAATCTACACTTTTATTGAAATCAATGGCGCACCTGCGGAGATTTGCTGAGTCCCAATCCCACGGATGGATGAATAACTGCCACTATTGGTGATAATCACAGGCGTGATTACGTGCAACCCTTTTTCACTGATTTTCGTCAAATCCACTTCCATTAGGACATCACCGACATTTACACTATCGCCTTCCTGTACTTTGAGAGAGAAACCTTCCCCTTTCAGTTTGACCGTATCCAGACCAACATGGATCAGGACCTCCACGCCATCGTTGCCAATGATTGCAATCGCATGTCTCGATCTGGTTATCGTGGTAACTACACCATCAACAGGAGATACGATCGTTCCACTTGAAGGGATAACCGCAATTCCTTTGCCCATCGCTTCACTGGAAAACGCCTCATCTGCAACACTTGCAAGGTCCACTACCTCTCCAGACACAGGGCTACACACAATCATCTCTGTTTTCGCAACAGATGAACTTGAACCTTCATCCGTCCCTTCAATACCAGAAACAGATATGGCATCCGTTGTGCCTTGGGTTGCTAACTCGCCGGATTTCGTGCGGGTTTGATATCCCCATAGATAGGTCAAAATGAAACCCACTACCAGACCCACTGCCATTTGCAAGACATAACCATAGAAGCCGGAATCAATGCCTTGAGGATTGACTGCACCAGGAATACCGAATACGCCGGATGGAGCAAACGCATAAACTTTGGACAAAAAGGCTCCACCGATCACTCCACCAATACTACCACCGATAATCGCCATTATGAGCGGTTTTTTCTGAGGAAGCAGTACACCGTAAAGTGCAGGTTCACTCACACCGAGCAATGCTGTGCCTCCAGTTGAAATCCCCAGTGTTTTCATCTGTTTATCCCGTGCTCTCAATCCAAAGGCCAAGGCTGCACCTGCCATCGCAAACTGATTTGCTGCCAGCAATCCCATTACGGAGTCGTAACCCACGGTTGCCATGTTGTTAATAAAGATTGGAATAAAGGCCCAGTGCAAACCAAACATAACAATGAGAATCCATGGGCCACCCAATACAAGTCCAGCAAGAATCGGATTGAAATTGTAGATAGCCGTTGTAATATCAGCAAGACCGTTACTGAGGTATGTGATGACAGGACCAATGATGAACAGTGTCAGCGGCACCGTAACCAAGAGTACGATAAATGGGGCCAGGAAATATCTGAAACCTTGCGTGATACGCTTCTCAATCACACGATTTAACAGGGATGCAAACCATACCGCAACAATTGCGGGGAACACGGATGACGTGTAATTCATCATATTCATCGGTAGACCGAGGAAGGTCAACTGATGCTCAGAGCCTACAAAATTCACAAGCGCGGGGTAGACCATGGAACCTCCAATAATCATTCCCACATATTGATTCAGGCCAAAGTATTTGGCGGCGGAGCTACCCAGGAAAATCGGGAAGAAATAGAACAGTGCATCACCGATAGCATTCAGCACGATGTACGTTCCATCCGTTGCCGTCAAAGCACCGAATGCAGATAGACAAGCCAGCAATCCTTTAATAATACCACTTGCTGCAAGCGCTCCCATAACAGGCATGAATACACCGGAAATCATGGATGTGAAGCGGTCGAAGAGACTTTTCTTCTCACCTTGTACATCATTGGAGGATTCAGTATGGCTCATGTCTCCCAGGAGGGAAGACAGCTCATTAAAAACGGGAACAACCTGATTCCCGATGACCACCTGATATTGTCCTCCTTGCTGAATAACGGTCAGCACGCCATCCATTGCTTTGATCTCTTCGGCATTGGGAATTTTGCTGTTCTTCAGTTCGAATCTCAACCGGGTTACACAGTGGGTAACCTTATTGATATTTTCTTTGCCTCCGACACTGCGTAACACATCCGTTGCCAGTTGACGATGATCCATGCCTGCTCACTCCTTCATGGGTGAGATATGGAATGAACATATAAGCTCTTGTGAATTCAATGTTCATTCCATATCTATTCTCAGTACTGTAAATAGACATTACCTACAATACCTGTCGGTTCCTGAATCAGGAACTGGGACAGGAAATCTTGCTGTTCTTTTACAAGCGTATTCGTCACTTCAATCACAAGTCTGTTGCCCTTTGGTTGTAAACATCCGCTTGCTTCGTACGCATAAGGCGGACAGATTCGCGTTCCGATATCATGCCCATTCAGCCACACTTGAGCTACTTCGTACGGTTCATGAATGACCAGCCGCGCTGCTGCCGGTACTTCGTGCATATCGAACTCTATCTCATATCGCACGGTCCCCGAGAACTCGGGTAACATCGTCGGTACGGCAAGTGAAGTAAGTCCAGCACATGTCCCATATGCAGAGAATTCCGGGTATTGCTTAGCCGTTGCCAAGGAGAGCTTCCACTCTCCTCTAATCTCGTGTAGGTTGGTGTATGAACAATGTGCAGTTGAGACTTCCGCGATCTCCTCACTCAGTGCAGTCCCCTGCACAATCAACACAGATTCATATTTTTCGAGCCTCAAGGAGAATGATTGCTTGTTTCCATACATGCTGGTGTGAAGTGGTGAGAGTGTATTCGCAAAAGCATTATAGATGTACATCTCATCCACGCCCTTCAAAGCCGGAACGGTAATCGTGGTCTCAATCGCTTTTGCCGGATCTTCATTGAAGAACATATATACCTCACCGTCGTTATGACGGTAGTGGTAATAACGCAAGTAGGGCTGGTATTCCGAAACGGTGATCTCATACACATGGTCACTCCGCAGGCGCGTCGCCAGTTCATCTAGTGCAACAATACTCACAGATTTCTGCTTCTTCAGATCTGACAACTCGCTCGTGCAATCCTCTCCTTCACTGCTTCGAGCAGGAAGTCCATCCACGAAATAGACCTGTAAACCGGCTTCGGCATAGGCAACCAGTTGAGCAATTAATTGACTCGGTAGCGCTTCGGCATAAGGGATAATCAGGGCAGGGAACTGTTCACGGTTCATCTGGAGTTTTCCGTCTTTCACCTGCGCCGAGATCACCAGTTCCGATGGAACGATGTCAAAATCTATCTGGTTCTGCGTAAGCTCTCTCGCGGGCTTCTGGAACAACATATACTCTCCAGCCCACTCCGCTTCTGCATGATACAGAATGGCTGCCGGTGCAACATGCACACCATCCGATAACAGATGACTTACTCTGTTCATGTAGTAAGTTAGTATTGGCAGATACCGATACTGCGGATCATATCCGTTCGCGTATAGATGAGGTGGACAATCTGGATCAGGATACTTTTTCGGCGAAAATGCATGTGGCACAAAATGGTTCACACCCCGTACCAGCATGTGGTCCGTTAGCCATTTCATCAGTTTCAGCCCTTCTCCGAACCCATATGCACCGTACACTTCACACATGGTACGACCGTGCTTCTTAGGGTCCAGGTGTCCGAGTGAGGTTCCCATCTTCGCCATTCCATAATGGAAGAACTCACCGTCCCATCCAGTGGATGTGAATGATTTGTAATAGCCATCATCCATGCCTGGCAGAATCTGATGAAGCACCACGTCAATGCCGGACATATCCTGCCCCCACAGACTGCGATAGAAATGCCCTGTACCATAACCGAGTCTTGCATGAGCGTTATTGTCTTCAATGACATGCCCAATGTACTCTACACCATGGGCGCGACACCACTCTCCCAATCTGTCCGTGAAATGTTCTGCGTATAATCGAGTGATCAGATCCATGTAGCGATAGCGCATCTCTTGTCCTTTCACACCTGCATTCGCCCACAACAAGGGGAGTGAACGAATAACATCATCGTCGGATCCTTCCTGCTTTAACATGTCCTGCAAATCTTCACACCACGGAAGAATCATATCTAGGCGTCCGATGGAAGCCAGTGGTCCTTTTACATTGCCAAACCTTGGCTCATCCGAGAAAAATCCAGCCAGTGTCGATCCAAAATCATCTTTGTATCGATCATAATGTGCCTCGTACACCGTATCAATCAGCACCTGTGTGGCTTCGGGCACAATTGGATTCAGATATCCTTCGGTTGCTTTTTCCCCTCCATCATAGGTAAGAACCAGCGTAAAGATTCTCCAACGCCCCTCAGGCAGATCCCAGTGCACCGTTCCTTCATGTAATTGTGAGGTCAGATCAACCAGGGAATCGGGATCAATCTCATCAGGTCCCGTTTTGCGAGCGGCAACTACACCAACAATCCGATCTTTAGCCGAGAAGACTTGCTTTTGTTCTCCCTCATGATCCGACTTTACTTGCTCCACTCCAACACTAACACCTCTCTGGCCGGGTCGTTGCAGCGCCCATTTCACCAGAATTCCCGCCTGAAGCTGGGGTCCGACGAAATCCTGTTGATGTATTTTCAGAAACTGCTTCTGGTACTGGGGATAATCCGTCTTGATTCTGCCAGCGGCATATCCTGTAGGAAAATGAGAATCATCCAGAATCCACACTTTCATCTTCCGGTTACGCGCCTCATCCATGATGATATCCAGATCTGTCCACCATTGGGGTCCTACAAAATCCGGATGCGGGCGGGATTCCACACAAACCGCCTTGATGCCACTCTCATCAATAATCTGCATATGTTCACGCAGTACAAGTTCTTCTTCACCATGCTGCCAGAAGAAAGGCAAAATATAATTACTCTCCCTGTTTCCCAACACCTCGGTCATCTTTCTCATCAAAAAACCTTCCCTTCTGCTAGACGAACAACTTCGTTGTCTACTTCTCTCCCCTATCTATCAAGTATCAAAATTACATATTCCAGAAAGAATTTTCCACATGAAATAAAACGTAAATCATTACAATAATCCCTATTAATCAAGCGTAATCAGACAGAATATAAATATAAAAAGATGTTTCATCCCTTCACACTTTTAATATAGCGCTTTCAAATAAAGACCGAAATATCAAAACAGTACATATTGACTGTCATAAATTCAGATGTTAAGGTTACTTCAAACTTTAGCCGAATGGAGGCAGTGAGCATGAATCACGACCAATTGGATGCACAGCTTCGTAAGCTTACGGACAGGGATCTGCATTATCAGGCTCATCCTTCTGCACGCTCTGCTACGTACGATTCATTGAAGAGAGTATTCCATGAAGGACAGGAAGTTTACGTTTTTGCGGACATGATTGGAGAGAAAGACAATATCACCATTTCCAAGCACACGCGGTTTGCCGAGGTACCCTTTCATATTCACACTTTTATTGAACTCAGCTTCGTGTATTCCGGTCAGTGCACCCAGATTATCAACGGAAAACAGGTCACGTTACAGCAAGGACAGATCTGTATTGTGGATACAGGTGTGCCCCATGCCATACTGCCCACATCGGAAGAAGATATAATCATTAATATTCTGATTCGTCAGAGTTACTTTTCCTCTTCGTTCCTGAGCAAACTCGCCAACAACGGCATTCTGTCTCACTTTCTGGCGAATGCCATCTCGGATCGTCAGAATCATAACCGATACATTATTTTTCACTCTGAGAACAACACCAACATTCCCACCCTGATGAAACAACTACTCTGTGAATATTATGATCCGTCACTCGGGTCATCCGAGATGATGGATTCCTATATGTTGCTGATCTTCTACGAACTGCTACGTGTATTCCAGTACGATACGAATCGTCCTCGTACACTGACGCAGAACAAAGTGACGATCATCGAAATTTTGAAATATATCGAGAATCATTATATGGACTGCACCCTCACATCCACCGCGGATCATTTCAATTTTAATGCCAACTACTTGTCCACTTTGATCAAAAAAACAACTGGTCAGACCTTCAAGAATCTGGTTCAGAGTGAAAAACTCAACTACTGCTCGTTCCTGCTCGCCAATACCGATCGCCCAATCTATGATATTGCTAGCAATACGGGACATAGCAACCTAAGCTTCTTTTACAGAAAATTTCAGGATCATTTCGGCATTACGCCGCAGCAATATCGGGAGCAATACACAACCCTGCAGCAAGAATGAACCTGGTTACCATGGCATAACATGGGTGCATCGTTGCTGGGATATCGAATATACCAGGTTCATCTCAGCCAGCCTTTCCTTATTCTGGTGCAACTTTCTTCCTAGTCGTTCGTCTAACTACTGATTAAATCAAAAGGAGATGACTATGCGAATAACTTGCAGCCCCGGTTTTCCTGGAAGCATGATTGGATCGATTGATCTTCAGCCATCGAAGTATTACAGCGAACCATCCATGAACAGCAAGATCACAGATCATGTTGATCCTGAACTCGTTACCATTCCCTATGTGGAAGATCCGGAATTTGGATCACACTTTGACGCCATGAAGGTCATGAACGGAACTTATAAAGATGAAATGCATGTGAGCTATGATGTCGAGTTTACGATTGATGTAGATAAAAAAGGTTATATTACGCAATTTGAACATACGTTCCAGCTGGAACGTTATCTGGATCTGGTGCGAACGCAGTCCTATAAAGTGATCAAGACAAACTGGCGTGGACAAACATTTCACGTGATGACGTACAGTTACCTGGAGGAAGTCATTCATCCGAAAAATGTTCTTTTTAAATGTAACCTCGCAGAAGACGTTTTTTTGGTAGCTGAACTTGTCCCCAATCGCTCAGATGAAAGTGCAACTGAGCACGGTATCAGGGATCTGCATTTCCGTGCATTAATCTCGGCACGTGATGATCTATACCCATTAGATTATATGTGTGAGCCTGATTTCGACCTGAGTCTCGACTAAAAAGTAGATACATATGTAGAAAGAGCATAAGCTGTCCCGAATAAGCGGGGTGGCCTATGCTCTTTTTTCAACAAATGAACCACCAATTCCACTCATTCAGACCCCCTCCTTCACACGCTCGGCCTTATGCTCCCCATGCCTTGCTCTAAGCAAAACTAGCTGTAATGTCGATGAATATACCATAATGCTGAACATGCATATGTTCTTCGTACGTTCAGATATGAGAGGGGATGGAAACATGGTTTACCGGAAAAATAAAATGCATTCACTGTTCACTCTGCCCTTGGCAGGGTTGCTGTTTCTGTTATGGGGTGCTCAAGCGGCACATGCGGAACAGATCGACAGTTTGTTACCTGAGCGAAGTCAGCAGGAGATTGTTCAAAAGTGGAATCAGTGGATGAATGGCAATGATACCTCTCCCCTGTATACAAAGACACCTTCGACAAGTGCTCCTTACTCTGCTGGTGTGGTAAGTGACGCCTATCTGGATCAAGGGCTGAACGCAGCCAACTTTTATCGTTTTATCACGGGGCTACAGGGCGATCTTGTGCTTGACCCGACATTGAATCGTCAAGCCCAGCATGGGGCTGTTGTGGTCTCCACGGGTGGATACCTGTCCCATTATCCAGAGCAGCCAGGAGATATGCCAAAGGATTTCTTTGACATCGGTTCAAAGTCTGCCAGCAGCTCCAATCTGTACGTTACCAGCAGTGCCAAGAATAACGTCCTGACAAAAAGCATTCAGGCCTACATGAATGATTCGGATGCCTCCAATATTGATCGATTGGGTCATCGGCGCTGGATTTTGAGTCCACAACTGCAACGAATCGGATTTGGACTCGCCACTCGTAGTGAAGCAGGCAAGACATATGATCAGTACTATAGTGCCATGCAGGTATTTGATAAAAGCAGAACGGGGGGAACTTCGTTCAACTACAGCCTGTTCCCGAATCAGGGAGCTTTTCCAATCGAAGCCTTTGGCAGTACACAGGCCTGGTCTGTTCAACTGAATACAGATGTATTCGCGAAGCCATCACTGTCTGAGGTACAGGTCGAGATGACTCGGACTTCCGATCAACGTACATGGACCTTTAATGGCAAGAATCAGAACAGTGGCTTTCCAACCGGTTATTACAACGTGGACCCTGCGGATAAACAATGGTTTAATCAAGCCTATTTCAATGTAGAGACAGGTGGATATGGATATGGCTACGCCATTATCTTCCGTCCCGACGATGTGCAATTGTTAAAGAACGGCGATACGTTCAACATTCGAATTACAGGTCTGCAAAAGAAAAACGGTACAGCAGCGGAAATCTCATACTCCACGCGTTTCTTCCATGTTGACGGTGTTCAAGATACAACACTTACCCGTATAACGCCAGGACAACAGGACCTGAACGTTCGAGCAGGAGAACAGATTGATCTGCCTTCGATCACTGCCGTGAATGATAACGGAACATCCTATGTTCCACAGTCTAACGTCTCCTTCACCACGACGTCAGATCGCATCGCCATCAAGGATGGAAAAATCATTGGACTTCAGACCGGTAAAGCTGAAATTCGGATTCGTTTTGAAGGGAAAGAAGCGTTTGTCTCTGTTACGGTCACGGGAATTCCCCAATTAACTGATGTCCGCACACATTGGGCAAAAGATGCCATTCAATGGGCCGTTCAACAGGAGATGGTCAGTGGATACGAGGATGGAACGTTCAAACCCAACAATCAGGTGAGTGAAGCCGAATTCCTCTCTATGGTGTTTAAGCTGTATGCGAATTCCCATGTCATTCAGAGCATCGATGCTGCAGAGGGACAGGCTATCAAAGGAGACATCTGGAGTGATCGTTATTATACCTATGCTTCCGCGTTGAATCTGAAACTGGATGCCAGCAAACAGAATCCGAAGCTGCGCAATCATGCCTTGAACCGAACAGAAGTAGCCGTAATCGTGGCGGGGCTTGGCGGTAAAAATTATACCCAGGATGAAGATGCCATCCGGTATCTGCTGAACATGGGATACTCTTCAGGCAAAACCGCAGCTACGGTGCAAGGTTATGCGGGACAAGAATCCTTGACCCGGGCAGAGGCCGTTGTTTTTCTCCAGAACCTGAAGGAAAAAGGCTTCGAACTATGGAGCAGACCGAAGAATGCCACTGAAGCTACCGAGAATGAAAAGAACGGCGGACTACCGGATCAGACCATGAAAGCAGTATATTCTGCCGATCACACGCTGGTCCTTCAAGGTACATTCCCGGCGTATGCCAACCAGACGATGCCAATTAAAATCCATGGTCCTTCGCCTGCTGCAGAGCATATCCAAACCCAGCAGGTTACAACAGATGCCTATGGCAATTTCAAATTAACGGTAAGTAACCTTGATGCGAAGGAACTTAACCTCTATGTGGACGTACGCGAAGATTATTCCTACTGGATCAGTGTAGAAGCGGGGCGTACTGCGATAAGTGATTATACCGAGTAACATGTAAAAACCAGCTTAGGAATTCTACATTGAATTCCCAGCTGGTTTGTTTTTTCTCGAAATATATTATTTCTCGTGTGAACATGACATGTTTTTATTGAATTGGAGAAGCGTCGGTCTGCACTAGAAATTAAATCGGATGACCGAATTGCTCTGCCTTTTCTGTCATTATCCTCGTTAACCTCGCTCTTAGTCCGCTCATCCACTCCGGCTCATGTGACCACTGCTCTGCAACAGATCGAAGCATACGCACATAACCGTACAAGTTGGCAAAACGGCGACAAGCGGGGAACATACTCTCCAGATCATAACGTTCTCCTGCCTTGGACCAGTACCCGTTCAGGAACAATTGTTTCTTCTGCTCCCATTGTTCAGGCTCGATCTCCTCACGTAAACTATCCAGACTCTGTTCCACGTCCATTGCGTACCAGTGATACATCGAGTCATCAAAATCAATGGCATAACAAGACTGGCTATCTTCGTCATAGAAGACATTATCCAATTCAAAATCGTAGTGGATGAGTCCGAAATTTTGCTTGTTCATCGGCCAAGCCGCAAAATATGTTCGGAGAAAATCCACCTCACTGAGAGCAGCCGTCTCGGCAGGAAAAACCTTCAGGATCTCCTGCATCCAATTCAAAACATCTGTATAGGTCCAGCGTTTCTCCTTCTGCTCAGGCATGAATGTACGTGATAGATGATGCAGCTCACCCAACGCCTGACCATAGCTGTACAGGATGGAGTCATTCAAATCAATACTTCCTAACTGTGATCCGGGTACTCGCTTGAATATAGAAGCATAGTACGTTCCCCATGGGGTGTGAGCCTCAACGAGTTCTGTCCCTGAATGAGAAGGTACAGCCTGCATGGCTCCATACTGATTCGTTCGAAGATAACGGAGGAAATCCAATTCCGCGCTGAGGTTGACTTGATTTTTTTCCTCTACCGGGGCAAAACGAAGCAATCTCACTTCCCCCTGATCTCTGAACGGATACACGGCATTGGAGGATATACGATAATACTGAAACATGTCCAGCGACTCAGGATCATAACTCCAATTCTTTAGAATCATCTCGGCAAGATCATTATTTTGAAATAAATATTTTAATTTTAACATGGGCATTTCTCCTTTTTGATCGTTTCATGTGCATTGCTTACAGCCATCGAACACCTATTTTTGCGCGCAAAAAGCCGCAGGCTATGCCTGCGGCTTTTAAAAATTCTGAGTGTATGAGAAATTTGCACAAGCAAATAAACCTCGCACACGCCAGAAAAAATGAGCAGTTATATCCCTATATATCGGCAGATCTCAGACCGACTGGGAAACTAGATGTTTCCACCCTATGGTCTGCCGGAATTATTCAGTTTATGCTTACCTTCATTGTAGTGATAGAACATACCATCTTAGACCGTCGTTTCATGACGCTCACTCCCTTCAAAAAACAGCTGTTTCCATAATAACCCATAGACTAAATGTAAGCAATTACAAAATGACGATACTCCCATCATTTTTTACTGGACAACCATCACCCGTTCGACCGTCTCGGTGTTGTCCTTATACCACACCATCACGATGTCTTCTTTTTGAAGATCAGACACTGGAATGGACGAATTCGCACTTGGGCTGGAATTGCCCGAACGCGGCGTGCCCATACCTTCAGTAATAGTGACATCATCACTTATACTCAATTTCATTTCCATTCCGGTATCCTTCCATCCCCTACTTGGAGATGAGGTATCCTGCACCTCAAGTAACGCCAGCGTAACTGTGTTTTCATTCACGGAGATGACTCTACCCGTAATGTCAGCATTCATCATCCCCTGCGTCATGCCAGGACTGTCTGTTCGATCATTCATTCCCGCGGTGCCCCTTCCACCTCTCGGTGTTCCTCCATTCATGCCAAGTCCACCACCATTCGGCATGCCCCCACCGTTCATGCCTTGCACAGAACCGGTGTTGGTAATATTCTGGGCGGCTATAACATCACAGGCCGTAAGCATCACCGAGCACCCCAGCAAAAGGAGTATTGTAACCGATGTGAAATATTTATTTTTTCGCATATGATCACCTTTTTCTCAGGGAATACTTCTCCAAGGTACCTTTACGATGGAATATGAAGTCATACGTATCTTTGAAACCCATATAGGACAGCACAACCAACAACGGATATACAGGGTAGATGTATCTGGACTTAATCTCCCACAGAATATAAAATCCGATGAATCCGAGAATGACCAGGATTAAGGAGACTTCATCATACCGTTTACGACGAATTCCACCGAACAACCGGATGAAAATAAAACAGTACATCATGAAATTCATCACATATACGATCCAGAGCAAACCTGTCCGATAAGCCGAATCCCCTTGCAACAGTTCTGTTATCGCATTGGTATAACTGTAGGAGCCTGCGATTCCGCCTCCCCTTCCTCTTCCGGCACCGATGGAACTTTCATTGCCGATTCCGTAGCGGTCCATCTGGTATGTCCCTTCGGTCCAGGTCCATATGATCTTTTTGTAATACATCTGCACCAAGTCACTCGCACTTGCTTCAGACAGCTTGTTGCCAATCTCTTGTTTGAATAATGCTGCGCTCTCTGCCTTACTGTAGTTGGCCTGCCTCTGATAGATCTGATAACTCTCCATATTGTCCCAGAAGCCAAAACGCTCCAGATTAATCCCCATATTCAGCCACATATAGACCGGTGCAGCATTCTTTCCGACAGGTTCGCTCACAGCACCGGAGAATTGAAGAACCACATTCTGAGTCCAGGTTGGTACATTAAACAACATAGCCAGCACACCGATGGAAATGATGACTTTCTTCGTTCCGATACTCCGCAAATTCAGCAGGATATATATGATGGCAGCAATTAGCACGATCACGCCAATGCTTCGGAAGTAATTGCCCAACGCGAGAAAAACGGCGGCAATGACGATTGTTTTCCAAGACTTTTCACGTACAAAACGAATAACAAAGTATAAACAAGATGTCAGAAAAGCTGTGGCAATCACATCGTTATAGATCAGGTTGTTCAGGAACAAGGAAGGCAGGTACGTGGCTGCAATGATCAACACACCGTAATCACGTTCTGTGGATCTGTCATTCACTTGTTTATAAATAAGATAAATCATGAACGTTGTTAACATTGAAAACAAAATATTAAATAGTTTGATGACCAGATAGTTATCCGGGAACAGGTACAGCAATGTCTTCAGGTACAATACGATCGAATAGTTAAACGGGAACATGTGCAGATAACCACCCGTTTCAAACGAAGAGTAGTCTTGGTCATACAGCATGTTCATGGCGAGTGAAAGAACGGTCTGTGAATCATCGGTAGGCACTCTCGGAAATACAAAAATGATGATGATCTGAATGACCAGAGAACATAACAGCACAATCGGAATGACAACCTTCGGACTGTATTTGTTCAGCTTCAGACATAGAGCATATAACCCGACACCTGAACCAAGAAGCAAAAGAATGACCGGGAGAAAAACACTCCACTGCTGCATGCCCAAAATAGGATTGTCCCCATACAAGGCGTAGTTATACTGTGCCCGTACCAACAAGGACGAGGCAATAAATACCGCAACAAACACGAGCAAAATGAGATAAAACGACTTATGCAGCACCTTAGACATGCAAAAACTCCTTTTCGATTACAGGATTCCGTGAGTATTATAATGGCTCTGGCTGAAAAATCGCTGAAAGGGAGTAACGCTTGCGATCGGTGCGGATCAGTATGTGTATACAAACAGAAAAAGACCGTCCCTTCGATAAGGTAACGGTCTATATGTCCATTTTATTAGAAGTACAGGGCCTTAAGCTAATTGTTGAAGATCACTTCTCGTCCTTGATAAAGTCAATGATATCCTGGATCTCACAATCCAAAGCCTCACATATTCGATTCAGCGTATCGAACTTCACACCATCGGTTTCTTCATTATATAATTTGGCAATCCCATTTCTATGTAATCCGGTCATACACACAAATAGACCGCCCCCCTCGCAAAAGGATGCGGTCTATTGTTGATCATCTTTCTAAGCGAAGCCCACCGCCCTTAAAAGCGGCTATTGCTCGGAGGAGTCGTGTTACCAGCACGGCTCTCTTTGCATTTTACGTCTAATCTGCTCTTATTATACCATACTCAAATCTTCGGCGTCACATGTAAACCACGCTAGATACGATACATTTCTTTATACTCATCCACATATATAACTTCAATACAATTCGACCAATTCAGAAACGAACCGACAAAATCCTGAATGTCCAGACCCGGCATCTCATACGTCTCCGCTGTGTTCACCGAACCTGTTGCGTCCTCAATCTAGGTTACCTCTGATCGTAATCTACATGTTTCATGTATATGACTGGCTCATGTTGCTGTTCAAAATCAGCGATAGCCGCTTCAATCTTGCCCAACTGAGCTGTGAGATCCGTTTTTACCAATTACTACTTCTTCTGCTTCTTCTCCCGAGCTTTTTCCACATTTTCTTTCACCCGAAACGCCACAATCCGGCGGATGAGATCCTCGGGCAATGGCTGGTCCAGCGGAAACTGGACAGATCCCTTAGCCCCTTTGTATTTAGAGAGTTCCTCCTTGAACGCCAGAATCCCACTCGGAGCAGGGTAAAACCCAATATGATGCTGGTAAGCGGCAAAATGAACCAAATTCCCATGCTGTGCATACGTAGGCATCTTGTAACTGATCTTCTCTTCGGCGTTCGGAGCCGCTTCACGAATAATCTGTCTTATTGCCTGTAATCTCACCTGTACATCAGGTGCAAACTCCGAGATATATTCATCTACCAGCACCGAATAATGGTTACTCTCAGCCATCTTGGACTCCTTCCACCACGGATACATCAATGGATTCGTGGTACGGGCATATTTGCTTATATTGTACTTCAAATGGACAAGCGGAACAGCTATTTTCCTGCAACTTGGAATGTTTAAATTTGATTTTCAAGTGAACTAAGCCTTATAATACGTTTAAACAATTAAACATTATAACGGAGTGAGCCATGAACGAGTCGATGGGTAACCAAAAAGTTATTGATATTTTCGAGAATCTAAGTCCTTATCTTCAAGGTTTGGGAGATCCCGTTCGCCAGCGAATCATATCGCTGCTCATTGATCAAGAGAGCATGAACGTATCGCAGATTGCAGAGCATGTCCCCATGTCACGCCCTACGGTCTCTCATCACTTGAAAATATTGCGTCAATCCGGGCTGTTATCGGTTCAGAAAAAAGGTACGGAGATGTATTACAAGCTGGAGTTCAACGATGCGATCGAATTACTCAAACAGCTCGTTCATCTCGTAGAAGTGGAATGTCAGAGCTAGCGCATACCGCGCTGGTGAACCGCATTCCTTTTCTTCACTCTATTATGTTCAATAGTTTAAACATATAAGTACATAAACATATCAACGGAGGTTTATCGAATGAATAGAAAAAGAGTTCTCATCGCTGGAGGCTATGGTGCTGTAGGGGCACAGCTTGCCCGCATTTTGCATGACAGGCATCCTGATCTGGAATTGGTATTGGGAGGTCGTTCTGCGGGTAAAGCAGCACCTTTTCCATCCAATCGTGTCCAAACGGTTGTTGTTGATACCAATGCACACGATCCACTGATTCACGCAGGAGAGAATATATCGTTAATCATTAATGCAGTGAACGATCTGGATGATCGGCTACTGGTATCGGCAGTGCGGAGAAAAATTCCACTCATCGATGTAACACGCTGGACTGAAGTGTTTAATCAAGCGATCCGTACAGTAGAGCAGGAGGAACTTCATGCCCCTGTAGTGCTGTCCTCTGGATGGATGGCAGGAACAGCTTCCCTCTTTGCCATGATACTCTCTAACTCTCTGCAACATGTCGAAGTAAACATTCATGCCTTGTACTCGCTGCGAGATAAAGCCGGGCCTGACTCAGCTGCCTTTATGGATCGAATGAGTATTCCTTATCAGATCACCGAATCCAACACGAACCGGCTTGTCTATCCCATGACAGATCCGATTAAAGTACATTTTCCGAACGGGTATACAACCCCATGTTACAGACTGGATACACCCGATCACGTCACTTTGCCTCATACGAGTCATATCGATTCCGCCAGCTTCCGCATTTCATTTGATAGTAAAGTATCTACCTATGCACTCGCCGGATTGGTCAAAACCGGAGTATGGAAGATGATCAGTGGTGAACGTTTCCAGCCATTCCGGCGGAAATTGCTCTATAATCCGGGAACCGGGAGTGCACATCATCTCGTCATTCAACTGAAAGGACTAGATGCAAAAGGAAACGAGGTTGAACGAACGATGACGGTCTCTGACCCACTCGGTCAAACTCATATGACTGCACTCGGCGCTGCGGTGCAAGCCGAAAAGATACTCATGATGCCAGCGGACGAGCCTATGGCTCCAGGCGTCTATTATCCTGAGCATCTGTTCGATGATCGAATGGACATGGATGCGGTTTCTCATTTTTTCAAACAATACGGCGTTCAAGTATCCCATTCCTGATATCCAGACATAACAAAAAATCCGCGAAGCCGCTCACTGCAAACAGTGGGACCTTCGCGGATTTTACAAATTATAATGGAGGTATCTATCGTGTCCAAGTGAAAGCTTGGGTCTGGAATTACAACGTCATGGCTCGACCATTGCGCATCAGATAATCTTCTTTTGCTTTGTAATCCGGCATGATGCTGCCGATCCGCCGCCAGAAAGAGCGATCATGATTCATGTGGTGAATGTGGCAAAGTTCATGAATGATGACATAATCAATCACTTCCAGTGGCGCCATCGCCAGGCGATAATTGAACGTAAGTTTTTTGTCCCAGCTGCAACTGCCCCACTTGGTGGGAGAATCTACGATCTCTACTGACTTCGGCTTCACCTTCAACTCCTGCTGATAACGACCAATGCGCTCCCCAATCATGCGTTTACACTCGGCAAAATAAAACTTCTTCAGATTCGCCCGCAACTCTTCTTCTGTAAGCCCCTCTACAGGGATTAAGTCATGCAGTGCATGCTCCTTGCCAAAAAGCAGAAACTTCCCCTTGCCCTCATCTTCGTATTCCTTGGCTTGAGGACCGTCGAGCGCCTGCTGCATCAGAGTGGATTTCTTCAAAATCACATCCCCATGCTGCTCTACAAGTTGCCGGATCATGTCTTCACTGGTACCATTGGGTGCTTTGATTGTTACCATATAAGGCAAGTCCATCGTGATGGACAATTTCTTGCGTTTGCCGTATTGGATATGACAGTTAATGCTGTGATTATTTAATTCTATAGTTAACATAACGCGCTCCGCTTCTGAAGTTATTCATTCAACCAAATCAAATTGTATACCATCTCCGACCATAATGCATACTGTTCGACGATATATATGTTTGTATTGTATTTTTATACATTACTATGTATTATTATTTAATTATAAAATCGGAGGTTGGATATGACGCATACCATAGATTCAGAACACAAAACCATTGAAGAACTATCGCTTAACCACTGGCAACCCTTGTCCACCTTACTGTATGACGGTTGGGTACTCCGTTTTGCCAAAGGATATACCAAACGTGCCAACTCCGTTCAACCGATCCACTACTCCACTCTGGATGTGCATGAAAAGATTGAGGATTGTGAGCGCATCTATGCTTCCAATCAGTTAAATACCATATTCAAAATCACACCGTTTATTCAGCCGGATCATCTCGACCAACTTTTGCAAGACAAAGGGTATGGCGTTGTCGATCTGACCCGTATCCAGACTCGGAGTCTGGAAGAGATCAAAGAGCCTGTGCACCAATCTGTACAGATCGACGAACAGTTGACCACAACATGGCTGGATCACTTTTGCCGGTTGAATCAGGTGAATGATCTGCAACGGGAAACGACGGAATTAATGTTGGACAATATCCGGACAAAGGTAGGTTTCATCTCGCTGTTGATCGACGGGCAAGTCGTCGCTTGTGGGTTTGGTGTCATCGAACGTGGCTATATTGGATTGTATGACATCATTACAGACGCTAACTTCCGGAATCAGGGCCTTGCTGAGCAGATGATCTTGCATCTATTGCATTGGGCAAAAAGGAATGGCGCTACGTATAGTTATCTGCAAGTCGTTGCGAATAATGTACCTGCGTTAAAGCTCTACGCGAAGCTGGGTTATTCCGAAATCTATAGCTATTGGTACAGAGTCAAAGAATAGAGTGTTTTCTAATCAAGCTTAGATTGTGGATTCTTATATCATATTCAGTCTGACAAACAGATTAATTCAAAACGACATCTTGAAAGCAAAAACTGCCCTCCTTCTATAAAAGAAAGGCAGTTTTTAATTTGGCTTCGTGATTGTTCGAAACTCTTCACACCGTTCAGCAGTTACTCCGTGCGCTTTCTACAATGGCAGCTTCACTAGCACCTCATATTTCACGTCGGCTTGTATATTCTTGATGATGTCGCCTGCAATTCGTTGGCCGTCAACATGCACTTCAATCGTCTGGACAGTTGCATCCTTCTTCATGTTTACGTTCAGCTCAGCCCCGCGGAACAACCGCGTAACCGATGCCTCGTTCCAATCTTCTGGTAACTGCGGACGAACCTGAAGCCCTTGTGCATGACCCTGCAATCCAAACAATCCGTCGATCAGACAACGATACACCCAAGGCACCGTGCCGGTGTTGAACAGATGACTAGAGCGCCCAGCTGTACGTGGGAATTGACGATAGGCTCCGCGATAATAATTCGGGATAAATACAGGTAGCTGACCCCGCTGGAGGATATCCTCGCCATCAGGGCCCGGAATCATTTTACGCAGCAAACGATACGCCTTCTCCTTCTCGCCCACCAGGTACAACGCGTAAATATAGAACGCCGCCGCGTGATTGTACACTGCACCATTCTCTGCACTTCCCGGATGTTTCTGCGTAACACGGCCTACATCTTCCCGCATCGCTGTGAAAGACGGCGCGAGCTTCTCGACACCATATGGCGTCTCCAATTGCTCCTCTACGGCACGGATTAACTTCTCCTGTTTCTCCTGATCCGCAGCACCGCTCATAAGTGCCCAGCTCTGAGGATTAATATAGATGCGTCCTTCCACGTCTTGGCTTACGCCAAACACTACGTTATCATCCGTAATTCCGCGGGCATACCAGTCCCCATCCCACAGATACTCATTTGCTACCGCATTGGTCTGATTGGCTTCCTGACGGAATTCCGCTGCAACTTCGGCATGCCCTGCCTGTTCACCAATATCTGCCCACACATTGAACGCATATGCCGTCGCAATGGTCAGCCAGCCGGATACGCCTTTGCCTTTGTATCCCACCATGTTCATCGGATCACACCAGTCACCCTGATTGATATAGTTCAACCCGCGCGCATCACGCTCATGGATCAACCAACGCATCGCAAGATTCATATGTTCCAGCACGGAAACCTTTTGTTCACTGTCTGTAAAAGCAACCTGTTCCTCCAAAATGCTATAGTCATTCGTTTCATCCAGATAGGTCTTCATACAGACCGGAAGCCAGATACAGTGATCGGTATGAGGAACCTGGTTGATATATTTCAGTTCTGCGTCCGGGTGCAAAATAATGCCGTCTGGCATCGCACCGCTTATATGCTGCTGAGACAAGGCCGTCAAGAACGCAGCCCGCGCAATCTGCGGCTGAATGTAGCTCATACCCATGTTGTCCTGCAAATAATTCCGCGTCTGCGGATCGGTTGTCAGACGGTTGGTTTTGCCATGATAGTACATCTGGCGAGGCAGCCAATGATTCACGACATTATCTAACCAGCTGTCCGGTGTCTCAATCTGGATGTTCCCTTGCCCTTCCGCAATATAACCAGCATACTTCTGCTCGGCTGCGGTGAAACCATCCTGTCCTTCCTCATTCTGCTTCACAAAATAATGCTGACGGATGCCCTCAATCTCTGTCTCATCATGAGCCGGACCAAAGATGAATCGATACGCCTGCTCCGCTCCCGCTTCCAGTTCGACTCTATATTGCAATACAGCTACAGGTGTCTCGTACCGTGCATCTCCACCTGCGAGTGTCTCTGACTGAAGGGCAGAAGGATTATGAAGTCCGCCTTCGCCTTCAAAAGTCTCATGATTCACTTCCCACGCGGTCGGTTGGTGATCTGCAAGCAGATAGGTTTTGTCGCTGTAGTTTTTGATTTTGCTATAATCCTGATATTTCTGATACGGCGTAATTGCCGAGCAGACAATGCCCTGCAAGTCTTCCACATATGAACCGGATTGGTTCATCCAGGACATATAACCGACCGTATAATACGGGTAGATACTCAGCTTGCGTTTTCTCGAAGACAGATTGGTTACCTTCACACGCCATAGCTCCATGACATCTTCCTTCGGCAGACGCAGGGACATCTCGATGCAAATGTCGTCCTGAATCACTTTCCAATGAATATCATGTTTACCGACAGCGAACGTATAGCTATCCGCCTGTTTGCGAACCGGTTCATACGGGGCTGAGAAAATTTCGCCACTTACTTCATCTTTAATGTAGACAAACCGTCCCGGATGGTGGGCATAATATGGCTGCTCCGGCTGCATAAACGTCTTCGCTTCCAGGTTGGGCGCATACGAGTATTTGGCAGGTTCGGGCTGCATGAATTGGGCCACCGCGTACCCCCGGCAATTCACATGAATCATCATCTTTTCATTCCAAAGGAATCCGGATGCCTTCGGTAAACTTGTCGGGCTTGTTAGTTCAACATATTGATTATCTTCCGTTGCTTTAATCATCACTGAACCTCACTTTCAGATTATGGAGTCAAAAGACAGAAAACGTTTTAGGTAACTTGTATACAACTTTGTCCATTATAACACGGGAACGCTTACAAAGAACTGAAAACTAAAAAAGAGCTGAGAAATTCAGCTCCGATTACGTTCCAATTGTTTCTCGATGCCCATCCTGTCGATCTGAATCCAATACTCTGCAATTTGTTCGTTTTCCACTCGGTATACCGCACTCGCAATTTCAATCACCGGGAGGTTGGTTGGACTGAATCCGTCCACTTTACCAACATGGGTACCCGTTTGTCTCCAGCGCACATAGACTTTATCGCCTTGCGTCAGCAACTCTTGAATTTCGAGTGAAAATTCCCCGTATGCTTCAATCATCTCTCGCACATGATCTGCATAATCGGAAGGGGTTCGGGTCACTGTGACCTCTTCTTCGGATATTACTTGATGAGCCAGTACTTGTTCCGCCATCAAGCTGCTTGCATAATCAGGATTCCGGCCTGATCGGACTTCTTCAAAAAAGGTTCTGACAATCTGTTCTGCTGTCATACGCCAATCCAGCCTCCTCAATTATTCTTCTGTTATATATATAAATATGTAGTAACTCTTGTATTTTAACATGGTCCCCCCGCTATGGAATTACAACTGTTCTATTGTTCTACAGGACTTAAAACCTACCCTCTCACCTTGACAATGCGTCAATATGACCATAAACTAGCAAAGGATATTAGGAAATTAATAGGAGGTTTGGCCGTTAAGAGGTTCGAGTATGGGTTTTAACCAATTTTGATAATCTTTCGGTGTGTAGAAACGTAGCATTAGAGCAACTCAGAAAAACAAGAAAGCGGTGTATCATGAAACGTCTATTTTTCATTATGTTTGCACTCACCCTGTTACTGGCTGGATGCCAGAGTACTGAACAGGAGAGTAGTCCGTCCGAAAATAACCCTACAGAAGTAGTAGAAGGTTCTACCATTTTAAGTTTGAAGCAGAAATACGGCTCTGAATCGGAACAAGCGATCATGCCGATGTACAATGTAGCTCAGGATGAAGAATTTACGTTCAAGTTTAAAGCAGATTTACGTAAAAGTAACCTGCGAGCTAGTGACATTATTAGTGTACATACCGATATTAAAGCACTCAAAGCAAGCGATGTATATGCCATCCCAGAGACAAACGACAATAGTGTTTCCATTAAACCTCTTGGATGGGGCGTTTTAAGTTCAGATTCCATGATGAACAAGGATCAAAGTTCTTGGGGCGGTGCCCCCATTTATTACATTCGTCTGAATTATGATCCAGATGCTGAGAAGCTAACACTACTCGATCAGCCCATCATTATTCCATTTACAGTGAAATCGGAGTTACCCGTACCTAACCTAAGATACGAAATTGACAAAGATAGACGGTTCAAGTTGGTCTGGGACAAGGTTGAAGGTGCCACAGAATATAAAATTTATAAACGTTCTGACCTAACCAACTTCGATACAAATGTACCTCTAACTGGCGCAGAGGATGCTTTCAGTAATAGTCTGCCTTTAGATATTGCGGTAACAACTGAGACGTCTTTCAATGATTTTTTGAGAGACGGAAAAGGCGGGCTAGGCACTTATAATGAAATGATAACTACCACTCAGAACCATGGTATACGAGGAGAATATTACGTCACTGCAATCGGCGGAGGCAAAGAATCCAATTTTAGCAGAGGTGTCCCTACAGCTCCGCTTGCTTCCCAGTTGCCAACATCTCTGAAAGAACAATTGTATAGGGAGAAATTAAAGAATATAGATGTACTTCCTCAGAAAGCAACAGTTGAGTACAATGACGGCTCTCTAGCTCGTGAAACCATTGTCTATGATACCAAAAGCGTAGAAATTTCAGAGTTCAATGAAACGAATATTCCTTTTCATATTAAAGGAACAGCTTTGAAAAGTTACGTGCGCGTAGAAAATGTGACACAAGCAGATTTGGACAGACTTGCTCAGCAAACCGTAGCCGATTCCAGCAACGGACTGGTGGAACCAAAGAATGACACACCTTACGTTCCTGCACCTGATGTGCCAACGATCATCAACAATCATGATGCACCTGAGTCTGCAACGGAAACAGAAGAAGCACCGGCTTCGGAAACTTCAACTCCAGAGTCTACAACCGATACTGGAACGTCAGAAGATGCAACTGATTCTCTATCTACTGAGGCTTCCGATGAGGCTTCAGATGATACTTCTGATAATTCTTCAGATATGGCTTCTGAAGAAGCTTCCAATGAAACACCTGCTCCAGCTCCAGAAGCTGTAGAAGACAACCTGGTAGATGAGCAGAAATCCAATACACAGCAAAATGTAGAACAAGGTAATCAGGAAACCGTGCCTCAGCCTGCTACAGGCGATGCAATGATCAATGCAGATTCCGCATTGGAAGAAGTTTTAGCCAAAAACATGATTGCGGCACAAGATAAAATTTCGTTAAAGGCTTTCCCCGAAGCTCAAAATTTCACGACACTCTCAGATGTTGTCCTGAAAGTGATGTACCAGAATCCATTGATTCTTGGTGTGGAAGGTTTCGAATACAACTATGGTACACTTACCCTTTCGATTAATTACAATGAATCGGCTAGTGGTATCCAGAAGAAGCAAGATGAGATTATTGCCAAAGCGAACGAAGTCGTGGCTTCTATTATCAAAGACGGCATGAACGAAGACGAGAAACGAAAAGCCATCTACGATTATCTGAACGATAACGCGAAGTATGATGATGCAGCGCTGGAAAATGCGGAACAAAACAACTTCAAAAATGTCGATCCGCAGTTCAATGACTCGTTTACCACATACGGTATTCTGGTCAAAGGTGTTGGGGTATGTGCCAGCTATGCCTCCGTCTACAAATTGCTCTCCGATCTCTCGGGATTGGAAAGCATCGTTGTAACGGGAGCCTCCAGTGGTGTTCCACATGCATGGAACAAGGTCAAAATCGGGAACGAATGGTTCCATGTCGATGCCACCAACAACCTGACGAACTCCGGCATCCCGTACTTCCTGTACAATGCCAACGATGAGACTGCTGCAAGTCAGAAAACGATAGCGGATCAAGATTACTGGCTTGATTCCGAGCTCGCGATGTTTAATGGCGAGAGCGATGCCAATGATTATTATGTGCAAAATGGTCTCGAAGTCGCGTCCATTAATGAGTACAAAACCAAGGCTGAGAGTGAACTCAAAAAAGGAGAGAACCGGGTCATTCTCCGTTTCGCCTCACCTGTTGACTCTGATGAGCTGATGACAGCTGCCGGCGAAGCCCTCGCAGCAGTGGATGAAGCGCTTCTGAACACAGCACAATTAGCCACGCTAGGCAGTTATGCCATTCTGGACCCGAAACCAGAACAGAAGTAATTTAATTACACAGCAATCCCCTTGGCTTTCTAACAAGCAAAGGGGATTTTTTGTCTATTATTAGATGACTTCAAGCCATTGATTTAACCTGTTGCAATCTGGTAATAAAAGAAGAAATAAATGCTTTCTCTTTTGTGAGATTCTGTTGCAATCTCTCACTTATTTTACTGAGTGTACTTGCATCACGCGTTATATTGTATTTCAGAACTATATTTCTCAATTTAAAGTAGTCCTGTTTCAGAATAGTGCTTAATTCCATAAAGGTTGAATCTCGTTCAATGATTGATTTCTCCATTAAGTAAGATAAACGTAACTCCATAAGTAGCTTATGTTCATACAAGAGATGAAAGACTCGTGAATCCAATGCTTCTCCAACTAGGGCTGCCTGCTCAATGTCGGTAAAGATGCGTTGAATGGCTTGCATTCCAAAATCGTATTTCTGATCTCTCACTAAGTCATATGTCTCGCTTGAGTTAAGATAGTTTTCCATCGCCGTTATAATCTGCTCCACATGAATTGCATAATTGATATTCTGAATTGGCTTGAGGAATCTCACTTCTGTCCAAAAACTGTACTCATTAGACATGGTCCAGTAGCCTTTCTCAAGTTCATCCAGACTACATACGGTTTGTATGAATTTACCATCATCTAGATTATCAGCAATGTATATCAAATTTTGATCCAGGTCATACCCATACACCAATAATTCGTGCATGAGATGTTCTTTCTGATAATAGTCTGTACACGCAATGTAGTATCTATCTGCATAAATATATAGATAATATCCCATATCTATCGCTTCCGTAATCACTTGCTTAAGTGATGTTCCCCATTTGCTAATCACAATTTCTTGTGGCAGGTTGTAAAAGGAAATTCCTGGACAGGTACTTAGCAGAAACTGATGAGAATCAAACGAAAAAATTCCCCATCCATGTGCATACCTGATTTGTATAAAGTTATTGAAAATCCATGGCCATAAATCTTCGTGCATAACGGATGTTAATGTCCCATATGATGTGTACGTGCTTATGACAGGGTCACCTAGTTTAAGTACATTCTTGACCATTACAGAATTCCTCCTTCGATTCCTAGGCATAGTGTATTGATCTGAACAGATTCATTGTATAAGCAACGCACTCTCAGAGCTGGGAGCGAAGATCATGTTCTTGAATATATTACCATGTACCTTTCCTGTTTTATATAAGAACGCTTTCATATATAAAAATATATTATTTCTCTCATCTTAATGACAAAAAAGAGGATACCGCCCCCAATATGGAGACCGTATCCTCTGATACCCTGATCGGATTACCTAAGACTTTCTACGGACTAACCGTACCGCCATTTGCATTCAGTGTCTCACCGCTCACATAGCTGGATTCCTGGCTTGCCAGGAACACAAATGCCGGAGCCATCTCGGCAGGTTGTCCTGCTCGACCAAGCGGTGTATTGGAGCCAAACTCGGCCAGCTTCTCGACTGGTTGTCCACCCACGACCTGGAGCGGTGTCCATACCGGTCCTGGTGCAACAACATTGACACGTATCCCTTTGCTACCCACCTGTTGTGCCAGCGCTTTGCTGAACGTGTTAATGGATGCCTTCGTTGTCGCATAATCCAGCAGGATTGGCGAAGGTTTGTACGCCTGAATCGATGATGTGTTGATAATGGAGCTGCCCGGCTTCATATGTTTCACAGCTGCTTTGCAGAGCCAAAACATGGAATAGACATTTGTTTTGAACGTTGCATCGAATTGCTCGGTGGTCAGATCCGCAATCTGCTCCACAAACTGCTGTTTACCTGCCACGTTAGCAAGGATATCTATCCCGCCAAGCTCTTTTACCGCAGATTCAATGAGTTCTTCACAGTATTTCTCATCTTTCAGGTCACCTGGCATCGTAATTGCTTTGCGACCGGCTTCCTCAATCAGCTTCACAACTTCCTGCGCATCTGCTTCCTCTTCCGGCAGATATGCCAGAACGACATCTGCACCTTCACGGGCAAAAGCAATCGCTGCCGCCCGGCCAATTCCGCTGTCGGCTCCGGTCACAACCGCTTTACGTCCTGTTAAACGTCCGCTGCCTTTATAACTTTTCTCACCCGCATCGGGAACAGGGGTCATCTCACGCTGGAGCCCCGGCTCATCCTGTTGCTGTTTCCACTCCGGTGTAGCCTTCGGATATTGTGTCGTTGGATCTTGCATGGTGTGCTGATCTTGATTAGCCATGTTCAATTCCTCCTCGGTTATTTATATTGATCAATACGATCACAGAAGTTGTTTTCTTAAATGTTGCACTCTTTCCTTTGTAACCGAGTTGGGCGTTATTTAAACTAAGCTAACCAGATTCCCTGACAACCGTCTAACTTTGAATCTCCCCTAACCCCATACCATTTTAAGAAAAAAATGCACTCCCTGAATGACGCTGAATCACCCTCAGGTTCTCCAATCGTTTCAAGGAATGCATGTATGATATTACGATATAAGTTGATTTTTGAATATTAGACTAGCGATTTTCGCCGCCATCTATCCGTTGTCTTTTGCCGATGCCAAATGCGAAGTATCCAGCCACCACGATGGCCATAAACGTAGCTCCAACAACCAGAGGCAAGCGCGTATCCGGGTTAAACGCCATACCGATAATGACGAGGATCAGATACACAATAATGATGTAATTGCTGATCGGGAACCATTTGGACTTGAAGTTATGATCCGCCATCTCATTGCCCCAACGCTTTCTGAATCGGAACTGGCTGAACGCCAACGCGAACCATGGAACCATACCCGGAAGAACACTTGCACTGTAGATGTACAGGAACAGCTTGGAGTCCGGCATCAGGTAGTTCAGCACAACCCCAATCAACAGCAAAGTGATTGTAATGACGATACTATTGCGGGGAACCCCGCCTTTGGAAAGCTTTTTAAAAAAGGCAGGTGCCTGCCCATTTTCAGCCAGCGTGTATAACATCCGTCCTGCACTGTAGATCCCGCTGTTGCATCCAGACATGGCCGCCGTGAGTACCACAAAGTTAATGATCCCCGCTGCAGCAACAATACCAACTTTGGCAAAGGTGAGCACAAACGGGCTGCCCGTCTCGCCCACCTCGTTCCAAGGGTACAGGGTTACGATAACGAATATTGCACCAACGTAGAAAATAAGAATACGCCACACGATATTTTTGATCGCTTTACGCAAGGTGTATTTCGGATTCTCCGCTTCGCCTGCTGTAATGCCGACCATCTCCACCCCTTGATACGCAGCCGTTACGATACACAGCGCAAAGAGGAAACCTTTGATCCCTCCAGGGAAGAATCCGCCATGGCTAAACAGATTCGACAGCCCGATTGGCTGTCCTCCGTTCCCCCAACCGAAGAAGATGAGACCTGTTCCGATCACAATCATGGCTACAATAGCCGTCACCTTGATCATCGCAAACCAGAATTCAAATTCCCCATAGAACTTCACCGCTGCCAGATTCGCCGCCGCAATGATCAGCACCCCAGCAAGTGCCGGCAACCACTGCGGAATATCCGGGAACCAATACCCGACATAGATGCCAATCGCCGTAACTTCCGCCATACCCACCGTAACCCACAGGAACCAATAACTCCAGGCGGTCAGGAATCCGGCAAGCGGACTAATATATTTGTGAGCAAATGTTGCAAACGAACCCGTGACCGGCTCCTGAATCAACATTTCCCCCATAATGCGCATGACAAAAAAGATAACGATACCAGCTAATAAATAAGCCAGCAGCACGGATGGTCCTGCCCATTTGATCGTACTTGCCGATCCCATGAACAAACCAACGCCGATTGTACCTCCGAGTGCAATCAGCTCTACATGGCGGGGCTTTAGCCCTCTAGATAGTTGCTTTGATTCCAAACGATTCTCCCCTTTTCTTGTGTGCAGCTTCCTGATGTAATTTTTTAATTTTCACATTCACATTAACGCAATGCAGAATTACTTCACCAAATTGTACGAGATGTGCCGCAGAAATACAACAAGGAATGTGAGGAAACGGATTCACTACACATATAGGTATAGGATAACCGCTTAATAAATATGGCAGAAAGTTCAATAAACAATTCACTGCAGCGTTGTGTAAACAAAGTGACAGAGACTTTCTAATACATGACTCGACAGGGAGGTTGCTGGAACCCCCAAAGGACAACTCACGTATTGTATATTTGGGTCGCAATACCGTAAGTAACTTGTTCGCTATTGACCTGCTTGTATAAAATTGAAAAATAGGAGGCTTTACATGCCTGACTTTTTACTCGTTTTTATTTTTGTTTAACCTGTCTCTCTTTCTGCTTCACGAAATGGATGCCATCAGGCGGTCCGAGTGGAAATTGTTTATGGTGTTAAAAGATATGGAAGATGATAAAGCCTATAGGTATTTCACTTGGATTCACCTGCCAATGTATACCATCATCCTCTCTCTTCTTTTTAGCTCGTATCAGACCATTACATTTTGGGTGCTGGATATCTTTTTCATCATACATACCGTATTACACTTCTTTTTCGAAAAGCATCCTCGAAATGAATTTAAAAACGGGTTCTCCAGATCATTGATCTACCCTATGGGAATAATCGCTTTAATTCATTTGATATTCCTAATCATCTAATCTGTTTACACCGACGGAATGAAGGAAGCTGGAAGGGTATTGTAGAATAACAGTGAATATGGAGGTGTGCCTATGCAGCAACATCATGCAGAACGAGTTGAATTATTTGTTTCCAACACCCAGATCATCAAGAAGTCGTTCAAATGGCAACATGCGATGATGCAACGTCTGGTTGCCCTGCTCTATGCAGCGGAGAATAAAACAGCGGATGGGGAAGCTATTCGTCAAAGCCATGAGTTGATTAAGCAAAACACAAAACTTTTCTCTGCATTCAGAGGTAATTCGGCCATTAGCATTGCTGCCATGCTCTCCCTTACAACGGATGAAGAGACGAGACTGGCAGACACCTTGCATGTCTATGACTTGATGAAAGAGATCAAATTTCGCAACTCTGATTATCTGGTTATTGCCGCCTATCAGATCGCTACTCAGACATCACCTGACCAGTTTCAACCTACGGTGGAGCGGGCCAAATTATTTTATGACGGCATGAAAGCAGAGCATCGTTTCCTCACTGGACAGGATGACTACATTTTCGCTGCCATGTTAGCCCTTTCCGATCTCAACGTAGATACTGGTGTGGCACGTATGGAACAACTCTACGGGGAATTAAAACCGGAGTTCTCTTCCAGAAACAGTGTGCAGGCGTTAACACAGGTACTGGTTCTTGGAGATGATTCCCCGGATGCAGGTGCTCGTGTGATTGCCTTAAATGAAGCTTTTCGCAAAAGGAATCTTCGAATGGACAAAACGTATACGTTAGCCTCTCTCGGAATACTTTCTCTACTGCCTTCGGACAGAGACTCATTAGTGGATGAAGTCGCGGAAACAAATGACTGGTTACGGACTCAAAAAGGCTTCGGTGCCTGGTCAATCGACAAACAGGAATTGCTCCTGTTCTCGTCTGCTCTGGTAGCCATTCAACATGTGGAGAATCTGCGGAACGGTGTGCTTACGACAGCAATCTCAACCAGTATCACAAATATTATCATCGCTCAACAAGCAGCCATGGCCGCAACTGCCGCAGCATCGGCTGCTGCCGCTTCTTCATCATCATCCAACTAACAAGTGACCCTGTTACCTTCAATATAAGATGAAAAAGACCCTCCCGAGTTCAAGTTGACTCGGAAGGGTCTTAAAACATTCAAACCTACACCTAAATAATATTCATCATTTGCTAGGATATAATCCCCGTATCCCGGAATTCTTCCACGAAACTATCCAGCCAATCCGAACCATAGTCCAGCGCACCCGTATCACTCTCAATAAAAGCAACATCTAGTCCCATCACCCAGAATCGGCGAGCAACAATAAAGAGATCAACCGCCTGCTCATCTTCGGCAGAGAAGCTTCTGACTGAACGATATCCTGTCATGAGCGCATCCCATAATGCTGCTTTTCGCTCATCAGACTGTCTTTTTCGAACTTTCACTTGAGCTAAATCATAGGCACGCCAGCCTTTGGCTGCCCACTCGAAGTCATAATGGATGAACTGATGTTCCTGTTGAAACACATTGTTATTCCCATGCATATCGCCGTGGCACAGACCAAAGTCCAAGTCTTGTCTGGAAGTGGCAACGATACGTTCTTTTAACGTTGTGGCAAACGTATGGAGAAATGCTGCTGCTTCATTGTTCTCACCGATATAGTGGATAATTCGCTCAAGGGGTTCGTCAATAAGTAACTTCAGATCCAGCTCATATCGTGGAAGCTCCATGTTCACCTGATCCATAGCCTCATGCAATTCAGCGGCAGATTGACCAAAGGCGTAACAAGACTCCTCATCCTCCAGGTTGTTCTCCGTACCCTCAATATACCGAAACATTACAGCAACCCGCTTGCCTTCCGCAGCCTCCAACACCGTATATCCCGTATGATCTTTCTTCTCGATGTATTCTCCAATGTCGGTATGTTCCGCAGAACCTAGAACGTTCTTCAGTTGAGACAATAACGAAAGTTCATACTGAACATCTGCCTCCGTGATTTCAGTGCGGTAGATACGGAGAATGCACATGCCACTGGACGTGCGAACCCGGTAAGTATCATTCAATCCTCTAAGCCAAAACAAACATTCTTCCCATGTTCCAATGTCATATTGATTACTCAATGCAGACTCCAGGTACCTGGGGTTAAGCACTGAACGTAAAGCAGTCGGTTGAATGGACATATGGTTGCTCCTTCGGTTTAATATGATTATTTCTCATCTGATGAACGATGTAATCCTTTCACCTATCAACCTATAACATAGTATATTTTTCATTTATTTTCCAGAATATATATTTTCATAAACAAATACTCTTTAGACTCCTATAGCTCCCTCTCTCTCATCAGCAGGTTAGATAGGGCTATTTGCATTGACTCGCTTTCCATGTTTCAGCAGGTTATTACACTCTGGGTCGGTGCCAGCACTCGACAATTCAGCACATTCACGAAAGGCAAAATGTTTGCACCCCCTGCATTTCTGAACATCCAGATGCAATAATGCATAATTGATGGCTTCACCCGTGTGCTCAAACATATGATCGGGACCAATCCGTTCAATCAAAGCTGTTCTCTTCAGCATCTCCAACGGTTGCGCCTGAATGCCTGAAAGTAAAACCCTGCCCCCGGATCTTTCCATATGTTTGACAACACGGGCCAGATTGGATTCACCTGTTGTATCCATAAAAGGCACCTTGCCCATGCGCAACAGCAGAGTGCCTGGTCGACGATGAATCGAATCCATAACCGACTTCTCGAACATATCCGCTGCACCGAAAAAAAGTGGCCCTTCAATGGTATAAAGGCTTATTTGCGGACAGTCATGTCCTTCCCGAACCATGTGGGCCATGACTTTCTCATGTTTATGATCGGGATCGGGCAGTACTTTGGCAACCTTCAACATCTCACTCATGCGTTTAACAAATAAAAGAACCGCCAGAATCAACCCAACCTCTACAGCCGTTGTTAAACTTGTAAATACGGTCAGTAAAAAGGTAATCAGCAGAACGAGTGAATCGTTCGTTTTGGTTTTCATGACATGTACGAAGGATCTTCGTTCACTCATATTCCAGGCAACCAGCATGAGAACAGGAGCCATACTGGCAAGAGGAATGTGGGATGCATATGGCGCAAAGAGAACAAACACCAGCAAAACCACCACACCGTGAATCACGCCAGACCATGGCGATACTGCGCCGGATTTGATATTTGTTGCTGTACGTGCAATCGCTCCTGTTGCAGGAATACCACCAAATAACGGCGTCACCATATTAGCAATCCCCTGCCCAATCAACTCTCGATTGCTGTTATGCCGACTTCCGGTCATGCCATCGGCAACAACTGCGGATAGCAGCGATTCAATTCCACCCAGCATGGCGATGACAAAAGCGGGTTGCAGCAAGTTCACGATACGCTCCCAAGTGATCTCAGGCACATGAAACTGAGGCAAAGAGTTAGGTATTGCGCCAAAGGACGAACCGATTGTAGCCACCTGCCCTTCAAAAAAGAACGCTGCGACTACCGTCGAAAGAACCAGCCCGACCAGCGATGCAGGTACCTTTGGTGCAAACTTGGGCACAAGCAGAAGAACAGCCAGACAGATTCCAGCTGTAAGCACACTGTATATATTAATCGTCGAGATATGCATTCCGATTTCTTTCATATTGGACCAGAAATCCTCGTGCTTCTCGATGCCTCGAAGTCCCAGAAAGTTCGTAATTTGTCCGCTAAAAATAATGACGGCGATCCCTGCCGTAAAACCGATAGTCACTGGCCTTGGAATAAACTTAATTAATGCCCCAAGCTTGAATATGCCCATAAGTACAAGCATCAAACCGGCCATCATTCCGGCGATCAGCAGATTCTCATATCCATACTGCATCACAATGGCAAAGAGGATCGGAATGAATGCCCCCGTTGGCCCGCCAATCTGGAACTTGGACCCACCCAGCAAGGAAATGAGAATCCCTGCGATTACTGTGGTATACAATCCATACTCCGGTTTGACTCCGGAAGCGATGGCAAAGGCCATACCGAGTGGAATCGCAATGATACCTACAATCAGTCCTGATAACAGATCCTTGCGAAAAGCGGCAGCATTGTACCCTGCATATCTCCCCATCCATTTCATATACAAAAACCTTCTTTTCTTCATATATTTGAATATTTGAATATAATTTAAAAGACTACTCCCCTGCATACGTCCTGTCAATCGGATTACGCACAATCCCAGCAGGAATCTAACACAAAAAACAAGAACCTCCGGTGATTACACCCAGTTGCTCTTGTTTATTGTGTCAGGACTCTTTACGAATATCTTCCAGCATGGAAATGGCATCAACCAGATGATTGTCAAAAATCTGTTTGGTGACTGCCAGCAGGTCCTTAATCAGCGGATCACGCAGCGAATAGGTGACGGTTGTCCCTTCTTTAATTCCGTGGACAACGTTTTTGCTGCGCAATACAGCCAGTTGCTGTGAAACGGCAGAGCCTTCCGATCCCAGAATGCTTTGCAGTTCATTCACGTTCTTGGCTCCTTCACTCAGCAGCTCCAGAATCTGAATCCGCATCGGGTGTGCCAACGCTTTGAAAAAATCCGCTTTAAACTGTTGTATGCTCTGATTCATACGCTATGCCCCTTCAATCGAACTTTTGAAGATGCAAATATCATAACATAGAACGGGTATAATGCTTTACTCTAACCATAACGGTTTGATGGAAAAATTAAGATTGACCTTGAAGTACACTTCAACCTTTATACTTTACTTATAGTCTCCACAGACCGTATATCTGAACTCCATCAGGAAGGGTGATTCCTCAATGAACATGTATATCCATAATCACAAACGCTCGCTGATGAGCTTTCTATTCGAGAAATATATCGGAACGTTAGATACCAAGAAATTTTTTTCAACACGCGAGCTTACCCGCAAACACCTGGATCATATGGGCTTGGAAAACATTAAACCTTATACCTTGGGTAAAACAAAACTGTCATCTTCCATCAAAGAGCGCTCCCATGAAGACATGCAGGTGTTCACATTAAACGATCAGCATTCCCGTGAACAGAGGGTCATTCTCTACATTCATGGCGGGGCGCATACACACCAGCCGCTGTCTTTACACTGGAAATTCATGGACCGCATGGCTCAGGCCCTGAATGCCAAAGTTGTTGCTCCCATCTATCCAAAGGTTCCGCATTTTAATTATCAGCACACGTATCCGAAACTGCTCAATCTATACCGGGATCTGCTTGCCTCCGTGGACGACCCGGCCCAACTCACCATTATGGGGGATTCCGCAGGCGGGAACATATCCCTAGCCTTGGCCCATTATCTGAAGATGCATGATCTCCCGCAGCCCAAAGATATCATCTTGTTATCACCTTGTGTGGATATGGTGCTGGATAATCCGGTCATATTCGATTACGAGACCCGCGACCCTATGCTCGCTGTCGAAGGGTATGATGTCATCCGGCGGATCTGGGCAGCTGACAAACCGTTGAACGATCCGTTAATCAGTCCAATCTACGGAGATTTCGCCGGTCTGGGCAAAATCAGCATCTTTATCGGGACTCACGAGGGCTTGTTTCCTGATAATATGAAGCTCGACAAACTGCTGACGGATCAAAAAATCGATCACCAAACATACGTTTACCCCAAAATGAACCATGTCTTTGTCCTCTATCCGATTCCGGAAGCCAGGGATGCTCAGCGTAAAATAGTTAACATCATAAAAAGCTCAGCACATGAAGCTGGACAATAGACTGTAAAGCCTCCCCAGAGCCCTTTGGCAAAAAAACGAAAAAAAGCTCAATCCCTGGACTACCGCCACCGGATTGAGCTTTCTTGCTGTTATTCTGTCATCTAAATATTATTTATATGAACCATATTCAAACCAGTCAAAGTCCGCTACCTGATCGGAAGAAGTACCGTTGCTGCTGCTGAACATTCCGATACAGCAGCCAACAAAGCCGCCGGCTACTTCGGTGCTCAGGCTGCTTGTATCCACCTGTTCCGCCACCAGATGATACTGACTTCCATCTGTGCTGTAATAGAAGTTGAGTTGCTGACCTGTCGCAGCCAGTTTGATATACACTCGCGATACTTCATCATCCAGCGCGATTTGCGCAATGTGGCTATCCTGACCATCTATAACGGTCACTACACGCAGCACCTGCTGTTTCTCGGCCAGAGCACGCTCAATCCGTACGTGATACTGATCGTTCTGAATGACGACAAGACCAGCCGTTTCGTTTGCATTTCCAGGCACAAATTCCATCGCTGTAGCTGCGACATAATCCATATGCCTTTGACGCAGACAAACAAAGCTGGAATTTTCTTTTTCCTTCAATGTTTGCGGTTTCAGCTTCAGCCGCAAGTATCCTTTTCGTTCGGTTAATGAATAGAGATCCTCCTGAGGATTGCGCAGGAACATCCATTGCAAGCCCAGTTTATCACTGTCAAAATGGTCAAAACGCAGTTGCGGCTCTACCGGAACAGGCTTCAAATCCAATGTGCCCTGCTCCTCCAGGATTCCGCGGCCCTCATTAACAACAGGCCATCCGTCCTCCCAAACGACAGAAGCAAGGAAAGTCTCCCGCCCCAGGTTGCTATAGCTCCCTCCATATGGACGCGAAGCAAGCATGACCATGAACCATTGACCGTTCGCAGCCTGCACCAAGTCGGCATGTCCTACATTAACAACAGGGTAACGTTTACCCAAATGGCGATGTGTAATGATTGGATTATTCGGATTCCCGACGTATCCTTCGGTCAAACTTTTGCTACGAGCAATGGTCACGGCATGGTTTGGCCCTGTGCCTCCCTCTGCAATCAATAAATAGTAATATTCATCGATCTTATACAGATGCGGTCCTTCCGGCCAGATAACATCCACCATCGCCCCGCGCCACAGAACGTAGCTGTCTCCCACCAGCTTCATACTGCCCAGATCCAACTCCCGCAGCCACACTTCCCAATTGCCATTATAACGAACTCCCTCAGAGCAAGGACGTGTACCAAGGTAATACGCTTTGCCGTCATCGAAGAAAATCGTAGGGTCTATGCCTTCTGCGCCTTCTATAAAATAAGGATCAGACCATGGCCCAGCCGGGTCGGTAGCGGTTACAACAAAATTGCCGCCATGTGATACATTGGTTGTAATCATATAGAAGGTGCCTTCATGATACCGAAGCGTTGGAGCGAATATCCCCTGTGAATGGCCTGCTCCCTGAAGATTTAACTGTGAAGGGCGGTCCAGCACATTGCCAATCTGTTTCCAATTCACTAGATCACGGCTCTGAAAGATCGGAACGCCAGGAAAATAGGCAAATGTTGATGTCACCAGATAAAAATCTTCACCCACCCGGCATACGGACGGATCTGGATAAAACCCGGGCATAATCGGATTATTAAACGTGCATTGTTCGCTTTGATTTGAATTTTTCATTCTTTTACCCCTCCAATGGTTAGTCCAGTCACAAAGTATTTTTGCAAGAACGGATACAGTAAAACGATCGGCATTGCCGTCACAACCGTGATCGCTGCACGAATGGATACAGGCGTCACCATGTTGGTTACATTTTTGAATGAATCCACGTTGACGGTCCCCCCCTGTGAGGTCGCAGAGGATAACAATTTCATCAGCTCATACTGCAAGGTGGTCAAATTCCGATTTCCCGCCGTGTACAACATGGAGTCAAACCAGGAGTTCCACTGACCTACAGCAATAAACAGTGCAACCGTAGCCAGAACTGGCTTGGAGAGGGGAAGCACGATACGCATGAAAATCCGAAAATCTCCGGCTCCATCCATCTTCGCGGATTCAATCAATCCCTCCGACAGTCCCTGAATGTAGGTACGAATGACGATCATGTTAAACACCCCGATCAACCCGGGAATAATGTATACCCAGAAGCTGTTCAGCAGCCCCACTTGTTTGATCAGCATGTATCCCGGAATTAAGCCGCCGCTGAAATACATCGTCATGACAAACAGCGTCGTGACCAATTTGTTAAACATATACTCCTTGCGGCTCAGTACATAGGCCAGCATGGCTGTACAGAACAGCTGTACAACCGTTCCCACCACGGTTCTGGCGACCGAAACAAATGCGGCTTGCGTCAGATTCGGGTTTTGGAATACGGAGACGTAATTTTGCAGCGTCCATTCCCTCGGCCAGAGATAGATCCCCCCGCGGATCGTATCCAGCCCGTTATTGAAAGATACGGCAATGGTGTTTAAAAAAGGATATAACGTAACAACCATGACAAGCAACATAAATATGCCATTGGTGATAGAAAAAATAGAGTCTCCCAAGCTTCGTTTTCTACTAAATCGCTTCACAGCTCTGCCCCCTTATCATATCAATCGCTCTTCACCAAGAGACTTGGCAATCCCGTTGGCGATAAATATGAGCACCAGACTGACCACACTTTTGAAAATGCCTGCTGCGGTGGCAAGTGAGTAGTTGCCGAGATTAATCCCGTATTTCAGAACAAAAATGTCGATCGTCTCGGATACATCCTGCACAAGTCCGTTCCCCAGCAAGTATTGAATCTCAAAACCTGCGTTCAGTACGTTACCAACGTTGATGATAAGCAGGATAATAATCGTTGGTTTGATGCTTGGAAGCGTGACATTGAACATTTTACGAAACCGTCCGGCTCCGTCGATGGAAGCTGCCTCGTACAAGCTCGGATTAATCGACGCCATGGCCGCCAGATAAATAATCGTGCCCCAGCCGATTTCCTTCCACATGCTGGACAGACCTACAATCCCCCAGAAGTATTTGGGTTCGGCAAAAAAATTGATCGGTGCATCAATCAGACCCAATTTCGTCAACAGCACATTCACTATTCCTGTTTCCGTTGACAATACATTCGCAACGATACCTGTTACGATGATCCACGACAGGAAATGTGGAAGGTAGGAAACCGTCTGTACCACGCGTTTGAACAATACCATTCGCAGTTCATTCAATAAGAGCGCCAGACCAATCGAGCCGACAAATCCCAGAAACAGACTGATCAGGCTCATCGCCAGCGTATTGCGAATGACACGTAAAAATGTAGGGTCCGTGAATAACGTTCGAAAATGATCCACTCCCACCCAATCCTGCTCCATAAAACCAATGCCCGGTCTATAATTCTGAAACGCCATCAACCAGCCCCATAATGGTCCATACGCAAAAATAGCGATAAACGCAATAAACGGAAATGACATCCACATTAATTGTCGCTGACTTTTCATTCTGGACAGGTTGTACCCAATCCAGCTTGTTCCCGCTGGGATATGGCTGGTTTTTAACGAAGGCTGCAACTCCTTTTTGGCCATGTTTTTTCTCTCCTTGCTTACGAGTTTATCTATATCACCCAGTCTGGGTGAATCGATTCCATTCCTATCCAATCTCCCAATCTAGCGTGTAAGAAAGGCTACAGGGTTCCCCATAGCCTTTCTGTGTGACAGGCCTTTATCCCCACAGTTCCATACGTCTACGGACTTCTTCCGTCAGCGCATCTTCATACGCTTTAATATCTGCACTTTCCTTGAGCGTAGCTTGATATTCTTCCCAAGCCTTATCAAATTCGGTTGGTGAAGTCATAATCACTTTTGGCAACCATTTGCGTTTTACATCGTCCATTTTCTGTCTGGCGATGGTCTCCGGTTTATTTGGTTCAAAATTATAGGTATAGATCGGGAACCACGGTTCATTTTCCTCCGCAGGCTCCAGGAAGTCGGTAAACTTCGTATATCCATAAGCCTTCAGCACTTTTTTGTCGATGTCATTCAATGTGGCAAGATACTCCTCCGGCTGCTCCTTAGGGTCAAGGGCATTCTTCCCGTCAGCGGTCATGCCTTCATGATGCGGGAAATAGACCAACGGGCTTCCCGTGTTTGCCAGAACCCAGTCCGGATCTTTGGAATTCGCACGTTGCTCTTCATTCCTGGAGAACACACCTTTGTCATCGACTTGGTAATCCACGCCTTCCTGTCCCCAGGTTCTCAATACCTCCATCTCAGGGTCCAGCAAATCATTAATATATTGAAGTGCTCCCTCGATATCCTCGCAGCTCTTTGTAATGGCCAAGCCACCATTCACGTTAAGGATTGGATTGTTTTGATAACGCCCTTTAACATCCTCGGAGAGTGTAATGGACAACGGTACATAGGTTTTGTCATACAATTTTTGCTTCACGAGTGATGCCTCGGCGTCAAGGAACTGCCATCCTTGATCCACCATGCCCAGCACACGTCCGGTTGAAATTTTGGAGATATATTGATCATAGTTTGCTGTAAAGGTTTCGTTATCGACGAGGCCCTGATGATATACCTCATTAATTTTCTTGAAATATGCCTTCGCTTCCGGAATGGTATTATAGTTTTTGGCCGTCAGCGTTTCTTTATCAACGATGGCTGCGCCTTCGTTAGGATAACCAGCCATGAAGAGCGGAGGGTTCTCCAGTGCGAAATAACGCCAGTCATAGGAGATAATTTCAAATCCAATTGTTGGCTGACCATCAACGGTCGGGTGAGCTGCTTTATACCGTTCAATCAAGTCGAAGTATTGGTCAAGCGTTTTGATTGTCGGATAATTATCCCACTCCAGTACGGCCTTCTGAATCCAGAATGCTTCTCCGTCATGGGATACTTTCATCGATTTCTCTTGTATATTGCCGAATTGAGGAATGAAGTAGATATGTCCATCCGTCGTATTTTTCATCTTCTTCCAGTCTTCGCCAAGGTAATTTTTGATGTTTGGATATTTATCGATGTAATCCTCAAGCGGTACTAACGCCCCTGCTGCTACCAGTTGCTGAGTACCATCACTCCCATCGATAAAATCGGGATATTCGCCGCCTGCAATGAGTACACCAATCCGCTCTTTGGCTGTTTGGCCCGTAAGCCAGTCCATCGTTACTCTGACGCCTGTTTTCTCCTCAATAGCCTTTAACACCCGATTATCGTCAGGCGCAATTTTTCCCGGTACGGCAAAAAATGCAGAAAATTGTTTCAATTCCCTTCCATCTGCTGTCTTTTCACCTTTCGAGGACGATCCTGTTGTACATCCAGTGAGTGCGATGACCAGTATTAAAGCTAGCAGAGCACTGTACTTGATTCTTTTTCTAACATCCTTTTTCATCATGACCCCTCCATCGATTATATTGACAGAAGCTTTTTGGAAAGCGCTTTCCAAAGGCTGACTTAAAATTATCATGCTTCCATGCCCCTCTCAACGGGATAAACTATAGATGGAATCCCACTAATTCCAGCATCTGCGAAAAAAAATATCCCGCCGCTCCGTCAAGGAGTGCAGGATGTTAATCAAGAGAGTACGCAGCATGGGCACTTTTACGATATTGTGCAGGAGTCTCCCCCATGAGTTTCTCGAACCGGCTAATAAAGTAATCGGAATCCCGATATCCCACCATTGTTGCGATTTCGTATACTCTTTGATCTGTTCTGCGCAACAGCCGGGCGGCTTCCTCAATACGCAATTGATTCAAATAATCACTGAAGCTGATCGAGAAATGCTTTTTGAAAATCTGACCCAGATATGCACTATTCATGTAAAATTGCTCCCCGAGCAACTTCAGGCTGATATTTTCTCTGAAATGCTCGTGAATGAAGGCCTCAATTTTGGCTAATACGCCCATCGCATTCGACTTTTGCTGCTCCTTCAGTTTCTCTGCGCACATGAGTGAGAATTCGCATAAATGTTCAATGTTTTCCTCCATGGATAACATCGCGTAGTTCACCTTCAGAAAAGTCGATTCCATCAGCCCGGAATCTGGAGTAACCGTATCGTTATTCACGAGATCCAGCAATGTGTATGCCAAATAATGCAAGTGGATGCGGACAATACCAGGCTCGATTCGCTCATCCAGAAAAAATCGAAAAATGGCCTTTGCATGACTGTATAACTCATCCGTCTGCTGTTCCTCAATAGACTTGACTAGCCCATCAAACAGTTGTTTTTCGAACTGTCCCGGCCGATTAACAAATAGGGTCGTATCCATAAGTTCGAAGTAATAAATGGGCCTGCAAGTAGTGAAGAAACGTAAGCTTTTCATTATGCCGCAGGATTGATAAGACTCGTGCAGCGCCTCCAACTCATGTACTTCCTTCCCGACATAACAAGCAATAGCCGCCTCTTGACCATGGCTCAGATCGGCATGTAATCGGGTCAAATATTGCTCCAAGGTCACTGCCTCACGGTTCACCATCAGGTCCGTAACAATGAGCAGAACCGCATTTTTATCACCTGTGAACGGCTTCAAAATTTGTCCAGGCAAGGGCCTGCCCACCCATGCCTCAACCCGAGCGCACCAATCCGTTCCCTGTTCTGGACCAGCTTCCGCCTCAATCAGGATGCAACGCAGTATGCCGGCATCTTGATAGTGGGGCTGCAGACTCGTAACAGCATCCTCCTCAGCCACCCCAAGCAAGATTGACTGCATATGCTGAGCCATAATAATCCGATCTTTTTTTTGCTGATATCGCTTCTCTTCCGTCCGCGCATTAAATGCGACCCTGAACTCCTCAAGCACCTGAACCAGTTCGGTCTTCACAATAGGCTTGAGAATATAGTCATCCACCTGGTATTTAATAGCCTGCTTGGCATATCCGAACTCATAGAATCCACTTAGAAGAATCAGCTTGATGTCACCGTTATATTGCTCGTACAAGGTTTTGGCAAGCTGCATTCCGTCCATTTCCGGCATCTTAATGTCGGAAATCACCAGATCGGGCTGCATAGCGCGTATGCACTCCAATGCCTGCATACCATTGGAAGCCTGACCGCAAATCTGAAACCCGTAAGACTCCCAATCAATTAACAATAGAAGTCCTTGGCGAATAAATGGCTCATCGTCCACAATCAGCACGTTGATCATATCCTCGCTCCTTATTCTTGAGATGCCTGCATAAGAGGAATTTGAATGCCAATCGTTGTTCCCTTCCCCTTTTCACTGAATATGTGCACCTGAACGAAATCATTAAAATACATCCGCAGCCGAATATATGCATTCATCATACCAATGCTGCTAAGCTCGCTCATCCGATCCATACTCGGGTCTTGCATCATTTTGCGGAGCGAGGCCAGCTTGTCCTGATCCATACCAACTCCGGTATCTCGAATGGAGATATACAGCTCCTTACTTCGAATTTCGAATAATACCTCCACGACCCCATCATTCGACGTCCCCTCAATGCCATGGATACAAGCATTCTCCACAAAGGTGAGCACGGTTAACTTGGGTATCATCATGGCAGCAATGGATTCGTCTGTGATCCGGATTGCGAATTGCAGCTTTTCGCCAAAGCGATACTGCTGGATACTCAGATAACTCTCCACAAAATTGATTTCCTCTGCAATTGTAATCAGATCGTCGCCCCAATTGATCGTCTGACGTAACAGCAGTGCCAGTCTATGAATGACATCGGAGGTTTCAAGCTCGTCCTTGATCAAACTCCGCATACGGATCGTTTCAAGCGTGTTGAACATGAAATGGGGATTCACCTGACTCTGAAGGGCTTTCAGCTCCGCCTGCTTTTTGGAGAGCTCAAGGGCTTGCCGCTCCACCTGACCCTTAAACACAATCTCAATCAAGTTCTTGATCTTGATGACCATCATGTTATAACTATGGGTCAGGCTGCCGATCTCGTCCTTGCCCACAGGTCCCGATATCACCTCAAATTTCTCATGCTTCACTTGATCCAGGTGCTTCGCTATCCGATCAACTCTGATGACCAGTGATCTGGATATCAACCAGATCAGCAGTGTGGGCACCAACAGATTAAGAATGATCAGCAAAGTCAAATTAAGCTTGGAATTAACAATCTCCGACAGAACGTCCAATTTCTCTGTGCTGACGACAATCTGCCAATCCTCGGATACGACGGGGATCGATTGCATGGATTGAACAGGGTCAATTGGACTGTTTGCAATCAGATTAAATGGCTGGCGCGTCTGGTTCATTTTTGAATCGTTCGAGAAAATGACCCTGCCATCCGAAACGACATACACCTTCCCATTGGCTCCCTCATTTTTAAGCGATTTGTTGATGAAAGCGTAGTCCAGATCAACCTTTAATACCTTTTCAACCTGCTGCTCCCCAAAGTAATCCAGCTTACGAATAATGCTTACTTTGCGTCCTCCCTGACTTTGCGACATCTCCGCCTGCTGTTTGTCAAAATACGAATAGATCATGATATGGTCACTCGTGTTCATCAGCGCCTGATACCAATCACTTTTCTCCACCTCATCATCCAGCTTAATGAAGTTTCCTCCATTGACGAAGGTTTCATTGCCAACATAAAACGTAATTTGATTCACCTGCTGGTAGCTGTAGTAGTACCTGACCAGATTGTTGTTGCTAAGCATATCATAGTAGGCAGAGTAATAGTCTTCCTGATCGCGATACTTGAACTCCATGAACCGGTTCAGCGTTCCATCGGTGTAGAGAAAATTGGACACATACAAGCTATTGTCTATACTGTTCCGCAGGTTGAACTTGATCCTTTGCTGCATTTCATTGAATCGGCTATGCTCCTTCTCTTCAATGTTACCTTTGATGCTTTGGTAAAACACGGTATTTGTGACCAGGACCGGGACCAGCACACAAAAAATGAACAATATGTACAACTTGGTTTTGAGACTCCAATCATCCAAAAACTGAATACGCTTACAGTATTTCTTTCGGCTCATGTTATGTCTTTGTCTCCTCTAACCATGTCATATATCAACATTATTATAACGAGTACAGGATGGGTTGGATACTGCAATCCAGGATTTCCGGGAAGCCTTTAATCAACCTCCCGTTCAACTGGCCCAACAAGACGGACACTAACACCCACATATTTTCGTATGAACCCGATCTGATCTTAAGTCGAAACGGGTATCTCGTTATAATTTCAAGAGCATTTCGTACTGGCCCACATGATATGCAAAACCTGATTTGACCAGAAGGAAATCTTCCATCGGTTTCAGATGAGACTCCACATTGAGGACACTGATTCTAGGCGATTCTGTGCGTTGGACCATCTCTGTCAGGATGCTGCTTGCAATACCTTTGCCCCGGTAATTTTGGTTCACTGCGAGCTGTGGAACATCACCTGTTTTTTGATCTATAATGCCATAGCCAACAATGCTGTGATCCTGACGTGCAACCACATAGATAAAAGCCTCCGGTACAGCGTAGATGGAATCAATTGAATTTTGCCAGGATGGCTCCACATCCCAAAATTCCTTAAACGGCTCCAAGTCGATTCTCTCCACACATTCCACCGTGCAGGTCGTTTGCGGTATGAATTTATCTTTTTGCAACTGGAAACATGAAAATTCCCTTTGAATTTTGAAGTTTTGTTTACTGTACAGCTGAACTGCAGATTCGTTGGATTGGATGACTTCCAGCAAATAGTGCTCTACATTTTTTTCTTTTAACAGCTTTTGAATATTCAAGAGCAGCTCGCTTGTTATGCCTTGCCGTCTGCAATCTTTTACAACGCCTGTCCCAAGGTCATATGCAGTTGCCTTTCCATTCCAGCTTCGAAGTCCATTGATAACAAATCCGACCATTCTCTCATCTTTAAAGGCTCCCATAGATATTTCGGGGTGATACCCCCTTCGTTGGAGCATTTGTTGAAATTTCCAAAAAGGCAAATCCATTTTAACCTGGTAGTCGGAGAATGCATCCACAAACGCCTCGTGAAGTGTCTCCATGCTTATCTTGTCCAACATCTTATAACTGTACATTAGTGCCTCTCTCCTTTAAAAAGATGAAAACAATAAAATATTAGGGCTCATGATCCCTATCCTTATTTAAATATTCTACTAAATAGTGTTAACACTATACAGTAAGTTTCTTTTAACTAATAACTAAAATAGACCGCTCCCTGGTTAAGGAATACGGTCTATTGAATTATTATTCTATGGGGATACCGATTTTATTAAACCAATTTTGGTGATCAACGTATCATACGGCTCCAATTCCATGGTCTGTTTTCCATGCTCCGTATCAATCGTCGTGGACTGAACCTGATCGCTATTATTGATCACAACCAATATGTTGCTCTCAGGGTAGTAGGCGCACTCGGTATACAAGTTATCCGTGATGTACTTTGTTTCATGGAATTCATTGCCCGCAAATCGAATCAAATTCAGAAGTAGTCTTGTATTTTCCCAGCTGAATTCGAAGGAAGGCAGATAGATCCCTTTTCCTTTTCCAAAAGCATGTGTGGACAGTGTGATCTGACCATCCGTTTCACTCACTACAGCTGCTGATCCATCAGTAAGATAAATGTTATTTTTCGGAAGTATGCTTGCCCCCTCAGGCACCAAGCCATACTCATCATTAACCTCATACGACCATTTTCCATGAACAACTCTGGAGCCTGTATCCTCATCCACCCCAAGCACATGAGCCATTCTAAAATAGCTGTCGTACCCGTCCATTGCCGAAGGCTGGTTAATGCCAACAAAGGTACCACCTTCATATACCCATTGGGTCAATAAGTCCACAGACTTGTGGTCACTCCAATGCTCTCCACCGCTCCATGCTGAACCTGCAGAGCCGGCATTGATGACAACATCTACATCCTTCAATGCGCCCTGACGAATATCATCAAAATCAATAAACTGCACATCAACAGGCAACCCGGCTAATGCCTCATTCACATGAATCAGATCATGCATATGCGTTTCATGAAAATGACCGGACAAGGTCCACGATCTTAACTTGCCCCAGGTATGCAGAACGGCTACTTTTGTCTTGATCTGATAAGGCTTTCCAGCCTGATGCAGCTCTTTCATTTCCCTGAATTCATGGGCGATCTTCTCGATATATTCCACAAAGTCCGGATAAGGCTCAACCAGATGCAAATATCCGCCCAGTCCAATCCGGTCAATCGACTCACGCAGCAGCGCACGCCGAATATTGATCCAATATTTCTTCGCATCCAGGGTAGGGTCTCCTCCCTCCTTGAAGGTAGGAAGCCCGCCTAAACCAACTGGGAACAAGTATGGATGCAATCGAATCTCATGGGTATCAGCCTTAACGCCAGAGCACATTCTTGCCTCATAACCGGAGAACACACATTTGATCATGCCGTCGAATCCAAATTCCTGAAAGCGGTCATTGTAAGGCTCCATGCCCACCCAGCTGTCATCATAGAAGACATACGCCAGCTTGTTATGTTTGTGGACAATATCAATCAACTTTTTACCGAATTCAATGACAAAATCATTGATAAATGCCATCCAGTCCAGTTTGCGCTGATCCGCAGGCATATGAGTGACCTGATATTTACCGCCATTTACAAAGTCCTCGGCGGAGAGTGAATAACCATATTTTTGAGCAAACAGATCCAGCGCTCTCGAACTCACCGTGAAATCGTATGAACCCCAATCTGAGAACAGATGGCGATTCCGCTCATCACTGCCCCAGATCCAGGCGAAGTTATAAAATAGGGACGTAAAACGTACAACCGTTGTTTCCGGGTGGTCTTGGCACCACTTTTCCATCCAATCCAGCAAATAGGTTTGGGTGTCTGTATAGATCGGGTCAATCTGCATCAGATGCTCTTTGTCCCAATTATTCGTCGTATGATTGTACATGGAAATCTCTTCCCATATCCGATAAACCATGAAACTCACCGTGTATTTATGCCAAGGAGCAACACCAGTAATGACAACATTGCCAGATTCCCTTTCATAATTCCACTGTCCTCTAGGTACCTCTTCCCCAGTCGTTCGGTCATACACCTGCCAATATTTAAACGCCTCTTTGGAATCATTCACCCTGAATTGTTCAGCAAAGAAGTCCTCCATCAGATAGATGGATACATAATCTTGCACAGCGACCTTAGGATTCGTAATGAGAAAACATTGCTGCAACTTATCCAAATTACGGGACGCCCACTCATTATGATCCCGAATAATGCAAATGGTTGAATAGATGCCGTATCCGGCATTGATAATCTCATCGGACAACTTTGTACCGTCACTGTCACGGATCACATCGGCACCCCAGCGATCGGCAAGTTCCAGCGTCAGTGCTTCATAACCGGATTCTCCCGGTAGTGTAAAGGAGCCTTTGGTTGTTTTGGACAATGTGGTTCCCTCCCTATCTCAACATATCGGACAGAAAAGCGAGTGCCAGGCCCTGACCCCAGCCCTGAATCCAGTCTTTTGGAATATTGCGATAGCCATCCCGATCCTTCATCACTGCCGTACCGCCAGATACACCAAGCACGCGTCCATCTTCGCTAATGTTGCTCAGGATGCCTTCCAGTGCCTTTTGCACATATTTGGTATGCAGTGGATTGCCATTATTGATCATGGCCGCTGCAATACCCGCAGAAGCCGATACTTCTTCATACGAATCTTCGTCATCCAAAACCGTACGCCACAAGCCATTCTCGGTCTGCACCAGCTTGAGAGCCGCCAACTGATCGCGAAGTGCACACTCTACATCCATACATTGCGGATACAAGTACCAGTCGTTGAGCTGAGGTTTCACTTGAGACATCGTATAGGCTCCCCAAGCGTTTGCTCTTCCCCAGTAAAATCCGGACATGTGGTCCTTGTTGATATTGTTATAACCGTGATACCACAGACTGCTACTCGGATCTTGCAGGTATTTGATATGCCAGTAATACTGGTTCAGCGCATCCTGAATCATGGCTTCGTCTTTTAATTTGCTACCTACGCGGAGCAGGAAAAATGCCGCCATAAACAAGGTATCCGCCCAAGCCTGTTCCGGAAAATCATTGGAAACCGATACCGTATGCTGAAGCACGTTGTCTCCAAAGCGAAGCGCATGGTTCTGGAGATAATCGACCTTGCTGAGGACAATATCCCAATATTTCTGATCTCCGGTTTCTTCATATAAAGTGATGAGCACATGGCCCATGGCACATGTATTTACCGTCCAACTTGGCAGACCCAGCTCGATATATTCATCTGCCCATTTCACCAGCCTGTCCAGAATCTCTTGGTTGCCTGTCGTCTGATAGGCTCTGGATACGCCATAATAAGCGACACCGCCGGGCCAATCCCATGTCAGATCCATATCCAGTGTTTTCTTGGTAACGTTCTCGATTACGTGTAGAATCTGTTCCCTGTCATATTTTACTTGAAGCATTGTTATTCCCCTCTCCCTGCGCACACGCCCCCAAGCGCGCCCTGAGAGGTGTCCGTCCATTTTTGTAAACGCTTTACTTATTCCATTGTACGCAGTAAAATAGTCTCAATCTAAGCATATTCACAACAAAACTGTGCAATTTCAATCATTTATACATAGGAGTCCTCGAAAATGCCCAAACCGAAGAAACCTGTCATTGAATATCGTCACTACAGTCTGCCCATTGATTTCCCTGTCCTGTTACTCAGTGGAGACCGCTGGAGAATATCCGATATCAAGAGTGAGCATCTTCATTTCCATAACCACATGGAGATTGGCATCTGTTATTCCGATGGAGGAATCATGGAGATTAAAGGAGAATCTGTGCCTTTTCGGGCAGGCGATGTCACGTTCATTCCCCGCTATCTTCCGCATACCACATACAGTTCACCTAATAACGCCAGCCTGTGGGCTTATATCTTTTTTTCACCGGAAGAACTCTTCCGCCATTCGCTCAAAACCGCCCAAAGTCACATTGAACCGAATTTATGGGCTATTCAAGGGAGCAATTGTATTTTGAATAAGGAACAGTATCCCAAAATTCACATGCTCGCAACATCAGTGGTAGAAGAGATAAAGCAGCAGTCCCCCTATTATCGGGAGAGCGCGTACGGCTTGTTGATGTCTCTATATATCGAACTGCTTCGAATTCATGCGAGCAGCGAGCGCTTGTCATCTCAGGATCAGGAACGGGAACGAGACCTCCAAGGTGACTTGGTCATCTCACCGGTGCTGGAGTTTATCACCAAAAACTATATGATGCCTGTGACCATCGATTACCTCGCTGAACTGTGTCATCTGAGTACAACGCATTTTCGCCGCAAGTTCCATGAAATTATGGGAACCACACCGCTTGATTTTCTGAACAGTACCCGGATTGAAGAGGCATGCAAACGATTAAAAAGCACCGAGGCCTCCATTCTGTCCATCTCTGAGCAGGTCGGCTTCCGATCCATCTCCAGCTTTAACCGTTGCTTCGCCAAACTGATGGGAGAATCACCCAAAGCCTGGCGCAAAGGGGCTCATACAGAAGCACAGTCTGCAAAAGCGTCGATATTGGAATTCACGGGGTGGGTATGAATTCACGTACAACTTATTGAAATAACCTTTCTCATAAAAAAGATACAAAAAAGCCCGTAAGTCGTGATGGATTGCATCCCCTAGAATTTCATCGGTTAAACCCAAGGGGTTTTCCAATGTCTATTCTAAGGGGGCAATCCACCTTAGGCTTGGGCTTTTTTTAAAAATAGATGGCCGTTCCACGCGACCCTTATACTGATACTTATTTATTAATCACAAATCGTCTAAAGCGTCTCCGTATTAAGCGTAAACCCTTCAATCACGACATCCTCGTCCACTTCAATCATGATACAACGTCTGCCTTGATAGTTCACCTGTTTCACATATCTCAGGTCTTGAGGGCTAACCGAAATCGTAGCAACCTTGGTCTCGATCTTGATGGACTTGGACGTAAACTTCGGCATAACACTGGTCGCCTTCATCTCATAGTTCTTGTTGTCAACGATCGTTTCGAAGGCACGTTCTACTTTCTCCGTTGTCAGATCCTCTATACCGCTTGCGGTCAGTACACGTTCCAGATCTTTATAATCCAGCTTTGGAGGTTCTTCCTCATGGGACTCTTCGTTAATCTCGATGACTCGGTTAATCTCCTCATATACATGTGCAATGGTGGCTGAATCGAGCTGTTCACCAGCCACTTCCTTGACGATATCTTCGAAGATCGCCCGTTCTTCCAGTGCGGTTACGGATCTTTCTCCATTCAATACATTTTCAACAAAATGCGGATCCGGGAAATTGGATTTCCCCGTACAATACAGTACACGATTCACATCGGAGTAGTTGTCCGTTACGCTAGGGTACAGGAACCCTTGCTCTGGCGTGCTTAATTTGATAATCGGATCGACAATAATGTTGTATTTGAATTCTCTCTCCACGTAATCAAACAAGAGTGTCTTCCGCTGTTTCTCCGTGGAATTCACGCTGCACAGAATGAACGGATGGGCGAACACCTCATTCTTCTCGCTCTCTTCCGTAGCTTCGTTTCTAGCCTTGGTCGGCAAGTAATACTGTCCACGCACGAACGTAGCTACCATATCCCGCTCAAATTTCGTATCCACCAACATTCGATCCACGAGCAGCAGCATCAGATCCTGCCATTCATCCGGATCACCTGTTACCAGCGCCTGGTGAAGCAATACCTGTGCTGGATCCTCCGCCGCTTCCTGGAACTTCAATTCAAATAACTTCTGATCCAAATCACCTGTCAGCAATTTTTTGAAATTGCCCATGTACAGCTCCTGCTTCTCTCTGTCCACCAGTTCGAACGGGTGACGCTCCCAGTGATATACCTCATTCGTTTCCTTCGTAATATACACGTTGAGAATATCGTAAATATTCAGTAGATCGTGATCGAGTTTAAACTGCTTGCGTATATGCGCGACTTCTTTTTTATTCATATTGGATTCGGCAACTCCTTAGATATGTTTCTGGCTTTATTAGTATAAAGGATCGACAGAAAATTTGTTGACTAACTTGTAGCTTGACGGTTACTAGATTTCAGTTACCCAAGTACGTGATATTCATAACAACACAAAAAGGGAGACACTCTCTACGTTCATACGAGCACCTCCTGCATGCGTTACATCTCCTGATGTTCTAATCTATTACAGTGATTCCCATTAACACCTTACATATTTGCGCTTGAAGCCCGTCCGCCCTTTTTCCACTGCCTTTTGGATATTCTCAGAGGCATTCAGCAGCTTGCTCTTGGGCATGTCCTTGTTCACTTCGACAGGTCCCACAGCCTGGGCTGTCTCCACTGCCTGATCGTGCAACGGTTGATAGGATGTCGCGACTGTATACAGGAAGTTGTTCATTGAATATTTCGTTCGTTCCGGAGATTCGTGAATCGTCTTTTTCACCTGTTCCAGCATCTCCATCATTTTATTCTCCGAAAACTCAGCATCCTTTCGACTGCCGAGCAACCAACAGTAACAGCTCCATCCTGCTGACATTTTCAGCTCATCTCCACTCGCGATCCACTTATCCGAAACTTCTTGAGCAATATCCGTCTCCGCCAGCGTGACGGCAACGATGAAGTCAGAGATCATGTAAAAATAAGCAGCGTCAATCCAACGGTCAAAATCAGCTTCCGTCATTGCTTGAGGATCGGCAATCACGCCCGCAAAGTACATCGCATCATAATTCCCCGTTGCATATAGTTGCTCTGCCAAAGGTTGATCCTTTTTGATCCGCTTCGCCATTGGTTTCATCGCACCGGTTGCCACGCCAAATAACGGTTCATGCGCACCATTGGAGATATAGATTTTTTTCGTTCGTTCTTTGCCCAGCGCTTCAAGCTCCTGCATCACTTCATCTAAATTCATTTCGTGACACTCCCAATCCTATAAATTATATATCTGATCATATCAAACGGACACTTATGTTTAACAAAAAACCGATGAAAAATCGCACATTATCCAATTCGAACCATTCTGCCATATGCATAATCATTCCGGCCAGATTATTACCTTTCGTATGAGGAATTCGCCACTGGGGTATTTTTCCTAAAAAAACTGAATACTATTCAAATTTCCCTGTTGCTCTGACAACCTGTTCGAGCATTATCACCGATCATAACATCTATATCATTGTTTCGCACAGATCCCTGAAAAGATAGATATAACTTCTTCGCAGACAGACATTTTTCCTTTCTTATGTTTCTACCGGCAACTTCTGATACCTGCCGAGAACCTGATTAAAAGAGCTAATTCCACCAGCACAAGCAGAGCAACATATGTCCATGTCCAAGCAACGTTAAGCTATGGCAGGATACGTCGCTCATCGTTTATGTTCAGTTTAGTGTTGTTAACAAAACCGAGATGAGAAAGGATGCGAGAGCATGAGCAACAATCAAGTGTTAGGCTTTGCCCCTGCCCTGGGCTGGAATTCGTGGAATACCTTTACGTGGGATATTAACGAACAATTAATTCGGGATGTCGCTGATGTGTTTGTATCGGAAGGTTATCTGGCCGCTGGTTACGAGTATATTGTCATTGATGATTGCTGGAGCCTGAAGGAACGTGATGCGAGCGGCAATCTGGTGGCTGACCCGGAGAAATTTCCTAGCGGAATGAGAGCGCTTTCCGATTATATCCATAGCAAAGGACTAAAGTTCGGCATGTATTCATGCGTGGGTACGCATACATGTGCCGGGTATCCGGGCAGCTTTGAGCATGAATTCCAGGATGCTGCCCTTTTTGCCGAATGGGGCGTTGATTATTTGAAGTATGATTACTGCTTCAAGCCGCGCCATATCTCAGGAGAGCTGCTGTACAAACGGATGAGCCTTGCGCTCAAAAACTGTGGACGCGATATCCTGTTCTCCGCCTGCAACTGGGGAGCCGACGACGTATACGATTGGATTCGGGAATCGGGCGCTCATATGTACCGCTCCACCGGCGATATCCGCGACAATTGGGATTCAGTGAAGGAACTTGCCCTGTCCCAATTGGGAAAACAAAGCTACACCGGCTCCTTCTGCCATAACGACATGGATATGCTGATTGTTGGTATGTACGGTGGAAGCAACAATGATTATATTGGCAGCATCGGTGGATGCAACGACATCGAATATAAAACCCACTTCTCACTCTGGTCCATGATGGGTTCACCGCTAATGATTGGATGTGACGTGCGTAAGGCTAACCAGGTTACAAAGGATATTCTCCTGAATCCTGACCTGATCGCTATCAATCAGGACGTAGAAGCGCGCGGAGCTTACCGCATTAAACCAGAGCCGCAATGGTTTCACACAGACGATGTATTTATGCTGGTGAAGGTACTCACAGATGGTGATCTGGCTATTGGCTTTTTCAACCTGAGCGACAGCCAGCGGGAATTATCATTGCAATTTTGGGATATGGGTCTGCCTTATGCTGCCGGTTATGCTCTGTCCCTGTATGACTGCTGGGAACATCAAGAGCTTGGCGTATTCCGCGAACGCTTCGCTCCCGTTGTCGCAGCACATGATTGTTTAATTGTGCGTGCCAAACTGGTGAAATAAATGGCTCAACATCGCCTGTGCACCTCCTGTCAGGTTCCGCTCTCTTCAGACGATGTGGGCATCTACCTCAAATTGATCTCGCGCTCTGCCCAGCAATTTCTGTGCATTGATTGTATAGGAGTGAAGCTGAACTGTGGACGTGAGCCTATTGAGAAGCTGATCCGTTATTTCCGAGAGTCCGGGAACTGCGCCCTGTTCCGTTAACGTTATGCCTTGGTCCGGTGCAGCGTCATGTACGCGGTTGGCGTGTGTGAAGTTGCTTTCTTGAATACTTTGGAAAAATATAACGGATCATTGTAGCCGACAGAATAAGCCACCGATTGAATCGGCAGGCCCGACGTCTTCAGCAGTTCACAGGCGCGCTCGATTCGGCAGGATGTAATATACTCCAAAACAGACTTGCCGGTTGCTGCCTTAAACAGACGAAACAAATAACTGCGCTCCAGATTAACTGCCTTTACGATCTCCGTGACGGTCAATGTCGGCTTCCAGTAGTTCTGCTCGATGTACTTTCTCGCCAGCCAGACATAATCCTTGGCGTCCACCTGCGGCTCTTTAGGATAATGTTCCATATAGTAGGAGAGCAGCAGACGCAAACGGGCATCCGCCCGCAGTAATTCATAGGATGATGCACCCGCGTTCCAGGCAAGGTGAAAAAAAGGCTGCAGCGTCTCCGGCGAGACCGTCACCACGGGTTGTACCTCTGAGAGCTGTGTCAGCCCCAGTAACCGCCCGGCATCCTCACCGCTAAACTCCACCCAGACGTACTCCCATGGATCTTGCGGGTCCGGATAATAGTAAATCTCTTTTTGCGGAAATATGATAAAGCTTTCCCCCGTAACGAGCCGAAAAACGCGGCCGCCCGTCTCCAGCGTCCCTTGGCCGCGGATAATATAGTGCAGCGCATAAACGTCACGTACACCTGGCCCCCATTGGTGAGCGTTGGCCGGCTTGTGACCACCACTGATAAAATACAAATTACTGGCTCTACTGCTCTCATGCCAAATCGGATTCAACCTTGATTCCCCCTTTCTAATGCCACGTTGATCAAATTTTCGGTAACGCTTACACGCTAAATCCAGAGAGGAGAATGTTGTATGCTTAGAATGGTTACGGTAGAACATGGACAAGTGCAAGGACTGCCCGCGGCGGACCCGCGGATTACCAGCTTCAAGGGAATTCCTTTTGCCGCACCTCCTGTAGGTGAGAACCGCTGGCGCGCTCCGCAGCCGCAGTCGAGCTGGGAAGGTGTACTGCAAGCTTTTGATTTTGCCCCCATCTCGATGCAAGCCCCAACAGTCATCGATGATAACAATATCTATACCCGCGAATGGGCCGTTGATCCCGACCTGCCCATGGACGAGGATTGTCTGTATCTGAATGTCTGGACACCAGCCAAACGCACGGATGAGAAGCTACCTGTTTTTGTCTGGTATTTTGGCGGGGGTCTGCAAGTTGGCCATACGGCCGAAATGGAATTTGATGGCGAGCGAATCGCTCGTAGAGGTATTGTCGTCGTGACGATTAATTATCGGCTGAATGCCTTCGGCTTCCTGTGCCATCCTGAGATTAGTGCCGAATCCCCCCATGCACCCGCCAACTTTGGTCATCTCGATCAGCAAGCAGGTACCCAGTGGGTCAAACGCAACATTGCCGCCTTTGGCGGTGATCCAGACCAGATCACCATCGGCGGACAGTCGGCAGGCGGAGGAAGTGTACTCAGCCAGATGACCTCTCCGCAAAATAAAGGCTTGTTCCAGCGAGTCGTCATCATGAGCGGTATAGCTACCGAGTTATACCCGAAGGTCCGCGTGCCTTCTGTCCGTTCCACACTAAGGGATGCAGAGCAAGCAGGGGTTGAATTTTTTGGCTTCCTGGGCGTATCTTCCCTGGCTGAGGCGAGACAACTGGATGCTGAATATCTCCGTGACAAAGCACTCGAATACAAAAGCTTCTGGGGAACCGTCATCGACGAACAATTCTGCGCAGGCGATCCGTTTACTCGTTTTCTTCAGCAGGAGCGCGAGGCGATCCCCGTAATGCTGGGGCATACATCTTCCGAATTTTGGACCCGTCCCGCCGCAGCCAATCTGGAAGAACTGAAGCAGATGGCTGTGGAGCTGTTTGGCGAGGATGCTCCTGCCTTTTTGCAGCTATGTGAGGCTGATACCGGCCAAATCGAACATGCTCTGCAACAAGCATCGGTCCGCATGATCCAGCATGCCATTCTGCTCGCCATCCGCGCGAACAGCGGTCATCCGTCTGAAACGCCTCTCTACTATTATAACTTCGATGCCGAGATTCCGGGCTGGGACCAGCCAGGCACTTTTCACTCCGTCGATCTGTGGTTTTTCTTCGAAACACTCGCCAAATGCTGGCGGCCTTTCACAGGCAAGCATTATGATCTGGCTCGCCAAATGTGTAATTATTTATCCAACTTTATTGCTACAGGTGATCCAAACGGTTCGGACTCCACCGGAAAGCTGATGCCTCATTGGACTCCTTGTACTACGGAACAGCCGTATCTCATGGAATTTGGCGATCAGGCTCAATTACAGAAGGCTGAGCCCGGACCGATGCTCGCGTTTCTAATTGAACAATATTTCAAGAAACAGAATGCACCTGTTGTTTAAAACATGAGGCTTGCCCTCTCACGATATATGTAAGAGCCATGCTGTCGCATGGCTCTTTTTGTATAGTGTGAATGGTAGAGCGATGTTCTTTCGCCTATGCCTATTTAGCAAGTTACTCCACTACAGCAGTCTAAGGTAACAATCAGGCAGCCAAAGGAATCCCACGAACATTCAGCATCATTCCAAGAGATTCGTTATATATGAGTCTGTGTTGGTTTATTGAAGATGACAGGTAGCGTAATCTGTAATGAAAAGATATCCCTTTCCTGCGACACCGTCAACGTCCCGTTATGCTGCTGGATCATTTTCTGACAACTAACGAGCCCAATTTCGTTGCTATCTTTCTTTTTGCCAACACGTTTAATCTTATTCTCCACCTCAAGAATGACCCATTGTTGCCTCAAAGAAATCTGGATATGAACGGGATGCACTGGATCGGCGTATTTTCGAATATTTGAAAATACGTTATCCATTACGCGACGCATGGCGACCAGATTGATTTCCAGCAAAAACTCCTCATGATGAGCATCTGTCTGAACCTGCACATCTATATCGTCCAAAACCACTAATTGCTCATCTATGAGTTGATCGATAAGAGCTCTGCCCTCATACATTTCAAATTCTACTTCCTCTTCTTCAGCCGCCGAGGATACCGTAAAATATTCGAATAGTTTGTCCGACAGCACTTTGATCTGATAGGCCTTCTCCCGGCTATTATGAATATACTGCAATAGATCCTCATGTGTCTTATATTTGTTGAGCTCTATGATATCCATATATCCTAATAGAATCGTGAGTGGCGTTCGCAAATCATGGGAAATCGCCGTGATCAATTCACGGTTGGCCATCCTGACCCTCTCCTCGCTGTCCAGCCGCTCCACAAATGATTTCCTCATCTCATCAATACTCTGGGCCAGAGATGACAGTTCATCCTTTCCAGATATCGTAATCGAATAATCCAAATTTCCACCTTCGAGTATTTTGATCTCTTGTTCAAGCACGCCAATATAAGATGTTTTCTTATTAATCATCAGTAGAAAGGAAACAATAAACACAATGGCCGCTATGAAAACACCAATAATCAGAATGAGGTTGTAGTATTGATACTCATAAAAGCTAACCAAGTATATCTGGGCATCCTGATCCGCAAAATGGATGGTGGTGATGGGTATTTTTGATGGCACGAATTGAGTTAACAACTCTTCATTAATGGCAGGATCAATCTCCGTGTTGGAGGAAAATATCAATTTGTCTTTTGCAAAAATATATAGATTTAAGTAGCGCTCATGTCTTATCCAGGCAGACAATTGCTCATGATCACGGGTTGACACGTTCTGTTTATCCACAAATGCTTCGAATCGATCAAGCGCATCTTGCTGCCTATTCTCTACAAAAGTGGATTTGCTTAAATAACTATCCAATACAGTCTCGCCAACAACTTGTAAAATAACGAGTGCACTTATGGAAATGACCAAAGAAATGACAACCGCCAGAACCAGTTTAATCTTCAGCTTTTTTCCGATTAATAATCTATTCAATTTTGTACCCCTTCCCCCAAACGGTCTTCACATATTTAGGGTTCTGCGGGTCATCCTCCAGTTTGCCTCTCAAGTTACGAATATGAACCATGACCGTGTTATTACACGTATAAAAGTAGGGTTGCCCCCAAACACTCTCATATATATTTTCTGCCGAGAATACCTTTCGTCGTTTCTTAGCCAACAGCAGCAAAATTTGGTATTCAATTTCAGTTAGAGCAATTTCCTTCTCTCCAACAAACACGGCTTTTGAATCCTGATGGACCGTAAGATCCTTAACGATAATTTGGTCCGCTTCTTCCGTCTTCTCCTTGCCCCGATATACATAATACCTCCGCAGTAAAGCCTTCACCCTCGAAACGAGTTCTGTATAAGAAAAAGGCTTGGACAAAAAGTCATCACTGCCTGAGGAAAAGGCCAATTGTTTGTCAGAGTCCTGAGTTTTCGCTGTGAGAAACAGGATCGGTGCACTTGTTTTTTCACGAATCTCCAGACACGCCTTCAGCCCCGATTTATTGGGCATCATCATATCCAAAATAATGAGATCCGTCTCTTCGCTCACTTTATCAATCGCATCTTGACCATCTATCGCTTCAATCACTTCATAATTCTCACTCTCTAACAAGATCCTTACAATTTCACGAATTTCACTGTTATCATCAGCAATTAGAATTTTCTTGCTCATCTGATCCCTCCGTCTAATTTCAGTATAATATGCGCTATTAGCGACTACCAGCAAATACAATCGACTTAAGAATTCTTCAGAAGTTATGTAGGTATCTCTTAATAATTTCGTCTTATACTGTAAATATGTAGAAGTTATTACACAAAGGGGTCGTCAGGAATGCCACAAACTTCGAAAAAAGTAATGATTAACATATTGTTGGGTCTGTTCATCATGTTGTCCATTGGTCTACTGGTGTATTATTTTCCTGCCATTATTAGAATCATGTCTTCCATGGACAACTTCAGAGCGTATATTCACTCAACAGGCCATTGGGGTCCGGTCATGTTTATTTTATTCCAGATTCTTCAGATCGTGGTTGCACCCATTCCAGGAGAAGTGGTACAGGTCGCAGGCGGTTATATCTACGGGGTTACAATTGGGTCCTTGTATACTACAATAGGCTTGATTATAGGCTCAGCGATCGCCTTCTATTTCACCCGTTATATCGGTCGCGCCTATATTTCACGACTAATGCAAAAGAAAAATAATAAGTGGATGTCGTTAATTCATGATGAGAAGAAGTTCTCCGCATTTTTATTCATCTTTTTCGTAATTCCCGGCTTACCCAAAGACATGCTTGTATTTGTCGCCGCACTTACATCGATTAGTTCGTTTAGGTTCTTCACGATCCTTATCGTCGGTCGTCTGCCGTGGATCATCGCATCTACCGTTATAGGGTCCACGATTCATATGCAACAATACACAATCGCCATTATTATTTCTGTTATCGCTGTGATCGGGTTCGTACTCGGTTATATCTATAGGGAGAAATTGGTGGGATTGTTCTCCCGGTCAGACAGTACCAAAGCCAAACCCAAGGCTATACGCAGTTATAGTACGAATAGGGAGTCTCGTAAAATAAAAAGAGATACAACATGAACATAGCCAATCTATTGATATGAAAACCGGAGGTATATCATCTTATGCAAACACTTGAAACCAATCGATTAATCCTGCGAAATTTCACCGTAACGGACGCAGCCGGACTGTTGGAATACACGGCAAATCCCAGAGTGAATTGTTTTATGGGTCAACGAATTTCCACATTGGAAGAGGCGGCGGCAGAGGTCGCAAAAAGAAGCAGTGACGATTCCCACATCGCGGTCTGCCTGAAGGACAGTAACGAGTTGATCGGTGAGCTGTTTGGTATGAGGGAAGATCGAGATTCTGATACGGATAAAGATTCGAATTCAGATACGTATAGTATTGGCTGGAATTTTAATGGCAGATATGAAGGGAAAGGATACGCTAGTGAGAGCGCCAATGCTTTCATCGAAAATCTCTTTATGGAACAGGGAATAAGAAGATTGTACGCCTATGTCGAGGATGATAACTTCCGTTCTCAGAAACTGTGTGAGAAGCTGGGCATGCGCCGGGAAGGTCTTTTTTTGGAGTTCATTTCATTTGTCAAAAATGAGGACGGCACACCGAAATACGAGAATACGTATCAATATGCTTTGTTGAAAAAGGAATGGCTGGCGCAGCGTGAATCGCAGAAATAAAGAATGACAGCCCCCTCATTAGTTTAAAAAAGTTATAGAAATGAGAACGTACCTATACGTACGTTCCACAACAAATACGGCGGCTTCTCCCTGGATAGATTCCAGAGGAAAAGTCGCCGCTTCATTATCGCACAGAACACTATTGATCGAGCAATGTGTTTATAAGGTCACAATACATTCAGCTTGAATCCTAGACGGTGCTGCCCCAATATTGCTTTGCAATCTTCTGCCCTTGATCGATCTTCGCCCATTGCTGAGCTTCGCTTAATTCGTTACCACCATCGCAGGATGCAAATCCGCATTGGTGAGACAACAGTAGCCGATCCTTATCGATGATTTTGGAAGCTTCGTCCAGCAAACGGACAACACGTGCTTCATCATCGAGTGTACTCGTTTTGGATGACAACAGACCCAGTACAATTTCCGTTTCAGGTCTGTCCTTGAACACTTCCAGAGCTTCAATTGAACCCGCACGATCATCATCCCACTCCAGGAAGAAACGATCATACTTCAATTGCTTCAGGAACAGATTCGCAATTTTGGCATACGATCCACCACCCATATTGCGGGAATCATAATTGCCGCGGCAGTTATGTGTCCACATTTTCAAGCCAAGGCTATGACCAAAGTCAATCACGGTATTATTAATATCAATGAATTCGGTAGCGAGACCCTTTACTTCATCTTGATTAATATTTTCCCCTGTAAAAGGAGAGTTCGGGTTGTCGTCTGCAAACAGTTCCCATAAGCAATCATCGAATTGCAGAATTTTGCCGCCCACTGCAGCGAATTCTTCCACGAATTCCTTATACGCGATCACAAGACCTTCTTTGAGCTCCTGTTTGTTCAAATATACAGAATCCGTACCGCCAATGTTATCCGACCAGGAAAGCTCACCGAAAATATGGGAAGGAGACGGTACACAAAGTTTCGTTTGTTGCTCGCCAGCCGTGTCTTGCAGCTGTTGGAACAACTGAATGAAATGATGGTTCTTTCCACTCAATTTATCAGTGATGCGCAGTCCAATATCTTTGCGTGTTTCATATTTTGAAGTTCCGTCCACATCTCTGAAAAAATAGCCGTGATCCGCGATGTAACGCTTCACTCCGCCAAATCCCCATACAAAGTCCAGATGCCACATCGATTTGGAAAATTCTCCATCGGTAACCACGGACAAGTTATGTTCGATTTCCTTTGCGACAACTTGTTTGATTGCCTCTGTCTCACACTTCTCATATCCTTCGTAGTTTTCATAGAACGGATATTGGATATCATCGTTATGTTCAATTTGCGTTTTATATTTCAGCAGCTCATCCGGCCGCAATAAACTTCCTACGATCTGGAACTTATCAGTCATGTAAAAAACCCCCTCGTTGTATACAATGATCATATCACGCTGAGAGCAGTTAGAAGGGATACTAAAAAACCATAACTGGTTATAGTTAAAAGCTATATCCACTTGTTAGACAGATTTCAGTAAAACCGTCACCGACACAGTGTACCTCTATCCGTGAATGTTATTAAATTTCACACCGTACGACGACGCAGTTCATAAAAATATTGTACCGCTGGATGCTTTAATTTGACCTGCTCCGACATGTTCAAAATTCGCTTTTTGCCAACTCGTCTGTCCATTAAAGCCAGAATATTAAATATAATATCCTTGCTCTCCAGATTATCCTCTATAGAAGTCGATAAATACGTCGTAGCTGCAACGGTAAAATTCGATTTACTGAGTGCGGTCTGAGCCAGCAACAGTTCTTTGGCATGTACGGAGATTTTTCTGCTTCTTGCCATGACTTGAAGACGATCCTCGGGAATGGGTCCTTTAGAATCTTTTCTGATAGCTTCAATCTCTTCATCGCTCACAGGAATCATGATCTCCGGGTCGCTCTTGATCTCCTGCTCTGTCTGATACCATCGGATTGGGGTTGTTGTATCGCTCATGTTGAGTACATTCTTTTTATCTACAGTAATATAACAATTGCCTGATTTATCAAGTGAATAGCGATAGCTGGTAGCACGGTACTCCACCCTTCCAACTAACGCGGGACTAAGAAAACTCTCCAGTTGTTGCTTCAATTTGCTCCAGGACATAAATCCTCCTATTATCAAAAGCCTACCGCACGATTTGCGGCGATCATTTCAAATATTTTTCAATCCGTCTCCAGTATCAACATTCATCTAAATTATAACATAGCAAAACAAATTGATGATGGAAGAAACCCAGTTATTGGTTTTAAATTCCCCTATGTGATAAAATTGCAGAAAATTATCTACTTACTATTAAATCGTCATAGCCTACCATTGGAACATACGTTGTTATTCACAAAGGAGAGGAAGAGTGTAATGGCTACGAAGAAAGCAACCTTACCTGCTCATATGGAAAAACTCGTTAAAGATAATGATATCGCAACCATAAAAGAGGTTTTCGAGCAATGCGAATGGGATGCCCGTGGGGGCTACAGCAAAGGTACGGCCCTCAGCTTTCGTCAAATATCGGATGAAGTGGTCCGCTGGCTGGTAGAGCAAGGGGCAGACATTAATGCACGCGACAAATATCAACGCACGCCTTTACATGCCCATGCCTCACACTGGTCAGGAAATGTACCCTTGTTCCTTGAATTAGGTGCGGATCTGGACGCTGTGGATTACCAAAATGAAACACCGTTACATGCAGCGGTCAATGGGTATAGAACCAAAGTGGTTCAAGAGTTGGTAAACCAAGGCGCTACTATTAACGTAGAAAATAAACAGGGAAATACCCCATTAGCTAAGGGGTTAGTCAATTGCAGGAATAGCGATATAGTCAATCTGGCAGAGATTGCCGCAATTCTGCTGGATGCCGGAGCATCGGTCACCCCGGATATGAAAGAATCGGTGAAGCGGATCGGTAAGGATTTTGAATTCGTCCGTGAGAAGTTCAATAAGGACAAGGTCGATGAAGTTTCAGAGGCGCTGATCAAACTGTACCAGTTATTTGATGTCGAGCCGGTAGCGAATCGGATCATGCATGATGGGACTACCCCCATTCAGGTAAAGGCAACCACTTGGACCAAACAGCACCAAGAGCTGTGGGAATATCTCATTCCGGCCCAAGGCCACGCTCAAACGGTGCAGGGAGAGGTCATCCGCATCACAGGACGTGTATCCCATGAAGTATTGGATAATGGCGGTGGAAACTGGGATGCGGAGTATCGCAAGATGCTGGATGCACTGATTCGTCACCTGAGCACTGGTGCGCCACTCGCCCCGGCACTGCTCCAAGAGGCAACAGACTTGGTCAGCAGGCTTCGCAATGGATACGATTTTGATGCGCCTGCCAGATTATCCGAGTTGGCGGTATTATGGGTGCTTGCCAATCCTCAACCGGTCGCTATGGAGAAGCCTGCGTATACGCGTTAAACAGCAAAGCAAAAAAAGAAGCGGAAGAGTTACCACTTCTTTTTTTGCTATTAAATCTACCTGAATCATACTCCGTATCCATGATTACGTCTTACTCTACTCCACCTGTTCATTACTTTTAAACTCATCGAGCAATTCGCGTACTTTAGAAGTGGTTTTGGCGTTCATCAAGCTGTTTCTCAGCTCACTAGCACCGCGGAAGCCACGAACATAGATTTTGAAAAAACGAGCCAGCGGGCTGAACGAACGTGGTTCAAGCTCGGAATATTGATCATGGAGATCCAAATGCAGCCGTAGCAGATCAAGCAATTCCGTGCTGCTGTGTTCCTTTGGCTCCTTTTCAAAAGCAAATGGATTTTGGAAAATACCGCGCCCAATCATAATACCATCCACACCATATTGCTCCACGAGTCTCAGGCCTGTTTCACGGTCAGGAATATCCCCATTAATCGTCAGCAGTGTATTAGGCGCTATCTCATCCCGCAGTTTTTTAATCTCTGGAATCAGTTCCCAGTGAGCGTCTACTTTGCTCATTTCTTCTCTCGTACGCAGGTGAATGGACAGATTCACGATGTCTTGCTGCAAAATATGAGTTAACCAGTCGCGCCATTCATCGACCTCAGTAAATCCAAGACGCGTTTTTACACTGACCGGCAGTCCCCCGGCTTTCGCCGCCTGAATAATCTCCGCCGCAAGGGCTGGCCGACAGATCAATCCACTTCCTTTTCCATTCTCCGCTACATTCGCTACCGGACAACCCATATTGATATCGATGCCTTTAAAGCCTTCTTTCGCCATACCGATACTCATCTCACGAAAGAATTCCGGTTTATCTCCCCAGATATGAGCCACAATCGGCTGTTCGTCCGCTGTAAATGTCAGACGCCCACGCACACTATGGTGCCCCTCCGGGTGACAATAACTTTCTGTATTCGCAAACTCCGTAAAAAACACATCCGGTCTGCCCGCTTCACCTACGACATGCCGAAACACAACATCCGTCACATCTTCCATCGGTGCCAGTATAAAAAATGGTCGTGGCAATTCACGCCAAAAGTTTTCCTTTGTCATCTCAAAAGCTCCTCTATACCTTCCAGGACGGTCTCTGTCCTCATTAATAATAATAAAACGTAACTCTTTGCATCTGCTTGCCTATCATCTCATTAGAATTAACATTAACAGTTTTCGTTGCAATTCACATTATGCTGTCCTTGCTTCTTCACTTATACCATGCAAATGAACTTCCTTCAAACAGCAGTATCTGTTATTACTTCCATTGGATCTTCAAATTATTAAAAGTTCGATGATCTCAAAATTGCTCTTTCCCGATTTTATCACGTCTTTATTAGATTTTCAGCCCGATTGCTCTTGCCGAACTGGAAAAGCTCCTCTAAAATGAAGCTCGACAGGCTTTTAACCTGCAAATCAAGATTTTAAGGAGGCCTGAATTATATATGGAAATTTCACTGGATATGATCAAAGACAAAGTTGAATGCTTGCAGGCTTATGACTTCCGTGAACTCGAACGAGCAATCGAAGAACGAATCGGAATGAACAAAGCATTAATGCTGCGCGTGAAGCAAGTTCAACATCAAGTAACGTTTGACCCTTTTCGCAACAAGATGTTATATAGTGCCGTCGTGCATTTTGCCGTAGATTAATGGACCAAGATTTTGAATAAAAAAACAGTTCACTGACGCAATTGCATTTAAGCATATCCTATAAAGCATGCAAAAAAGAAGACGCGAATTCGCTCGCGTCTCTTTCCATACGAAACTCCACTTTCTCTTGTTAAAACTCTGCTTAACCAATATCGCCAGGTTTGTTTAAAAGCGTTGTTAAAAGAGGATTTTTGTCACCTGTAATCATATTTTACATAGTTAAATACGGGATTGTACCACTATACAAACAGTCATTTTTGAGGATTAAGGGGAGAATACCATGCAAGAATTAATATTTATGAAGAATTATAAAAACAATGAAGTACTGCGCAAGAGTTTTTTCGAGCTTGCTGTCAACACGTTTGAAATCAATTTTGAAGATTGGTATCAACAAGGTTACTGGGGCGAGCTTTACATCCCTTATTCATATGTCGATGGAGACCAGGTTATTGCCAACGTTTCTGTTAACATCCTTGAGCTCATCATTCAAGGTGAGAAGAAAAAAGCGATTCAAATCGGTACGGTGATGACACATCCTGATTATCGGGGGAAAGGACTCTCTACACGTTTAATGAATACAGTTTTAGAGGAATATGAGAACATGTACGATTACATGTACCTTTTTGCCAATGAATCGGTGCTTGATTTTTACCCCAAGTTTGGGTTTAAACCTGTGGAAGAACATCTTTTTTCAATAAATTATACGGCAAAAAAATCATCCAAGCCTGCGAACATTCAGAAACTCGATGTTACTAACGCGGATGATTTACGTCTTATTCAAAAATTGGCATCGGAAAGATTGCCTGTTTCTCGCCATTTCGCAACCCATCATGCTCAAGGAATACTCATGTTTTATTGCCTGAATGTCTTTAGTGATGATATTTATTACTTGGAAAACGAAAACGTCATTGTTATTTATCAGAAAGAAGACAATCATATTGAGCTCTTCGACGTTGTTAGCTTAAACGAAATGAATATGAAAGATATTTTGGATAAGATTGCAGATGAGGATACGGAGAAAGTAACCTTTCATTTCACTCCAGATGATCAGGGTCTTGATCTAAAAAGTTCGATCACCAATGAAGGTTTATTTGTAAGAACTCATGGTGAACAACTCTACCCTGTGCACGTTAAACATCCGATTACATCTATTGCTTGAGGATTTATTTAATAAGATCTGCCACCAGACCATATTAAAAAAAGATCAAAAAGGAGCAGGATTTCCCTGCTCCTTCGTTATGTGAAACTTCTTTCTCTCATCAAACGTAAATTCACAAGGTATAATGAAATCAGATGACCGTTCAGCATGATCTTATGACCATCATAATGAAGGAGGGGACATTCGTGGCGTTTATCCCGCTAAACTGCCCCAATTGCAACGGAAAAATTGAATACAAGAAGGATGAGGTTTTAAAGTGTCCCTATTGTGAAACAGAGCTTTTTATTGAAGCAAAATCATGTCTATTACGTAGACCAGACCATTAATCATTACCACGGAACGCCCCCTAAAGCACCGCTGAAGCAGACTGCCTCCGTAAAGGTAATGCTGATACTGATGTTCGTCCTAGCTGGCGCCATCGGTACATATTTTTATTATAGCAACAGCTCCACCTATCCAAAAACAGAAGCCAATCTGCCTGTACGAAAGATGCCTGAAAGCGAGGTTCTGCTCTCATTTTTGCGAGATATCTTCGATAAAGGGTCCGCCTTGCCAACAGAGGAGGAATTGGCTCGTATTCGCTATTTAACCGTAGAGCATTCGGAGAATGATCAGTGGAAGTTTACATATAGCCTCTCCGATCCCTTCAGCGATGAACAGGCCGAGAAGATCACTTATGTTACTCAAGATAAAAAACTGAATAGCCAGCGGATTGATCAGCGAGATTTTGAAGCTTTTAAGGGACTGACGACATTGGACCTGACAAATACCTATGAAATATCCCAGACGGACCAAACCACTTTGGCCCATATGCCAGGATTAAAAAGTTATGGAGGCGCTTTTAACGAATCCTTCAGTACATTTTCGGGCTACTTTGGCGACAAGTCTAAAATTACGGAGCTTTCCACTCAGCTTCGCAGCAATCAGGAGTTGGCCCTACTACTGGAATTCCCCAATCTGAACTCTTTATCCATTACCTATGTGGATGAGTCCGTAACAGATTTTCACTTGTTAAACCAATTGCCAATCAAGTCCCTGTCGCTCACCTTTGTCGATGAACTCGGATGGTTGTCGTCCATGACCGGGCTATCATCCTTGTCTATACAGTACAGTGAAACCACAGACCTGCAGCCGCTGTATGCCTTGACCCAGCTTCAGGAGCTTCAGTTGTCCTATTTAACGAACGTAAAGTCCATCGACTTTGTGCAAAATATGCCTGCTCTACAAACGCTAGATATTGAAAATGTAAACATCTCGAGCCTGGAGCGCTTGACCGGCAAAAACTCCATTACTACACTACGCCTGGCTTCTCTAAGTCAACTTGGTTCGGTAAAAGCTATCAATAGCCTGTCCTCTTTGCGGGAATTAACGTTGTCCGGCTACTACGAGAATGCAGAAGCGCTGACTCTGCCTAAAGTAGAGCGAGTGGAAATTCCAAGCTCCTTTCTCCCCGGGCTAAAGGCCCCGGCTACAACCAGTCTGACGCTCCGTGGCGGAAGTGGGGAATTGAACTTGGCTGCGCTGAGGAAATTCCCGAAACTGGAGCAACTCTCGCTCTGGGAGATCGATGAAATAACCCGTCTTGCCGCCCTGGACGGCTTGTCCCGCCTAGAGACCTTAAACATTTACGACTCGTCACTGTTCAAGGAAAGCGATGCCTTATTTCGTTTGAAGCAGGTGAAATCTTTGGTGTGCTCCGAGTGTAGGCTGAACTTTGAACAAAAGGCGGCCGCGGAGAACAGCGTGCTTGAACATTTGACCTTAGAGCAGCCATATTTCAGCATAAACAACACCTCAGTTACTGAAGTTGACCAAATGATGCCTTACTTTGTCAACATGTCCGCTCTACATTCCTTCACTCTGCAAGACAGCAATTTGGCGTCTCTCGAATTTATGAGTAACTGGCAGGCCATAGAAGAGCTTCATCTCGAGAACAATGCCATTTCCAATATCGAGACCCTAAGCCAGCTGCCTAATCTGCAAAAGGTATATCTATCCGGTAATTCCGTACAAAACAAATCCGTGCTTGGTACGGGTGTGCACGTATATTAATTACCGCCTGGGATGATGGGTATTTTTAGACTACTATAGTTAATGATGGTATTGAAACAAAGACAAGAAGGGGTTCGAGAATTGATACATGATTCTCGAACCCCTTCTGTTTATGTTTAGCTTCTAACCAACATCGCTACCGACTCCACACGGGATGAGTGCTAGACCGTACAATAACCTAATACGATGTGGCTACATCCACCTATTCAAGCAATCTTATATCAGCCGTCACTCAGTCTTTCGATTGTTGAATACTTTACCCTATCCTTAGATGTCGCACCAGAAAAGGCTCTTGCAAAATGATTAGGGAAGCGATCCTAGAATCAGGAATTCTGTTACAGTAAGTCCCTCATTTTCTTTCTCCTCGTCCCTTTACTTTTTATTCGAATCAGAACGCTGATTGACCGCGCCAAAAATATGATACGGTGTTATCCCCTTTGAAAATAGACTATCGATCAGCTTGATCAATTCTTCCGACGATAGATCTTTGTCTCTGTGTATCCAAAGGCGAAACATAGATATTAATGTTGATATGTAAAACTCGATGATGTATGGTGCCAAGACATCATCTGTTGGAAAATCCACAATCAATCGCTCAAAGGGAATTTCTCTTTTCAAGCGTTCCACAAAATGAACAGAACCATAGTCGCCCAATATAGCTTTAAGAACTGAAATTTCCTCTGCATTTTCCAAGCATTGAAGTGCATCTTGGATAGTATGTGTAGAAAACTCTCTGCCTGCCATTTCCTCCTTAATGGATTTCAAAATACGCTCTTCAACGCAGTCCAACAACTCATAGATATCACTAAAGTATTGATAAAATGTACTCCGATTATATCCTGATTGGTTAGCAATCTCTTGAATGGATATCTTTTCGATTGGTTTTCGGCAATATAAATCACAGAATACATTTATAAATGTCTGCCTTGTTTTTTCCGTAATTTCAGGTTGCTTATTCATTATTGACCTCCATTTTCTGTTCAATTGATTATACGACAGATATTAAAAATCTGATGGTTGATGACCGTATAGTGAATCTATACAATAACATTATACAACACGTTGTTTGATTATTGACAAAGATGAATATGGATATTTAGGAGGCTAAGATGAGAATTTTATTTTTCGGTAGAGGTGTAATATCGACCCAATACGCTTGGGCTTTAGAGAAGGCAGGGCATACCGTTGAGTTTTACGTTAGAAAAGGGAGAAAAGAAACGTTCGGAAGTCATATAGCGCTTGAAATGTGGGACGCACGAAGAGGAAAACAGTTCATCCAAGAAAGCTGGAAAGTCAAGCTGCATGAGGAGATAAGCCCAGATTACGATCTCATTATTGCGAGTGTCAACACGGAGCAACTTCCCGAAGCAGCAAAATTACTTTCGACTACTGCTGGTAACAACCCGATCCTAATATTCAATAATATTTGGCAGGATTTAAGATCATCAATCTTGCCCCTGTCTATGAACAATGTTGTCTTTGGGTTCCCAGGAGCAGGAGGCGGCATTGAGGACAATAAGCTTAGGGGCGGCTTTTTAAAAATGATATTTCTGGAAAAACCACGGGTAGGCACGGAACAGATAAACAACAAGGTCAAAGAACTATTTGAAAGCGCCCATTTTAAAATCAATTGGATCAAGGATATGCAAAGCTGGTTATGGAATCACTATGCCATGAATGCGGCGATGGAGACCGAGGTGTTAAAACGGGGAAGCTTCCCAGCACTCTTGAATCATAGTGACTCATTCGCAATTGTCGGCAAGAGTATGCGGGAAATGAAGCCTGTTCTTAAAGCAAGAGGCGCAAAGATGGACGCGATTACTCTACTGTTGACCAAGATCCCACCGGCACTTATCGGCACGCTGTTTAACAAGGTTATTTTTGCAAAGGGCAGCTTACCACGACTTTTCATTGAATACAATAATAGTAAGTCCAGTTTTGCAGTACTTGAAGTTGTAAGAGAAGCCAAAAAGTTAGGTATACCTTTGCCACATCTTACCTTGGCATTAGAAAACACTGAACAACACACAGCTATTAAAAACGGATAAACTGGAAAACTTGATATTGTTCAGACCAACATCAACTCTACTAATCATTATATAAACCATCATCCGACGAACGGAAGCCTCATTAAATGCCCTTCGCTGAATGGATTAATTTGGTTATAACAAATATAGCCCGAACTCTAGAAGCTTCGGGCTAATTAGCTATTTATTAAAAACAGGTAAATCTAGCTTCAAAACACTACACCCTAACCAACATCGCCACTGACTCTACATGTGACGAGTGTTCAGTGAGAACAAATCTTATACGATGTGCCCCCATCAAATAAACGTCTGACTACCCATCTTTTACGGCTGTACAGAGAAAATTAACTAAACGTCTTTATCTTAATGTTGTAAAGCCCAAGACCTGAATAGAACAGGGTCTTCGGCTTATAATTACAACTTATTGGTTACTTAAAAGTGAGTTCTTACCATCACTACCTTGTCCATTGATAGGGTGACACCTTGCCCATCATCCACGAATATCGAATTACAAGAAATCCACTTTGAGAAGAGTCAAGACACTTCCGGACAGTTTATCTGCTCTTGAATATTCTTTCAATGAAATTGCTGAGCCTAACTTATTTCTTGTAATCCAGATTTTAGGATCAACAGATGAGTACCCAGTCATTCGAAAATTTGAAATCAGACACTCATAGGCAGATGATTTGTTATGGATAGAAGCACCTAATTTCAAGATATTAATCTTACCTACGAGACTCTTTGACATTCGAAGATGAGTAATTACACCATGTTTAGAACCAATAAAGGCATAATTTCCCAAATGAAAATCGAGTATTCGAAACACGGCTACAAGCTTGGAAACTACGAATTCATTACTGATTGCTTTGATTGTATCAAAGTCGAATGGTGCTGACATAGATATGGGCTTGACCATTTGTTCAGGAAGAAGAAATTCTTTTGCAAATTGGTTCGCCTCTAGCTCAAGTGGCTTTCTAGTAGAATCTAACATATCGGTTCGGGAACATTCAAACTGCTGTCCTTTGTGATTTAAGCTAAAATGTCCCAGTTCATGGGCTTTTGTAAAATTAATTCTTCCTGCATTCTTTATATCTGTATTGATAAGAATGATTGTCTTGCCTTTGGCACGAATTAAGCTTCCCATATAGTTTGAATTCCCATAATCCATTTCATCGTAGATGATATTATAATGTTCGAAGATTTGGTTAATGCTTAAAGCAGGTGAAGATGAAATACTAAAATCACGCAGCACCTGTTGTGCTTTTTGAGTCGGTATCATTGTTGCGAATTTCCGAGTAACTCAATCACTCTATTTTTAATTTTTGCCTTTGTATCTGAATTAATATCCCCATCGGAACGCGCAGCGATCTCCCAATCTTCGATATCATAAGAGTTTACTAAAGGAAACTCTACAACATTATAATCCACATTAGTTGAGTTAAATGCCTCTTGTAACACAGAATTCATTAGCAATTCGCTTTCCTGCTTCGATTGCTTTATAGTTTGTTCCAATTCATCACAAAGAGCCATCAGTTGATCGACCTTTTCAACGATACTTATTTGTTCGTTGAGAGGGGGAAGAGGAAATAAAATTTTAGAAGAAATATCACCCGACCCAATATTTCCTTGATTAGCTGTTCCAGTTTCAGTTTCAAAGATAAAATCCAATATTACGCTTGATTTCAAGAATACATTAATTAATTTTACATAAAGATTTTCAGAACTTCTTAAACATCCAACTCTCTGATTTAAAAACAATTTTTTGTTTAAATGGGACGTCTCAATTAAGCATGTATAAAAATAATCGCGTTTTCCTCTAGTACCCGTCATCGTAACTAATATATCTCTTTCTTTTAACCGATATAATTCCTTTTCTCTAGCAATATCCTCAGGTATATAGACAGGATTTGAGTCCAATAACAATTTATCATTTTTAACATTGCCTAATCTCACTATCTGGTTGTTTGAATATTCGATGTAAGAATTACTCTTGAAAGCAAATCCTCCCACAAACTGAGTAATTTCCCCTAATCTCACCCATTCCCAACCCTGCGGCAGTTCATACGGAATCTCATCTTCAGTAATTGGAGGTAGCGACTTTTCTTTCTTGATTTTCTTCTCTTTAATCAATTGCTCTTTCTCAGCCTTTATCTTCTCCAACAACACACTCGCTGCTTCATCGTTCGGGTCCTGTGGCACAAGTTTACCTTGAACAGCTTCTTGAAGAATTGATTGACGTAGGCTAAGAATCAGACTCTCAGTCAATTTCATCGAATTCTCTAATTCCTCACAACAGGTTCGAACACTAAAAAATCTCTCAATTTGTTTCAAGAGTTCATTATTTAAAAACTCCTTACCGATAACCCCTTCAAATTCACATTGATTTAAAAATGTTACGACTTCTTTTTGCATTTCTAGACTTGGAACAGGAATATCAGTTTCTTTGACCACTCTCTGACTTATATTCGGCTGAGCGCCACCAAAACTGCTTTCAATAAACTCTTGTCTTTTTTGTTTAAAAAACCAAAACATATAATCCTTATCAATTTCATCATTTGGATATATAGCACATACAGCTTGATTTGAGGCAGCTTCAAAATCTAAGACCCCTACTTTCCCAACTGTAGCACCATATAACGCTAAAACCAAAGTGCCTTTAGGATATAATTTGGCTGATGAATTTTTAAGACCTGCTTCTGTTAAATACTCCTCACAGCTTGTAATATAGGAATCATTCAATTCACCAGATTTTATCCAAGGGATATTTCCACCATAATATTCATTAATTCCACGTTTAGGAGTTCCACCGCTTGTCGATTCAGCTATCTCTTCTATTTTTTTTATAGGGACATTGGAATATAGATAATTAAACACGATCTTTGCAACTGCAACTGAAGGATTTGATTTTTTATAGAATTTATATAGACTCATGATTTACACAAAACTCCTTAATTGAAGTAATAAATCATTTGTCTTTTTATTAGCTTCAAGAAGTCGATCTACTAATTCGTCAGTTGAAAACGTATCATCAACGGTCTTAATTAATGGATTTTTCAAATCTAAGTTATAATTACGTTTTTTTATATCCTCTATACTAACTTTCCAAGCATTATCATTCTCAACTCTGTTCTCCCACCACTTCTTTTCCAATTCAAACTCTTCATGTCGAATTGGTTTAGTCTTAGAATAACTTTTATACCCTACAGGATATGGATGCTCGAAGTACCAAATATCTTCTGTAGGTTTTCCTTTTTCAAAAAACAACAAATTCGTATTAATACCCGTATAAGGAGCAAACACACCTTTTGGCAATCGGATAATAGTATGCAAGTTAAATTCTTCAAGTAACTTTTCCTTAATTGCCGTTTTGACACCTTCACCAAATAGAAAGCCATCTGGCAAGACTATACCTGCACGACCGCCATCTTTGAGCATATACATCAGTAGCACCATAAATAAGTCTGCAGTTTCTTTCGTCCGAAACTTCTCGGGAAAGTTCGTTTCTATCCCCTCTTCTTCAATACCACCAAAGGGAGGATTTGTCACAATCACATCTACTTGTTCTATCGGTTTATAATCTCTCACATTTCTAGTTAATGAATTATCATGTCTGATCTTTGGGGCATCAATGTCATGCAATATCAGATTTGTGATCGCAAGCACATGAGGCATCGGTTTTTTCTCAATTCCCATGATCGTTTCCTGCAGCACCTGATTGTCTTCCACATTCTTGATCTGCCCTGTGTTTTTAAAGTGTTCAATCGTGCTAGTTAAATACCCACCTGTTCCACAAGCAAAATCTAACACTTTCTCACCTAGAATTGGGTTGACCATATCAACGACAAATTGTGTTACTGGTCGTGGCGTATAGTATTCTCCTGCGTTTCCTGCGTTTTGAAGATCTTTGAGAATACTTTCATATATATCATTGAATGTATGACGATCTTCCTGTGCGGAAAAGTCGATCTCATTCAACTTATTGATCACTTGACGCATCAATGTACCAGACTTCATATAGTTATAAGAATCTTCAAATACAGCTTTCACGATAAAAGCCTTCGGATCACTATATTCATCAAGAACCATTTCTTTCAGCTCTTTAAATAGCTTATTATTAACGAAATCCAGTAATTCATCGCCTGTCATTCCTTCATCATTTGCTGCCCAATCTCGCCAGCGCAAGCCTTCGGGAACAACTTGAGTATATTCGTCCCGCATTAACTCCCATTCTTCTTCCTTCGCATCGAACACCTTAAGGAATACCATCCACACTAATTGAGAAATACGTTGTGCATCGCCATCGACACCTGCATCTTTGCGCATTGTATCTTGAACTGATTTTATAACTGATGAAACTGACATTATTCATTCTCCTTCTGAGGTAACCTATGCTGTATAAATCTCTTTTTGCAATTCTTTAATCACTGTTAAATAGCTAGTTTTCCCACCAAATCTTTTAACGATTTCAATGGGTGAACCGTAAACTTGGAATTCAGGAATCTTCAACACTTCCAAGTTTTCTAAATTAGCCAAACCTTCATCAGCGTATTTATCCAATAGTGCTTCTAATACCACTCTTGCGCTTTCACTATACTTTGCGAAATAGTTCCGTTTCTTCACATTGTTCGCCCGTTCTTGACGAGTCAATGGAGGCATATCAAAAGCCACATGACAGATTAGATCAAATGGATCTAAGTCTTTTCCTACTTCATCCTGCAACTCATCAAGTAAAATACCTTGAGACTCTAACTCTTTCAATATCGCATCTTTCTTGTCCGCATCGTTCCATTTTTGTAGAAAATCATTGAGCGAGTGATATTCATTTTTCATATTTTTCTTCGTGTAATCAATCAACGATTCGTTTATCAGTTTACCATCTTTGTCGTAGTAGTAAACCCGATGATTCAATACTTTCACTTCGACATTGTGGACATAATATTTCGCTGGTGGTTCATATTGTATACCACTTCCCCCAGCAGTTGAGTCATCACCAATTCCGTCTCCGTAGCCATCAGGTATTCCCTCTTCACCGTCATCCATGTCAGGATCATTTGGTTCATCATCTTCAGGAGGTATATCTCCTGTCGGTGTCATCACGACAACGGGATCACCATCGAATTCTTTATCGGCAAATAACTTCGTTACATTTCTAAAGTCAATAATCGTAAAATACAATTTCCCATGATCTTCTCGAATTCTCGTACCGCGCCCTATAATCTGTTTGAATTCGATCATGCTGCCAATATTTGAATCAATAATAATCAATTGGCACGTTTGTGCATCCACGCCTGTACTCATTAATTTACTTGTAGTTACTAATACAGGATAAGGTGTGTTGGGATCGATAAAATTGTCTAGTTCTGCTTTCCCTTCTTCACTGTCCCCCGTGATACGCATGACATATTTTGCGTTTTTAGCAACCATATCAGAGTTCTCATTAACTAACGCTTGTCTCATCCGTTCGGCATGATCAATATCAACACAGAAAAAGATCGCTTTTGCCATGCGCGAATTATTATTCTTCATATAATCAGATACCATTTTTGCAACTGTCTTCGCTCTTTGTTCAAGAATAAGCTTTCTGTCAAAATCCTTAATGTTATATTCTCGGTCTTCAATCTCATGACCGTATTTATCCTTCTGTCCTTTCGTAGGACGATATCCTTCAACATCCTTATCTAGCGTAACCCTTACAACTTTATATGGAGCAAGGAACCCATCATCTATTCCTTGCTTCAATGAATATGTATACACAGGATCTCCGAAATACGTTAGATTTGAAACTTCCTTAGATTCTTTTGGAGTAGCCGTTAAACCAATTTGAGTCGCACCATTAAAATAGTTTAGTATCTCTCTCCAAGAAGAGTCTTCCTTAGCACTACCTCGATGGCATTCATCAATAACAATAAGATCAAAAAAGTCAGGTGAGAACTCTTTGTACACATCTTGAAATTCTTCAGTACCAGTAATGCCTTGATATAAAGCTAAATAAACCTCATGAGCTTTATCAACTTTCCGGTTTTTAATTTTAATCATTTTATCTCCAAAAGGAGCAAAGTCATTCGCCATTGTCTGATCAACAAGAATGTTGCGATCTGCTAAGAATAGAATTCGCTTCTTCATTTTAGACTTCCAAAGACGATAAATGATTTGAAAGGCGGTATATGTTTTACCAGTCCCCGTTGCCATGACAAGTAGAATACGATCTTGTCCTTTTGTGAAGCTTCAATAGTTCTGTTGATTGCAATTCGTTGGTAATACCTTGGGCTTTTAGAGCCTTGATCAAAATAATAATCCTGGGTGATTGTTTCTTCAGCTTTTTGATCAATACCCTTAAATTGCTTATAGCGATTCCATAAATCTTCAGGCGAAGGAAATTGGCTAAGAGAGATCTCCTGTTCTACCATTCCTGATTGAGCGGTTCGATCATGTTCTAAGAAGCCGTCACCGTTGGAAGAATAGACAAAAGGAATGTCCAGTATCTCTCCATAGTTCAATCCTTGCTGCATACCTGAACCGAGTGAATGCTTATTGTCTTTTGCTTCAATAATAGCTATGGGAATGTTGGTTTTGTAATAAAGAATATAATCGGCTCGTTTTTTATCTCCACGCGAAACCATCTTTTTACGAACGATTACTCTGCCATCTGTAAAAGTAACTTCCTCACGTATTTGCTTTTGTAAATCCCATCCTGATTGGATGAGTGCAGGTGTTATGTATTTAGAGCATATATCGCGTTCTGACATGTCCTTCTTATTCATTGATAAACCCCCTCATCGAAAAATACCTTAAAATCATTCCATTAACTTACTTCACAATCTATCCGGTAATCCTTTATTCGACAGATTATTACCTCCATTATATAACATTTCAATTAAACTTGGCTGTAAGCAGTTATATGTTTCCATAAAAAAACTCCCAAATTAGGGAGGTTAAGGGGCTGATGAAACTTCTGAATATTATTGCTGAAATCTTATTTCCACTAACCATGAGCAATTGCGTTCCTTAATTCTAGTAAAGGAAGGTTTACAGCCCAAAATGAATAAGAGTTCATCTTCATGCCTTTAAGCATAAAATTGATAAGCTTGCAAAGATAGACATCGAAGATGAACGCATCATGAAACAACTTTTTCAAATATATATAACTTGAAGTTAGTAAAGATTGTTGAACTAAAATTCCCTACAATAATCACTCGTTTTATTTAATAGGGTATGAAAATGAGGGGCTTAATTGCTAGTCCCTGCCCATTTTAGAACCGCTACACTTTCCACATGCACCGTGTGTGGGAACATGTCCACCGGCGTTACCTCAACCGTGCGATACCCGCCATCCTCCAGCACACGCAAGTCACGTGCCAATGTGCTCGGATTACAGCTCACATACACCACTCGCTCCGGCTTCATCTCCAGGATCGTTTCCAGCAAACGTGGATCGCAGCCTTTACGTGGCGGATCGACAACGATCACGTCGGCCTCGATGCCTTGTTCTTTCCAGCGTGGAATAACATCCTCGGATGCACCCACTTCGAACTTCACGTTACGCATCTCGTTCAACATGGCATTGCTACGCGCATCCTCGATCGCTTCAGGTACGATCTCTACCCCGTACACCTGATCCGCATGTTGCGCGAGGAAAAGAGAAATCGTTCCGATGCCGCAATAGGCATCAATTACCGTCTCTTTGCCAGTCAGTCCTGCGTACTCTACCGTCTTCCCATACAGTACTTCCGTCTGCACCGGATTCACCTGATAGAACGAACGCGCTGAGATCGCAAACTGCACATCACCAATATAATCATAGATTACATCGCGGCCCCACAGGACGCGGGTCTCATCGCCAAAGATGACGTTGGTTTGTTTCTTGTTCACGTTCTGGCAGATGCTCGCCACATGCGGAATCGCTTCACGGATACTGCCAATCCATTCGTCTTTGTACGGGATGTCTCGACCATTGGTGACCAGTACGAGCATCATCTCGCCCGTGCGGAATGCCTTCTTCACGACCACATGGCGCATCAGACCACGACCTGTCTCCTCGTTATATGCACTGATTCCAAAATGACTGCCGATCTCCTTCACCTTCGCAACCACTTCGTCATTGTGCTCATGCTGAATGAGGCAACACTCCATATCGATGATGCGATGGCTTCCTTTAGCGTAAAAACCACCTACCAGACCACCCTCGGTAACGCCAATCGGCACCTGTGCCTTATTCCGATAGCGCCATGGCTCGTCCATTCCCATCGTAGGCAGTACACGAATGCCCTGCTCCGTATCTTCTTCGTTCATGACACCTTCGAGACGAAAACGAATACGATTGCTTCCAATCATTTGTGCTTTAGAAGATGCTTGTCCAGGTTGAGTTGGCTCATTCTCTTCCTGTACCAACCGCTCCTCCAGCTTCGCCTCACCAACTGAAACGTCATCTTGCAAGTGCTGTTCGGCGCCCTCATTATCATCCTGCACGTTGGATGCCAACGTCTCTGCATCCTCCACCATCACGTTCAACTTGCCAATCCGCTGCAAATTATCTACTACCAACTGGCGTTTCCACGCAAGCTGTCCGGCATAGCTCATATGCTGGATCTGGCAGCCGCCGCACTGATCGTAGATCGGGCAAGGCGCGGACACACGATCCGGACTTGCCTTCACGATCTCCAGCAGTTTGGCGTAACCATACTGCTTCTTGGTTTTCATCACGCGCACACGCACGGTTTCACCTGGAAGCGCACCCTGCACGAAGAGCGTGTATCCATTCGCACGACCTACACCCTCGCCGTCATGGTTCATACCAATGATGTCGATGACGGTCTCTTCATTTTTGCTAACGGGCAGTCCTTCGATTGGTGCAGATTCACGCGCTCTCCCTTTTGGACGAACGGCAGAAAGAGATGCGCCTTGTGGCCGCACCTCTTTTCCTTGCTGACGTGGTGATGGACGAGATGATTGACTTGGCTGACGGGACGCTGAAGCGTTCCCTTGCCCCTGAGAGGCAGCCGAATTCCGGCGGTTTTTTCCACGACCGCTGCGGTTCGTATTAGACAACGTACATTCACTTCTTTCTTTTTAGTATTTAACGATACAACATCAGATGATGACGCAAATTCGTAAACGTAGCTGGCAATGTGCCGCCCAACTCTCCATCGAGGTTCAGCTGCACATAACCCGGCGACGTAACTTCCATATGACTCGTCTGGAAATGAACCACTTTCTTGTCGTTCAGATGCTCCCCACGCAGCGCGAGCGTTACGAGGCGGATCATATCGGCCAGATTACATTTGCGGACACCGATCACATCGAACAGACCATCATCAATGGTTGCACCCGGAGCCAGCTTCTCAAACCCCCCGACCGAATTGGTATTGGCGATGAGGAATAACATGAATTCATCATGGATTTCTTCCTGACCGTCGGCGCGAATAATCAGCTCCTGAGGAGACAGGCTCGCCATTTTCTCAATACCCTTCATATAATAGGCCAGTTGCCCAATCATCGTTTTCAGACGACTCGGTACTTCATAGGTCAGTTCAGTCAATGAGCCGCCACCGGCGATGTTGATAAAATATTTATCATTCGCTTTGCCCAGATCGAGCGGACGAAGTTGCTGTTTAATGACCAGATCCACGTAATCTTCCCACTGTCTCGGAATGCCGAGTGCACGTGCAAAATCATTCGTCGTTCCCAAAGGAAACACACCCAGCGGAGGACGATTCTCCCGCTCAGCCATACCGTTAATCACTTCGTACAACGTGCCATCGCCACCAGCAGCAATAATCATGTCATATCCGCGTTCAATTGCCAGTTCAGCTTCCCGGGTTGCGTCACCTTCACCCGTTGTTGCGTGACATGAAGCTTCAATACCACCTTGATCCAAACGCTGCAAAATATCAGCCAGACGTTTCTTCATTTCTTCCCGGCCTGAGGTCGGATTATATATTAAGCGAGCTTTTTTCATCTCATACGCCACCTATTCCACATTATCCATGAGTCTAAACGACCTCATATTCTTACGTTGCATCAGTCCACAAAAGGGCATATTTTTAACACAATAATGAACTTCCGTTAATGTTGCTCTAATCTTTCGTCTTACCTATATCTATGCATCAGGAATTCCGTCTCATTCCAAAGCCTTTAACTCCTATCATATCATCAAATGTAAAGATGTCCTAGCCTGTAATCCATAAGTATATTTTTTCATATAGGTACTCATTAATCCATCCATTACCCAATAAACCTCACGCACCGCTCCTGAATCTTCCCCACTACCTTTTATGTAAAATAGTCTCATTAATCAACCATTCTGCCCGCTTGGACAGGAATTAGTCTTCGATTTCGATGATCTTTATATGATTATGACATAGATATGCTACAAATTTACAAATCTTAAGATGAAAAGATAAATAACATAAACCTTTTTCCAATATAGTTTTAGTGCACCCTCAACTTAGCACCACATCATACCCTTGAAGGAGAAGTGTAAATGAAAAAAATCGTGTTAATGCTCCTGGTCTTTCTTATGGCATGTATTCCTTGGGTCACCGTTGTTGAAGCAGCAGAAATTAATCATGATCAGGTTGTCGGATTTCAGGAAGTCTCACCAGTCACCGTGACACAACAAGCGGCCAAGCGTTTTCAGCCGTTTTTGAAGGTCTATCATGGATGCGTGCCTTTCCCCGCAGTGGATCAACAGGGCAATACCAGCGCTGGCCTGAATACGTCCGGGTCATCGAATGGAAACTGTAGCTCAAGTACAGGGCAGATCTACTCCCGCTCCACATGGCACAATGGGGTGTGGGCTATCATGTATTCATGGTATTTCCCCAAAGACTCCCCTTCCTCTGGACTCGGCCATCGTCATGATTGGGAAGGAATCGTCGTGTGGGTCGATAATCCGGCAGCTGCCAATTCCAAAATCCTCTCTATCGCATATTCCGGTCACGGCCAGTTTACCAAAGTTACACCGAGCAATAACAATACACAAGGTAACCATCCGTTGATTTCCTATAATAGTACCTGGCCACTGAACCATGAGCTTGGCGTTACTAATGCTGTGGGTGGAACTCAGCCTTTAATCGGATGGGACGATCTGACTTCTGCCGCACGAAATGCACTCAACACGACAAACTTTGGTAGCGCCAACGTGCCTTTCAACGATAACAATTTTACCAACAATTTAAACAAAGCCTGGTTTAGATAAAAAAATCCCCTTCAAGTGGACAGCTTACTTGAGGGGGATTTCGTTATGAAGTTATCGTAGTATCCCGGATACCTGTATCACTTCTTCAGCCAACCTCAAAATCCGATTTTTTTTCCTGCACGCAACTGTTTATACCAGAAATAGACGGTACAGCCTACACAATAACCCAGCAGTGCCGCGCTTGCAGCCGCGAGAAGCATGACGGAGAATACATAACCTGCGGCTACCCAGCCAAGCGAGAACGAGATGAGTGCCAGAGACAGGAAGAGCACGGCCAGAATATTGTTAAATCGCTGTAGCTCCACCGCCTGCGTCTCTGTACCTTTCCCAGTCAACACAGCTTTCCCAATCTGCACAAACAGATTAAGCTTGCCACTGGAAGCCAGACCAACCACCTGAATGCTCCACAGCGCTCCCAGAACTACAATTGGATTGAACACAAACGAGAGTAAAACAAACAATACAATACCGACCTGATTTGCTTTCACATAACGCATGGGCACTTCCCGCATCCGTATCTCCTTATCCCCATTTTATTAGTTGGTTTTATTTTAGTCGGTATGCAAGGAATGAGCAATACTTCATTTAAGGATAGTAAAATCTCTTTTCAGCACGTCCCAATGGGGAGTCGGGATGCCTGTTGTCTTTTTCCAATCGGTAAATGCATTATTTAATGCCTCAATCTCTCCAAAAGAACCTGCGACTAGCTTATGAATTGGTAGCACACTATAGATCTTCAACAGAAGGTACAACATCCGTTGATGCTTGCGAACCATTTTAGCCTGAATCTCCGGTATAATCGTTATGCCCATAGCTTCAAGAACACTAAAGCCTTCATCCATCGCCCCAATCATATGTTGGATTTGCTTTCTGTTCCCGTCCAACTTGATCAACTCACGCTCCTCATTAAAGCTCACCGCATTAAGCATCAGAATGGGGATGATATGGCTTTTCAGCCAGGCATCAATATCGCTCAGAACATTTAACTTGTATTTCACATGTTGAAAAGCTTGATCCAGCAAAGGTTTAAAGCCTATCTCTCCGTCCAGACTGCCGATTACCATCTGTCCGCTGCCTCCACCGATCGATAACATGCGGTCCTTTTCCCGCTTCCCTCCACTCACATGGAATCCAAACGCGACCTGTTTTGCTACCCTGCTGTTTTCCTCCAAAAAGTTTTGCATGCTTCGCGCATCTGCGTTGTTTCCCACAATCACAATATTACTGCTCTGATTCTCTGCCAGAATAGGTAACACTGAAGGAAAATCGTTATATTTCATGACAACAAAAATCAGATCATATTGGTCATCCACTTCCAACGTTCTGGCTACCCGAACCTGATCAACTGTCGTTTTGAATTGAAAAATATGCCGGATGACGATTCCATCCTTCTCCAGCTCCTCTGCCCGCTTCCCTCTAGCCAGAATAGTAACATCATTGCCGCCGCGCACCAGAACCTGTGCCAGTTGACTGCCCAAGACCCCAGCACCATACACTAATATCTTCATTGGTTATCCCTCAATTTCATATTTTATCAATATTCGTTGTTTTATGAACATTTGTTGATAAAATAAGAGTAACAAAGCACCTACTGTGCTTCAATCGTTAAAATATCCGTTTTTGTTGAATAATCAACGAATGATTCCTTATTGTTGAAAACCATCATAGGAGGGGCCATGGACAGACGAGTACTCAAGACACGAAAGGCGATAATTGAAGCTTTTGTGGGGTTACTGGAGGAACAGGATTTCGAGCAAATTACGATAAACGATATTGCTGATCGGGCTAATGTAAACCGAGGAACCATCTATTTGCATTACGCTGACAAGTTCGACCTGTTGGATCAATGCATTGAGACCTATTTGCAGCAGTTGTTGGATGCCTGTATGATCGAAAGCTATACTACAACACCCGTTACGGCCAAGGATGCGCTGCTCAGAACTTTCCGTTATCTGGAACAGCATGCCTCTACCTATACCACACTTCTAACCAAAAAGGGTATTCCGGCATTCCGTAGTAAGTTGATGACATTGTTGGTCCAGGGAGTGGAGGAACAAATGGATGCCTGTGGCATCCAGGAAGGTATGAAAAAAGAGATCACCATACAGTTTCTTGCTTCCGCTGCAGTCGGTCTTCTGGAGTGGTGGATTATGAATTCCATGCCTTATCCGGCCGAGGAGATCGTTGACCAATTAATAAGTTTACTAGAGCTACATCTACATTTGCACGCACCCATTAATGGATAACCTAGCCCCGTTCGAGTGATCTACAACAAATAAAAACCACGTCCTCAGGACGTGGTTTGATTGTTAATGAAGCTACGGAGTTCAAATCAATTGATGCGACATTACTGCGAGCGATGTGATTACACACCTGTGCCAGAGCGATCACTTCAAGAAGAAGCTTTAACCTCATTACATCTCTCCAGCAAAATCTGGATCTGGCGCTCCAGCCACTGCCCAAGCAATGGATGTGGCAATAGTGTCTCACCGCTGTACACATAGTTCAGTTCCTGCAGCCGATCCGGAATAACGTTCCTCGTGAAATAACCGGCACTCAAAAACAGCGGCGCCACAATGACTCGGTTCCCCCGCTCTTCGCTCCAGTACTTCACTTTGTCGTACACACTCTCTGGATTCAGTAATGCATAATCCGTATGGGCTACACTACTAACTTCCTGCACACGCTCTGCAAGGGAAGATATTCCGGCTTCCCAACGCTCGCGAAAACCATCATGAATACTCCCATGGCCTACCAGCAGAATCGTTTCTTCCTCCGGTTGCTGCGACAGTAATCGGACTTTGTCCCACACCATCACGGCAATATCCGGATCGTTATCCACCGGATAACCGAAGTGAACCCGAGCCTTCACATCGAACGGTTCCAGATCCGTTTCGCGATCAGGTGTTTCCTTTGCACCAATGGCATATTCAATTTCATCCACATGTGTACTCCCGGACGAAACAAATAGAGGTACGACCAGAATATCGGTTACGCCTTGTGCTTCCAGTCGGTCGATACCGTCCTGGATCAGGCGTCCTTCCACAAGTTCAAGAAAACCGGCTTCAACCGGTAATGGAACAGGCAGATTCAACCGGGAGATCGCGTCATCGACGGATTCCACCCAGGTCTGCTCCTGTGAACCGTGACTGATGATGAGTACACCCGGCTTCTTCATGTTAGCGTCCCAGGCGTTCCAGCGTCATTTTATAACCATCATTGCCGTAATTCAGGCAGCGTTTCACACGTGAAATTGTAGCTGTACTCGCACCTGTCTCTGCTTCAATCTGGTTATACGTATTGCCTTTACCCAACATACGAGCCACTTCCAGCCGCTGGGACATGGATTGGATCTCGTTAACTGTGCAGAGGTCATCAAAGAAAACATAACACTCTTCAATATCTTTTAGCGTCAAAATAGCCTCAAATAGTTGTTCAATACTTTTATCATTTAGCTTTTTCAGCTGCATTTCATCATCATCCCCTAGCGGTTACTGTGTACCTACATTGTACTCACCCTGAGTTGGTATTTCAAGCGTTACCGATTTCACGCACTACAGAATAAAAATACATGTTACCGCTTACAAAAGGTACTATTGTCCTCCCCTCGCGTACATCGGGCGAAATTACCGCGCTATTTCCCAGTTTTCACCTGTATATATCCGATTACTTATGTAGGATTTCAATCCTCCTAAATGTTACAATTTTGTGTCCAAACTGCATTTTACTCTTCGGGAACCTGCCATCATACATGCGCCCAAATCCGCAAATATCCCGTTTTCCGGGATACCCGCCTACGCCGTCTCTCCGCGAATGACATACAGTATAACAAAAGGGAGTTCCACAAGGGTCTATGATGTACATCTGTCATGCAACTCATGGAACGCAATTCCGAAATCCAATAGAAGGAACGTGATCGTTCATGCCACAGCATTATTATCACCGCCAGCCAGCACCAGGGCAGCGTCCGTCTTCTCATGCTCATCGGCAGGCACATACTTCTGCCTATATGCCGCCCGGTGTGGTTCCGCGGTCTTTGAATGAAACTCAGATTCAACCGATGTATCCTGGAGTAGAGCCCCATTACCCGGGCTTCGGTGAAGTCGAAGCTTCTGCAGTCGTACCCTATGGGCAAGGTGTGGCTGGCGGGAACTTTTATGGAGGTGCAGCTCAGGTTGTTCCCCCAGCTCCGGTAACGGCGCCTGCTACTGGCAGTTCCGGCTTTTCATTAGCCAACATCGGTGAGTTAAAAGGAATGATCGACCGCTTTGGCGGTATTGATGGAATCATGAGTGGAATAGGCAAAATGCAGAAGGTTGTTGGTGGGATCCAGCAGATGGCTCCGATGATGAAACTCGTTATGGGCATTCTGCCTTTTGGAAAAGGAAAAACGAATAAAAGTGCAGCTGATGCAGACTATGAAGAATATACGCCGCCCCGGAAACGCAAAAGTAAACGCCGGAACAAAGCAACGAATGTTCCACGTCGCCGCAATACAACTCCAATCCGCCGCAAATCCAATTCCACGAAGCGCCGTCCCAAAAGTCGCAAAGGTTAAAAAAATTCAGGCACCCCCTTACAGAAGGCGGGTGCCTTAACACCGTTCATCCTTATACAAATAAAGTTTAGGAACTTACGTTCTTATTTCTGTAATTTGAGGTATACTGGATAGTAACTAAAGGAGGCGGACCATGGAACTTATCAAAGACAAATATACTCCCGCATTAATCGATCGGACCGGCGAACAGTTGCGCCAATTCTACCCTAAGCTGGATACACAGCAATTTCATGAATTGGTTTTCGCTGACGGATGGGAAAAGTTGGAATTCAAAGCACGCATTCGCAGAATCACATTGGCCTTGACCCAGGTACTGCCAGACAATTATGAGGAAGCATTACATATTATCGAACAAGCCGCCCCGATGATGAGAGGCGTTGAATATCTGTTTGTACCGGATTTTATCGAAGTGAACGGACTTGACCCAGAGGATTACGAGTTATCCATGAAGTATCTAACCGTCTTCACACCTTATTCCAGCTCGGAGTTCGCGGTACGCCCGTTTATTGAACATTATCCAATCCAAACAATGAAACATATGATGACCTGGGCAGAGAGCAACAACGAGCACATCCGCAGACTTGCCAGTGAGGGCAGCCGGCCACGTTTGCCATGGGGTGCGAAACTCCAGAACTTTATCACTGATCCAACGCCTGTACTTCCGATTCTGCATGCATTAAAACAGGACGAGTCCCTCTATGTTCGCAAAAGTGTCGCCAACCATCTGAATGACATCTCCAAGGACCACCCTGAACTGGTTATGGATCTGGCCACGACCTGGTACGGACAACATGTACACACAGACTGGATTGTCCGGCATGCAAGCAGGTCATTACTGAAGAAAGGACATAGCAAAGCACTAAGTCTTTTTGGTTATAACGAGCAGGATTCGATTCACATTGAACAGCTTCAGCTTGTCCAGGATACGATTAGCATTGGCGAAGATCTTCATTTTTCGTTTGATGTCGTTAATGAGAGCGGCGAGTCACAGATGCTGCGAATTGAATATGAGATGGGTTATATGAAGGCAAACGGCAAACAGGCCCCCAAACGGTTCAAATGCTCCGATAAAATGTACCCGACAGGCAGAACCAAGGTAGCCACTAAACAATCTTTCAAAGTTATCACAACGAGAAAATATTATGCCGGTCTGCATACGCTTACCATTCTTGTGAATGGCAAAGAAGCAACTACAACTTCTTTTGTTCTTGAAATGGAGTAAAAGGAAGTCATCATAAGTTATACACAGCTTGTTGAAGCGGAATAGTTATTCACATGTGGATACATTTTTTCAAAACTTCTAATAGAAGAATCAGAAAGGCCACCTGGCAAACATCATCTTCCGACAGTTATTTCTGCCTGAGATCCTTGTCCAGTGGCCCTTTTCATATGTAACAAATGTTGCTTCAGCTAGCTATCTTCTTCTGATGATCTGCTTGCAATAGCGTGCGCTTATCACCGAAAGATGGAACTGCATACGGAGCAGTAAGGTATAACATTTTCTACTTAAACCATCCCCGCTTCACAAACCAAGCCACCATACTCCCGCCAAGCACAAACATTAACAGCAGCACCGCACCATACCCAAATTTCCATTGAAGCTCAGGCATATATGCAAAGTTCATGCCATAAATACCCGCGATCAGTGTGAGTGGCATAAATACGGTCGTAATCACCGTAAGTGTCTTCATGATCTGATTCATCCGGTTGGAGTTCAGGGAAATATAACTATCGCGCAGGTCAGCGGTCATCTCCCGATCGGCTTCAATCATGTCCGTCAGTTTCAATAAATGGTCATAGATATCGGTAAAATAAGCCGTATGTTCACCTGTTCGCTGCACATGCTGCGAGTTCACCACCCGATAGAGCAGATCCCGCATCGGTACTACGGTTCTTCTAAGCTTCAGCAATCGAGTCCGCAGATCAAACACCTGGTTCATCAAGTCTTCCACCGATTCTTGTCCACCCCGGTTCTCCAGTTCAGCCAGTTCATCCTCAATCGCAAATAGAGATGGAAAATAATGATCGACCAGCTTGTCCATCACCGTATAGGCTGCTGCCACCGGACCTCGCGCCCAGATGGTTCGTTCATGTGCATGGTGCAACAAGCGTTCCCACGCTTCATCCACTTCCTCCAAAACGCCATGATGAAAAGACACTAGGAAGTTTGATCCGAGAAACAAGTCAACCTCCTCGGCTTCCAGTGTGGACGGGTTCAGTGCATGCAGTACAAGAAACTGCAGATTATCATAATAATCGAGCTTAGGCCGCTGCAATACATGCAGACAGTCCTCTATGGCTAATGGATGAAAATGAAAATATGTATCCAGCAAACGGCTTTCCTCTTCCGTTGGCTGGTTAAAATCGGCCCATACCCAGGCGTAATCGTTCAGATCCAGCTGTGTAAGTGGTACGTTAACGGAGACTTGATGTTCTCGTGTAATGGCGAGTGTACGAATCATAAATCAGATCACTTCCTTGTCCTGTATCTATACGTTATTGTACACAGGTACCTTCAAACTCGACAACAAAAAAAGCCAACCCTGTTGGCTTCTCTCATTTCCCTATCCACAGTTCCCTGTATCCACAGGAATATCTTCTTTTGGTTTATCATTCCACGGATGGCTATCCACATATCCAGCCTGTCCACACGTTCATGCACAGGCGTCTCTTGATTTTGGTTGTATAATTGTCCACATATCCCGATATTCACACAGTTATGAACAGAGTGTCTTGTAACCCCGAATTGGTTCGGGATAACTTCTCTATTTAGAAAATAATCCAGTACAGCAATCCTGCCAGTCCCGCAGTAATTGGAATCGTAATAAACCACGTAATAATGATACGTCCAGCAAGTCCCCATTTCACAGCAGAGAAACGTTTCGCGGAACCCACACCCAGAATAGCTGATGTGATCGCGTGCGTTGTACTAACTGGAAGGTGAAGCAACGTTGCCGTGAAAATAACGGAAGCAGCTGACAGATCCGCGGCAAAACCGTTAATCGGTTCAATTTTAAAGATTTTGGTACCCATCGTTTTGATGATTTTCCAACCACCAATGGATGTACCCAGAGCCATCGCAGTTGCTGCTGAGATTTTAACCCACAGCGGCACTTCCAGATGATCTTGTACACCTGCTGCAACCAAAGCAAACGTAATAATACCCATCGCTTTCTGTGCATCATTCGTACCATGTGTGAATGCTTGCAGTGCAGCCGTGAAAATCTGTACCGTACGGAAACCTTTATTCACGTTATGCGGACTGCGTTTGGCAAAAATGTATTTGAGAATCGTCATGACCGCATAACCGATGGCAAATGCAATCAGAGGTGATAATAGCAAACCTCCAACGATATCAATGAATCCGCTCCACTTCACTTTTTCAGCTCCTGCGCCAACGAGTACGGCACCTGCAAGGGCTCCAATAAGTGCATGTGATGAGGAAGACGGAATACCAAACCACCATGTAACCAGGTTCCAGATAATCGCTGCGATCAAGGTGACTATGACGACCTCGATCCCGTTATCCAGCGTGGTGGGGTCGGTCACACTCCCCCCAATCGTCTTCGCAACGCCTGTAAACATCATCGCACCGACAAAGTTCATCACCGCTGCCAAAAGGATCGCGCGACGTGGCGTTAGTGCCCGTGTTGATACCGAAGTGGCAATGGCATTCGCCGTGTCGTGAAAACCGTTGATGAAGTCAAACGCCAGTGCAAGGAAGACGACTATACCTAATACCCAAATCGTTGTTTCCATTATTCTCTGGCTCCTTAAGAATTACGCATAATGATGGATTCGAGCACGTTCGCCACGTCTTCACAAGCATCCGTTGTTGTCTCAAGACGCTCGTAAATTTCCTTACGCTTGATCAGTTCAATCGGATCAGACACGGTAGCGAAGAGATGTTTGATACACATGCGCAGCACTTCGTCGCCCTGGTTTTCCAGATCATTCAAACGAATGGTGTATTCACGGATGGCCAGCAATTTTTTCTGTGACAGCAGATGGATCGCCTTCTGAATTTCGTAAGCCGATTGGCGCAAAATTTCAGAGAACTGAACGATAAATTCGTCCGGATCCGTCAGTTGGTACATATAGAAACGGGAAGCCGTTGCTTCGAGTCCGTCCAATACGTCATCAAGTGTTGTTGTCAGCTCCATGATATCATCGCGTTCGATCGGCGTGATAAATGTTTTGTTGAGTTCTGTAATGATCGTATGCACGTAATCATCACATTTCGACTCGTACTTCTTCATTTCATTGGCGAAAAGAGTCACATCCTGAAGGTTGGAAACATGCTGGGAGAAATAATCTGCCGCTTGAACAACCGTATCTGCCATGTTCTCCAGTGTCTCAAAAAATATATCCTTCTTCTTCTTAAGCTTCATAGCTCTATCCCCTTTACGAGAAAAATTGCTGATAACCGATGAAACATGAAATGACAACCTTTGATATCTTATCATATTTGTTTCATGGTTTGTACAAAAGGTGTGATCCTTTTTTATATTCTTATCACATTAATCTGAAATGAATCTTAATTATTTGGAATAATGGTAAATTCAAGTCAAGATTTTACACTGCGTTTACAATTCGACATCAAAATTCAAAATCGACACGATTCTACTTTTCACGCTAAGGACAAATATAATGCCTTTTCGATGACAAAATGAATACATATTTCATTGTTTTCTTTCATTACATTCTTTTATTGCTGCACAGCCAGCTTCACATGACTGGAAAATTCAGGTTGATTGGGAACAATGCTGATAAAGGTTTTACCCGGCACAAGAGTAACTTCACTGCCACCCTGAACAAACCGTATAATATCTCCCTGCTTTTTCACCCACTGCCCACGAATCATCTTGCCCTTCTGAAACAACATGGCTTCCCCGCCCTGTTCCAAATTAACGGACAACCGACCTACACTATCGAGCACCTTGTGATCTGCACCCGCCACAATGATGTTCGCTGCACCAAGTTGAGTGCCATTATCCAGATCCTGATCTGCCTTGCCATTCACCATTCTCATATATCGTCCGCTAACTTCATCATAATCATACGTCACCCGGTAACTATCCAATAAATAATGGATATCGAATTGCTTCACTGTCTCTCCTGCGGAAGTCGCGCCTTCTTCGTTATATTTGTATACGGGAGACTTGAAGTCATGGCTATAACCCTTGATATCTGACCCTTCTCTCAGCTTGTCGGCTGAAGTATACAGATTATGTGGGGCTTTACGATCCGAGGAACGCCAGAAGTAAGGTCCACCATTCGAGATTTCATCCATATGCTGTTTCTGCTGCCTTTGCAAAATGGAATACGCCTCCGGACTGCCTCCGGCGTGAACAAGTACCCCATCATAACTCTCGCCGAGCTCAATTAGATATGGACGTATACTGCGAACGGGTCCAACCGTCTCCACACCGCCTCCACTCTGGAAGATGGCTATGAAACGGGTAATGCCTCCCTCAGCGAGAACTTCAAGAATGATATCGGCTGAACTTAGACCCGATTGGGGCCGAGCTGCGGGTGCATTATTAATCATTACGGCGAGTGGTCGACGCGTAATCGCTTCATCTACAGGCAGACCCGTCAGAGGTGCTGTATAGAGAGGCGTGTTGGATTCCTCCACGTGTTCTTCTTGTACAGGTGCAGGTGTCGGTTCTGGCTGAACTGGCATCTGGGTCGCCTCCTGGTTTTGGCAGGCAACAAGACTTAATGAGAGAATAAACAGAGATGCAGCCGATGCTGCTTTGTTCCATTTAAAAAGCTTCAATATAGGACCTCCTGAACGATATGGCCTGGTTCTAAGTTGTGATATATGTCTCATCAAGCAACCATTTCACGTATTTCTTTCCATTTAATCACACCCCATCCGATTTGTCTGCGCCTAGAAGGCCTTGATACAGCTTGAAATTCACATTTGAAACAGCATATAGCCAGAAAAATATGTCCTAAATGTGAACTTCTCAAACCTTACTTAAAATTTGAACTAGATTGTGATTTTAATCACAAACAAAACAACTTTTGAACTATACAATAAAGACATCAAAGGTGATCACTTAGAAAAAACAAAAACAACACACACTAGATTCCATGAAGGAGTGGTTCATATGTTCAGCACAAACCAATGGCTTAGAGAAAACAAAGTAGCAATGTGGATTTTGACAGTACTTCGGGTGTATATCGGTTATGATTGGATGACTCACGGATGGAGCAAATTGACTGGCGGATTCGAAGCTGGCGGGTTCTTGGCCGGTGCGGTAGAAAAAGCAACAGGTGATCACCCGGCTGTCCAAGCTTGGTGGGCAACGTTCCTTGAGAAATTCGCAGTACCAAACGCAGGACTGTTCGACTTCGTTATCCCATTGGGTGAATTCCTTGTAGGTTTGGGTCTCATCCTCGGTTGCTTCACTACACTAGCTGCATTGATGGCTATGGTCATGAACTTCGCGTTCCTCTTCTCGGGAACAGTAAGCACGAATGCTCAACTGGTTGTAATGGAAATCTTCCTTGTCGTTGCTGGTGCAAATGCAGGTAAAATCGGTCTGGATCATTGGGTACTGCCTTACCTTCGCGGATTGTTCACTCGTAACAACAAAGGAAATCTTCCTAAAGACACACCAACGATTAGCCCAACTCAGAAAACAGCTTAAGCAAGCATTCATAGAATTCTCGGCCCTGCTCCCAATCCCCCTGGAGAGCAGGGCTTTTTACTTTTCAAAATCAGCCCGAATGCCTGACTGACTTGCCCATCCACAGAAAATCGTATTATGATGAAATAAAGTTGAACTTCAAAGGAGTACACGATATGCCGACCCAGCGACGTCTCGAGACCGATGCGGACTTCCAGGAAGCCATGAATATGAAGTATAAGGTTCGAGTTTTTAAAGATAATCACCAGATTGACTCCGGTGGCATCATTATCCGTTTTGACAGCAACACCGTAGTGGTACAATCCAGTGTCAGTGAGCTCGCTTATCATTCGCGTACAGACTGTGAATTGTTCGAAATCCGCAAATAAAGATCTATTGCATGAATAAGTCCTTGTATTGAAAAAAGGTTACTGTAGCCCATCAAGGGTGTACAGTAACCTTCTTTTTTGTTTATATATTGTAATTGTATGCATTAATACACGTTATTCGTACGAAACTGGCTTCAAACACCATAATCAGGCTGTTGTCTGTTCCAAGTTACACGCCGTCTCCAAACTGCCAGCAGTTCAAACTGAGCGTTCCATAAGGGTAAGACTGGAATAGACGCTTCGCTGATCGGGACATATCCGCTGTACCCATGGCGTAGAACAAAGGTGCGATGTGTTCTGTACCATACGACGGAACTGCCGTGCGTGCATGAGGGGCTTTTTTCTCATATTGAAACAGTTCTCTTGTGTTCCACTGCTGCAAGCGCTCCCCGATCCAGTTATCAAATTCCACCGCCCACTCTTGCGGTTCATCCGTATTGCCGAGCAATCGCAAATTGTGGACCGTTCCACCGCTGCCAATGATTAACACATCATCATGCCGCAGCTGTTCCAGCATTCGGCCAATATCATACTGTTCCTGCGGCGTACGCAACGAGTCTACAGATACAGCAATCACAGGAATGTTAGCCTCGGGATACATATGGAGCAACGGTACCCATACGCCATGATCCAGCCCTCGGCCTCGAATCGGCTGATGTGCCAGATTGCTGCGTGTGAACAAAGCACATATCTCGTTCGCTAAATCTGGCTGCCCAGATGCAGGGTATTCCATCGTATACATTGTAGAAGGAAATCCGTAAAAATCATGCAAGGTCTGATGTGTATCATCCATCGTCACGGACGGTTCAGGACAATCCCAATGTGCCGTAAATACGACAATGGCTTTCGGAGCCGGCAGCCTGTCTCCAAGCTGGTTCAAGAAGTGAGTGTAGTCATTGCTCTCCACCGCCAGAGCGGGAGAACCATGCGCAATGAAAAGTGCGGGTAATGTCATTGCTGCCAACCTCCAGACACGGATAGAATGCTTACTCCTCTATTTTACCCTTAAGAAGGCGCTTTTCCAAGCTGACATCCCCAAACAGTTGTAATCCTGCCACTTATATCATCCAGTGCTGCCAATCCTGCTCGATCTTCTGGCGTTCGCCCAGCCACTCTCTGGTACGCGTAATTAGCTGCTCCCGCTCTTTACCTGAAGAGAAGGTGTGATCGCCCTGGAAGATGATCTCCTTGTCACAGCGGCCCTCTTGGCGCATCCAGAATACCTTTTGATACAGGAATGCGTAGTCTACAGGAATAATCTCATCTGACGTGCCATGTACGACGAGTACATCTCCGTTAAACTTAACTGCTTCCTGGAATGGCTGTTGTTCAGCAAGAGACTCGAAGAACGTCGGTGTGAATTTGTATCCAAGATAATCAGCCGCACCCAGTTTCACGCCTTCGTCGTATACTTCCCGTCCCGTAATCTTCACGATATCATTGAATGGATAACCCACGGAGGACCACATCACCAGGTTTTTGACACGTTTGTCACGTACAGCAGTTAGCAATGCAACGGCACCACCCAGACTATGACCAATCAGCGTAACACGCGTAGGATCTACATCACTGCAATTCACCGCGTAATCCAGCACCGAACGGGTCTGCAGCACCATGGACTCCAGTCCCTCCGCTCCGTACTCCCCACTGCTCTCTCCGCAACCGATATAATCGAAACGCAGGACCAAATAACCGTCTTCAGCCAGCTCCCGTGCAGTTTTTACAAACAAACGATCCACGCCGATCCGGCTACCAACGAAGCCGTGGCAGATGACCGCCAGAGGGACTCGTTGCTGACTCTTCTCCTCCTTGATATCTTTCACAACCGGATAATGAATCGTGGCTGTTAATTCTTCCTGTCCATGACGGATACTGATCTGACGTTCCATACCGATTTCCCCTTTCCACGCTTAGCCTGTTAACTTCCATTTATTAAATATATATAATCCGATAAGTTTAGTGTGTATTAAGATGTTATTCATATATTATCATCCCGTACCCTTCAAGTCAACGTAAGTAAGAACCCTTTCTACGTCGACTGCTATCCTACATTTTATCGGTTGTTGAGCACAAAAAAATGAGCCACGCTGATGACAGCTGGCCCGGATATCCTTTGGAATTCAAACAAGTGTTGCAGGATCGTTATTCGTAGCTTCTACGGAACATCTCGTGGGTCTCCACCCGCCCATTCCATTCATGCTCATGACCCGAATCACTATTGTCCCAGAAACTTCTTCCCTTCAAATTGCCATCTGTCAGTTCTTCTGCATACTCCGTATCCTCCAGATTCTCTTCAAAGGATACAACCTCGTCCACGACTCCACGGGAGTTGCTGTTCAGTAGCAGCTTTCGCGTCAATTCTGTTTGTTTATCCATAACAAGCACACTCCAATCTTGGATTTCTGTTGGAAATGCTACTATTGTGATGGAATCGGCTGCTCTTTATGCATACTTCACACAATCGTTAGATCTGGGAGGCTTGAGGGTATTTTTTCACATGAACGGGGGAAAATAAACGAACAAACATAGGCATCATATGCCTCGGAATCCTTCTGCCGAAAGGAATGAATTCATGGAACATCTACTGGAATGGATTCAACATCACGGTAAACTGGTGCTGTTATGCACCTGCGTTATACTGGCCTGTGTATGGATATGGGTCCACCATGAGCAGCTTTTTTATAAGGAATGACTTTGCGAAACGAGAGCCCTTCCCGTATACTAAAATACCGTCAGGGTCTTCAGACAATTGGAAGATCAGAACGTGTGTAGACAGGGGGAGCAATCATTGGGGATTTCCTATAAGAAGCTTAAAGAAATACAGAACCGGCAAATAACTGAGATGAGTCGAATGACACCTGAACATGTGAAATTGTATGACCAGATCAGTACAATTGCGCGTCATGCGCCAGTGGACGAGAGAACACAGGAAGAGTGGATACTCTCCGCAGGAAAAGCAATCGTACAGGCTCAGCGGGATAACAAACCCGCTCGCGAGTTATACGGACCTGATCTGGAACAAGACATCCATGCACAGCTCGGGATTACAAATACAGCACCGGAGAAGACGGCTGCCGTTGAGGTGGGTAAATCCAGCCCGACCCGTGGTAATAGTTCAACAGCTTCAGCTAAAAAGAAAGCCAACGCTGTAGAACCACAGCCAACTGAGAATCCAGAGCCTGTGAAACGGACACCAAAGTGGTATGCCATGATCGCTTGGGCGGCTTTGTCTTTTGTCATGTTGATTCAAGGATGTGTGGGATTGTTTGTGGGTTGGACTGGCGGAGATACGGATCCGTTCCAACACATCAGTCTGTTCTCTCTGATCGTTGCGGCAGTTGGCGGTATTGCATTGGTGGAGATGCTTCGCCGCCTTGCTGAGCGACCGGACGATGAAGGAGCGGACAAGAACACCGTACCTAAGGTTAACCTTAAGGGAATCATCATCTACATCGTCATCGTGGTCCTTGTGCTCTTTGTAGGCTATCCACTGCGTGATAAACTTCCGGTATTTGCACTGGCTCCGTGGGTGAGTGCGGTGATCGGAGTTGTGGGGCTTGCAACGGTAAGGCCATTATTTGGACAAAAGAAAACTGCATAACACGTTATATAATCGATTAAGGGACTTCACGAACTCGTGAGGTCTTTTTCCATTTGGAGCTGATTCCGATGTTTGATTCCTTTGCCCGGTGTCTCTCCAAACTCCCGCTTGAACATCCGGATAAAATAGTTCACTTGCATCCCTACGGTCTCTGCCGCCTCTCGTACACTTGCTCGTGGATGCTTGTCCAGCCACTCTGAAGCCTTCCTCAAACGTAATCGCTGCATATATTGATGTCCTGTCACGTCATAATGCTGGTGAAATAATCGGTTGAGATGCTGCACCGAATAACCCACTGCGTCAGCAACATGCTTCAATAAGAGGTCATCCTGATAGTGCGTATGCATCAATGCTACTGCTCGGATGAGTGCATCCTTGCTCGGATCGGGCTCCCGATTAGAACGTGTTACAGTGCCGTCCTGTGCCCTAGATGATCCAATACCTCCGATGCCAACATCAGATGGAATTTTCGATTGTGCTAAATCCAAAATGAGCTGGTAGATCAGGGTTGATGTGTTCCACATCTCCGTTGCTCCTTGATCCAACGCGTGCCAGAGATTGGTCATGCGTGACCAGATGATTTCAAAACCGGAGATATGGTACGGCTCGTTCTGAATCAAACCCGCGCATTGTAGCACCGATCCAGCCGATGTACCGCCTATACCAATATAACCAAGTTCTCCTTTGGATTTGGAATGAGGCACATACTCATGCGCAACCTCGGGTTCCATGATAAATAACTGCCCTGCTCCCATCGTCCATGCCCCTTTATCCGGAAGCCTGAACTGCCCTTCACCACCATGTGACAAAAACAACTGATACACCGGAAATCCATCCGGTCTATGCAGAACTTTCTCTTCCTGCGTGCCTACACAATACAGGTACAGCGGCAACCTGGAATCCGGCAGGCCCGTCAAACGAAATGCAAGCATTCCATCATTCCTTTCGGCTCATAGGCTTTACATAAGGTAAACTAATGATATTTACACTGGCCACTCCGTTTCATGTAAATGTTAGTTCGATCTATATAGCCAACTTCCCTTTATTATCCATTATTTGTTCCCGATGTAACAATGGTCTTAGGAACCTTTTTGACGACAAGATTTTCAAAAAGCGAGTTTGAAATTCACGCCAGACGATTGTCGTTCATACATAATGAAAACACCCTTTCCGGATGGAAAGGGTGTTCGAGTTTGTTTCAGTGTAAATTTTTACATTCAGCCCTGTGGAGGTGTTTGCCCCTCACTTGAGGCTGGTGGATTGGTAGAAGGCGTCGGCTCCTGTGTTGGCGTAGACTGAGCTTTATCAAGCTTGAATGTATCCGATGGGCCTGAAAGTGTATGTTTATTCGTTGTTGTATTTGCAGCAACTGAAAGAATATACACCTTGTACTCGCCTCCTTCCACCAGATTGGCTCCAGTTGAATCTATAGCTGTTTTCGTTAATGTAACTTCAACCGCTGCAGGATTTCCAATTGGGTAGCTAGTGTTAGAGCTTGCTGTAGTAATATCCAAATTATCTGTTCCTTTAACAATAAAGAGTCGGTATGCAGAAATCCCAGTTTCAGAAGTTGGTTTAGCAAAGCTAAGCTTATAACTTGCCTCGGTTACAGTACTTGTATTTTGAAGACCTGTTATAGTGGCAGTTTGAACCACATTTGCTTGTGCAAAGATATTAAACTCATTGGAAGCAGAAGACAGATTGGAAGCACGTGATGTACTGTCCGAAACGGACAAGACAAACACTCTGTACTTCTGTCCAGCTACAAGGGCACTACCATTAATATCTCGATGTCCACCGTTTAGTACTACCGGACTGCCTGCATTGTTTTTGTTAATTTCAATAAAAGAATTAATTCCAAGAGCAGAACTTGTATTGAATGCACTCACTTGGTTAGCAGGCACAATCAGGATACGATAATTGGAGATATTGGTCTCGTTAGTTGCCTTATTGAAGGTTATTGTTACATCCGAAGGCGTTCCAGACTGTCCTTGATCTTTAACGGTTGCATTCACATTACTCGCCACTGCTACAGCGGAATTTGAAGTTAATGTGATTACACTGGAGGCTGACGATAATGCATTTGCCAAAGATGTATTATTATTCACAGCCATCACGTAAACGCGATAGCCTACATCATTACGGATCAAGTCACCATCCACTATTCTCGAACCAGATAAAGTAATCGTCTGGTTGCTTCCAGTTCTACTTACATACGTATAATTCGAGCTATTCACTGTATTGGCTACGTTCAGATTGAAGCTGCCTGCATTTGCATTTTTCACTACAAACACCCGATAATGATTCACATTTGTCTCATCTGCGGATTTAGTGAACGTCACACGCAGATCACGTCCATCTCCAGTATCCCCAATATCAGTTGCAACCACATTGCTCGGAGCCGTTACAGCTGCATTCTGTGCCAACGTAATTTGGGAAGAGTAACCAGACAAAGCATTCTGACTAGAGTTTCCATTATTATTCACTGACAGCACGAATACCCGATAAGCAACGTTATTGGTAATGGTATAACCATTCGTATCTACCGCATAGTTTGGAAGCGTAACGGACAGGTTACCACCTGTTTTACTCACCTGATTGTAGTTGTTTGATGCGTTGGCTGAGCTCAAGGTGAAGTTGCCCGCATTACCGGAGCGAACAACGTATACTCGATATCCAGAGATTCTGGATTCATCCGCGGCCTTGTTGAAAGAAACCCGCAGATCACGCCCATCACCGTAGTCACTAATATCCGCAACAGCCAGGTTGCTAATAACTCCCGCGTTACCGGTCGTTGTTAGTCTCAGCACAGTGGAGGAAGCTGACAGCGCATTGGTGTATCCATTTTGCTGATTGCCCACCGCCATCACAAAGATGCGATAATCTTGCAGATTCGTTACATTATAACCACTTGTGTCCTTCATGGATGAAGGCAATGTCGTTGTAATGTTGTTGCCTGTTTTGTTCACCGTATAGTACAGACTGGAGGACAGGTTGCTTGCCGTTGTCAGATTGAAGTTGCTGGCAACCGAGTTGCGCACCACAAAGACGCGATAATTCGCCACCTTGGACTCATCCGATGAACGGTTGAAACTCACCTGAATGTCACGACCATCTCCATAATCCGAGTTATCCTTCACCTGCGTAATTACCGGAGATGTTGCTGTGTTCACGGACAGCGTAAGTGAAGATGATGCTGCGGACAGCTTGCTGTCTGTTGTTGTATTAGTGCTTACCGATAAGATGTAGACCACATACGCTGTGCCACTTTTAATCATTTCGCCAGACGTATCCCGTGTCGAAGAAGTCAACTGGCTTTTCACTGCGCTACTGTTTCCTTTGTATATGATCGTGGAGTTTGCACTGGACACTTTGTTCGCTGCAGCCAGATTGAACGCAGAAGAGTCCTTCGCTTTAACAACAAAAGCACGATAATACGTAATGTTCGATGTCGTGCTCGGCTGCGTGAAGTTAATCTCCATGTCGCGGCCATCGCCATAGTCACTAATATCTGCGGCACGCAGACTTGTAACCGCCTGTACTGTGGATTTCACATTATTGAGCTTCAATGCTTGGGAAGACCAGTTCAATGCATTTTTATAATTATTGCTGCTGTTACCAACAGTCAGTACATACAGACGATACGTTTCATTACTATTGAGCAAATCCCCGTTTACGTCACGCGTCTGTGCATTAAGTGTCAGTTTCGGGTTGCTGCCATTTGGTGTAACAGATGTATAGTTCGCAGAAGGTACGGCAGTGGCTGAGGACTCCGTGAAGCTATTCACATCGCGAGTTTTCACCAGCATAATTCGGTAAGCAGATACTGCCTTCTCTGAAGTTGGACGTGTGAAGCTCACGGTCAGGTCACGACCATCTCCGTTACTTCCAGATACCGACCCGTAGATGTTCCATGCAGCATATTGTGTCTCATCCACTGGAGGTGTTGCCGTTGTCTTGATATCTACACGCTGATTACGTGAGTTCCAGAACACTTTTTCTCCAAAAGCTTCACTGACAAAACGAATTGGAACCATCGTGTTGCCCTTAATCGTGTTTGCAGGTACATCCAACGATATCGCTTCCCCGTTGATGTATGCCGTTTTGGAACCAAGTGTCAATTTAACTTCCTGATCATCGCGCGTTGCAACAATCGTTTTGGTTCTGTTCGTGTACTGTACCTTCGCATCCAATCCTTCAAAAATCGACCGAAGCGGAACCAGTACGCGTCCACCTTTCATGACAGGTGCCTGAGCAGATGATAGCTCTGCATCATTAATATATATACTGATCCTTGCGGCTGCATCCATAACCGACGTTGGAAGTGCGGACATCAGCATGGCCGATACAGCCAGCGCTGACATTACCTTCTTCACTTGTTTTCCTCCCGCTTTCCTCATATCCCATATCCCCATTCTCGCATTTAGTTAACATCGAAATAGATTCGCTGTTCTTTTCATTAATTCCTGTATTTACCTATGCACAACTAAGACGTTCCGATCAGCTCAAAAGTTTCCAGTTGCACAAAAAATATTTTCGCAGAAATCTTCCTCTATCTTCCACCCTCCAAAAGTTAAAAATAACAGAAGAATTTGTCACCATTCCGCAACCACATCCTGCACCAATTGGGTTAATGTATAGTGACTAGTGAACAACACCTATCATTTTCTCAACTACGGGAGGTTCATATCTATGACATCATCGTTCCAATCTGCCAAACGTAAAGGCATGCGCACCTTCATTACAGCCACCGCCATCCTCATGCTGCTCCAAACGGCTGTCGCTCCATTATCCGGAGTCGCTGCTGCCGCTTCTTCCAGTACAGATACCAAAGTCACGACTGCCAGTTCAACAACGATATATAAAACATTTCAGTCCATGCTCTACAAAAAGAACGGCTTGCCTGCCGCGGATATTTATCTCGAATCTCATATCAATCAAGTTACGACTCATCATGCAACCCTGATGGTCTTACAGCTGGAGAATGCCCGCAACAAGGCGTTAACAGCCATGACGGACCGCCTGCTCGTTCCTAACGTTCAAGACAAGATGATCAAAGCCTACAAGTGGAATGATAGCTTCACCCAACTGATGAGCCGCACCAACGACGCCAGTCTGCGTGCACTGCTCCAGCAAGCACGGGATAGCGGTTATCGCCTGGTTATGCTGGAAGGTTCCCTCTATCCGATCATGAATTATATGGCTTTTCAGAAATATATCTCCTACGTGAAACCAGACATCAAACAATACATTAATATCATGTCAGTCGAAACCAGCAACCTTGCCGCCGATGATGGTGCACTGGTCATTGGCTATCAGGAGATACTCAATCGCGCTTTGAATCAGGAACGATTCCTGAACGAATATCCGATGTCTAATCGGGTACAACAGGTGAAGAACCTGATGAATAACTATACCTTGTATACGTTTTATGGCCTGAATAATACGCCTTTATTTGATTATGAAACGAACAAAATGACAGCCAATGCCCAGAAAGGTTACAAAGCTGTCTTACAACGTAACTCATCCGAAGACAGTGCCTTCCTGACCAAACTCGAAAAGTTCATGGACATCGTAACCGAAGCCAAATTCGAGAAAACGGCTGCTGTCGAGAAATGGCTGGAGCAGAATGTGCCGGTCAGCGACTATGCGAATTATTGAGTTAATCCGCTCCCATGGTTAATATCCGATTCAAATTCAGGCTAAATCCCAACAGATAACCACAAAAAGAAACCGCGACAGGATTTGCTCCTGTCGCGATTTCTTTTTGCTTCTATAGTCAAAACTCACTCAACCCTTCAGCTCCCTGCACTATTGAATCGGTTTGACCATATGATTATACTCATGTCCAGCGATGACAATTACATCGTCTTTGACATATCCCTGCCGTTCGTACAGCATTAGCGCACGGCCGTTGTCCCGTTCTACAATCAGGGATACCTGCGAGTGACCCAGATCACTGCCCTGCTGCTCAAAAGCAGCCATCAGTGCCCGGCCGATGCCCTGCCCCTGATAAGCTTCACTTACCGAGAGAGTATCCAGATAATACTCCCCCGGACGGGTTTCTTTAACCAAAGCATACTTCTCATCCAGGCTTCGTCCAGGTCGATCCAGAATCGGCTGGTCCAGACGATCTGCTTCTCCGCCATCATAGGCTACCAGAATCCCCGCAATCAGCCTATCCTGCTCCATCACTGTCACATGACGATAGCTAATCCGGTTGTCTTCCTGTACATAGAACGCCTGCAAAATCTGCATCGCCTTCTCATGATCCGCCTCACCCGCTAGCGAGTAAGCAATGTCCCCGATCGCCTGATACAGTAACGGAATGACCTGATCTGCATCTTCTATGCGCGCAGGTCTGATCAGAGGAGATGTTTCTTGGTGATCTGACTGCATACTGGAAATCTTCATCAGATTAACATGTTGAACAGATTTAGATTTTTGTTCAGTTCGGTATAGGCGATACCTTTGCGGTTCATGCGTTCAATGAGCGGGTGGTAATCTTCCTTGTACATCAGCTCGATGCCCACCAAGGCAGGGCCATTTTCCTTATCATGCTTTTTCGTATATTCAAACCGGGTGATATCATCATTCTTCCCTAGAACTTCCTCCAGGAATTCACGTAATGCTCCTGCACGCTGCGGGAAATTAACCATGAAATAATACTTCAGACCTTCATAGATCAGGGAACGTTCCTTGATCTCCTGCATCCGGTCGATATCGTTGTTACCGCCACTAATTACGCAGACCACCGTCTTGCCCACGATTTGCTCACGATACTGCTCAAGTGCCGCAACAGCCAAGGAACCGGCAGGCTCGACAACAATCGCATTTTCATTATATAACTCCAGAATAGTTGTGCAGGCTTTGCCTTCTGGCACTTTCACAATGTCATCAAGTATACTATTGCAGATATCAAAGGTGAGATCACCAACACGTTTCACCGCTGCGCCATCCACGAATTTATCAATATCATCCAATGTCACAACCTGTTTGCGGAACATCGCCTCACTCATGGAAGCTGCCCCAAGTGGCTCAACTCCAATGATGCGTGTCTCTGGACTCACGGTCTTCATGTAGGTTCCCACGCCGGCTGCCAACCCTCCGCCACCAATCGTCACGAATACATAGTCGGCATTCTCATCGAGACTTTCCATGATTTCCATCGCTACCGTACCATTACCTGCAATAATCTTCGGTTGATCAAAAGGATGGATGAACGTCATGCCCTGTTCGTCACATGCACGCATTGCTTCTGCATAAGCATCATCATACGTATCCCCGATCAGCACCACTTCAACGTTGCTGCCGCCAAAACGTCTGACCTGCTTCACTTTCTGGTTCGGCGTTGTACTCGGCATGAAGATTTTGCCGTTAATTCCAAGCGCATTACAGCTAAAAGCAACACCCTGAGCATGGTTGCCCGCACTCGCACAGACAATACCCTTCTCCATCTCGGCTGGTGTCAGACTGCGAATCATATTATAGGCACCCCGAATTTTGAACGAACGCACCACTTGAAGGTCTTCCCTTTTCAGATACACATTACAGTTATATTTGGCCGACAATACAGCATCCCGCTGTAACGGCGTTCTAACAATGACCTCACGCAGCACATGATGTGCGCGTACGATATCTTCCATGCCAACACTGGCACGACCGGGACTTGTGGTTCCCGTTGGTTCTTGTTCAACTGGTTTCATGTTGTCTCCACACTCCGCTTTTATGGTCTAGCAATGTCGCGCACTGCTTTTCTTTGTATTGTATCACTTTTGTTCTGTTCTTGCGCCTGAGCTCACATCATTTATCATTCGTACAATTTCATTAATAATGACCTGAGGGTCTGTATAGATAACCATATGTCCCGATTGATCGGCCCCAATCCATCTTGCATTGGATAGCTTGCTCACCGTCTGGCGATGCGCCGTGATGAGGGCAGGTCTGATTTTCCCCTCTCCCTTGCCCGGTTTCGTACCCGAGATCACGCTAACTTCCAGATCACCCAGAGCCGGAGGATGTTCCAGCAGCGCTGCCATGTCATCCAGAAATGTTTTACCTTCCGCAAGCATCGTGCTGGCTGCCCGTACAGTGAAATCCTCCTTGAGGTGATCCGCTGTCACATCGTCAGGCTGAATACTTCCAGCTTTGCTGCCAAGCATCTTATATAAGCCAGTCCGCGCCATGATTGGAATGAGGAAACCGTTAATGGCAAAGCTCTTTTTAGTAAGCTTGGAAAAATACATTTCGCAATGCTCGTCTGATGGATCTACCAGAATAATGCCACGTAATCGAGATAGATGTGCAGCCGCCGCAGCCCGTACAATCGGACCTCCCCAGCTGTGTCCAACCAGAATGAATGGGCCCGGGCCCAGAGCTGTCAGCAGTTCTCCAAGATCCCCTGCAATGCGTTCAAGGCTGCGAGGAGCCAAGTCGACATCACTTCGTCCCGCCCCTGCCCTGTCATACACAACAGCACGTGCATGCTCAGCAATGGCTGGTGCAACCAGTCCCCAGTTCGATCTGGAGGCGCCCATACCGGACTCAAATACAACCGTCAGTTCTCCTGTTCCCATGGACATATAATGTAGTTTGCGACCATCGCGGGTCTGAACAAACTCACTTGAACCAAATGTATGTGAGCTAGGGTTAGGATTCATATTCCCCTCCTGATTACGTGCATAGTCATCTTTCACCGAATCTAATTGAAAATGATTATCAATTACTTCATTATAGAATAATCCATCCTTTACGACAACCATGTTGCTTCAGCAAGTTATAGCAGTCCTGTCACCTCTGTCACATTGTAGGATCATCCCCCATCCCACCGTTCCTTCCCCCCTTTTTCCTTATGCAAAAAGAAAACCCGATCCAGGATCGGATCGGTTCACTGTACCAGCCACTATGCGGCTGGCTATCACATAAACCTTCTTGTTGCTTCGTGCGCAGTTCCTGCACGTATCGCTTAATCCAAGGATGGTCGAATATTCGGTTTAAGGGCGCAGCCCCTTATCCCCGAATACCATGATCCTTGTTGTTCAGCTTCTCCAGAAGTTCATTCATCGCTTCTTCCGTCATGGCCCCACCGCTAAACGCAACAAGTGCACGCAGCGGCATATATTTCATCATCGCATCCATCATATCTGCATGATCCCCGGCATCATCACCGCCGAACCCACTGGCCTCCTGGAATTGTTGCAAAGCTTGGTCCAACAGCTGTTTGTGAGCAGGATCACGCTGGATATCACCCAATGTACTATTACGCGTATAGGTTGGAAGGAATGTCGCTGTAGACTCTACGTTCACACGTGTGTGCACATGAATGTCCCGTGAGGAACTGCCTACCTGAATCTCGAACTCTCCGGTCTCCACATGCCAGTCCTTCATATCTACGTTGTAATAGGCGAATGAACGTTTGTTTAGTGTGAAGCTCACCACTTTTGACTCTCCAGGTTCAAGGGCCACCTTCGCAAATCCTTTCAATTCTCTCACCGGACGAATAACTGTGCTCTCTACGTCGCTGACATAAAGCTGTACAATCTCTTTGCCAGCGATATCTCCGGTATTGGTAACCCGAACATGCACATTCACTTCATCCTGATCCGTCAGTTCTGTGCGATCTACCTTCAGATCAGCATATTCAAATGTCGTATAACTCAGTCCATAGCCAAACGGGAACAGTGGCTCCAGCTCTTTTTTGTCATAATAGCGGTAACCAACAAAGATGCCTTCCCGGTAATCGACACGATCCCCTTCGCCCGGAAAATTCAAGAAGGATGGATTATGGCTGAGCTTGGCAGGGAACGTCTCCGCCAGTTTACCGGATGGATTTACCTCTCCATACAACAAATCAGCTATCGCTCCACCAACGGCCTGCCCGCCAAGATAAGCTTCAAGCACCGCTTGCACCTGCGGCAGCCAAGGCATCTCCACTGGAGATCCGTTACTCAGCACCACGACCACACGTGATTGAACCTTGGCAATCTCTTCGATCAACCGAATATGATTGTCAGGCAGACGCAGATGGGCACGATCATACCCTTCCGATTCATAACGATCCGGCAATCCGACGAACACTACGGCGGTATCCGCCGACTGTGCTGCCTGAACAGCCTCATGCATTAACGTTTCATCCACATCATCCGCTTCAATCCGATAACCCGGGGCATACGAGAAGGTTACACCTTCGCCAGCCACCTGTGTCATCTCTTCCACAATATCATCCACTTTGGTCGGATTAATATGGGAACTGCCGCCGCCCTGGAAGCGAGGTTTACGCGCAAATGCCCCGATTAAAGCCACTTCGCCTTCACGTCCCAGCGGCAGGATACCTTCTTCATTTTTCAGCAAAACCATACTCTCGGCTGCCACCTTGCGCGCAAGGTGGTGATGCTCATCCTTGTTATATGTAGCCCCTTCTTGCTTTTGATCAACAGCATTGAAGATCAGCGTAAGCAGACGCTCCACCGCCCGATCCAGCTTGTCCAGCGGCAGTTGTCCGCTCTCTACGGCATCGATCACTTTACGCTCACCGATTCCACCGCTTGTTGGCATCTCCAATTCCAGTCCTGCTGCAAGGGCGTCTGCACGTTCATTGACCGCGCCCCAGTCTGATACCACAAGACCTTCGTGACCCCATTCGTCTTTCAGAATATCCGTAAGCAACCATTCATTCTCACCTGCATACGTACCGTTCACCTTATTATAAGAACACATCACCGTCCACGGTTGTCCATCCTTCACTGCACCTTCAAAGCTCGCCAGATATATCTCACGCAGCGTCCGTTCATCCACCACCGCATCAATCGACATACGCCGTTCTTCCTGATTATTGACTGCAAAGTGTTTGAGAGATGTACCCACACCCTGACTCTGCACACCCTGAATATGACCGGTAGCCATCTGCGTAGATAACAACGGATCTTCGGAAAAGTATTCAAAGTTACGTCCACCCAGCGGGGAACGTTTAATATTTACACCGGGCCCAAGCAGTACCGCTACATCCTCGGCCTGACATTCCTCACCCAAAGCCACCCCGACCTGGCGCGCCAGCTCCTTGTCCCATGAACTAGCCAATCCTGCCGCAGAAGGGAAACAGGTTGCAGGCACGCTCGACGTCAGACCTAGATGATCTGCACTCCCATCCTGCTTCCGCAGCCCATGAGGTCCGTCCGTCACCATGATGGATGGAATGCCAAGACGCTCCACCCCTTTCAGATGCCAAAAGTCCAGTCCCGAGCACATACCCGCTTTTTCTTCCAGTGTCATCTGCTGTACCAGTTCCTCGATGTTACGTTCCACATTAACCCCTCCAGTTCATGATGTTGATACATAGCTATATCACTAAGCATACAAGGTTATCTACCACACATTCAAATGTTTACCCGGTTAGTAACGGTTACATAACACCAGTCAATCATTTCTTCTTCCTAACGATGATCAAAATAAAAAGGAAAAACAGCCCGATCTTCTCGATCAGGCTGTCTCTATACGTTTCATAACCGTCTATCCACCCAATTTACGCCTGAGTCTTAAACCAAGCTGCCGCAGCTTCTGCTTCGGTACGGGTTAACTGATGACCTTGACGCTCCCAATGCGTGTTTACATCGGCACCTGCACCGCTCAGCAGCGAAGCAAGTTCCTCCGTTTCACGTCTTGGTACAATCGGATCGTTCTCGCCCGCACCAATGAACACAGGCAGACCTTTCAGATCCGGAAGTTCGAGTCCGCGCAGCGGTACCATCGGGTGATGCAGAATTGCACCTTTGAATACATCTGCTTGATGGAAGATCAAACTTGCCGCAATGTTGGCACCGTTAGAGTAACCCAGTGCATACACGTTGGACCGATCGAAGCCATATTCCACCGCAGCTGCATCGACAAAAGATCCCAGCTCAGCCGTACGAGCAATCAGATCCTCTTCATCAAAAACACCTTCAGCCAGGCGCCGGAAGAAACGGGGCATCCCGTTCTCCGATATATTACCCCGCACCCCAAGTATGCCAGCTCCTGGTGCGATCATCTCCGCCAGACCGATCAGATCATTCTCGGTTCCTCCTGTGCCATGAAGCAACAGGATTGTTGGAGCATCCGGCTGAGCACCTGCTTTATAGATATGTTTCATTGTATTGGTTGTGGTCATGATTTGGACTCTCCTTTCCATTCACGTACTTCAATTCGTGACAACAATTGTTCAATCTGTTCACGCTGTGGTTCATACCATTCAGGCAACATCAGTTTCTCACCCATGCTCTCTGCTGGTTCATCCCGTGCAAATCCCGGAGGATCCGTAGCCAATTCGAACAGTATGCCTCCCGGCTCCCGGAAATACACAGCGTTGAAGTATTGACGGTCAATGACTGGCGTTGGATGATACCCGGATTGTTCAAGATCCTGCTGAATTTGTTCATGCTCCACGTAATCTTTGGCACGCCATGCAATATGGTGAACCGTTCCGGCTCCACCAATCCCGCGTTGGATGCCTGTGGACTGAATATCGATGATCTGACCGATATCGCCGCTTGCCTGAAGACGAAGGAGTCCGTTCTCTTCACCGACTTGCTCCAGACCCAGTTTGCTCACCAAGACGTCCATGGTTTTCTCAGGAACGTGGCTGAACAATACGGCTCCGCCAAATCCTTTGATGGCATGCTCCGGTGTCACACCGTTGAAACTCCACTTGCTTGGCTGACCGCCTTCACGCTCAACCAGTTCAAGCAACAGACCACCTTTGTCGAAGAAACGAATGTATTGCTCACCAAATCTGGTTTTATTTTCATATGGAATATCGAAGGAAGCAAGACGTTCTTTCCAGAAAGGCAGGCTTCCTACAGGAACAGCATATACGGTAACTCCAGTCTGACCGGAACCAATGACACCTCTTCTTGAATTTTGCTGTGGGAAAAAGGTAATGATTGTTCCCGGTGCACCCTGCTCATTCCCGTAATACAAGTGATACACGTCTGGTGCATCAAAGTTAATTGTTTTTTTCACCAGTCTGAGCGCCAACACACCTGCATAAAAATCAACGTTTTTCTGTGCATCGTCTACAAAAGCTGTAATATGATGAATTCCTGAAGTTCTGAACATAATCTCCACTCCCTTGGTTTTAGTTGTATCATAGGTTGTTTTTGCTTCTTTTATTTATTGCTTTTTGTTATTTATCTTTAAGTTAAGATTCTTTAAATTTATATTAATCCATTGGACCTCAATATGCAAGCTTTTATTTTAAAATTAAGATTTAATACAAAAAGCAGGCCCCGATCACTCCGGGAACCTGCTTAGCGTTATAACGATTGATTAGGTTGCTTCGTATTTCTGTATCACTTTTGTATTGCTGCTTCTTAAACCAGTTTCATTCTTTTGGGTGGATTCACCAAATCTTTATGCTCGTATTCATCCTTGATATCTCCGACAATCTCTTCAAGGATATCCTCCATCGTAACCATACCTACCGTAGCACCTGCCTCGTTTTTCACGGTTGCAATGTGTACACGGCTCTGCTGCATCTGGATCAGTACATCCTTGATTGGAGAACGCTCGGAGAAACTCGGCGTATTGTGAACAAATGTCTCCATATTGAAGTCTCTGCCCGCTGCTACACTCGTCAGCATTTCTTTCGTGTTAATGAAGCCAACAAAATGAGCCTGATCCCCATTCGCAATAACAGGGTATCTCGTGTATTCGTGTCGATTCAGCGTTTCAATGATCTGATCAAGCGGCATTTCCTTATTTAAAGTAACGATTTTATCTCTTGGAATCATGATCTCCTGAAGCAAACGCTCATCAAAAGCAAAAATGTTTTTGAGATAGTCCAGCTCGGTCTGGTTGATCTCGCCACTCTCATAACTCTGTGCCATAATCAGCTTCAGCTCTTCTTCGGAGTGAACGGTATCATGCCCGGCAGGTTTTACACCAAATATGCCAAGCAACAGACGAGCAGCTCCATTCAGCGCATAGATGAACGGATTCATGATTTTACCGAACCAGTACAGTGGTGGTGCCAACAACAGCGTCATTCTCTCTGCAAATTGAATCGCCAGTGTTTTGGGTGCCAATTCACCAATAACTACGTGCAGGAACGTAATGATCGCCAAAGCGATACCGTAGGAAAGCACGGTGGACAACGCCGCCGGCACTTCCATGCGCTCAAAGAGCGGATGCAGCATTTTCTCAACGGTAGGTTCACCCAAGGCTCCCAATACGAGCGCCGTGATGGTAATCCCCAATTGACATGCTGACAGATAATAATCCAGGTTGTGCGCCACTTTTTTGGCCAGTACTGCCTTTTTGTTCCCTTCCGAGATCAATTGATCGATTCGGGACATCCGTACTTTAAGAATTGCAAATTCGGCTCCAACGAAAAAGGCTGTCAGACCTATAAATACGGCTACTAAAAATAAATTCAAGGCTATTATTCCGTCCAATGATTTCCCTCAGGTTTGAGGGATTCACCTCCAAGTAAAATTTATATTAAGGTTGCACGAGTGACGTTCCGGTGACGGCTCGTTCTTCCGATCGCCATTGCCTCCAAATTTTCCTGATTGTTGTTTTCAAAGGTTTAAAATTGGTTTGCAAACGCGAACGCTACGCTTCTTCAGAATCGATTCCGTCCCCTACACTGTTACGTACGTTGCCAAAACGCTTTAAATTCTGAGGGCAGTAGCCAAATAGGCAAACAAACCCTAGATTACAGTCATGATCGAATCAACCCACTTCACGCCAGATCGCTTGTAGCTTCCTCAACCTGCGCGCCGTTTACCCGCTCCAGAAGAACTTGTTTAATGTGATAGTTCTCGGTGTCCACAACGGTCCAGACATAATCACCGTGTTCTACCGTGTCGCCTTTTTCCACACCTACACCCTTCTGGTATTGGATCCATCCAGCCACGGTATCCATCTCTTCATTCCCTTCAAAGCTAAGCCCGAACTGCCGCTCCACCTCATCCAAAAGTACCCGGCCGTTGATGAGATATTGATTCTCTCCGGTCTCCTGAATATCGGCCACCTCATCAGCATCGAATTCATCACGAATCTCACCGACAAGCTCCTCCAGAATATCCTCCATCGTAATGATTCCCGAGGTGCCGCCGTATTCATCCACGACTACAGCCATGTGTACACGTTCCTGCTGCATTTTAATCATCGCATCCTGGATACTTGTAACTTCGGAAACGAACGGGATCTCACGAACGAACTCGCTCAGCTGATACGATCTTGCAGCAACCATGTCAGGCAAAATCTTTTTTACATTCACAACGCCGATAATGCGGTCCTTGTCCCCATCCTCGATGACAGGGTAACGTGAATAGTTATGTTCATCCAATATAGGAATAATATCGTCATAGGTCATATCCTGATCTAATGTCACCAGTTCCGTACGCGGCACCATGATGTCTTTGGCATCACGTTCGTCGAACACAAATACATTTTCCAGATAAGAAAGCTTGGTCTTGTTGTTCTCGTCACCTTCATAACTCTGGTTCATGATGATTTTGATCTCGTCCTCCGAGTAGGCTTGATCATGTTTGGCAGGCTTTACACCGAATCCCCGCAGAAGAACACGGGAGGCTCCATTAAGCGCCCAGATGAATGGGTACATGACTTTACCAAACCAGTATAGCGAAGGGGAGAGCATCAACGTCAGTTTTTCCGAAAACTGAATCGCCAATGTTTTGGGTGCCATCTCACCAATAACCACGTGCAAGAACGTAACGAGTATAAAGGCAATCGCATAAGAAGCAATCGACGAGATTGAAGCAGGTACGTCTAAATAATTGAATATCGGATATAACAATCTCTCAACCGTCGGTTTTCCGAGTGCACCCAGTCCTAGAGCAGTGACCGTAATACCGAGCTGACAGGCTGACAGATAATAATCCAGGTCCGAGACAACTTTTTTGGCGAGTACTGCCTTTTTATTGCCTTCCGCGACCAGTTGATCCACTCTTGATGTACGAATTTTGACTACAGCAAATTCCGATGCTACGAAAAATGCAGTCAATGCAATCAAGATAATAAGTAAAGCGATATTCAATATGGTAATTATGTCCAATGATTTCCCCGGTTCTCAGGGATTCACCTCCAGAGATAGTTACAGCGTGATCCGTTAATTACGTTAACCATTCATGCGCTGTTTGTCGTTCATCATGGCGTATGCCTTATATGAAATCGAATAATGATCATATTTGTATATGTCCTACGTGTTTGACCTTGTAAAATACAAAACAGGAATTCAAGATGAAGTCAATGACATGCAGAAACTTCTTCATTCAAATCGGGTTACCCCTCATGCTGTCAATTGTTCCTCGCTTAACTCCACCTAGATTCGCCATTTGGACAATTTACAATATCGCCTACCCAATAGATATCCACCTCCCCTCGTACTCATTCCTGTTTCCGAAAAGTATACCATGTTTCCCGCTCAACCATCCAGTTGCACGTTATGGTTTGCCACAAGCTTACAGTATAATGTTCACAAATTAGTCTCTATGTATGTTACGTACTTTATATAATATGATTGATATTACCTCATAATGTGATATTGTTCACATGTTTAGTATAGTCCAATTTATAAAAATACTACCCTTTACTTTAGGGCATTAAACATGCCTGATCTCCCTGATTTAATCCTGTTTCGTATCTTTCCCATATTCTTTTCCGTATGGACAAGTCCGGCCGTATGCACAAGATACATCTATATACGTAGCAAAGAGCCCGCAAGATGCAAATACCTTTCCGGTATACATCTTTACGGGCTCTTATATTCATTCTATACGAGTGCTTTGGCAGCAATATCCGTCCGCTGATGTTTACCATCAAAATGGATACGCTCCGCCTGTTCATAGGCTTTGTTTCTAGCTTCGGCAATATCCGCACCAAGGCCAACTACGCCCAGGATCCGTCCACCATTGGTGATCCAGTCTCCTGCTTCACTACGCGCTGTACCTGCGTGGAATACCACGGCATCTTGCACTTGATCCAGACCTTCAATGACTACGCCTTTGGCATAAGGACCCGGATAACCTCCTGAAGCAAGTACCACACATACTGCGGCATCATCGCTCCATTCAATTTCAATGTCTGCCAGCTTGCCATGAACGGTTGCCCAGAAGATATCGAACAAGTCACTCTTCAGGCGTGGCAATACGACCTGTGTTTCGGGATCACCAAAACGCGCGTTGAACTCAATCGTTTTGGGTTTACCATCTGGTGAGATCATCAGTCCGGCAAACAATACGCCCTGGAATGGACGTCCCTCGGACACCATCGCTTTAGCAGTTGGTTTAATGATCGTCTCCACGGCTTCCTCAATAATAGAAGCAGAGATATGTGGCAAAGGTGAGTATGTACCCATACCGCCTGTGTTTGGCCCTTGGTCATTGTCGAATACAGGTTTGTGATCCTGTGCTGCCGCCATCGGACGAACCGTCTCCCCATCGACAAAAGCCAAAATGGACATTTCCTGACCTGCGAGGAATTCTTCAATGATCACTTTGGCTCCTGCTTCACCAAACACTTTGTCCACCATGATACTGCGAAGTGCCTGATCAGCCTCTTCACGCGAATAAGCTACCGTCACACCTTTGCCCGCTGCCAGTCCATCTGCCTTGATGACAACCGGAATTGCTTGCTCATTCAGGTATGCTTGAGCTTGTTCGTAGTTGTCGAATTTTTCATAGGCTGCGGTTGGAATGTTGTATTTGTGCAGCAGGTCCTTCATGAACGTTTTACTTCCTTCGATCTCTGCTGCATTGCGACGAGGTCCGAATACCGGAATACCTGTCGAATCAAATGCATCCACGATCCCATCCGCAAGCGGATCATCCGGACCAATAACCACCAATCCCACTTTAAGCACTACAGCAAGAGCCGTTAGTTTATCGAATTCATTTACCGCAATGGCATGACACTCAGCGAGCTGAGCAATACCTGCATTTCCCGGTGCACAGTGAATCTTATCTACCTTTGGACTCTTTGCCAGCGCCCAGATGATTGCATGCTCCCGGCCACCGCCGCCTACTACCAGAATATCCATTCGTTCTGTTCCCCCTCCGTGCATAACTGGATTTGTTACGCTATCGCGTATTAAAAAACCTAAAAAAGAGGGGGTGTACCATAAGTCATAAGTATGACTGGCGACACCCCTTATTAAACCTTTTTCGTTCTAGTGTTTGAAGTGACGAACGCCTGTGAAGACCATAGCAATTCCGTATTCATTGGCTACTTTGATGGATTCTTCATCTTTGATCGAACCACCAGGTTGGATCACTGCTGTAATTCCGGCTTTTGCAGCCAGTTCCAGCGTATCACCCATTGGGAAGAACGCATCAGATGCCAGAATAGCACCTTTTGCTTGCTCGCCCGCTTGCTCAATCGCAATTTTGGCTGCACCCACACGATTCATTTGTCCAGCCCCCACACCTACCGTCATGTCATTCGCAGCAAGTACAATCGCGTTGGATTTCACGTGTTTAACTACTTTCCAGCCAAACAAGAGCTGTTTCAGTTCTTCTTCCGATGGTGCACGATCGGTTACAACATTCAACTCGCTCGCTTCAATGGAGTGTACATCGGACTGTTGCACGATCATGCCGCCGTCGATAGACGTTACCACGAATTGGCTCTCCCGTTTACGAGCAGCATTCAGTTCGCCTGTTTTGAGCAAACGAATGTTTTTCTTCTTCGTCAGGATATCGAGTGCCTCTTGTGTAAAGTCAGGGGCAAGTACGATTTCCAGGAAAATCTCGCTCAATTTGCCCGCTGTATCGCTGTCGATAATGCGGTTCGCTGCCACAATGCCACCAAAGATAGACGTTGGATCTGCAGCATATGCTTTGCTGTAGGCTTCATAGATACTTGCACCAATACCCACGCCGCATGGGTTCATATGTTTAACGGCGACAACCGCCGGTTCTTCAAACTCTTTGACAATCTGCAATGCTGCGTTCGCATCGTTGATGTTATTGTAAGACAACTCTTTGCCATGCAATTGCTCGGCGGTTGTCAACGTATCTTGAGCAGCCAGCGGTTTGCGGTAGAATGCCGCCTGCTGATGTGGATTTTCGCCGTAACGCAAATCCTGGAGTTTTTCGTAAGTAACCGTCAGACGCTCTGGCAACGGATCGCCGTTCAGGTTAGAGAGATAGTCAGAAATAACTGCATCGTAAGCCGCTGTATGGCGGAACACTTTTGCCGCAAGCCGTTTGCGAGTTTCGAGAGTGGTATCTCCATCGTTGCGCACTTCCTCCAGCACTTGGCTGTAATCTGCTGTGTCAACAACAACACTAACAAAAGCATGGTTTTTGGCAGCAGAACGAAGCATGGTTGGACCACCTATATCAATGTTCTCGATCGCGTCTTCGTACGTCACATCCGGTTTAGCGATGGTATCTTGGAAGGGGTACAGGTTCACGACAACGAGGTCGATATAATCCAGTCCGTTCTCTTCCATCTGGCGCTTATGCTCTTCGCTGTCACGAACAGCCAGCAACCCACCATGCACTGCCGGATGCAATGTTTTGACACGTCCGTCCATGATTTCCGGGAACCCGGTCACATCCGAAATTCCGATGACAGGTACGCCTTCCTTCGACAACAGGCTGCTTGTACCTCCTGTCGAAATAATCTCCACTCCCATTTGCGACAGCTCGCGGCAAAAGTCCACGATGCCTGTTTTATCCCATACGCTGACCAGCGCTCTTTTGATACTCACAATATGCTCCTCCTTTAATGTCCCATGGCTTCGCGTTTCCTGACGAAACACAGCCGATTTATTTCCCGAGAAATATCACAAAATGCGTACCAATATTCGACTTCTGTTATAGAAGTTGAACCAAGATGTTTACACGGGACACTCCAATGACAGAACAACCTTCCAATCGCTGTTATCCCCAGATTTTTTGATTCCCTTTTCTTAAAGGGAAAATCCGGTGATAAAGGCGAACGCTTCGCTTTTTCAGGTTTTTTCTGTCCTCTCCGTTAATGTGTAAAAAAATTCAACTTATATTAAACCGGCTTGTTAACAGTGACGTGACGTCCGTCTAACTGAACCAGACCTTGGGCGAACCAGGAAACAACTTCGGGGTATAACTGCTGTTCGGCTGCATGAATGGAACGGCTGATTGACTCAGGCGTATCCTCTGGCAAAATGGGAACCGGATGTTGAGCAATAATCGGTCCGGTATCCATGCCTCCGTCCACAAAGTGCACGGTCACACCCGTAACTTTCACACCGTATTCCAATGCCTGTCCAATCGCGTCCTTACCTGCAAATGCCGGTAGCAAGGAAGGATGTATGTTGATCAACCGCCCTGCGTAACGATCCACCACAACAGAAGTCAGCAATCTCATATATCCGGCAAGAACGACCAGGTCGATCTTTTTGGATTCAAGCACTTCCACGATCTCTGCCTCATAGGCTTCACGGGAAGCATAATTTTTCGGAGTAAACAGATGACATTCCACGCCTGCGTCCTGTGCCCGCTGCACAACACGTGCAGACGGTTTATCACACACGAGCAGATCTACGGATGCATTCAGCCCACCGTTCCGTACTGCATCGACCAATGACTGAAAGTTAGTCCCTTCACCCGAGGCAAATACAGCTATGCGGTAGTTCGCCATTAAACATCCGCTCCCGTGAAGGTTACTCGCGCATCTCCTTCGGTAACACGGCCAATGATGTACGCTTCTTCACCAGATGATTTCAATTGTTGTAGAGCTTCCGCTGCATCTGCTTCGTTAACCACCAGTACAAGCCCTACACCCATGTTAAATGTGGTGAACATGTCACGGTTCGAGACAGCACCCTTTTCCTGTAACAGGTTGAAGATTGGCAGGATCGGCCAAGATCCGTAGTCAATATCCACATTTACGTTGCTCGGCAACATACGTGGGATATTCTCGATGAAGCCACCACCTGTAATGTGTGCCATGCCTTTAACTTTTACCTTTTCCAACAGGGACAACAGGGGTTTAACATAGATCTTCGTAGGTTCCAGCAGGGAATCACCCAGCTTACCGCCCAGTTCCGCTACTTCATCATGCAGATCAAGTCCCGCATCTTCCAACAAAAGTCTGCGTACCAGCGAGAATCCGTTACTATGCACACCGCTGGAGGCAAGTCCGATCACTGTGTCGCCAGGTGCGATGGTTGTACCGTTGATGATCTTTGCTTTGTCCACGATGCCTACCGTGAATCCGGCAATATCGTATTCGCCTTCACTGTACATGCCCGGCATCTCCGCCGTCTCGCCACCGATCAGCGCACAACCAGATTGATGACAGCCTTCAGCGATACCCGCAACAATAGCTTCGATCTTCTCAGGAATGACTTTGTCACATGCCAGATAGTCAAGGAAGAAAAGTGGTTCTGCACCCTGTACCACAATGTCGTTCACACACATCGCTACCGCGTCGATTCCGATGGTATCGTGACGGTCCATGGCAAATGCAATTTTCAGCTTGGTGCCTACACCATCCGTACCGGATACAAGCACCGGCTCATCGTATTTATCTTTGTTCAAACCGAACAGGGCACCGAATCCACCCAGATCCGTCATCACTTCCGGACGGAAGGTACGCTTCACGTGTTTTTTCATCCGTTCAACCGCTTCATTACCTGCCGCGATATCGACGCCGGCCTTTTTATATGCTTCAGACAAGTGGAATCATCTCCTTTTTTTTCGCCCCACCTAAATCCTCCCGCCCGGGAGGACCCCATAGGACCTTGGCAGGCCCTCTGGACACCCGCCAAAAAAGCGGTGCAGAGGTGGCTGGTGTGATCTTGCTATGGTTGATTCGTGCGTGATCTTGCGGGATTGTTCGCCGATTCCGTTGGCTGCAAGCCATCGGTCGGCGAACCCCGCTCAGCTACGCTGCGGGCAAGCCCGCTGGGCAGCTGCTTCGCCTGGCTGCCCTGACCCCTATTGCTCCGCAAAGCGGGGCTTAAGGGCTCGGGCTAGGCCCGGGGGCAGCTGGCTTCGCACCGCTTCCTGGGCCCCTGTTGCTCCGCAATGCGGGGCTATAGGGCTAACAGCTACAGCCGAATTTTTCCTCGCCGCCGAAGTCGAGGCGGGTTGGGTAATCATGATCAAAACATGCGAGACATAGTCCGCCTTTAGGATCATCCTGATTATCTCCCTGAATCGATGCAATCAGTCCATCCGGACTGAGGAACTCCAGGGAGTCCGCATTAATTTCACGGCAAATTTCTTCCACCGACAACTGTGAAGCAATTAATTCACGGCTGTCAGGCGTATCAATACCGTAGAAACACGGGTTTTTGAAAGGTGGAGATGTAATACGCACATGAACCTCGGTAGCTCCAGCGTCACGCAGCATGTTCACGATCCGACGGGAGGTTGTTCCCCGTACGATCGAGTCGTCAATCATGACCACACGTTTGCCTTCCACGACGCGACGCACAGCGCTCAGCTTCATCTTTACGCCCTGCTCCCGCAATTCCTGGCTTGGCTGGATAAACGTACGTCCGGTGTATTTGTTCTTGATCATACCCATCTCATACGGAATACCTGTCTGTTCAGCGTATCCAATTGCTGCCGAGATGCTGGAATCTGGTACCCCCGTAACCAAGTCCGCATCCACAAACGACTCAATCGCCATACGGCTTCCCATCCGTTTACGAGCAGCATGCTGGTTCGTACCATTCATATCACTATCCGGACGGGCAAAATAAATATATTCCATCGCGCATAATGCCTTGCGGTGTTTGTGATGATCAAAGCGATCCTCGTGGAGACCATCTGCATCCAGCACAAGCAATTCACCTGGCTCAATATCACGAATCAACTCTGCGCCGATTGTTTCCAGTGCACACGTCTCGGATGCAAACAGATACGCATCTCCCAGCTTACCCATCGTCAACGGACGAAGTCCATGCGGATCGGATGCCACAAGCAGCTTGTCGTTGGTCATGATCAGAAACGCATAACCGCCCACAATGCGCTGGAATGCCTCTTTTGCCGCTTCCACAAGCCCTTTGGAGGATCGTGCAATAAGATGCGCAATAACCTCGGTATCACTTGTTGTTTGGAAAATGGAACCGCTCTGCTCCAGCTCACGCCGGATCGTTGGTGCATTCACAATGTTTCCGTTGGTTGCTACTGCCAGATCACCATCACGGTATTTGAATACCAATGGCTGTGCGTTCGTCAGTTTACTGTCACCACTTGTTGAATAACGGACATGTCCAATGGAAATATCCCCGGTCAACGTCTGCATCAGATCTTTGGTGAACACTTCTTTCACCAGACCCATGCCGCGATGATAGTTAAACTGGCTGCCATCACTCACACACATGCCTGCACTTTCTTCGCCCCGATGTTGCAGCGCATGCAGTCCATAATAGGAGAGCGAAGCCGCGTCAGGGTGTCTGAACACCCCGAACACGCCGCATTCTTCCTTCAATTTGTCGAGTCCTTCCTTGCCGGACCCTTCATTATAATAATCGCCTGTCCACAATGGTCCTGTCGTCAGTTCATGAGACATGGAATCGCATCCTCCCAGACCTGAGCCAAACCTCCTACAGGTTCGCTCACGGCTGATGTTCCGTTCAATTCAATCGTCAGGTTACTTCCTTCTACACGTCCAATAACAGCTACAGGTACACCGCGCTCACGTACAAATGCTTCAAGTTTACCCGCTTGCTCTGGCGTAGCCGACAACAAGATACGGGATTGGCTCTCACTGAACAGGGCGTGATCTGCACGCAATGCAGTCTCCACGTTCACCTGTGCTCCTACGTTACCGCTGATACAAGACTCTGCGAGTGCAACAGCCAAGCCGCCTTCAGACAAGTCATGTGCAGAGCGAACGAGACCGGATTGAATAGCTTCCAGCACCGTGCTGAGCAACGCTTTTTCCGTTTGCAAGTTCAATTCTGGTGGACGACCTTCCGTCTGACCATGAACCGCGTATTGCAGTTCGCTGCCACCCAGTTCAGCTTTTGTTTCACCGAGGAGGATGATAACATCACCTTCGGACTTGAATGCTTGTGTCGTGATATGATCCGTATCATGAACGAGACCTACCATACCGACAACTGGCGTTGGATAGATGGAGCCTTTGGCGTTTTCGTTATACAGACTTACGTTACCACCGATAACCGGCGTATCCAGCACACGGCAAGCTTCTGCCATACCGTCTACCGCTTTCTCCATTTGCCAGAAAATATCCGGCTTCTCCGGGTTACCAAAGTTCAGGTTGTCCGTGATCGCCAGCGGCTCTGCACCGGAACATACAATGTTACGCGCTGCTTCACTTACGGCAATCCGGCCACCAACTTCAGGATCAAGATACACATAACGTCCATTACAGTCCGTTGTCATCGCGAGACCTTTGCGTGTACCACGAATCGTAACTACGGCTGCATCCGAACCTGGACGAACGGCAGTGCTTGTACGCACCATGTAGTCATATTGATCATACACCCATTTTTTACTTGCTACTGTTGGTGAAGCCAATACTTGTTTCAACGCTCCGCCGAGATCCGACACTTCGTCGTAACGAAGCGTGTCGATGGAAGCACTTTGCTCATAATAAGCAGGTACAGAAGAAGGTTTGTCATACACTGGGCATTCGTCCACCAAAGCCGTTACCGGCATATCTCCGACCACTTCGCCGTGGTGAATCAATTTCAGACGTCCGTCATCCGTTACTTTACCGACTTTTGCACAGATTACGCCCCAACGTTCAAAGATTTCCATCGCCTGTGCCTCATCCTTCGGCTCAACGACAAACAACATACGTTCTTGGGACTCAGACAACATCATCTCGTAAGGCGTCATGCCTTCTTCACGTTGTGGTACCTGATCCAGATACAATTCCAGACCGTTACCCGCTTTACTTGCCATCTCTGCACTCGAACATGTTAGACCCGCAGCACCCATATCTTGAATTCCGAGCACGATTCCCGTGTCGATCAATTCCAGACAAGATTCCATTACCAGTTTCTCCATAAACGGGTCACCGACCTGAACCGCTGTCCGTTGAGACTCGGATTCTTCCGTCAGTTCAACCGATGCAAAGGTTGCTCCATGAATACCATCCCGGCCTGTTGGCGGGCCCACATAGTACACCGGGTTACCTACACCTTTAGCTACGCCGCGCTGGATCTTGTCATGATCAATCAGACCCACACACATGGCGTTAACCAGCGGATTGCCTTCATAACTCTCATCAAACATCACTTCGCCCGCAACCGTAGGAATACCGATACAGTTACCGTATCCAGCAATACCCGCTACAACATGTTCGAACAAATATTTAACGCGATCACTCTCCAGCTTGCCAAAACGAAGGGAGTTCAGCAAGGCAACCGGTCTTGCGCCCATGGAGAAAATATCACGGATAATGCCGCCCACACCCGTTGCCGCACCTTGATAAGGCTCAACCGCGGAAGGATGGTTATGGCTTTCAATTTTGAATACAACGGCCTGGTTATCACCGATATCGACGATACCGGCACCTTCACCAGGTCCCATCAGGACACGTGGTCCAGTGGTTGGGAAACGGCGCAGCAATGGCTTGGAGTTTTTATAAGCACAATGCTCGGACCACATTACGCTGAACACACCAATTTCCGTGTAGTTTGGCTTGCGCCCCATGAACTCACAGATCAGCTCATACTCGCTGTCAGATACGCCCATTTGTGCGTAAAGTTTATGTTCTGCGACTTGTTCTGCTGTCGGTTCCTTAGCGGATAGCTGCTGCGTCATGCCGATCCCTCCATGCTTTCAAAATAGATGTAAACATACGTTTGCCGTCTTCCGAACCAAACAGTGAATCCACTGCACGCTCTGGATGCGGCATCATGCCGACCACGTTTCCAGCCTCGTTACAGACTCCTGCAATATCACCCAGGGAACCGTTCGGGTTGGTACCATACGTAAATACGATCTGGTTGTTCGCTTGCAGACTCGCGAGCGTCTCCTCGTCGCAATAATAGTTGCCTTCACCGTGAGCAATCGGGATAATAATCTCTTCGCCGGGTGCATAGTCACGTGTAAATGGTGTATCTGCGTTCGCCACTTTCAAAACCGTATCGTGACAACGGAATTTCAGGGAAGTGTTACGGATCAATGCACCTGGAAGCAATCCCGCTTCCGTCAGGATCTGGAATCCGTTGCAAATACCCAAAATATATTTACCTTGTTCAGCAGCTTTCGCTACCTCGTTCATTACCGGTGCAAAGCGGGAAATCGCTCCGCAACGCAAGTAGTCACCATAAGAGAAACCACCCGGAACTAAAATACAATCATAAGCCGAAAGATCTGTAGCCGTGTGCCATACATAATCAACCTCTTGTCCAATCGCATCTTCCACTGCCTTGTAACAGTCGATGTCGCAGTTGGAGCCAGGGAACACAAGAACTGCAAATTTCATGAGATTAACCCTCCAATTCGTAGCGGTAATCTTCAACAACGGTGTTGGCCAGCAGCTTTTCACACATGACTTTCAATCGTTTCTCCGCTTCCGCACGATCTGTTGTAGCTAGGTTCAGTTCCATGACTTTACCGATCCGTACACTTTCCACTTCGTTGAATCCCATTGAATGCAGGGCTCCTTGAACAGCTACGCCTTGCGGGTCGAGTACACTTTGCTTAATAGTGACATATACGGTTGCTTTGATCATGATCCTTATGTTCCTCCTCAGTAATGAACGGGATAAATGCTTTATGCTGTTAAAAAAAGTGACTTTTGGAGCTTGCTCCGGGGCGGATTGTTCTTCCGGTCGCTTGTTGTCCCCGGGTTTTGAACCGCTGTGCGGTCAAAACCCGGGGACAAAGGCGAACGCTATCGCTCCTTTAAGAACAATTCCGCCCCTCCGCTAGTCCATGCGACGTTTTTTAAAGGCCCAAACCTTTACGTTGCACGGTGTGTAATGGTCTAGACTGACCATTACTGGAAACCAGTGAATGGTCTTTAAGTTACATGAGTAACTCTACTGTTTTACTATTTATAGAGTTCCTGTTTAATAGAAGTCTTTGGTTTTAATTGCCTCACCCACCAGTTTGAACACTGGCGGAGGGAAAGATTTGAGCTGGAGAAGCGTAAGCGTTCGCCTTTGCAACCGGAATGTTTCCTTTTGAAAAAAGGATTCCAATCAAAACATTCCGGGGGCAACAGCGATCGAAAGGTAAACTTTCCCATAGCTCTTGCTCAAACGTTAGCTTCCTCAAACGTTAAACTTTATTATTTCGTTAAACGGTTATAAATATCGACGTATCTTGCGGTTGTTGCCTCAACTACCTCTTGTGGGAGTGGATCGGGTTTGCTGTTCTTGTCCCAATCGGTTCCGGCAAGGTAGGTGCGCACTGGCTCTTTATCCATGCTGTCGATCTCGATGTCGAGTTCATAATTCTCTTTGGCCCAGAAGCGTGAAGCATCTGGGGTGAAGATTTCGTCAATCAGGATGACCTTGCCATCCACGATGCCAAACTCGAATTTGCAATCTGCCAGAATGATGCCACGTTGATCACAGTAATCGCGGGCGAATTCATACAGGCGCAAGCTTTTTTCCTGAAGCTCCATTGCAAGTCCGTCTCCCACCAGTTCTTTCATGCGATCCATTGGGATGTCCTCATCGTGACCAACATCGTTTTTGGCTGCCGGGGTGAAAATGGGAACTTCGAGCTTGGCGTTTTTGCGAAGTCCATCAGGCAGTTTAATGCCATTCACTTCACCGCTTGTCTCGTATTGTCTCCATCCCCCACCCGTGATGTATCCACGCACGACACATTCAATATCAATGCGTTCTGCTTTGCGGGTTACCATGATGCGGTCTTTGAGCAATTCAGGGTCTGTGATGAGGTCACCCAGTTGATTCACATCGGTATGAACCACGTGATTCTCCATCATGCTACTTGTCAGTTCAAACCAGAAACTGCTGAGTTTGTTCAGTACGTTTCCTTTCTCGGGAACTGCCGGGTCCAGCACGTAATCAAATGCCGAGATTCGGTCGGTAACCACGATCAGAAAATGTTCACCCAGATCGTACAATTCACGTACTTTTCCTTTATATAACAGAGGTGCTTTAACGAGATCTGCCGCAGTGGACAGTGCCATGGGCTCACCTTCTTTCAGGAGATGTAAAGTATACGTCCAATTCCCCTCTTCACGCGGGTCCACTCCGAATGCAGAACAACCTTCCGATCGCTGTTATCCCCAGATTTTTTGATTCCACTTTTGCAAAGTGAAAATCCGGGGATAAAGGCGAGCGCTTTGCTTCTTCAGGTTTTTTCTGCCTTCTCCGTTCCAGCGTGAACACATAATCAACCTATACTTTTAGGGAGTAGAATAATTCAAAGCCTTATATATTAGTCGTTCAAGCCAAGCTTTTTGAAGATCGTGTCTACGTGCTTCAAGTGCCATGATGGGTTGAACGCATCTGCGATTTCCTCTTCGTTCAGCACTTCCGTGATTTCCGGTGTGGATTTCACGATATCCTGGAATTGACGTTGTTCTTCCCATGCTTGCATCGCACGTGGTTGAACGGTATCGTATGCTTGCTCGCGGCTGAAGCCTTTGTCGATCAGCTTTGTCATTACGCGGCCGGAGAATGGCACGCCGAAGGTACGCTCCATGTTACGTTTCATGTTTTCAGGGAATACCGTCAGGTTCTTCACGATGTTACCAAAACGGTTCAGCATGTAGTTCAGCAGCATCGTAGCATCCGGCAGAATGATACGTTCTACGGAAGAATGTGAGATGTCGCGCTCATGCCAGAGTGTTACGTTCTCGTATGCGGATACCATGTGTCCGCGAATAACGCGGGACAAACCCGAGATGTTTTCACTACCAATTGGGTTACGCTTGTGCGGCATCGCGGAAGATCCTTTTTGACCTTTTGCAAAAGCTTCTTCCACTTCACGGAATTCACTCTTCTGCAGTGCACGTACCTCTGTAGCAAATTTGTCCAGGGACGTTGCGATCAACGCCAGTGTAGCCATATATTCCGCATGACGGTCACGTTGTAATGTTTGGGTTGAGATCGGCGCAGGCTTCGTGCCCAGCTTCTCGCAGACAAACTCTTCAACAAACGGATCGATGTTCGCGTATGTTCCAACTGCGCCTGAGATTTTTCCGTATTGTACATTGTCTGCTGCATGACGGAAACGCTCCAGGTTCCGTTTCATCTCTTCATGCCACAATGCCATTTTCAGTCCAAATGTTGTTGGCTCTGCATGTACACCGTGCGTACGTCCCATCATTGGTGTGTGCTGATAAGCCAGTGCTTTTTCACGAAGAATTTCAATGAAATTCACGATATCCTTTTCCAAAATCTCATTCGCTTGACGCAGTACATAACCCAGAGCCGTATCCACGACATCTGTGGAAGTCAGTCCGTAGTGCACCCATTTCCGCTCCGCACCCAGACTTTCAGATACCGTACGTGTAAATGCGATAACGTCATGACGTGTTTCCTGTTCAATCTCATAGATGCGATCGATGTCAAAAGATGCGTTCTGACGAAGCAATGCTGCTTCTTCCTTAGGGATTACACCCAGTTCGGCCCATGCCTCACATGCACAAATTTCAACTTCCAGCCACGATTGGAATTTGTTCTCTTCGGTCCAGATGGCTCTCATTTCGGGTCTGCTATAACGTTCAATCATGAATTTGTATTCCTCCAGAGGTTAGTTTGTTCAATCCATTGCAATCCTTCTTCAACATCCTGACAGAGCAGATTCACATGCCCCATCTTCCGTCCTGTTTTTGCTTCGGTTTTACCATATATGTGAAGCTTGGGAATCACACCGAGGTCTATCGCTTCTGCATCAGGTTGCCCTGTTCTTGCGATAATGCCCTCCAGATGTTCTCCAAGCACATTGACCATAACAACCGGGCTCAATAACGAAGTGTCCCCAAGTGGTAATCCGCAGATCGCACGGATATGTTGTTCGAACTGAGAAGTCGCACAAGCTTCCATCGTATAGTGACCAGAATTATGCGGTCTTGGTGCCAGTTCGTTAACGTACAGTCTTCCATCCGCCGCTACAAACAGTTCCACAGCCAGCAGCCCAACAGCCTTCATGGATTCTGCTACCGCTGCTGCCAGTTTCTGTGCTTCAATCTGGATGTCTGCAGCAACTCTAGCCGGTACAATTGAAGCATGCAAAATGTTGTTCACATGAATGTTCTCCGCTGGCGGGAACGTTTTGATCTCCCCATTTGTACTACGCGCTACAACGACCGATATCTCGCATTCAAACTTGATGAATTGTTCCAGCACCAGTTCCGCACCTGTAGCTGCAAGTTCTTCGTATGCGGCAACAGCCTGACTTGCTTCCCGGATGACCCGTTGACCTTTGCCATCGTAGCCTCCAGTCACCGTCTTCAGTACACATGGCACTCCAAGTTCGCTAACAGCAGCAAGCATCGTATCCGCACTTGTGATCTCACGATAAGGCGCGACTCTTACTCCAGCAGCTTCGATCGCACGTTTTTCACGTAACCGATGTTGTGTGGTGTACAGTAACGCACTTCCTTGCGGAACGTAGGACTCACGCTCGAGCAGCCCAGCGACTTCTACATCCACATTTTCGAATTCATACGTAATGACATCGCATTCCCGAGCCAGTTCAAGTGCAGCTTTGGCATCGTCATAACCAGCTTCAATCTGACGAGCAACTTGACCACAAGGTGCATCCGCAGCGGGATCAAGAGTAACGAATCGATAACCCATTGCCGTTCCTGCGAGCGTCATCATACGTCCGAGCTGTCCGCCTCCAAGAATGCCGATGGTTGTCTTCCCGGGCAGCAGGACATGCTGTACTTCTCCTGCCGTACTGGATTGATTCCCTGTACTACTCATAGTTCTTCACTGCTTTCGAGTACTTCTTGTTTGATGCGCTCTCGGCGAGCTTCAGAACGGCGTTGGACATCCGGGTCAAAAGCACCGATCATTTGAGCAGCCAGCAATCCTGCATTCGTTGCCCCTGCCTTGCCAATCGCCACAGTTGCGACGGGAATACCACCAGGCATCTGAACAATGGACAACAAGGAATCAAGGCCGTTCAATGCTTTGGATTGAACCGGAACGCCAATGACTGGAAGCATCGTTTTGGCTGCTACCATACCGGGTAGATGTGCAGCCCCGCCTGCGCCTGCAATGATCACCTTGAATCCCCGATCAATCGCCTGCTCTGCGTATTCAAACATCAAATCCGGTGTACGATGAGCTGAGACAACTTTTTTCTCATATCCGATTTCCAATTCATCCAGCACCTCGCACGCATGTTTCATCGTTTCCCAATCCGACTTGCTGCCCATAATTACAGCGACTTGCAGTGACATGAATACATCCAACTCCCGTCTGAGCTTTTTTGATTACATCTGGTATTAATGAATTCATTTACGTGTGAAATGAAAAAATCCGCTACCCGCGAAAACATCACATTTTCTCCGGACACCGGACTCCAAGAAATACGTATCCCTCATTTGGGCATGCCAAAAGGGGCTTGCTGTCCGCATCTGGTTGCATGCGACTCTCAGCCGTATCTCCTCGTAGTCCGGAAATTTACGGTTCCCGGGTAGATACTTCCGGGCCCTATTCCCGGCGTTATACGAGCAAATATCTATCAAACTATCTTCGTTCATTTTGGTAATCTCTTATTACATATTTCGTTCCTACTCGACCTTATTCTTACCTGATCGACACATCTAACATTTTAACAATCCCCTACAGCTAATGTCAACTTAAAGACGAACATTTAACATATTGACAAATATAATGTTCGGGAATTGCTTCTGTAAATTCGCTTAACCATCCATTTCATCCCATAAAAGAAAGCCGGCTCCTCTTCAATCTCTCGAAGACAACCGGCTTCCTGCTTTTCAGTGCGTACACACTTCATCCATTATTATTTTACGACCAGTACTGGAACCTGCGCATGCTGCACCACATTGTGACTGACACTACCCAGGACAAATTCCCGAATACCACCCAGTCCGCGGCTACCAATAATAATGATATCAGAATCATTTTCTTTGGCAAAATCAAGCAATACTTCCGCAGCCGCTCCTTGAATCAGATCCACATTGGCCGTTACACCCGCAGCCTGAATTCGTTCTTTCGCTTCATCTGTCGTCTGCACCGCCAGATTGTAGTAGTCATTATTAAGGGAAGGTGGCAGTGGAGCCAACCCCTCACCGATGAATACACGAGGGAAATCAAAAGCATGAATGACATCCAGTACTGCATTTGGGGACACTTTCGCTAGCTCAATCGCACGATCAAGTGCTTTATTTGAAGCTTTGGAACCATCATAAGCCACTAATATTTTGGAAAATAACATGTGAATCCCGTCCCTTCCTTTATATGTAGAACATGCGAAGCAAGCTTCGGTCTGACATGTAATAAACTAACAAAACCATATAACTCCTTAAACGTTCCAGAGCCACAATGAACCATTTATACGAATGAATTTACATATGAAACCACAGTATGAACGGTTACGCATGTGTTCATTGAATAAAGTAACCATAGATTACCGCATTCAAGAATAACAACAATGGAATGCCAATGGTGAAGCTGGGATGTTTAGTCTTATGCCTTTTCCGATACATCGCAATCCAGACTCCCAAAGCACCGCCTATAAATGCTAATAAGAATAACGTCCGTTCAGGTGTACGGTCACGACGCTGTTGTGCACGCCTCTTATCATCCGACATCACCAGATAACCAACTACATTAATAAATAAAAACCACAATATAAGTCCGGTTTGCATATAATTCTAGCGATCCCCCTGTCCCGGGACATCTCCCTGTCTCCATTATAGTCCTCATCAGAGACATGTTCAACGCACCGGGTAGGGAACCGGAAATTGGTGTATAAACGCTACCTCACTTTGACCTAGGACTCCTGTTTTGGAATTCCGTTCAGGCTTGGTGCTCTTTTGGCTGCTTTGTCCGGGCGCACAGCGATACTCTCTTCCCGAATACTGTCTTTGTTTTGCTGGTTATGGATTTTCTCTGGTTTGTTATGCGGCATATAGGTATCACCTCCTTGGCTTACGTTGCCTGAAAACAGAGGATCTTATACGACTTGGTATGGATAAGTAGAAAAGTCCCAATCAGTTTATTTGGAGTTTTGCTACTCTCCCTTTTTCTCCATAGCCGCCTTCAGCAGTTCACCCAGATTGGAACCGATGGACTCCTGCTTAGCATATTGTTTCACCAGCTTTTGCTGATCGCGTTTGTTCACATGTTGTTTGTCCTTATCCAACGTTTCTGTAATACCACAAGGTAGACATTGTACGTATAACCCCGCCTTGCCTTCTTTGATTTCCATCTTTTTGTGGCACTGCGCACAACGACGGTTGGACAGTCTCTTCTCTGCCGAACGACGATACCCGCAGTCCTCGGTAGGACATACAAGAAACTTGCCGCGCTTGCCTTTCTTCTCCAGTAATCGTGCATTACAGTCAGGGCAATGACTATTCGACACATTATGTGGCTTATACTCCGCTTTACTGCCTTTTACCGTAGACACCAGCTCTTTCGCCATGGATCGGATACCATCCAGAAACGGTCCGGGTTTCCCTTGCCCACGAGCGATGCGTTCCAGTTCAGCTTCCCAGCGGGCGGTCAGATCCGGTGAACGAAGCTGCGGGGCAGCCAGTTCAATCAACTGTTTTCCTTTGCCGGTTGGGTGCATGCTGTTCCCTTGACGATCTATTGTATCGGAACTGACCAGCTTCTCGATAATATCCGCACGTGTAGCCGGAGTGCCGAGTCCATGCTTTTCCATCTGGGAAAGCAGAGCGGCTTCGGTATATCGTTTGGGCGGCATCGTCCGTCCACTTTTAATATGACAACGCTGAACCGTCACGGACTGTCCTTGCTGCACATCTGGCAAAAGCGCACGCTCATGGTCTGCTGCATCGTCAGCCCGGTCATCGTCATCATCGCTGTAATCGCCGCCGTATACTTCACGCCATCCACTTTCTTTCACCGTTGTACCTTTAACATGGAAGGAGTCATTCCCCACCTGAACCGTGATCGCAACCGAATCGTACTTCGCTGCCGGATAGAACAGGCTGATAAAACGGCGTACAATCAGATCGTACAATTTGCGTTCTTCTGGATTCAGTTGATTCAGAAGCACCGTCTGCTCCGTGGGGATAATCGCATGGTGATCCGTAACTTTGCTGTCATCCACAATACGTTTGGTGATATTCAGATTTTTGCGCAGCAAAGGACGTGCCAGCGATGCGTAAGGTCCAATGGCTACACTGTCCAGCCGCTCTTTCAACGTTGCTGTCATATCGGAAGTCAGGTATCGACTGTCCGTACGTGGGTATGTCACAAGCTTGTGCTGTTCGTACAGACGTTGCAGGACATTTGATGTTTGCTTTGCAGAGAAACCATATTTCCGGTTGGCATCCCGTTGCAGTTCCGTCAGGTCATATGCCAGTGGATGTGGTTCCACTTTCTCGCTTTTCTTCACCTGGGCAATCGTGCCCTTGCGCCCATCTACCCGTTTCTTCAATTCTTGCGTTTCTTGAGGGTCGAAAATTCGTGAATCTCCTCCAGCTGCCCGCCACACAGCCTGAAAACCTCCCAAATCTGCCGTTAACGTCTCATACTCCTGTGAGCGGAAACCGTTAATTTCATTTTCCCTGTCCATAATCATACCTAATGTCGGGGTTTGTACACGTCCAGCTGATAACTGCGCATTGAAACGAACGGTTAATGCACGGGTCACGTTAAGTCCAATCATCCAGTCCGCTTCCGCCCGGCAACGTGCAGATTCATAGAGGCGGTCGAACTGACTGCCTGGCTTCAGCGAAGCAAATCCGTCTTTGATCGCCTTATCTGTCTGGGATGAAATCCACAGGCGTTTAAAAGGTTTTTTCCACCCCGCCATCTGCATGATCCAACGGGCCAGCAATTCTCCCTCACGGGCCGCATCCGTCGCAATGACCAGTTCGCCCACATCCTGACGTTTCATCAACTGCTGCACGGCTTTATATTGATGGTTGGTCTCTTTAAGTACTTTCAATTTCGTACGCTCAGGCAGAATGGGCAGGTCCTCCAGATTCCATGTGGCATACTTTTTGTCGTAATCCTCGGGTTCAGCTAATCCAACCAGATGTCCAAGCGCCCAGGTAACGATATATTTTGGGCCTTCCATATAACTTTTATGTTTATCACGCGCACCCATAACTCTGGCTATTTCGCGTGCTACAGATGGTTTTTCTGCGAGTACCAATGTCTTCACTTCATATCTCTTCCTCTCTGGTAGAACGTTATGGCTCTTTATTCCTATCTTTTCATTATATCATTTCACACTAAAGGTATGCTCTGTCATCTCTACTTCCTAATGTACTCGCATCCTGTAACCTCATGTTTAATCAACATATCGAATTCATGTTATATTTATTTACATTAAAATATGTAATAGTTTTTCTGAGTACATGTAAACAGAAGCATGAATAAGTATTAACACAGTAAAGTATTGATGTATACGTTTTTTTGGATAAATATAAACCTTGTAAGATTACCTAACATAACTATACAATGTGTCAAAAGCATAGAAACAGGATCGCTGCTAACACACATCAATGAGACACAGGAAGGGAGCGTGGATGCATGACTTATCATGGATCTGTATTGAAAAAAAGTGGGGCTTTGTTACTGGCGGGAGCTGTTGTTGCCACAACTTGGGGAGGAACGGTGCCTTCGGCATCAGCTGCAACGGCAACGCCTACGAGTAAAACAACAGTAGCTGCGGTATCCAAAGGAAAAGCGCCAGCTACTCCGGCAGCATTTGTTAAGGCCATGGGAAGAAGCAGCAACACTTGCAGGTGTTCCTTTCACCATGGACAAGCTCTCCGGCACAACCGTACAACGTAAAGATGCTGCGGTCGCCTTGCAACAATGGCTCAAGCTGGATTCGACTACCGAATCATTTAAGGATGTCCCGGATGAAGCCACTTTCGCAGGTGCTGTTGGTGCATTGAACACTGCGGGGTTGATGAAAGGTTATACCGATTCCCTCTTCCTTCCAAACGCTGTACTTACCGAGAATGACCTCTCCATACTGAAAGACCGCATTTATAACTACATAAAACCGTTTATCCTGGAGGAAGCAACCATTATGGATCTCCAGGCCGCAATGACGCAAGGAAAACTGACATCAAAAGAGCTGGTTCAGAAATATCTGGACCGCATTGAAAAATACGATGACCAAGGTGTAAGCATCAACGCCGTATTAACCCTGAACCCGGATGCACTCCAAATTGCGGAGCAATTGGATGAAGAACGTGCAGCCCAAGGTGCCCGCGGGCCTCTGCATGGCGTTCCGATTTTAGTGAAAGACAACTTTGATACCAATGACATGCCGACAACCGCAGGCTGTATCTGTCTGAAACATTCAGTCCCTGCTCATGATGCTGAACAAGTGAAGAAACTCAAAGCAGCTGGCGCCATTATTTTGGGCAAAACAAACCTGCATGAATTCGCATTTGGTATCACGACATCCAGCTCATTGGGTGGACAAACGCTTAACCCATACGCCCTGGACCATTATCCAGGTGGCTCAAGCGGTGGAACAGGTGCTGCCATTGCATCTAACTTTGCTGCAGCCGGTATGGGTACAGACACTGGTGGTTCGATCCGAATCCCTTCCAGCTTCAACAGCCTTGTGGGTATCCGTCCAACCATTGGACTGTCCAGCCGTGAAGGTATTATCCCATTGGCTTTGACACAGGATGTCGGTGGACCTATGGCCCGTACAGTTAGTGACGCTGCAATCATGTTGGATGCTACAGCCGGATATGATAAAAAAGATGTCGCTACAGCTTACGCGGTTGGCAAAATCCCTTCCAGCTACACTGATTTCTTGGATGTAAACGGACTGAAAGGTGCACGCATCGGTGTGGCCACAGAACTCATCCCAAGTACCAAAGCTGAAGAAAAAGTCGTTGCTGATGTGATCAACACAGCTGTGGACGAACTGAAGACACTGGGCGCTACCGCAGTTCCCATTTCTATCCCGAACTTAACTGAGATCAATAAGTACCCAAGCCTTAGTGGATATGAATTCAAGTTCCAGTTGAATGACTATCTGGACTCATTGGGTGCAGAAGCTCCATATCACAGTCTGTCCGAGATCATCGCTTCCGGAGAGTTTGATAAGTCCCAAGAACAATCCATGAAAACCCGGGATGCACGCCAAACCCTCGAGACTACCGAATACAAGGACATCGTTCTGAAACGCACCCAAGTTACACGTGAGTCCCTGCTGAAAATTATGGCAGATAATAACCTGGATGCCATCATCTATCCTACGTCCACACAGGCCGCTGGTGTTATTGGCGAAGGACAAAACTCTGGTGGTAACAACCGATTGAGTCCTTTCTCCGGCTTCCCGGCGATTACGGTCCCTGCTGGTTTCACAACCGATGGTTTGCCAGTAGGCATGGAATTCCTTGGTCGTGCCTTTGATGAAGGAACCTTGATCAAGCTGGCTTACAGCTACGAACAAGGTACACATCACCGCCAAGCGCCTAAGCTTACGCCGTAAAATATTTATGGGATTAAGCAATTCCGGTTAACACAAAAAATAGATGCAATCATATCACTTTTTTTGAAACGAGTTAACCCACTAAAGAGACCACCTTCTTCATGACAGCATGAAGTTTGGGTGGTCTCTTTTATGTTCTCTATTTATTTTTGTGTTGCATACCGTCGGATGTTACTCATTCCTGAACCTTGTCTGGCACGCCCCATTTCAGCACCAGACCTGCGTACGTCAGACCACCGCCAAAGCCAAAGAGAGCTACGTTCTGTCCTTCTTTCAATTTCCCTTCATCCACTGCAAGCTGTAAAGCAAGCGGAATGGAAGCAGCAGATGTGTTCCCCCGATACTCGACACTGGTTAAAGTACGTTCCAAAGGAACCGGACCACGTTCGCAAACAGCTTCAATCATTCTCATGTTGGCACTATGCGGGACAAACCAGTCAATCTGGTCAGGGCTTAATTCAGCTTTCGTTATAAGTTTACCCAATTGCTCTGGAATCGTCCGTACAGCCCACTTATAAATCTCTCGCCCATTCTGAACTAAACAACCTTCGCCCTGTAAAGGCTCACCATTCATCTCCGAAGACAGACCACTCTTATAGAGATGTACACCGCCTTCTCCATGTGTACCTGATATGGCTGCCATAAAGTCACCTTCAGCACCCGATGATCTCTCCACCAAGAAGGCCCCCGCTCCATCACCAAACAGTACACAAGTCGTGCGGTCTGTGTAATCCGTAATTTTGGATAATGTCTCTGCTCCAATTACCAGTACTTTGCGGTACATTCCACTGGTCACCAGACTGTCGGCTAGCTGTAATCCGTAGGTAAAACCTGCGCATGCAGCATTTAAATCCAGTACACCCGTGTGTGGGATCTTAAGATTAGCCTGTACTCTGGATGCCGTACTTGGGAAAGCATATTCAGGTGTACTTGTAGCCACAAGGATCATATCTACGTCTTCTACACTTACTTGGTAGCGGCGTATCATATCTTCCACAGCCTTTGTAGCCAGGTCAGATACAAACTGATCTTCAGCTGCAATTCTCCGTTCTCTCATACCTGTACGCTGTACAATCCATTCGTCACTTGTCTCGACCAATTTCTCCAGATCAGCATTCGTTAATATTCGATCCGGTACATACGTCCCCATTGCCGTGATGGTTGCCTTTGATTGATGATTCATACCGGTAGTCACCTCACTTGTTTTTTACCATTATAGCACTAAGTCTTAGTACTTGGTACTAATTTTTTATAATATTTACTCTATTTATACTTGGAATCAGCATTACTTTTATGCGAGTGGAGAGATGTTTCTGAAACATTACCCTATTTACGAGCTTTCTATAGACACTTTGTCCTTATAAAAGAGTTACATCAGTCGAATTAAAAATTACAGGTTAAGGTGAACTTCAATAAAGGGGGCGGGGGATTGACATTTCTGCTAGCTACGTTTGAAGAAACGGATACAAAATCACATAAAAAAACAGATTGTCGCAATATCAACAACCTGTTCCATAATTATAATAGCGGGGTTATGAACTTCACTTCCGGGAACCGACTATTGGGTCCGTTCATTAAGATTCCGCCCTTTTCTTTCAGGTACATGTCAAAGAAATCCAGCATATAGGAATTAATAATGAAATTCGCTCTATCGGGCGCAATCTTCCCTGTAATACCTAGAATTTTGAAAATTGGAGAAATGAACTGCACGTCTGTAAAATTTAAATGCTCCGCATTATCGATATATAGAACTTGTCCCCCTGCGGCAACTGTTTTACGCATCCGATCAAGCTCCAACTTTTTGTCTTTCCTTTCTTGATCCACCCACTCTCTTGTATTACCCATACGCTCAAGTTCAGCGTCCGTGTAGACTCGGTGATCGATCAACATTTTTAATTTTTCGTATCCACTTTCCGAGTTCATGAACAAAATCGGCTTCCGCAGGCCCTCTTTGTCATGCAGACCATAAAGTCCTCCATCAAGGTCTATCCCAGCTTTTATTCGTCGATCGTAAGAAGCATCATAGGCCGTCGCTCCTCCAATGGAATGACCAAACACTCCGATATGACCCAGATCCACCCTCCCTTTTAGCTGACTTGGAATTTCCCCAGATTGAATCAGTTCGAATTGGTCCAGTACAAACACCACATCGTCGGTTAACACTTTTCCCAACTTGTCACGGTTTTCTCTTTCTGTTCTGTAATCATGTTCGGGTGAAAACAAATCGCTGGTTGTACTGGTCGTGATTTGACCATCCGGAAACTCGGTTGCAAATGTATTATAGGTGTGGTCGATCACTGCCACGATATATCCGTGACTTGCCAGATTTTCGGCTTGTGACGTGTGAAGAAACCTGGAGGAACCAAAGCCGGGATTTGCAATAACCAGTGGGTATGAGGCCTGAACCGAAGAGACTTCAGTCGCCAAGTAAGCATGACTGGATACATACTTCAGATGTTGAAAAGTAAACCCGGGGAGGCCATAATTCTCCGCCATATAAGATAAGATTCGGGGATTAGGGATAAATGGAGTGTACTTCCCAGTGCCAGCTTCAGCCGGATACCATACCTGAACCATTAATTCTCTCTTGCCTATCTCTGATTTCCCGAATGTCTCCTCCCGGTTTGGATCGACGAAATGAAAGACTTGTGTGCCTACTTTTAACTTGCCAGTTGGTGCTGGAAGGTCAAAAACCGGAAACACATAGTGGAAACAGACTGTTGCGATCAGCCCAATTGCAATAAAAAGGGGACCAAGCACTCTAAGAATTCGGGAGACTGGCCACACGCCTTTCTGCGTTCGAACAACTTTTATAAGAGAAAACATGAACATCAGGGTCGTAAATCCGTATAAAAATACAAGCTGAATCCTGTATCCTTCAACAAGAAAATGTATCACTAAAAGAATGATGCCGACTCCGCTTGTCAGGAGCAAGGCAGATCTCTTGATACGTTGATTGAATATAAATGGGATTGCCAACAAAAAAACACTTAAAATGAACAACAGTATTTCAAAAAGCCTCACGACAACTCCCCCTAAAAATTAATCCCTTCGATGGATAGGATTAATATACAGGAGCAGCAAGATTGATACCTATTGATCTAGATTACAATCGCCTTACACTCTTGTAAGATTGTTATCAAGTATGTATCCAGGTTGCTGGTTAAGTGCACATCTGGATATCTGAGGTGAATTGTGTAATAAAAAAACAGCCCATAAAATCTGAGCTGTTCCTAATTTCATAGATTAAATTATACACAAATAAAAACCACCACCGAATAACATCGGCAGTGGTTCTTTGCTTGGCGGCGTCCTACTCTCCCAGGACCCTGCGGTCCAAGTACCATCGGCGCTAGAGGGCTTAACGGTCGTGTTCGGGATGGGTACGTGTGGAACCCCTCCGCCATCGCCACCAAACGCAACGCTTAGCTTATATTCAGAGATCGTTCTCTGAAAACTAGATTCGAAACGAAACATGCGAATTACAACTTGCTATTGGATAAGCCCTCGACCGATTAGTACTGGTCAGCTCCATGCATTGCTGCACTTCCACCCCCAGCCTATCTACCTCGTCGTCTTCAAGGGGTCTTACATACTGGGAAATCTCATCTTGAGGGGGGCTTCACGCTTAGATGCTTTCAGCGTTTATCCCGTCCGTACATAGCTACCCAGCGGTGCTCCTGGCGGAACAACTGGTACACCAGCGGTACGTCCATCCCGGTCCTCTCGTACTAAGGACAGCTCCTCTCAAATTTCCTACGCCCACGACAGATAGGGACCGAACTGTCTCACGACGTTCTGAACCCAGCTCGCGTACCGCTTTAATGGGCGAACAGCCCAACCCTTGGGACCTACTTCAGCCCCAGGATGCGATGAGCCGACATCGAGGTGCCAAACCTCCCCGTCGATGTGGACTCTTGGGGGAGATAAGCCTGTTATCCCCAGGGTAGCTTTTATCCGTTGAGCGATGGCCCTTCCATGCGGTACCACCGGATCACTAAGCCCGACTTTCGTCCCTGCTCGACTTGTAGGTCTCGCAGTCAAGCTCCCTTATGCCTTTGCACTCTTCGAATGATTTCCAACCATTCTGAGGGAACCTTTGGGCGCCTCCGTTACTCTTTAGGAGGCGACCGCCCCAGTCAAACTGCCCACCTGACACTGTCCCCGCACCGGATTACGGTACCAGGTTAGAACCTAGATACGATCAGGGTGGTATCCCAACGTTGCCTCCATGCAAGCTGGCGCTCACACTTCAAAGGCTCCCACCTATCCTGTACAGATCGTACCCAAATTCAATATCAAGCTGCAGTAAAGCTCCATGGGGTCTTTCCGTCTTGTCGCGGGTAACCTGCATCTTCACAGGTATTAAAATTTCACCGGATCTCTCGTTGAGACAGCGCCCAAGTCGTTACGCCATTCGTGCGGGTCAGAATTTACCTGACAAGGAATTTCGCTACCTTAGGACCGTTATAGTTACGGCCGCCGTTTACTGGGGCTTCGGTTCACAGCTTCGGGATTACTCCCTAACCACTCCCCTTAACCTTCCAGCACCGGGCAGGCGTCAGCCCGTATACTTCGCCTTACGGCTTCGCACAGACCTGTGTTTTTGCTAAACAGTCGCTTGGGCCTTTTCACTGCGGCCCCCTCGTGCTATTCACACTACCGGGGCACCCCTTCTCCCGAAGTTACGGGGTCATTTTGCCGAGTTCCTTAACGAGAGTTCTTCCGCGCGCCTTAGAATACTCTTCTCGCCTACCTGTGTCGGTTTGCGGTACGGGCACCTTCACCTGGCTAGAGGCTTTTCTTGGCAGTGTGAGATCATGACCTTCGCTACTATAATTTTCGCTCCCCATCACAGCTCAGCCTTAATGATGTGCGGATTTGCCTACACATCAGCCTTACTGCTTAGACGGACATCCATCAGTCCGCGTCACTACCCTACTGCGTCCCCCCATTGCTCATAACGGCTTACGGTGGTACAGGAATTTCGACCTGTTGTCCTTCGACTACGCCTTTCGGCCTCGCCTTAGGTCCCGACTTACCCTGAGCGGACGAGCCTTCCTCAGGAACCCTTAGGCTTTCGGCGGATCAGATTCTCACTGATCTTTTCGTTACTCATACCGGCATTCTCACTTGTATAATGTCCAGCGCTCCTTACGGTACACCTTCAACCCTTATACAACGCTCCCCTACCCCTGATGCAAAGCATCAAGCCATAGCTTCGGTGGTGTGTTTAGCCCCGTTACATTTTCGGCGCAGAGTCACTCGACCAGTGAGCTATTACGCACTCTTTCAATGGTGGCTGCTTCTAAGCCAACATCCTGGTTGTCTGTGCAACTCCACATCCTTTCCCACTTAACACACACTTGGGGACCTTAGCTGATGGTCTGGGCTGTTTCCCTTTTGACAATGGATCTTAGCACTCACTGTCTGACTCCCGGAAGTAAGTCTATGGCATTCGGAGTTTGACTGAGCTTGGTAACCCTTGCGGGCCCCGCACCCAATCAGTGCTCTACCTCCACGACTCTGTTTTCCGAGGCTAGCCCTAAAGCTATTTCGGGGAGAACCAGCTATCTCCGAGTTCGATTGGAATTTCTCCGCTACCCCCACCTCATCCCCGCATTTTTCAACATGCGTGGGTTCGGGCCTCCAGTGCGTGTTACCGCACCTTCACCCTGGACAGGGGTAGATCACCCGGTTTCGGGTCTACGTCCACGTACTAAGTCGCCCTATTCAGACTCGCTTTCGCTGCGGCTCCGGCTCTTCACCTTAACCTTGCACGGGAACGTAACTCGCCGGTTCATTCTACAAAAGGCACGCCATCACCCCTAAAACGGGCTCTGACTTTTTGTAAGCACACGGTTTCAGGTTCTATTTCACTCCCCTTCCGGGGTGCTTTTCACCTTTCCCTCACGGTACTGCTTCACTATCGGTCGCTAGGAAGTATTTAGCCTTGGCAGATGGTCCTGCCGGATTCATACGGGGTTTCACGTGCCCCGCACTACTCGGGATCCGTCTCGGAGGGAACCAACTTTCAACTACAGGGCTTTTACCTTCTTTGGCGGGCCTTTCCAGACCTCTTCGCTTAACCGGTTCCTTTGTAACTCCATGTGAGACGTCCCACAACCCCAAAGAGCAAGCTCTCTGGTTTGGGCTTCTCCGCGTTCGCTCGCCGCTACTGACGGAATCACTATTGTTTTCTCTTCCTCAGGGTACTTAGATGTTTCAGTTCCCCTGGTATGCCTCACACTAACCTATGTATTCAGTTAGGTGTAACTGGAAATTACCCCAGCTGGGTTTCCCCATTCGGACACCCCCGGATCAAAGCTTGCTTACAGCTCCCCGAGGCAGTTTCGTTGTTCGCCACGTCCTTCATCGGCTCCTAGCGCCTAGGCATCCTCCGTGTGCTCTTAGTAGCTTAACCTCGTGCTCCGGTTTCGACTGCTCGCTTCCCTTGTTTTGCTTGCGCAAAGCCTAAAGTCGCTCCCATTCGATACCATCGTACGTGCAATCTACCGTTTTTATTGAAACTTGTTTACACAAGTTCAGCTAAAAAGGAATGTTCTAATTCGCGTTTGTTTCGTTTCGATATCTAGTTTTCAAAGAACAAGCTCCATGCAAAAGCAAGCTGTTTGAGAGTTTGAGCTCTCAAAACTGAGCAACGAGTGAGTGTTTTGCAGCTAAGCTGCATATTTGAATGTTTCCGTTGCAGGAAACGATTCTCCATAGAAAGGAGGTGATCCAGCCGCACCTTCCGATACGGCTACCTTGTTACGACTTCACCCCAATCATCTATCCCACCTTCGGCGGCTGGCTCCTTGCGGTTACCCCACCGACTTCGGGTGTTATAAACTCTCGTGGTGTGACGGGCGGTGTGTACAAGACCCGGGAACGTATTCACCGCGGCATGCTGATCCGCGATTACTAGCAATTCCGACTTCATGCAGGCGAGTTGCAGCCTGCAATCCGAACTGAGACCGGCTTTGTTGGGATTGGCTCCATCTCGCGATTTCGCAGCCCGTTGTACCGGCCATTGTAGTACGTGTGTAGCCCAGGTCATAAGGGGCATGATGATTTGACGTCATCCCCACCTTCCTCCGGTTTGTCACCGGCAGTCTATCTAGAGTGCCCACCCGAAGTGCTGGCAACTAAATATAAGGGTTGCGCTCGTTGCGGGACTTAACCCAACATCTCACGACACGAGCTGACGACAACCATGCACCACCTGTCTCCTCTGTCCCGAAGGAAAGGTACATCTCTGTACCGGTCAGAGGGATGTCAAGACCTGGTAAGGTTCTTCGCGTTGCTTCGAATTAAACCACATACTCCACTGCTTGTGCGGGTCCCCGTCAATTCCTTTGAGTTTCAGTCTTGCGACCGTACTCCCCAGGCGGAGTGCTTAATGTGTTAACTTCGGCACCAAGGGTATCGAAACCCCTAACACCTAGCACTCATCGTTTACGGCGTGGACTACCAGGGTATCTAATCCTGTTTGCTCCCCACGCTTTCGCGCCTCAGCGTCAGTTACAGCCCAGAGAGTCGCCTTCGCCACTGGTGTTCCTCCACATATCTACGCATTTCACCGCTACACGTGGAATTCCACTCTCCTCTTCTGCACTCAAGTCACCCAGTTTCCAGTGCGATCCGGGGTTGAGCCCCGGGATTAAACACCAGACTTAAATGACCGCCTGCGCGCGCTTTACGCCCAATAATTCCGGACAACGCTTGCCCCCTACGTATTACCGCGGCTGCTGGCACGTAGTTAGCCGGGGCTTTCTTCTCAGGTACCGTCACCTTGAGAGCAGTTACTCTCCCAAGCGTTCTTCCCTGGCAACAGAGCTTTACGATCCGAAAACCTTCATCACTCACGCGGCATTGCTCCGTCAGGCTTTCGCCCATTGCGGAAGATTCCCTACTGCTGCCTCCCGTAGGAGTCTGGGCCGTGTCTCAGTCCCAGTGTGGCCGATCACCCTCTCAGGTCGGCTACGCATCGTCGCCTTGGTGAGCCGTTACCTCACCAACTAGCTAATGCGCCGCAGGCCCATCCCCAAGTGACAGATTGCTCCGTCTTTCCAGTTCTCTTCAGGCGAAAAAAACAACTATTCGGTATTAGCTACCGTTTCCGGTAGTTGTCCCAAACTTGAGGGCAGGTTGCCTACGTGTTACTCACCCGTCCGCCGCTAACCATCAGAGAAGCAAGCTTCTCTTCAAGTCCGCTCGACTTGCATGTATTAGGCATGCCGCCAGCGTTCGTCCTGAGCCAGGATCAAACTCTCCAATAAAGTATTGAAAAGAGCGATAAGCTCATTTTGAATCTGACGAGATTAAAAATCTCATTTGTGCTCCAGTCGATCCAAGCCAAGGCTTGTCTCCAACTTTCGCGTTCATTCTGCAAGCAGAATGTTTACTCACTCGTTGTTCAGTTTTCAAAGATCAAACTTATTTTGTTACCGAATGTCGTTCTCTTCAGCAACTCTTATATAATATCATGTCCGAACCAACTTTGCAAGCTCTTTTTTAAGTTTCTTTCGAAGCTTATTTATTTGCTTGCCGCACCGTGTATCTCGTGTTTTTTTGGCCGGAAATAGAATATACCATGTACAGTTATGGAACGCAAGTCTTTTTTCGATAAACATTAAATTCTTATAAAATGAGTACCCTGTAGACCTTTTAACAAGTATCTCCTTATAACCGACTAAATGATACATCTGCGCACTAACTTTAATGATCGGAGTAATTAACTCACATACGCAAAAAGGTTTTTCATATGATTCCTAATCCAATTATAGAGAAATCAAGTTGTATACAGTACAGACTCATCGCGTTATAGAACTTATTAACCGATGATTTCATTGGATAAACAACCAACAGATCATAGAACATTATACTCATTCCTTCTATATAGAAGGAAAACATTTTTGAAATTCATTTTGATCAAAAAAGGAAAACAAAAAAAGCGAAAGTTCCGGGTTTAAATCCCGTGGCTTCCGCTTCTTTCTCATATATAAGGTAACAAACTTATCTCCGTATTCTTCATTAAAACTAATGTACGCTTACTCCCCGCCAATAAATACGTATCGGCAGACTACAATGAGCGCCAAGATCCACATAAGCCAGTGAATTTTCACTTTACGCTCTGTAACCAAGTTACTGAACACCGCCAGAATCACATAAGATACGATACCTGCGGAGATCCCGTTTGCGATTCCACCTGTGAAAGGCATCAATACAATCGTAAGGAACGCGGGGAAAGCTTGCAGGAAATCATCCCACTCGATGCTGCGTACTTGACTCATCATAAGGACACCCACGATGATCAATGCCGGAGCCGTCGCAGCGGATGGAACAACCAGCGCAAGCGGAGCGATAAACAGGGCCAAAATGAACAACAAACCTGTCGTTACCGAAGTCAGTCCTGTACGTCCACCTGCCTCAACACCTGAAGCACTTTCAACGTATGCTGTAATGGTACTTGTACCCAGTGCAGCACCTGCGCTGACACCAACGGCATCGACGAGCATCGCTTTACCGATCGTTTTCTCGCCTTTTTTCTTATCCTTCATAATCCCCATACGTGTTGCAGTACCTACCATCGTACCAAACGTGTCGAACAATTCAACGAAGGTAAAGATGAAGATGATCTCGAACAATCCGAGACTGATGGCACCTTTCAAATCCAGCTGTCCAACCGCCAGATCACTGAAATTAGGCAACCAGCTTGCGCCTGAAAGACCACTCAGATTCGTAACGCCCATCGGAATACCAATCAGCGTTGTTGCTACGATCCCGATCAGCAGAGCGCCTTTGACGCGCATAACCATCAGTATAGCAATAAGGAGCAAACCAATCAGGGCCAGCAATGCATCATGATGTGTTATAAAGTTACCCAATGATAGATTAAAACTGCTACCTGGAATCGGCTGACTCAGATCTGCGTCTGGTGCAACATTAACTGTTACAGCCACGAGATTAGCAAGTTTGAAACCGATAATGGTAATAAAGAGACCGATACCAACCGTAATGGCCATTTTAATCGACTGTGGAACTGCAACAAGCAGCATTTGACGAATCTTCGTCACGGTCAAAATAATGAACACGATACCGGAAAGGAATACCGCTCCGAGAGCTGCTTGCCAAGTAATCGCTCCATTCGAACTTAGAACGACAGTCATGAAGTACGCATTCAGCCCCATACCTGGTGCAAGTGCGATCGGAATATTCACGAACAATCCCATAATAATAGTCATTAATCCGGCGCCGACGGCTGTTGCAAAAAATACTGCATTATCCGACATCCCTGCACCGGCTTGTCCCAAGAACAACGTATTTACAAAAAGAATGTAAGCCATTGTCATAAACGTAGTGAGACCCGCAACAATCTCCGTTCTAACGTTTGTTCCGTTTTCTTTTAATTTAAAGAAACGATCCATAATTACTAACTCCCCCTTAGAGATGTTGAAGCCATATTGAAAAACGACAAATGACCCTGATGAAAATTCTTCACCCAGGGTTCAGCTGACAAGGAGTGGCATGATGCCTTTACTAAGAACAAAAAAAATTCTAATGTGCGTGATGTCCCCGCAATCATGTAGAATTCATGTGCTTAGCCTTCTCCTCTTCGTAGCCAGATCATTAGGGTGATCTCGTAGAGACTCCCGGGCCAATCCCCAGGATTATACGAATAAGTATGCGCTATTTGTTTGTTTCCCATCACTATTTTAGGAGGGCAGTATGTTTTTGTCAATGAGAAAAACGAATATTAATCTCGCCCTTTTATAATATCGTTCGTATTATTTAACAGATTGAACCAGTTCAGCGGTTTACAACCCATTTGAATACGCTTTTTTCGATGAGATCTCAATGGGATATGTCCATTCTGTCAGACTGAAAGTTCCGCAGGATAACATAAAAAGCTAGCCTGATCAAAGAGCAGAAGCGCTCTAATCAGGCTAGCTTATGTTTCTGATGCGTTTTAGCAATCAGGTGAATGATGATCTAGGAATAACGATGTCTCGTATTCCGAAGGCGTTTATTCATTAGGTACATGGAGCAATTTGCGACATGTTCCGGAGCATTTTTTTTGCCGGATCAGTCCTATGTTAATTATATCTCTGTCTGAGGAGCATCCTGTATCTCTTGTTGTTCCTGATTTGCATTCGTTGTTGTGTCAGAGGATAGCTCCTGGTTACTGGACTGATCGGAAGAAGCATCCGCTGCCTCTAAGTTCACAAATGGAAATTCTCCCGAACCGGAGGCCAAGTCTTGCATTTCTGAACCGTACCCTGCCAGCATCACCATCAGAAACGCACTTCCAATGCCCATCTTCCATTTGCTCATATAGTCGGTTTTACGCATACATTCAATTCTCCCTTCAGTAGCCATATAGCTCTTAGTATGTACTTATTGTACAGGCCCGACCTGAAAGGATCATGAAGTGAACTTTAAAACGGAATTAATATTGAGAGTATATTATTTTTAAAAAGTACCCCAATGAAAATTGGATCACAATTTTTCTTATAAAAAAACGCCCTTTTATTTGCGAAATACCGCAGATAAAAGAGCATTTTTTATAATCTATCGTTAAGAGTCTATACCCTATTCCCACTCGATTGTTGCAGGTGGTTTGGAAGTTACGTCATAGACGATACGGTTTACGTTATCGACTTCGTTAACGATCCGTACAGAGATTTTCTCCAGCACATCCCAAGGGATACGTGCCCAGTCAGCAGTCATACCGTCGATGGACGTTACGGCACGAATACCTACAGTGTAGGAATACGTACGCGCATCACCCATTACGCCTACACTCTTCATGTTCGGCAGGGCTGTGAAGTATTGCCAGATCTCACGATCAAGGCCGGCTTTGATAATTTCTTCACGCAGAATGTAATCCGAATCACGAACAATTTTGAGCTTGTCCTCTGTTACTTCGCCAAGCACACGAATCGCGAGACCCGGACCTGGGAAAGGCTGACGCCATACGATAGCTTCAGGCAGACCGCATTCTTCGCCGACTTTACGCACTTCGTCTTTGAACAGGGCACTCAGTGGCTCAATCAGTTTGAAGTTCATGTCCTCAGGCAGACCGCCCACGTTGTGGTGGGATTTAATGGTCTGTGCAGTTGCTGTACCACTTTCCACGATATCTGTGTACAGTGTACCTTGCGCCAGGAATTCAAAATCATCAAATTGCTTGGATTCTTCATCAAATACGTAAATAAACTCGTTACCGATGATTTTACGTTTTTGTTCCGGATCATCCACGCCTGCCAGTTTGGATAGGAAGCGTTCCTGTGCATCAATTTTAACAACCTTCATGTCAAATTTGCCGACAAACGTCTCCATTACACTTTCTGCTTCGCCTTTGCGCAGCAGACCATGGTCGATAAACATACATGTCAGTTGGTCGCCAATGGCTTTGTGTAGCAGTGCAGCAACAACAGAAGAATCCACGCCACCGCTCAGTGCACACAGAACTTTACCGTCGCCCACTTTTTCACGAATATCTTTGATCGTATCTTCAATGAATGTCTCCATGCTCCAGTTGCCTTCGCAACCACAGATTTCGAACAGGAAGTTACGAATCATATCGTTACCACGAACAGAGTGACGTACTTCCGGGTGGAACTGAACAGCATACAATTTGCGCTCGTCGTTACTCATTGCAGCGATTGGCGCACTTTCCGTGCCTGCATCCAGTTTGAAACCCGGAGGAAGTGTAACCACGTGGTCACCGTGACTCATCCATACTGTGTGCTCACCGTCAATACCTTGTGCGAGAGCAGCACCAGATGCGAACTCGATGTCGGCTTTACCGTACTCACGCTTCTCGGAACGTTCTACTTTACCTTCAAGCTGCTGGGCCATAAGTTGCATCCCGTAACAGATTCCGAAGATGGGAAGTCCAAGATCATAGATAGCCGGGTCCACATGTGGTGCATTTTCTGCATACACACTGGATGGTCCGCCAGAGAAAATGATTCCTCGTGGTGACATTTCTGCGATCTTCTCTGCCGGTGTGTTATACGGCAAAAGCTCGCTGTATACGCCGAGATCCCGAATTCTTCTGGCGATTAACTGGTTGTATTGGCCCCCAAAGTCAAGGACAACCACTATTTCATTTGGTTTATTCATTACCGTGCCTCCCTCAATTCAATGAAACTAATTATACGCAACGACAAAACATACCGTCAAGGAAAGGCGAAACTCCTTTTTTCGACATTTCAAAACAAGGCATATTGAATACCTCCGATTATGAAATTTCGAATAGAAAGCTTGGCAGCAAGATGATGGGTCAAGTGTATGATCGTGGAAAGACGCCTCGTTCGCAGCGCAGCGCGAAAGGCTTCTTATGTATGGCATGCAGCGATGAACCAAACGCTGCGTTTAAAGAACAATGCGCCAGCCAATGATGATCTTCATCTGCCTAGAAGTGGCCAAGCTCTATTGGAAAGCGATAGCGATTGTATAGCAGCAGCTTCGCAGCTTTGGTGTAAAGTTGTAACATCCTTGTGTTACAACGCTTGCAACCGCCGGGCCAGACGAAGTGCCCGGCGCAGGAAGTCCAGACTGTCCGCGCGCAGCGGACGGTCTGGCCCGTACAGCAGCCGTTCCCAGTCGGCTGCAAACCGCGCGATGTCCGCGCCGTCCGCGCCTGCGGCCAAAGCCGGTGATGCTGCATATTCACGCAGCGTCATACCCGGCGGCCGCGGGCCGTACCGGCGCGCGAGCGCGGCCCAGACCGGAGCGGCGGCACCCAGCAGCCGCTCGCGGTCTGGAAAGCTGCTGCGCGGCCACGCCAGCAGCAGCCTGATCCGCAGCGCGGGGCGTAGCCGCCGCATGCCGACCAGAGCAGCGGCACCCAGCAGGGCCGCTGCCACAAGGGCTGCCGCGAGCCATGGCTCCGCGGCAATGGCCCGTGCGCGGGCAAGCAGCCATGCGCCCGCGTAACCCAATCCGCCGCTCATATACGGCGGATTCTCCACAACAGGCTGCGGCCCGGCGAGCGCTGCGACACCTTCGCCCGCGCCTTGCGCCATGGTGAAGCCTGGCGTGGCCTCAAACGGCATCCAGCCTGCACCCGGAAAATACACCTCTACCCAGGAATGTGCATCTCCCTGTGAAATCACATACTGACTGGGCACATCCGGGTCAGCAACTCCGGGGCCAAAGCCTTTAACCCAGCGTGCGGGGATACCTTCCGAACGAAGTAACACAATCATAGCTGTGGAGAAATGATTGCAATACCCCTGCCGGGTGACGAATAGAAAATCATCCACAAAATCTGTTCCTCGCGGTGGCATACGGGTATCCAACGTATACTCGGCATGAGCAGCCAGATAAGTCTTTACAGCTTGCACAGCGTCATACCGAGTCTCACTGCCTTGAATGATTTCCTTGGCGAGCGTCTGCACTCGACCGGGGAGTGATGTAGGCAATTGCAGATAGTCCCTCCGAATGGCTGCCGGATCTTTCCCTTTATTCGTTTCCCCAAGCAGACGTAACTGTTCAGGTGTTGCGACAGGAACCATGACGTCTGCCGAATAATTTTTAACTATCTTATCGTCCCCTGAGCTCGCGAGCCACAATGTTGCCGAATCGCGATTAGACAGCAAAGAAAACATGTTTACCTGATTATCCTTGTTCTTATCCTGGAACGATACGTTGACCGGTATGCCCCCGGTAAAGAGTGGATTTGGCCCTTTCCACTCTCGCTGCATCGTAACGGTTTGGCGAATGCGATTCCAATAGGTTGGATTCTCCCAACCATCAGCTCGCAGCATTCCGGATGGACTTGCTGTTTCAAAACTTTGACCCGGATCACTCCAAGTACTACCGTTATAATATGAACGGGTCTCCCCTCGCCAATACGTCACTTTTGGACTCTTCGCTATAAAAAAGATGGAATTCCCCTGCACCAACGGTGCTCCCATAGGCGCGTCAGCTGTGCTATATCCCGTGACTGCCGTTGCAGCAGGGATACTACTGTGCTGTGTATAACCTGCCCATCGAGCTATACGTTCACCCATCTGTTCCAGAGATATGCGTTCCGGTTGAGGAATGGAAGCAAACTGGCCAGGTAACGCGGAGAGAAGCACCATAGCTGCGGAAACAACGATAGTTACTGCACTCCAACGACCATAGGGGCTGACGCGATAACTCGGAGTCGTGACTCCTCCATTGAGACGTAGTAGCTGAAGCAGAGCCTGAATAAGAAAAGTCCATAGTACAGACCGTATTACAGAAGCATACACATCCAGCCCCGCAAAGGATTCAAGCAAAAGCAAATAGAGCAGCGTTGCACTGCCAAACAGCATAACGCTTCGACGTAACAATACGAGGGATTGCACAGAAGCCATGAGCATGCTCCAGCCGCACATCATGAACAACCCTCTCGTTTCTGTACTAATCGAGTGGAATCGCCAGTTATTTATAAAAGTGTCCATATCCGCTGAAAATATTCCCGGATAAGCCGCCGCCCAACGGGCAGGATCACTTCCTCCGTACATCAGACATAAAGCAGCGAGTGCAATGAATAATCGGATCAGTACTCCGGTGATCCATCCTGTACGAATTAACCCCGCGAGCAACAATGCTCCCGTTAATCCCGCCATTACGGACAAGAACCGTTCACTGCCCTGCTGATCTGATGATGTAACCGGATATATCCACTCCAGAGACAGTATAAGTAAAATGGCCGAAATAACAATTTTGTACAAGACAGGTACGCTAACATATCCCTCATCCTTTATGTCCGTCACAGAATTCTGGTTCACAGCTTTATATACAGAATAGGCCGATTCTATTCTCGTACGGTCCGTTAACTCTAAGTCGGCCACAGTGGAATTGGGTTGCTGGTTACGATTACGCTCCCACATCCGTTACCTCCACCTTTCCCAATGAAGATAACGCAACATCTGTAATCGCGTGGATCGGCACCCCGCTGTGACGAAGCCGCTCCAAACTTAAGCTGTCATATCCCAATCCATTCATCAATCTATCTGTTGATCCTAACTGGTTCTGGTTCGCTTCAGTCAATTGCACCTCGACACGATAACCCAACCCGATTGCAGTCATGATCCATTCGGCCAGAATCGGATCTATCTTACCTGTGAGAACCACAATTCGCGACCCGCTCGCCAGTCCATCCAACATCTCCGTTCGGAGCGAAACAGAGGTTGATTGTGATTTGGATATTCGCGCTCCCGCTAGCTTGTCCAGTCCATGATCCTCATCATCTGCATGGAACGGCCCATGTTGCCATTGATCTTGTGCATCATAGCTCTTATCGCCGCCTTCCATCCACAGATGATAAGGAATGTCATCCTGCTCAGCAGTATGAATCCAGCGGGCAGCTGCACGAACCACTCGTTCAAAAGCAGGTGCATCCATGTTCTCCCGTTGTTTTACGTCATACCCCGACGCGCCTTCATACACAAGGATGCCCAGCGAGGCAAGATCCGTGGTATCGGGCAGAAAGGTCTGAAGTTGTCCCGTTTTGGCTGTACTTTTCCAATGAACACGTCCCAGTGGATCCCCTTGCTGATATTCACGGAACTCAGGGCTACGGTTTCCCTGGCTATTTCTTCGCTCCGACAGAGTCCCTTCGATCATCGCTGCGAATTCTATCGAATCACCCTTCCCCCAAGCCGTTGCTTGAGGAACAACAATCAGGGGTGTACCTCCTTCGGTCTCTGCGGAGAGGGTATTCCAGCCAAACATATCACCCCAGTACAATCTGCCCGTATCCCATCTGTAGACTCCTCTGCGTAACCCGGAACATTCATATTGATAGGAAAATTGTCGCCGTGTTCCCGGGAAAATCAATTTGCGATGAACACCTGCTGGTGTGTTCTCACACAGAACGATCCATAACAATGGAATACGGCAATTGAATTCCAGCTCGACCAGAACCCGTACCTGCTCGCCTGCCTCAATCCGGTTCGCGTGTATTTTCCGACGGATGTGAATACGCCGTGGTCCGAACCAATGGAGAAGCAGACCTCCTGTGAACATCAAGAAAGCTATAACGGATAGAAACAACGCCGCTTTGCCCCCATGCCACTGATACAAGGAAACAAAAGCCACCACCAAGACAGCACTTACAATCCGTTGTCCCAGCGCAGTCATTGCCTCCGTCCCCTTCCCTGCGATGCCATTTGTACAGGTACCGGGACAGATGACAATGCTTCTTCAATGACTTGTACTTGCCCCCAAACCTCCGCTCTGTTCTGGGCCTTCAATTGAATACGGTGGGAAAGGACAGGCACAGCTACCTCTTTCACATCATCCGGGATGACATAACTGCGTCCTTGAAGATAGGCAAATGACTGCGCCGCAGCCATCCAGGCCAGTGTTCCACGCGGACTGATGCCCAGTCTGACCGCAGGAAGGCTGCGAGAGGCTACAGCAACGGCCACCAGATACTGTTTGACGACGGGATCAACATGTACCTGTTTGACTTCACGCTGCATGGCTACGACCTCTTCAGCAAGCAGGACAGGGCGAAGTTCATCAAGCGCTTCTCTACCTTGCATGCGGGTTAACAATTCCAATTCCTGTTCCGGATCGGGATACCCCAGTCCAATTCTCATGATAAATCGATCCAGCTGCGCTTCAGGCAGACGGTACGTACCCTCGAACTGTAACGGATTCTGTGTCGCCAGTAGAAAGAACGGGCGTGGCAAGGCGTAAGTTGTGCCATCAACCGTAATACGTCGTTCCTCCATTGCCTCCAGCAGGGCAGACTGAGTGCGTGGTGAAGCGCGATTTATTTCATCAGCCAGGACAACGTTGGACATGACCGGTCCGGGCCGAAACTTGAATTCAGCTGTATGTGGATGATAGATTGAAGTGCCCGTAACATCTGCCGGCATGACATCGGACGTGAATTGAATCCGGCCCATGGAGCAGTCCAGTGCAGAAGCAACGGCACGAACCAGCATCGTTTTCCCGGTACCCGGCACATCTTCCAGAAGTACATGCCCCCCACTGAGCATTGCAGTGAGGACATAACGAATCTCTGTTTTTTTGCCAATAATCACACTCTCAACACGCTTCATGACCCTGTTTAACAATTCAACAGCATGTTCATGTTCCATTCGGATATAAGACATTTCTCTGATCTCCTTCCTTTCATCAGCATTCCTGAACCATAGTAATCTATGATTCAGTGTTGCCCGGAAGTAGAGAGAATAGTCCTGCAAGAATGACTTTCTTCAGATCATTTTATACTTAAATATACTGTTCATTGCCGAAATGGATCTGGAAGTGCCTGCCTTCACCGTCCACTCTGCTTCATTACTGGTTAAGGAATTCACCCTCAACCCCATCTGCTCCAGTAACTCACGTAACGGAACCCAGATGGTTCCACCCTGACTCTGTACTGCTCCCGTTTCAATTGTCCCTGTTGTTGTCAGTGTTCCGCTCACACTGTCTGCATGAATCGTTCTTTCCTTCCATACTGCTATGGCAGTCCTTGTTTCAGAGTCCCAGCGAGTGCTGCCCCCGAATTTTTTCATGAAAGTACGCAAAGGCACCATGATTCGCTGACCCTCCATGCGGAACTCACCCGGTTGCAAGGTTGCCGCACCCAATCCCACCTCTATCTTCAGCTTCTTGCTTGCAAGCCATAACGTCGCGTTCGCTTCTACATGCTCTGCGATCCAGGCCTTTCCCGGCACCTTGCGGGCCTTATACTTACCATCTGGATGTACACGGAATTGAACTGGTTGATCCGTACTCTTTATGGTGTCAAAACGATATCCATGATCACGATAATATTTGATAATACCCGGAAGTGCTTTTACCGTTTCAGCATGTGCACCACCGTCATGCATCAGGACAACGACCGAACGTGCTCCCGCAGGTACTTTGGTTGAATTGCGGAGGATCTCTTTGGCCGGAACACCTTTACGCTTGGAATCGCCACTATCGACGTTCCAGTCCATGACGGTGTATCCACCCAATTGCAGCAAATCAAAATAACTTTGGTCAAAATGCCCATAGGTACCGCCTGGTGCTCGCACCAGATTCGGACGGAAACCGGTTATACGCTCCAGTACTTCCTCTGTCTGCTTGATCTGTTTCCAGAACACTTTAAAATCACTGTACAGCTGTTCGTATTGATGATTAAACGTATGATTGCCCAAAGCATGTCCATCCTCCACAAGCCCCCGGATTAACTCGGGATAACGCTCTGCCTGCTCACCCAGCACAAAAAATGTAGCCAAAACCTTCTCCTTGCGCAAAATATCCAATACTTCACGGGTATGGTTACCCGGTCCATCGTCAAAACTCAGATAGACTACCTTGTCTTGAGTATTCTTATCTTCCGAGATTAGATCACCTGAGCCGGAAGCAGAAGATGCATAAGCCGTGCCTGCATATACAGCAAATGCACATAACAATATCGCAATTCGCACGAGAATGACAGACCATTGTCCAGATAAAAACGTATGTATGGTTGTTGCAGAGTTTCCCCCTATTTCCTTGATTCTGAATTCCGGTTTCTGTACCATTTACGAATCGACCTCCACCGTCTCTAGTAATTTGCTGATAGACTTCAGCAGATTTGTTAGAATTATATGGAGGCTACATTGAAAAAAGACGTGATTTTGTTTAATATTTTTTCACAATTTGCTATCTAGCCTGATTGATTCTTCGCTTCAGATTAGGTAGCATAATGGACAGGCAGAACACATTAAAACACCTTGGAGAGTATTCATGCTCCCACCCCGTATTCAGGAGAGTGAAATCTATTGGAATTGCTTGAGAAGATCCAACATCTGTTTGGGTCCTACGGATACAGCGTATTGTTTTTTGGCTTGTTGCTTGAATTCATCGCCCTTCCCTTTCCTGGTGAAACAACGATGGCTTACGCAGGGTTTCTCTCCTACAAGGGGCATCTCGACTTCGGAATCCTCACCATACTGGCTTTTCTGGGAACAACGATTGGCATGACAATCACTTATTTTATTGGAGCCAAAGCAGGACTGCCCTTTATAACACGATACGGAAAATGGTTTCTGCTGAAGCAGGACAAGCTCGATAAAACGCAAAAGTGGTTCGCCAAGTATGGTAATGCCTTAATCTTCATCGGTTATTTCATTCCGGGTGTAAGGCATTTCACCGGATATTTTGCGGGCATAGCCGCTGTTCCCTTTCGCAAATTCGCTCTCTACGCCTATTCAGGCGCACTGTTCTGGGTTGTACTGTTTCTGGGCATTGGCAAAATATTTGGCCCCCAGTGGAACGCCGTATTCCATCTGGCTCATCAATATGCAGCATATATCGTGGGAGGAATCGGCCTATTGCTCATCGTAGCCGTGCTCTATCGTTACCGCAAAGCATGGACAGCAAGATCCACCGTATCCAAGCCAGCCCCTGTTCGACAAAGACAAAAGTAAATTTGGACAACAGTCCATCTATAATAAGCAGGCAAGGAGTTGCGAATAATCGCGGCTCCTTTTTTTTGTGATAATCCGAATTCATCCAGGTCATACTAACTTGAAAATATAGGGTGTATAGGGAGGTGAAGGCATGAGTGAATCGTCGCTGGAACGCCAAGATCAGAGGCAAATCTCTCCGGATCTAAGCGAAAATATGGAATACTGCAAGCAAGTGATGGGGAACAGCAACGACTTGATGATGCGCCCTCTCCAGTGTTTACATAAATGGCCTGCAGTCATGTTGTACATTGATGGATTAGTGGATGTGCAGATTCTGAATCACTCCATCATGGAATCATTATTGCAAAAGCGTGATCTCCCTGAATTCTCTGCAGACGATGAACATCTCAGCTACCTCCAGAATGATATCTTGATCGCCAGTGATGTATTGATGGTCGATGATATGGATGAAGTAATGAATGCACTTCTTTCGGGATCAGCTATCTTACTGCTTGAAGGATCTGAACGAGGATTGAAGATTGGTGCAGCAGGCTGGGAAGATCGATCCGTTGGAGAACCTGTCTCCCAAACCGTCGTTCGGGGACCTATGGAAGGCTTCAACGAAAACCTGCGTACCAACACATCATTGATACGCAAACGAATCCGTAATCCTCATCTTTGGATCGAAGAAAGAGAAATAGGTCGGGTTACCAAAACCCGAGTTGCTGTGCTCTATCTGAAACATATCGTGGATCAGGAGATTGTAGAAGAACTGCGTCGAAGACTCGATGAGATCGATATCGACAGTATCCTTGAGAGTGGATATATCGAGGAACTGGTACAAGACGAAACCAGAACGTTATTCCCCACGGTTTACAATAGTGAACGTCCAGATACGGTTTGTGCTGCTTTGCTTGAGGGCAGAGTAGCCATCATCGTGGACGGTACGCCTTTTGTGCTGCTGGTTCCCGCCTTATTCGTGCATTTCTTCCAATCGCCGGAGGATTACTATCAACGGGCCGATATCAGCACATTGATTCGCTTGATTCGTTATCTGTCCTTTTTTATTGCTTTACTAGCTCCTTCCTTCTATATTGCCATTTCCACCTTTCACCAGGAGATGTTGCCCACCAATCTGCTCATTAGTCTGGCAGCTCAACGTGAAGGCGTTCCTTTTCCCGCATTCATTGAAGCCATACTGATGGAACTGACCTATGAAATTTTGCGAGAAGCAGGTATACGTATTCCGAAAACGGTCGGTCAGGCCGTTTCCATTGTCGGAACACTGGTCATTGGCCAAGCCGCCGTAGATGCAGGAGTTGTCTCCGCAGCAATGGTTATTATCGTTTCCATAACGGCCATATCCAGTTATGTCATTCCAGAGAATGGACTTTCTATCTCTGTCCGAATTTTGCGATTTGTATTGATGATTCTCGCGGCAGCTTTTGGATTCTACGGTATTCTAATTGTTCTGCTCATTACGGTTACACACCTGTGCAGCTTGCGTTCTTTTGGCGTACCGTATATGTCCCCCTTTGCACCTTTCATTCAGAAAGATCTGAAGGATACGCTGTTTCGTGTACCCTGGTCCCGTATGAAAACACGACCACTCTCTACGGGTACACCGAACAAAACCAGACAAGCCACAAAAAAAACGAAGCGTTAATTCGGTAAGGAGAACAACGTATGAACAAGTGCTTCCGATTAATTGTATGCATTGCATTCCTACTCCCTCTCCTTACCGGATGCTGGGATCGCCAGGAACTGAATGAACTTGGCATTATGCTGGGTCTTGGTGTAGACAAGGATGGCGATTTGATTAAAGTGAGTGCTCAGGTCGTTGTGCCAAATGAAGTTTCCTCCAAGTCAGGGGGAGGCAATGGCACTCCTGTTACGCTGTACGAAGCGTCTGCGCCCACGCTGTTTGAAGCGATTCAAAAGCTGACCGAGACAAGCCCACGCCGCATATTCATGGCACATATCCGTGTACTGGTGTTCGGTGAAGAATATGCACGCAAAGAGGGCATCTACGATGTTATGGAAGCGTTAATGCGCGAACCTACAGCCCGTCCCGATTATTACGTCATGGTTGCACGAAATACAACGGCTTCCAAAGTACTGAACGTGCTTACCCCACTTGAGAATATCCCTGCGGAGAAGATGTTTAATTCTCTGGACGTATCTGCCAAAACCTGGTCTCCCACTACTACGGTGACTGGTGATCAGTTAATGGAATACATGCTAACTCCCGGAATACAACCTGTCATCACCGGAGTAGAGGTTGTTGGCAGTTCAGCGAGAAGCGGAAGCAAAGATAATATTGCGACAATCAAATCTCCGGCCAATCTGAATTCTACGGGATTAAGCATCTTCAAAAAGGACAAACTGATCGGCTGGTTAACGGAAGATGAATCGAAAGGATACAACTACATCCGCGACAATGTGGTATCTACCATCAGTCACATGCCTTGCCGAAAGGGAGGAAATGTGACGTTCAAAGCTCTCCGTACCAAGACCCAACGAAAAGCAAAGGTCATTGACGACCAGCCTGTGATCCACATCAAACTCAAAAATGTGTCTTCCATTGGTGCAGTAGAGTGCGGAATCAGAATTGGTTCAATGAAGACGCTCAAAGAGTTGGAAAAGGACAGTGAGGAGCGACTGATAGACCTGATGGAAAACTCCGTGAACTCGGTGCGACGAAAATTCCATACCGACATTTTTGGATTCGGTCAGGAAGTGTATCATGCCGATCCTAAATTTTTCAAAAAGATTGAGAAGGATTGGGATCAATATTTTGAGAATCTGGATGTTAAGTATGAAGCCAATGTACAGATCAAACGTGTAGGTACACTGGATGATTCATTCAAGGAGGATTTGAAGGAGTGAGACCGGATGTTGATTACAATTACTGTCATTGTCATAGGGGGCCTCGTAGGCATGGTTGATCTTCCAGGTCTCATCCGTCGCAAGGAATGGAGGGAAACAGTTGTGTACAGCGGAATGCTCGTCATAGCCACAGGGTTCAGTGTGATTGCAGCCAACCTGTGGGATTTCCCCAGTCCGCTCTATATCATCATGTGGATCTATGAACCTGTTAATCAATTCTTGGCACATCTGACGGGAACCTAGAAAAAGGAGAGGACCATTATGCTGGAACAGGGGCGCCTTGGAACAAGACAATTGACCACTCTCATCTTTATGATGGTGGTCGGGGATATGATGCTGATCTACCCCTCGGTCATCACGTCCTATGCCAAACAAGACTCCTGGATTTGCGCTTTTATAGGCGTTCCTCTGGGGATGGCACTGATGGCCATGTTCCTGAAGCTATGTAGCATGCACCCAGAAAAAAATCTGGTGCAGATGGCACGAAGCATTCTAGGGTTCTGGCCAGGTACTTTCTTTTCCTGCTTCTACCTGTTCTTTTTCATTATTGGTGCTTCCACGCATACGAGAGAAGTCGGCGATTTCATGACCACTCAAATCTTCCCGTACACTCCCGTTCGCATCATCATTCTGATGTTCGTCATCGTGATCGCCTGGGGAGTGTCTCACGGATTAGAGACGATGGGGCGAAGCAGTGAACTACTGATGCCCGTCGTTATTGTGTTTATTGTCGTCCTTGCAGTCTGCCTGCTTCCTCAGATTGATACCAGAAATTTGAAGCCAGTAAGTGATACGGGTGTTGTCTCTATCTCACAAGGCATTCTGGTAAGCATTATATATCCGATCGGTGAAGTCGTTCCCATCATGATGATACTGCCCTATGTTGCCAAGCAGGCTCATCGAACACGGGACGTAATTATTGCAGCTGGTTTAGGCAGCTTGGTATTGGCAACGCTCGTTACCATATCTCTGCTGGTCCTTGGGTACCTTTCTTACGCAACATAACATATATGCTTCTTTTGTTTTGTCCCAGAAAATCAGTATTGGGAGCTTTTTTGAACGTATTGAAGCCATTATGGCTTCTTCCTGGCTGATCTCTACGTACTTCAAAGCGATGATATACTTATACGCTTTTATTGTTGGTTGTGCGGAACTGTTCAAGCTTAAGCAGTATCAGATACTGGTACTCCCTGCGTCTATACTCATTTTCGGATTAGCCAATCTGATCTCACCAAGCATTACTTTTATCGTGATCACCATTGTTCCATATTGGGTAGATTGGGATACTACACTGGGGATCATTCTGCCGGGCTGTCTTCTGCTGATACAATTGCTTAAGTCTTACAGAAAATCATCGGTTACTCCAAACAATTCCTCACAGGAATGAGTACTATTTTTTTTGGGGGAAGGAGCCTGGTATAGATGGAAAAATGGAGTTCCTCCATGAAAGTCATCCATGCTGAATATAGAGAAGGAGAACGGTGTCTATGTTAATTAAGGAGAAAATCACCATTAGGCAATTTGCAGTCCTTACCTTTCTCGTCATGATTGGGGACATGATTCTACTCTATCCCTCCGTGGTTACCGGTTTAGGTAAACAGGATGCATGGATCTGTTCTCTTATCGGTCAACCGATCGGCATACTTATCATGTGGGTGCTATACAAACTTCATCAGACACACCCTGATCTTTCCCTTATTGAAATCTGCCAAAAAATACTTGGCCGGTGGGCAGGGTCTGTTTTGGCAGCTGCATATCTATTTTATTTCGCCATAGGCGCTGTCATATGTATCCGTGAAGTCGGTGACTTTATGACCACACAGATCTACCTTCAGACCCCCATCCGGGTCATTCTAATTATCCTTATGTGCGCTCTGGTCTGGGGGCTTATGCATGGCTTGCATACAATAGGAGCAAGCAGTGAAATGCTGACTCCAATCGTTGTTGCATTTATGATTCTATTATTTCTGGGGCTGATGCCCAAAGTAGACAGTTCAAATCTACAGCCTTACTTGAACACCCCTTGGCTTCATCTGATGCAGTCTATCATTAGAGGGGCTTTCACTTCCTTTGGTGAACTAATCGTGATCACCATGGTTCTTCCTTATGTGATGTCCGGGCCTCACATCAAACGGGACATGTTACTCGCTACTTTATGTGGAGGGCTGTTACTAACCACACTGTTGGTCATTTCACTGATGATATTTGGCCCCTTTCTGACCCAACATGAGATCTACATCTCCTATACCCTGTCCCAGAAAATTAATATCGGCAACTTTTTCGAGCGAATTGAGGCGTTCATGGCAACCGCTTGGTTAATTGCTACCTATTTCAAAAGCCTGCTGTATATGTTCTCCTTTGTCGTTGGAACAGCTCAGCTATTTCGGTTAAAGACATATAAACCTCTCATCCTGCCATCAGCGATGTTATTATTCGCGTTAGCTGTACTGATTTCTCCCAATGTCATTTTCTACACCAATACGATCATGCCCGCTTGGGTGGATTGGGATATCACGGTAAGCTTTATTATTCCGCTATTCCTACTGCTCGTGCATCGGCTTCGTTCTGGCAAGAGCAAGAATAATTCAACCAATCAAAAACGATTGCCCACCTAAAAAGGCTGTGTTCACGGTAAATTCCGCGAAGCACAGCCTTTAATGATGAAACGGTAAAGATGTATTTATTCACACATGTCTAACTCATTAATTACAATGTCTTCAAAGCCTCAAGCGCAGCCTCGATATGTCCTTTGACCCGAACTTTGGACCAGTCCTTGATCAATTTCCCCTCTTCATCAATCAGAAAAGTGGAGCGTACCATACCCATGTACTCCTTGCCATACATTTTCTTCAGCTGCCATACACCGTATTGCTCGGCTACAACGTGCTCTTCATCCGATAACAAAGTGAACGGCAGTCCGTATTTGGCGATAAACTTGTCATGTTGTTTCATCGGATCGGTGCTGATTCCGAGAATGACCGTGTTCAGCCCTTCAAATTCAGCATGTCGATCCCGGAAATCACAAGCTTGTTGCGTACAGGACGAGGTCATATCCTTGGGATAAAAATAAAGCAGTACCCGCTGTCCGCGGTAATCCGAAAGCTTTACCGATTCTCCCGTACTGGACGGCAGTTCAAAATCCGGTGCCAGTTCGCCTACATTTAACGTCATGTCAGTTCCTCCCTAATCTCCCCATGAATTGCTATAGGGCGTTATTATGAACCTGCTCCGCGATACCGCTTCACGCCAAAATTCCACAACAGCAAGCCCATGGAGCCAAACACCAATCCCATCACAGGTGTAAGCAGCGCCATGCGATGCATCTCGGACCTTTCCAGGAACAATGCTGCGGGATAGATGCCCACGAAGGCAAACGGAATGATCCAGGTTAACAGCACCTGAATGGCACGGTTATAGATCGTTACCGGGTAGCGTCCATATCCTTGAATGTTATACATTAACGGCAGGATACCTGTTGGCGCATCCGAATAAAAGGATAGTGAAGTCAATGTGGTATAGATGCCGGCATAGATCATGACTGAGCTGAGTGCCAATATAATTAAGGCAGGGATATGCCACCACTCCAGCATCAGACCCATCTCTGCTCCGCTGAAGATCATGATGATCAAGCCGATAAACGAGCCCACGAGTGCAGGCGGATCTACATTTTCAAGCAATATCTGAAACAGGTTATGTGCAGGGCGTGTCAGGATCCGATCCATCTCACCTTTGACGATGTACCGCTCACTGAATCCCCACAGATTGATAAAACAACTGAAGATGCCATAGGGCACCATAAAATATCCATAAACAAAGAGCACTTCACTCTCACTCCAACCGCCCAGGTTATCCGTGTGGCGAAAAACCACAAAAATAAAGATCAGGTTGGTTGCCTGGAACAGCAGATCCGATAGGATCTCCACCCAGAAATCGGCACGGTACGTGAGTCGTGTTTTCATGTAATTCTTCAAATATTCCCAGATCAGACCCATATAGTACATATCTGTTATCCCCCTTGCACGAACAGACGCTTGCGCGCCTTACGCCAGATCAATACCATCGGAAGCAGCAGTACGGCAAACCAGAACACCTGAATACCGAGTACACTCCAGATGGCGGTACCTTCCACTCTTCCAGTGAACACGGAACCGGGCAGATACGTAATGGCCTGAAAAGGCAATACCTTCATCACCGCGGACATCCAGCCTGGATACAGGCTGATCGGGATGATTAGACCAGAGAACAAATCAACCACGACGCGTTTCATACGCATCATGCCTTCATTGTTTTCCACAAAGAATGCCGCCAGTCCCGTTATCACATTAATCTGGGAATTAATGAGGAAACTGAAGAACAGCATGACGAGAAAGCCAATCCACGCCGATGGCGCCGTAGGCAATTCAACCGGGAATAGCAGAATGGCAATGAGCATTCCCGGAATCATGAGCAGCAGGAAGCGGAAAATGCCTTCCCCAAGCCCTTGCATCATTTTGACCATAACGTAATTGATCGGTCTGATGAATTGAATCGCAATCGAGCCATCCCGTATATCTGCGGCAATCTCGCGATCCAGGTTGTTGAAGTAAAAGGCACGTGCCATCCAGGATACGGCGATATATGTGGTCATCTGCGCTGCCGTGAAGCCGCCAAGTTCACCACTGCTACCGTAAATAGCTTGCCAGGTAAAGTAATACACGCCAATATTCAGCGTATATATCAAAATGCCGGAGTAATAATTCACCCGGTATGCCAGCATCGTTAGAAAACGGATGCGCATAAAATCAATAAATGCACTATTCATCTCAGGATACACCCACCGCTTCTTTCCCTGCTCCCACAATCTCGGGACGCTCGGCGGAACCGGATTGGTAAATACTGCGCACAATCTCATCCGTGTTGATCTCAATAATCTGAATATCGGTAATATCGGCTTGTCCAACGACACGTCCGAGTACATCCGAAACATTCAGTTCCAGCGGAATCCATACGGATGCGGACAATTCATTCTCAACTGTCCAACGTACAGGCAACGCAGCAGTCCATTCCTGCATCTGACTGATGTTGTGAGCTGAACCGAACTTGAAGCGGATCTCCCGCTCCTTACCCCACTGGGACTTCAGATGATCCAGACCTCCATCATAGATGATGTTGCCTGCATCAAGCATGATGACCCGGGAACACAGTGCCTCGATGTCCTGCAAATCGTGGGTTGTGAGCAGAATGGTCGTTCCATGCTCCTTGTTCATGTCTTTCAAGAAATCCCGAATTTCCGACTTCACCACAATATCCAAACCAATGGTTGGCTCGTCCAGAAAAACAATACTTGGATTATGCAACAAGGCTGCCACTAACTCGCAGCGCATACGCTGACCAAGACTGAGCTTCCGCACCGGACGACTTAACAGATCCTGTAGCTGCAACCGCTCAACCAGTTCATCCAGCCGTTTGCGGAAATCGACTTCCCCGACACGATATACTTTGCGCAATAAATGGAAGGATTCGATAACGCCAATATCCCACCACAATTGACTGCGCTGACCAAAAACGACACCAATATTCTGTACAAACTTCTCCCGTTCCTGATACGGAACATATCCACCAACCGATATTTGCCCTGAAGTAGGCACCAAAATGCCGGTCAACATCTTGATCGTTGTTGATTTACCGGCACCGTTCTCCCCAATATATCCGCATATTTCGCCCTGCGGAATCTGAAATGAAATATCATTTACAGCCAATACCTCTTGGTATTGACGTGCAAACAGGTCCTGGAACGCGCCCTTCAGCCCACCTCGGCTTTTCTGGACGCTAAACGACTTGCGCAAATCTTTGACATCAATCGCCAGCATGATTATACCTCACTTGGATTTTGTTGAAATTGCTTGTAGCCCAAAAAGAAATTATAATGGTATCAGTCAAAATTCAGCAAGCTTTAAAAATAGTCTGGAGCCGCGTCCTGTGCCTGATGACGATGGAGACGTGAGCGGAAGGCTTCGGCTAGATTATAACAGAAACAACTTTGGACTTATTTTATATTCTATCTCAATTACAAAGGAGAGCTAGCATGACCAGAAAGACGAAGAGAACCATATGGATTTCTCTTGCCGCCTTCGTGTTAATTATTGGAGGAGCAGCGGCATATTATTTCGGTTCTATTCTCAATCAGTTGGACGGTTTGGCTAAGGACGGCGACGATTCACCATTTGCAGGCATCGAAAATGTGGAGAAAGTAAATACTCCTGACCCACCCAAATGGGAAGGCACAGAAACGGTAAATATTCTCGTTATGGGTGTCGATGCACGTGGATTGAAAAAAGGTGAAGTTCCCCGCTCCGACAGCATGATGGTTGTATCGCTCGACCCACTTACCAAAAAAATCAATCTGTTCTCCATTCTGCGCGACACTTACGTCAATATTGACGGATATGGCAAGGAGCGGATCAACACCGCCATCACCCATGGTCCTAATGCAGCGATGCAAGCTGCCGGCGACCTGCTTGGCATTCCTGTACAGTATTATGTGTATACGGATTTCCAGGGATTCATCAAGTTGGTGGATGCCGTTGGCGGTGTTGATTTTGATGTGGAGAAAGACATGCACTATACAAGTAAAGCAGACAATAACGAATACGATATTGATCTCAAAAAAGGGTATCAGCATCTGGATGGCGAGACAGCGCTCATGTACGTTCGTTTCCGTCATGATGCAATGTCGGATTTCGCTCGGTCAGAGCGTCAGCGTGAATTGCTGAAAGCTGTAACGGCGAAAATGCAGTCAACAACTACCATTGCCAAACTGCCTGCCATTCTGGAACAGGTTAATCCTTACGTAGATACGAATCTGACACTCTCCGACATGTGGAAGCTGGGTGGACTCGGATACCAGAGCAGCATGAACGGCAGTGAGCAGATTCCGCCAATGAACATGCTGAAAGAAGAACGTACAGCAGGTGGTGCGCAAGTATTGACGGTTACCAATGAAGAGGAATTGAAGCAGCATATTCAGGATATTATTCACCCGCCTGCTACAACGGATGATAGTACGACCAGCACCGAAGACAAAACAGCCAGTGGTGATGATCAGAAGTCAGAGCAACCGGCTCAGTAATCTACACATGCAGAGGGCAGCCATTACGCTGCCCTCTCGTTATGCCCGGCTATAATATTATGAGAAAATCATCATATATTTCTGTGGTTTGTACCTTTATCATATTTTGAATTACGAAAGGAAGTTATCTTATGAATACATCACGTTCCCGTTCCGAACTTCTATACGCAGAAGCACTTGAACATATTGTAGGAGGTGTTAACAGCCCTTCACGCTCGTTCAAAGCCGTTGGTGGCGGTGCACCTGTATTTATGAAAAAAGCCCAAGGGGCCCACTTCTGGGATGTCGATGACAACCGTTATATTGATTATCTGGCCGCTTACGGTCCGATTGTTACAGGACATGCCCATCCGCATATTACGCAGGCCATTACGGAAGCGGCAGCAAATGGCGTGCTGTACGGTACACCAACAGAGCTTGAGATCAAGCTCGCCAAAATGCTGAAGGAAGCCATTCCTTCCATGGATAAAGTGCGTTTTGTAAACTCCGGTACGGAAGCAGTCATGACCACGATTCGGGTAGCTCGTGCCTACACCAAACGCAACAAGATCGTAAAATTCGCCGGATGTTACCATGGTCACTCGGATCTGGTGCTTGTAGCTGCCGGTTCTGGCCCTTCTACGCTGGGTATCCCGGATAGTGCAGGCATTCCAACCAGTATTGCGCAAGAGGTCATCACCGTGCCTTACAATGATCTGGACAGCCTCAAAGCTGCACTGGAGCGTTGGGGTGACGATGTTGCCGCAGTCATGGTTGAACCGATCGTGGGTAACTTTGGTATGGTTATGCCGGAGCCTGGCTTCCTGGAAGGCCTCTGTGCCATGACACGTGCTAACGGCTCCCTGGTTATCTATGACGAAGTCATTACGGCGTTCCGTTTCCATTACGGTTCTACTCAGACGTATGCCGGACTCGATAATCATGCGGAAATTGAACCCGATCTGACGGCTCTTGGTAAAATTATTGGTGGCGGCCTGCCAATCGGTGCTTACGGCGGACGCAAACATGTTATGGAGCAGGTTGCTCCGCTCGGACCGGCTTATCAGGCTGGGACGATGGCTGGTAACCCTGCATCCATCTCGGCTGGTATCGCATGTCTGGAGGTCCTGCAAGGCGAGGGTGTATACGAAGAGATGGAACGCCTTGCTATCGACCTGACGGCAGGTCTGCAAGCTTCTGCTGACCGTCATGGGATTGCACTGACGATCAACCGGATTCGCGGTGCATTCTCCACCCATTTCTGTGACCATCCGGTTACGAATTATGATCATGCTCAAGACACGAATGGAGAGCTGTTTGCTTCCTTCTTCCGTCATATGCTGGACCGTGGCATTAACCTGGCTCCATCCAAATATGAGGCCTGGTTCCTGACCACGGCTCATACAGACGAGGATGTTCAGGCTACATTGGAAGCCGCAGAAGCTTCCTTCAAAGCGATGGCTCAAGAATAAATTAGATTATTTCCATCTACAATATAGTGTACAAGCTGTATTGTAGATGGATAAAAATTCATGGAAAAGGCGTCCAACAAGTGATCAACTTGTGTGGACGCCTTTTGTTATTTACGGACAACATTCCGATTTTTCAATTTATTTCTGCCTGATCTGAAGTTTCAAAATTTCCTCCCGGATCTTCTGCATCCCTTCCTCGATTCGCTGCTTCGGCACATTGGAGATGTTCAAGCGCAGCATCTGATCCTTATGCGCCTGATATGTTCCCTCCGGATAATACCGTTCTGTCGTATCAACGATGACTCCGCGCTTTTGAAGCCGGGACAGCAGAACACGAAGCGGCATATCACCCGCCAAAGGCAATACGGTATGCTCCCCTCCTGTTCGAGGAGCGTCCATAAATGGAGCAAAGTCTGGATATGTGTCCAGTTGCTCATGCACCGTGTTCATCCGGGCAGCATAGCGGTTACGAATCACTTTCCTGTGATGAGCAAACATTCCGCTGTGAACATAGATCTCCAGAGCAGCTTGAGACAGAACGGAAGTGTCGATATCGAGCATTTTTTTGTAAGCCCCAAAAGCTTGAATTAGTGGTGAGGGCAGAACAGCTACACCAATGCGCAGACCTGGAAACAAAATTTTGGAGTAACTCTTCAGATAGATGACCCGACCTTCGGTATCATAGGACCATAACGGGTCCTGTTTCGTATTGTCCTCCAGATCAGCCAGATAATCGTCCTCCACCAGATAGACATCGTACCGCTGTGCAAGCCGGATCAGTCTCTTCTTGTCAGCAGCAGTCAACGATGTGCCAATCGGATTGTGAAAGCGCGGCATGACATAGAAAAACTTGATATCTTCCTCAGCGAACTGACGTTCAAGCGATACCCAGTCCAGCCCATCCAGGGCACGCCTCACACCGGCAATCGGCACATTTAATCCACTCAGTAGCGAGGGCATATTGTGATAGGTCGGTAGTTCAAGCAGTACTTTTCTCTTTCCATTGGGAAAAGGCATCAATGCAAGTACAGCCAGTGCCTGTTGCACACCTGACGTGATAAAGAACTGCTCTGTTCTCGCAAACACCTGATAATCCGCAAACTGCTTCTGCAACAGCATGATAAGCGAAGGTAAACCTTGGTCCGTGCCATACATGAATAACTCTGCCTGTTTCTTCTCCATCGCCTGATCCACACAATGACGAAAGTCTGCATAAGGGAACACCCTTGGATCGGGAGCAGCTGAAGCAAAGTCCAACGCTCCCTGCCAGTCCATGTCCTGAGCACCTGTCCCGTTCTGTACGGCATAATAACCGGATTGAGGTATGGCATACACCAAATGCCGCTGCTCTAGCCACTCATATGCACGAATAGCCGTGCTTACACTGCATTGATATTGTTCTGCTACAACTCGAACGGCTGGAAGACGGATGCCCTTATCTGCCCACTGGTGACGATCCTGCTGCTGCATCTGTTCCTGAATCCACTGCTTTAATGCTTCGGCAATCACTTCGTATTTTCTCACTGCATCCATCCCTCTCCCACAATTGTACCGTTACAGTTCATCCTTTTATCTATTGTAGCACGATGCACCTGGCAGTATATTGAATAAGGCCAGCACGTGCCTCGAACCTGACATAATTCAGGATAATGAAAGATAAAGCGCTATGACTACTGTATTGGAGGAGCATTCATGAACACAACACACACTCGGGGATACGCTTATATAGCAGCTGTATTGTACGCAGCTATTATCGGTCTATCTTTTTTATTTGTTAAAATGACCGTCACTGTTGCACATCCAATTGATGTGCTTGCCCACCGATTCGCGCTGTCGCTGATCGTTGTCAGCATTCCTGTCATTTTTGGCTGGATCAAAATCCGACTGAGCCTTCGTGATCTGTGGCGCATCATTCCACTTGGGCTGTTATCTCCCGTCTTATTTTTTGCCTTTCAAGCCTTTGGACTTGTCTCTTCCAACTCATCGGAAGCGGGTATTATTCAGGCCATGGCCCCTGTATTCACACTCGTTCTCGCTTCAGTCTTCCTGAAAGAACGCACATCCACGATGCAGAAGCTGTTCCTGCTACTGTCTGTCGCTGGAGTGGTCTTTATTTTCATAATGCAAGGAAGCGGCATGTCTATAGGTAATCTAAAGGGCATTGCATTATTGCTACTATCCACGGTCTGTTTTGCAGGGTATGGTGTGCTGGCAAGACCATTAACCCAGAAGTACAAACCAATGGAACTAACATGGGTCACATTAATGGTTGGCTGTATTGTATTTAACGCCGCTTCCCTGATCCGACATGCGTCCAGCGGTTCCATGATGGACTATATCAAACCGCTTGGAGATACATCCTATCTGGGTGCACTCGCTTATCTGGCAATTCTCTCCACCATGATCTCTACCCTGCTTGCGAGCTATGCCCTGACCCATCTGGAGGCTTCGCAAATGAGTGTATTCAGCAATCTGTCCACGCTCATCTCCATCGTAGGAGGTGCATGGGTATTGAATGAACCCGTGGGTAGCTATCACTATATTGGTGCATTGTTGATTATCGCCGGTGTGCTTGGCACCAATATGAGCGGTCGCAAACATAGGCTTACCAGGTCCGCATAATTGACTACAGAGGCTTGCCTGTATGAAGTTCAAGATTCACGTTAACACTGCTGAGGACAGTCTATTGGGAAAAGGGGACTCCTCAGCATGAAACGAACACAGCCTTCTTTTTTACAAGCTATGATGTTGATCATGTTGTCCGTTGGCTTGATCAGCCATGTTCTGATTATTCCTGCCCTTTTGGCTGCGGCCAAAAGGGATTCTTGGATTTCCGTCCTGCTATCAACCGGACCATTTCTGATATTTGCGCTGATGCTCGCCTATGTCTCTCGTTTCCTCCAGCATCAAACCCTGCATGAATGGTTAACATCCCGTCTCGGCAAGCCTATCGGCCTGTTATTTCGAGTGGGTAACAGTCTCTTTTTTCTGAGCGCAATCTATTTCACCCTGCACGACACCACGACTTGGGCCAAAACAAATTACCTGACAGAAACGCCAATTCTGGTAACCAGTATTGCCCTCATGTCTCTCTGTGCCTATGGGGCATATAAAGGTATCCGCTCACTGGCATTTACGGCAGGATTGATCCTTCCACTGGTGGTACTGCTGGGTTTCTATGTTGCAATTGTGAACACTCAATACAAGGATTACAGTCGTCTACTGCCTGTGTTAGAACATGGCTGGCATCCGGTGCTGAATGGCATGATTTACAGTCTTGCAGGCATGTTTGAACTGCTGTTCATCTGGTATATCCAGCCTCATCTCACCAAACGTATACGTGTATGGCAGTATCTGATGCTCGCACTCATCCTTGTGGGACTGACAGTCGGCCCACTCATCGGTGCGATTGTGGAATTTGATCCTTTTGAGGCTGCCAAAATGCGATATCCCGCCTTTGAAGAATGGCGAATTGCCTCCTTGGGCAAGTACATCGCCCAGACCGACTTCTTTTCCATCTACCAGTGGCTCGCAGGCTCGTTCACCCGGATTAGTCTCGCCATGTATATTGTAGTAGAAATATGGAATATTAAGAGCTCTACCAGAAGGCTTATCAGTTGTATCTCGTTAGGTGTCTTCTTTATTCTAACCATGTTGTATCCTCTGGATGATATGACCTTCGAAAAGCTTCTGGTCGAATACATATTTCCGTTCAATCTCGTGTATCTGAGCGGACTTGCGATTATCGCGACGACGGTTGCCTTTATCCATTCACGCCATCAGAGGAGGAAACATCATGGAGCATCAAGCGATTGACACCACGTCCCATGAAACACTGCTTGCCTCTTTGAAAGAGCAGTTCAATCCATGTGCAGATGTCGTTATTCAGACCTTTCCTGTTAAAGACAAATCTGATCAACCCGTAATTCTGCTTTATTGTGACGGTCTCGTCGACGGTAAACAAATTAACCAATTTATTATTCCCCGTCTGGAACAGCACTCCCTGATCATTGAGGAATCACATCCTAAAGAACTGGGATTAACCTTGAATCCGGTGGATGACCTCACAGATACTAACAAGCTTAATATGTTGATATTTAGTGGACAACTACTGATCATTTTCGGTAATGGTGTGCAGTCCTGCAGTGTGGATATTGCTGATATCCCTGGACGCAGTCCAGAAGAATCAGCCATTGAAACATCAGTTAAAGGCCCGCGCGACGGGTTCACCGAAGAACTCACTACCAACGTGGCCCTTATACGCAAACGAATGAAAACATCTTCGATGTGTTATGAGAAATATGTCAAAGGCGGTCGTACCCAGACAGCCATTGGACTTCTATATGTAAAAGATATTATCAATCCAGACATTCTGAAAGAAGCTCGGCACAATCTGGATCAGATTGAGATTGACGGCATTCTGGGCACCTCAATCATGGAGCGAGCTGTCATGGGAGGGATTCGGAGTATCTTTCCACTTACAGATAATACCGAGCGTCCTGATTTTGTCGTCGATTCCCTGTTAAACGGTCGTTTTGCCGTTTTGATCGAAGGTTCTCCTGTAGCAGTCATTGCGCCAACTACACTTTTCAATCAATTGAAGTCTCCGGAGGACGAAAGTACACCCTTTTTTATCGTTACTTTTGAACGGATATTACGTATTTCAGGGCTGCTGATCGCCTGTTTCTTCCCAGGTTTTTATATTGGCCTGACCAGCTTCAATGTGGAACAGATTCCCCTGCCTCTTCTGGCAACGATTGCTGGCACTCGAATGGGCCTGCCAATGCCTGTTACGCTGGAAGCGTTCCTGATGATTTTTATGTTCGAGCTATTCAACGAAGCAGGGCGTAGGTTACCACGTGCGTTGGGGCAAACGGTCAGCGTTGTCGGCGGGCTTATTATTGGGGATGCTGCCATTAGAGCCGGGATTACGTCCCCTACGATTATTGTCACGGTTGCGATCTCGGTCATCTCCAGCTATATTCTCGTGAATACTGTGCTCAGCGGGGCTACTGCCCACATTCGGATCGGGATGTTACTCATCTCTTCCATTCTTGGATTATTCGGTTTTATGATCGGACTATTCGCCCTATTGGTGCACCTCGTATCGTTGGAGTGTTATGGCGTATCCTATCTGTCACCTGTATCTCCCTACATTCCCGGAGACTTCACTCAGGCCGTATCCATGCCGCCTTCCATGAAAAGAACCAAGCGCCCAGAAGCACTTCATACACAGGATTCTACCCGCCGGAGGAAACGTCCGTGAAACGATGGGTATCCATAAGCGGCCTTCTTATAAGCTGCTTGATCCTGCTAACGGGGTGCTGGGATTCCAAAGAGGTGCAAAGTATAAACTTCATTACGGCGATAGGAATTGACTATGTAGACAACCAGTATATTGCTTATGCCCAACTGATTGACTTCTCCAGTATTGCAAAACAGGAAACACCAACTTCCCGGGAGACAAGGGATATCTGGACTGGACGGGGCGAGGGTACAACACTGAACATGGCTATTAACGACTTGTATGAAACGTCACAGCAGCTAACGCTCTGGACTCATGTGAAAGCTATTGTTTTATCCAAAAGAGTCTTGGATGGTCGACTGGAGGATATCTTTAATACACTTCTTCATTCAGGCCAATTGAGATATACACCCTGGATCTACGCTACAGAGCATAACATTCCGGATGTACTCTCTCCCTCTGCATTGTTAAACCAATCTGCTCAAACAATCGAACTGTTTGAACCCATGAGGTTGTATAAACAGCATTCCGGTTACGAACCTATCCGGCTCCATCAGCTTCTCGATGGATTACGGGAACCCGCTTCCGTCGTTCTTTTACCCTCGGTTTCAACGAGGAACGAGACTTGGTTCAACGGCGATAAAACGCCTCCCCTTGTTAAAATGGATGGATTTTATGTGATATCCAAAGGTACTAGTCAGGGTAGAGTTGCAGGAGCAGACGCAGATGGTACACGATTCGTAAATTATGAGCGGGTACATCAGTACCCACTATATGTATATGGGAATGGTGGAAAAACTCCTGATTTAACCTTGTTGCTTCATCATCCCAAGACAAAAATCAAGGCGAAGAAGCAAGGTGATGGCGTCACATTTGATCTGGTTACCTCGGTCAAAAGCACCATCACTGAAGATCATGGGGCTCCTCGTTCTCCAGACGCCATGGAACAAGAAGCAGAGAAACAGATCGAATCCCAAATCCGAGATACATTCGAAAAAACCAAGTCACGCATGATTGATTCCTATGGTCTTGTGGAACACTTATATCGCCACAACCTTCCCTTATGGAAACAGGAAGTCTACAACCGGGCGGATCCACTCAAACGTTTTAAGCTCGGAAAAGTGGAGGTTCACGTGGATATCCTGAATGCGAGCACGTATAAATACAGCGAATAAAACGAAGAAAAAGAAGCCCCTTACCTGCATTGGATGCAAGGTTACGGGGCTTCTTACCATCTCCAGTTATGCTGTCGATTGGGGAAGTTATCCTAATGGATACGCCATGACACTCATCAAAGCCAATTCAGGCTGGGTCGTGTCCAAACGACTGTACTGGACGATAACGGGGATATTGCTCGAAACGGTAATCGCATAAGGCACGCCCGGTGGAATAGACTGCTCCCCGGATCGTAGCGATGCAGTGCGAATATGCTTTGTCCTTCTCGCTGGCACTTCAGCGACCATACCTTCGAGTGGTTCTCTGTCTTCAAAATAAATCGTGATATGCAGCTCCGCATCCGTGGCACTGGTGTTCAGTACACAGATGCTCTCATGACTCTCCAATGTGCCCCGGCTCTCCGGGGGAATGTAACCATCCGGAATGACCCAGTAGGTGTGACCTGTAGCTGCTGAAACATTCTTACGGACAGATGTGCCTGATTCTGTCTGGTCAGGTGTCATTGAAATACATCCTCCTTTTTTTGCGATTGCAATATAGGTTAAAAATCCGTGGGCTTGCGGGGCAGTCGCTTCGGCGGGCGGATCGGGCTGTGGGCCGCTGTTGGCTCGGGATTTCTTCGGCTCATTCGCAGGGGCAACTCTTAAAACCCGTGGGCTCGCAGGGCAGCCGCTTTGGCGGGCGGATCGGGCTACAGGCCGCTGTTGGCTCGGGATTTCTATTCAATTCCCCCTCAGCAGGGGAAATCCCGCTCCAAAGGCGGACGCTTCGCTCCTTCTACCCGATTCCGCCCTCCTCCGCTGCTACGCTCGCCTGTTTTTTAAAAGTTTATTGCCTTCGCTCTTTCGCTGGGCAACTTTTGCTGGCTCGTTACTTCGTTTAACTCGCTACAGCTTTTAAACCCTGAATAGCTCGCGGGGCGATCGCTTCGGCGGGCGGATCGGGCTGTGGGCCGCTGTTGACTCGGGATTTCTATTCATTTCCCCTCAGCAGGGGAAATCCCGCTCCAAAGGCGGACGCTTCGCTCCCTCTACCCGATTCCGCCCTTCTTCGCCGCTACGCTCGCCGGACTGATTTGAAAAATTATTGCCTTCGCTCTTTCGCTGGGCAACTTTGCTGGCTCGTTATTTAATTAACTCGCTTAATTATTAAGGGCATTAACCTACCGCAGATACATCTGCAACGGTTGCAGTTGCAACTCGCGGATGGCTTCTGCCACCTGCTGGGCAAGGCGGCGGGCGCCTCGTTCCTGAAAATGCGTGTTATCCTCCACGCCTGACGGGAAGTTCACATACTCGCCTGGCAGCACCCACATAAAGTCGTCCTTTGTGCCTTCAACGCCCGCCTGCTCGAACAGAAGACGGCTGCGCTCAGCCAGATCGATCAGCGGAACATCTTCCTCTTCCGCCAACTCACGCATGGCGATGATATAATCGCCATGCGTATCGGTCAATGTGCCATCATCCGCAAAATAGCGACGATACACCGGGGTTATGAGCACTGGACGAGCCTTGGCTTCGCGTGCAGCGTCGATATACTTTTTCAAATATTCCTTATATGTTGTGAATGGGTCCGTCCCACGTTCAGGGTCCGGCTTCTCATCGTTATGTCCAAATTGAATAAACAGAAAATCTTCAGGCTTGATTCGCTCCATAATGGCGCTCAATCTGCCTTCATTAATAAAGCTGCGGGAACTGCGCCCTGACTGGGCGTGATTATCCACTGCCACATCATGTTTGAACTGTGCTGGCAATAACTGGCCCCAACCGCAATACGGATATCCACTTTCCGGCTGATCCGTTACGGTTGAATCCCCGGCAAGAAATACGGTCATGGTCTGGTTCGCAAGGGTAATCTCTAACGCATTGATTCTTGGTGCAGGACCGGAGAATGACAGACGAAGTCTGCCGCCGCGAACAACAACCGAGAATCTAAACTCTGCGTATTGTCCGGGAAGTGTGCGAATGGTTGGCAGTACAAGCCTGCCCTCACCAGCTTTCACGCGGGTCACTGTCTCAGCCAATTCATCCCCTGCAACAAGTAATACTTGGTAGGTTCCGTCGGGAACATCCACGATGAACGATGCTTTGAGCGGAATACAGAAGCCTGAACGCAATCGGGCAGACATGGTTGTCTGCCCCGGATTGATATGATGTTGTTTCGTGGAATCCGACACATCGTCATCACGAATGCGTTGTTTCTCATACACCAGAGATCCTGCCTCGAATCCGTACCCTCCGCGTTCCTCATATGCGGTTGTTGCAGTTACTTTCAGATAATCCCCTGTCTCATCGGCTCTTCCCGAGTCCGGTCCAAAGTTAAACTTCCAGCTGGTCACGGACACTGCCTGGCCCTCTGCCGCTGCCTCCATGGCAACGGCCTGACTACCCTGAGCTTTATTCAAAAGCGATAACCTCCTTGGTTAACTTTCGTAAACGTTCATTCGGGCGAAGATACGAAGATACAGTAATCTGGCTTATCCTTTCAATCCGCTGGTGCTCATCCCTTGAACAATTTGTTTCTGGAAGATGAAGAACACAGCTACAACCGGAACCAGACTGACGATGGACATGGCGAACATTGCGCCCCAGTTGGAAGCAGATTCGCTATCGAGGAACATTTTCAGCGCCATCGACACGGTATATTTATCAGGCGAGTTCAGGTACAGTACCGGACCGAGCAAATCCTCCCATCTCCAATAGAAGGAGAAGATGGCTGCAGTCGCCAGAGAAGACTTGATCAGCGGCATAATAATCTGGATATACAGTCTGAATTTGTTACATCCATCAATAGTTGCAGCCTCATCCAGCTCCTTCGGAATCGTTCGAATGAACTGTACCATCAGGAAGATGAAAAACGGCATTCCGAAGAATGTAGGGACAACGATTGGCAAGATAGTGTTCAGCCAGCCGAGCTTTGTGAAAATGATGTACTGAGGAACCAATACCACGTCATGCGGCAGCATCAGTGTTAACATCATCAAGGAGAACCAGAACGTGCGTCCCTTGAAATTCAGTCTGGCAAAACCAAAAGCGATCAGCGATGACGATATCACAGCACCGATGGTAGATATCACTACGATTACAAGTGAGTTAGTGATGTAATCCATAAACGGTCTTCCAGCTGTGCCTTTCCAGCCATCCACATAGTTGCTCCAGATCCACTCCGCAGGAAACAGGGTATCCGCTGTGACGAAAATCGTACGGCTTTCCTTGAATGAACTGAATAACATCCATAGGACGGGATAGAGCATCAGGAGGGCAAGAGCTGCAACGAACAGGTGATAAACGGGCCATTTTACATTTCTCCAAACCATCGTTACTTCCCTCCTTCAGATTCGTAGAACACCCAGTACTTGGATGTCAGGAACACAGCTACCGTAAGTATACCGATCATGATGAGCATGACCCAGGCCATTGCCGAAGCATAACCCATGTTGTTAAACATAAACGCCTGACGGAACAGATACAGGGAGTACAACATCGTACCGTCCATTGGACCGCCTTCGCCTTTGGAGATAATATAGGCAGGTACAAACGTCATGAATGCTCCAATCGTCTGCATAATCATATTGAACAGGACGATCGGGCTAAGCAGTGGCAAGGTGATGCTGAAAAATTTCCGTATAGGATTCGCGCCATCCACACCTGCTGCCTCGTACATCTCAGTAGGGATATTTTTGAGACCAGCCAGGAAGATCAGCATGGACGAACCAAACTGCCATACAGACAGTGAGATGAGCATAACCAGGGACGCATTCGGGTCACCAAACCAGCTTATAGGCCCGATCCCGATTGCCGTTAGAGCACTGTTGATAACACCCTCATTACTGAAGAGGTTACGCCACATAATGGATACGGCCACACTACCACCGATTATGGATGGCAGGTAATACAGCGTCCGGTACGTTCCAATCATACGAGAGCCAGTGTTTAGGACCATCGCTACGAAGAGGGCAAAGATCAACCTTAACGGTACCCCAATGAATACATACAGAAACGTCACTTTGACCGAGTTCCAATATTTCGGATCATCAAAAAACATTTTGGTGTAGTTATCAAGCCCAATCCACCGCGGAGAAGTGAACAAGTTATAACTCGTGAACGACATATATAAGGACACAAACATGGGGATGAGTGTGAAGCCCAGGAATCCAATAATAAACGGGCTTATGAACGCATATCCAGTTAAGTTTCTACGTAACGACGAATACTGCCTCAATGGAACGAACCTCCTTCATGGATCAGCTTGCTCCCTCATCCTTGCTTCGGTCATCTGGACGGGGAAAGGCCCTCGCATTCGCGAGTAGCCCCATTCCCGACCATCCCTGAAGTGGGACGAGCAAGCCATCATTCAACTGTTATTTATTGTTCGCAAGTACAGATTCGGCGTTCTTGCGGAATGTTTCTGCTGCCTGTTCAGGTGTAATTTTGCCAAAGTTCAACTCTTCAACCACATCTGCCAGAGCAGAGATTACTTCAGGTGAACCAACCGGTGGCGGAGAACTCATTGGTGAAGCTTTTGGCTCCATGGCTGCTACGAATTCAAAGACTTGTTTCGTTGCGTCACTCAGCTCAGGTGCGATAGCTTCTTTGATTGCTCCTGAAATTGGCACACCGCGCTCGCCTTTGATCAGTTTGTTGGCTTCCACGTCATTCACCCAGAAATCGATGAATTTAGCCGCTTCTTCCTTCACTTTGGAGTTGGACGTTAAACCCCAATACATACTTGGTTGCATATATAGTCCTTTTTCCATATCCGGTCCTGGCATTGGAGCGATTTCGAGTGGACGGTTCGCTACCTGTTGCAAGGCTACGAACTGGTTAGACCATTGCCATACGCCGATTCCTTTTTCCTTCACGAGATCTGATTCCTCAATAATGCCTTTAGTTTGGTTGGCTACATCCGGCGTAGGTGCTGCACCTTGCTCGATCATGCGGCGCATAAGTCCGAAGAACTCCACAAACAATTGGTCATCATCATAACCAAGGCCAGTTCCTTCTGCATTGTAAAGCGAATGTCCTTTGGTACGCAGGAAGTAATGGAAGAAGATATCAGGAGCTACCCCTCCATCCAAATACAGGCCTTTCTCTGCGGCTTGTTTACCCAGTGCTTCGTATGATTCCCATGTCATATTTTCAGGCATAGCTTCCGCTCCCGCTTTTTGAAGCAAAGCAGGGTCATATTGGAAGCCCAGAACGTTAACACCGGCAGGTACGCCAAATTGTTTTCCGTTAATTACACCTGTGCTAATAACGTTCTCGGACACATCGTCCACTTTGATCTGATTGCCCAGATAAGGCGCTAGATCCTCAAGCTGACCATTCTGTGCATATTGGCTGATGTAGGAAATATCCATCTGAACGATGTCAGGCAACTGATTTGCAGCTGCTTGTGGCGCGAGCTTTTTCCAGTAGTCATCAAATGAAGCATATTCCACGTCGATTTTGACATTCGGGTTTTTCGATTTGTACAGGTCGATGACCTTCTGTGTATATTCATGCCTTGCATCCGAGCCCCACCAAGCGATCCGCAGGGTAACTGAGTCATCTCCAGATGCTCCTTCAGTTCCTCCACCTGAACTACACGCCGCTGTAAAAACGAGCAATGCAGCCATCATCAGGAATATTGCCTTTTTCACCATGCCAATCTCCCCTTTTATGTTGATATGGTTGTGTGAACGAGTTATCCTTTTATTTCTGATAACGCTTTCACAAACTTGTTAATGTCATTTTCGCAAATGTACGACCATAGTTGAATACACAAAACCGTCTTGTTGGTTCAAAAAACAGAGGAGGACAACAGTCCCCTCTCGGCGCTGTTCATCCTCCCCAGACATGAATTACATGATTGGTAGTCCATTGTTATATGCTGATCCTGCGGAATTCCGTAGGTGTCATACCGGTCCACTTTTTGAACACCTGACTGAAATATTGTGAATTCCCGCCGAATCCGAACAATTCAGCAAGCTCGAATACTTTCACATCCCCGCCTCTGCGAATATGGTCACATGCGCGTTCAATGCGCAGACGATTCACGTAATTGGAGAAATTCTCGCCTGTGACTTTTTTGAAAATCTTGCCCAGATAATCTGGATTCATATACAACATCTGATGGGCGACTCCATTGAGCGAGAGATCTGCCTCTCCATAATGACGATCCACGATATCCATCATCTTCTCCACGGCAGAAGACTGACGACTGATATGGTTTTTGTAATAACCGGAAGTTAATCGGGCCGCACTGCTTGCAACAAAAGACTTCAAACCAGATAACGTATCGATATGCGGCAGTTCTGCCATACGCTGGGTGAATTCCGTTGCCTCCTCAGGTGGACAGACATGAACCATCGCCGAGTACAGCTGCACTACGTAAGAGCGAGTCACTTCAATTTCCAGCTGCTGACGCGATAATAGATCAAACAAACGATCCACCTCTACCGCTGTTTCTTCGGTATTGCCGGATTTGATCAACTGACACAGTTGCTCGGCATCCTGTTCTACATGCAATCCGTCGCATTCTCCGGCCAGTACCAGATCATTCTTCGTAATCAGCTTGCCTTCACCGATAAAAAAGCGATGGTTCAGATACTGCAACGCCTCACGAAACAACCGCCGGGACTGAATCATTCGATCTGCTTCACTCAGCGCAGCGGTCACTTCCAATTTATATAGTCTGGTAAATGCAGCCCGAACCTCTTCAATACTTTCTTTCAGTCCGGCCGGATCAACTGAATCCGCAAGCAGGATGAGGAGTTTGCCTTCAATGGTTGTGCTTAACAGGACATGTGGGAGCAGGTCACTGGCAATGTTTTTGATCGCAAATAAGTGACTGTAATCATGTTCATCTACAATTCGGAACAGCAGTAACCGAACTGCGTTCTCTTCAAGCTCCAGATCAAACAACTCCTGATAATACTCCAGGTCAACCGGCCCATAGGTGCGGTTGGTCATGAACTCCAGCAGAAATTGCTCCTTCACATGTGGAAGGACACGCTGTAATCGCTGTTTCATCTCACCGGCAACATGCTCCTTCACCTGAGCATCTTGATGCTCCTGCAACAGTTCAGTTAACGCATCATGGATCTGATTCTCATTGCAGGGCTTGAGCAAATAATGCTTCACACCATATTGCATCGCTCTGCGAGCATATTCGAACTCCTTGTAGCCGGATAACATTATGAAACGTACTCCCGGGTATGCTTCGGATGCCTTCTCTATGAGACCGAGACCATCCAGACCTGGCATGGAAATATCCGTAATAATAATATCGGGTCGCGACTTCCCGATTTTGTCCAATGCTTCAATCCCGTTCCTCGCCGTATCCACCAATTCCGTTCCTGCCGCGGCCCAATCGACCACTTGGGAAATCCCCTCCAGAATGACACGTTCATCATCTACGAGCATCACTTTGTACATCGTCATCGTCCTCTCTGATCCAAGGTATGCTGATCGATACTACAGTTCCTGATCCGGGCTTGCTGCTCATCACCATTCCACCTTCATCACCGAAGGTCAGTCTGATTCGTTCCTGGATGTTAGATAACCCAATGCCCTGTCCTCTTGTCTGAATACGTCCTTCGTGTAGCTGTTCCAGGAATTCCGGTGTCATCCCCGGACCGTCGTCCTCAACTTCAATAATCACCTTATCCCCCTCTGCTCTCGCCCGAATACGAATCCGGCAAGGGTCAATGCTTGGTTCGAGTGCATAATGTATGGCGTTCTCCACCAACGGCTGTAATGTTAACTTCGGTATCCGCGCCATTCCTACCTCTGGGGCAATTTCCATGTCGAAGTCCAGTCTTTCCTCAAAACGCGTGCGCTGAATCGTCACGTAACTGCGGACAATGTCCAGCTCTCTTTCCAGCGTGATCCACTTCTCGGACATATTCACAGAGCTACGCAGCAGAAATCCGAGAGCCTCAACCATTTCCGAGATCTGTCGTTGCTTCTGTACTTTAGCCAGCCAGTTAATCGATTCTAGCGTGTTGTATAGAAAATGTGGATTAATCTGCGCCTGAAGCGCTTTCAACTCTGTCTCACGAATCACCAGTTGCTTGGCATAATTCTCATCAATCAATTCACGTATCCGTTGAAGCATCATCTTGAATGTTCGATGCAGCAGCCCAACCTCATTCTGTGGAGATATCGGAACATTGCCAAGAGCGGCCTCCTCCAGCTTATCCAGATCACCTTTTTCGATATTACGCATCTTTTTGATCAACTGCGCAATCGGATGGGTAATACTGCGAGAGAATCTCGCTCCAATGATAAGCGCCGCCAGAAAAATCATGATGAAGATCACCGTGACCAACTGTTTGACAAACTGGATCTGTTTAAACATCTGGTCAAACGGGGTTGTGTACAAATAGGTCCAATCCGTATAGGAAGAATGAGCACGAGCTACAAAGTGCCTCCCCTGCTCCAACATGGCAATTCCATAGGGCTGGGTGCGCTTCAGTTCAGACTCAATCTCGGCTTCACTGACGGCTGATTCTGTTGGATAGATCACTTCTTTTCCATCGGTAATGAGTAATTGGGAGTCCTCAGCCGGTTCTTGCATCTGATCCTGTACAATTCGGTCCAGCCGCACCCGGATGATCAGTGTGCCGAGGTCCTCCAATGTAAATGCTCCGCCAATAAAGGATTTCACCTGTCGGACCGACAAGAGCCGGGACTGTTTATCCCCACTGGTATGCCAGGCATTGGAGCCTGAGTATTGCTGTCCCAGTGCAACCAATTCCTTTTGCTTCGACTCCGAAATCCCCTCCCGATTGCCTGCGGCCATAACGTTATTATCATTATCGATAAATAGCATGGAATAGACGTATTTTTCGGAACCGGCATAAGCGACTAACCTGTTGGTAATTTTTTTACGTAATCCATTTTTCTCATAACCCGTTTCGACCTTTTTCAGTTGGAGCAGATATTGCTGAAGCGGCTCGTCCGACATCACCTTGAAGGAGAGATTAGAAATTTCACGAAGTTGATTCTCAATACCTACCGAAGACATATTGAGGACCTGCGAGGATTTCTCATAGATCTGACGGTCATAGATACTGAACACATATCGGAGTACGGACGCATAAAACGTAAAGCTGATTAACATCAAAAGTCCGATGAGAAGAATCGTTTTGTGATGAATCGGCAGTGTTGTGAAAGCGTTCTTAATTTTGTTCATCCTAAGCGCTCCTTTGGCTTTCGAGGGGTGCCTGTCATGCTATAGGTTAGTGGTTTTATTGTAAGTTATTTTCATATTTACACATCCATTGGGCATCTGACAAGATATATTTATGCAACATTTCAGGTCATTAGAGAAGGTATACATCTGTGTCAGCAACGCAAAAAGAACACAAAACAGCCAGAATACCTTGAACAGATCAAGGTATTCTGGCTGTTGAATAACATCATGTTAAAGGCATGAAATACAATTTACGGATTCACAAAAACAGTTTTCAGCTTCGCTACATATTGCACATCAAAGCCAAGACCTTCAGCCACCATGGCAAGTGGTACATATGTTTTGGACTCTTTGCCTACCTTATTCAGGAATGCAGGTGTATCCACAGTAACCGATGCTCCATTTACCTTCACAGCATTGGCACCAATCTTCACAGCAACTTTCCGGTCTCCATATGTAATGGTTGCGGTTGAAGTTTTGTTATCCCACACCGTAGTAGCCCCGACAGCGTTTACGATGTCTTGAATCGCCACAAAGTTTTTGCCGTTACGGATAATCGGTTTGTACGGTGTATTTAATGTTTTGCCACTCACAATAATGTTCATCGGCTCACCTGTTGCAGGTGCAGTCAGCTTGGTGTAGTCGCCCCAGATCGTTTTGGCAAATACTTCGGCAATGGCCGCATATCCAAATTGGTTCGGGTGGAAATCACGATCTTTGATCATATGTGTCATCGTGCCCTCACCACCAACAAACTCCTTGGCCACGTGTGCGACTTTGACATCGGTACCTTGAGCAGTGAATTGTACTGCAATGCCATCAATGGTCTGTGTGAAACCTTGGGATGCCTCCATCAGTTTGGCGTAGAGTGCCTTGCCTGCTACTTCTGGCATCGGTTGATACTGATCGGCGATGACAATTGTAGCTGTCGGATTAATTTCATGGATATCATTAATCGTTGCACTAACATTGGCTGTATATGTTGCGAGTAATTCTTTTACCTTGGCTTGCAGATCCTGATCACTCAGTTTGTCTGCTGTACCGAGAAGCTCAGATACATCATTTCCCCCAATGGTAATTGCAACCAGATTGGCCTGTGCTACACTCTCACGGATTACAGCAGTATTGGCTCCGATCTGTCCCGCTCTTGGATCAGGAAGACTTGGTTGAATGGCTTCAGAAGTCAGCGTTTTGCCATCCTTAATTGCAGTAGTGAAGTTTTTCAGGCCACTGGTTTTCAATCCGGCAATCCCGTAGTTGTCCACCTGTGTACGTCCATGCAGCAAACCCTGCTCATGCAAACGTTCTACATAACCATAAGGCAATTCTTTTGTGTTGGGCTCATAACCTACCGTTATGGAATCTCCCAATGTGACGATGCGGAACTCCTTAGTTACGGCTACTGCATCTTTCTTCGCAGTCAGCGAAGCCTCGTTAGTACCCACTGGCAATACACCGGTTTTGGTGTCAGCCGCGTGTGCAGGCAATGCAGATGATGTAAAGAGCAGCATTCCTGCCAACATGCTTACCGTTAAACCGGCAGCTGTATTTTCCCATATACGTTTACGCTTCATTCAGGTAACACTCCTTCTCGCAAATCTATGATAATTTACACTAATATACGTGTTCAAAAGTCGGTTTTCAGTACCGAGAAGATGGGATGAAGCTAGAAATGGAGTAGCGGAGCGTAGGAAAACTACGTGAGCAACCAAAATGTTTCCTTCGGAAACATACTTCGTAAGCCTCCCGCTTATTTCGGCTGAATTCCATATTCGATGCTGATGATGCCGTTAGGCATCCTTCGTAATCAAAAGCGGACTTTTTGAACAACCTCACTAATATATAGTACATCGGTCATTCCAATGACATAAGTTCGTGTTACTCTATTCTATCATTTTAAAGTAGGCGTTGTCCTCTCTACTGAGAGCACACATGAAATAACAGACTCCCTGAAGGGGAGCCTGTTATTTACTAAGTTCAGATATGACGTTCTGTGATTAATTAAGATTGCGGCTTATCTGAATCTTCAGAATTTGAATGACCCTTGTCGCTCTCGGGTTTGTTTCCGGTAGCTCGCTCCAGATACCGATCATAACGATCATCCACTTCGCGTGCCAACTTCCGGTACTTTAACGTTTCCTCGACAATTGGATCACGTTCCGTCTGGATTCGCACTTCATATTTGGGAGGAATCAACTGGCGTTCACGCTGATCGGTGTCGCCGGACTCTTCCATGTCCCCTTCCGTCAGCATATCACTGAGCCGTCGTTCCAGTTCTTTGGATTCATCCATTGTTCTCGCTCCTTTAATTAAAGTCATACATGCGTTAATGATTACTATTGTACTTTCACTTCGTGTACAGAATCATCTTCCGATCGCTGTTATCCCCAGATTTCTTTGATTCCCTTTTCCAAGGTAGAAATCCGGTGATAAAGGCGAGCGCTCCGCTTCTTCAGATGCTTTCTGTCCCCTTCGTTAATGTACAATTACAGGTTAGTTAAAGCATCGATGAGTTGAATAAACTCACTCCAGACCGGTTGCTTTCGCTTCCTTCAGCACATCCGTCAGTGCATCATGGATTTTGCCATTGCTGGCAACGACATGATTCACAGACAGTTGATAAGGCGTTCCGATGGTATCCGTCACCTTGCCGCCTGATTCTTCAACCAGCAGCGCACCTGCGGCAATATCCCACGGTTTCAATCCAACTTCGGTGTAGGCGCTGAGACGTCCTGCGGCAACATACGCCAGATGAAGGGCGGCAGATCCGCCTGCACGCAAGTTACGTACTTGCGGAGCAAGCGCCTGCACAGCGGCCATATTCAGTGGCAACGCAAAGGTTGTGTCTGCCGGGAATCCAACCGCAATCAGGCTCTGAGCAAGTTCTTGTTCACCAGATACAAGCATCCGGTTTCCGTGAACATATGCTCCTTTCCCTTTTTCCGCAACAAACATTTCATCACGGGAAGGGTCGTAGATCACGCCAACAATGACTTCACCATTGTGAGCCAATGCGATGGACACCGAATAAAACGGGAATCCGTGTACAAAGTTCGTCGTTCCATCCACAGGATCAACAATCCACAGGAACTCTTCTTCCTCGGCCTCTTTCAGTGCTTTTGCCGAAGCTTCCGGTCCCGGTTCGACGCCTTCTTCACCCAGAATGGCATGGTGGGGAAAATGCGTGAGAATCAGGCGGCGGATCATCTGCTCCGCTCCTTTATCCACTTCGGTCACCAGATCTTGGGGTGAATATTTGGTGCCAAGTTCAGCTACCGTCCCAAGACGGCTTTTGATCCATTCGCCAGCTTTGGAAGCTGCATTAATGGCAACGGCAGTATAGCTTTTGCTTGTCACGACATAAGGTGTCTTTTCCTTCTCATTCAAAGCGTTCACTCTACTTTCTATATCAATCTACGAAAAGTTGAAATACTTGTTAAAAGTATACGCCCCACAGGTCGTAAAGTTTCTCGTTGCCCAGGCCCCTTTTGGCACTACGGATGAATGATGACGGTAGACTCGTCCACCCACTCCACACCCTCTTCGTGATAGAATGCCAGCTTCTGCATCAGTTGCACAAGTGCCTCATCTTTGCGTTTAGCCTCGATCATCACGTCAAGCCTTGGGGTGTCTGCTGCGATATGACGCAAGAAGTCGAGCAAAGGCTCTACCTCTACACCATCGGCATGACCTCGCAGATCCTTCTCGCTCTTCGGACTGGAGACATGGATTTTGGGTGGCAGTGGCTGATCAGCCGGTGAATCTGCCTGGGCAAGCGGCGACTGCCAGGTCTTTAGAATATTAGGCCACAGATCCCATGCCTGTTCTCCTTCGTTGTTCACCCACTGGTGATGGATATCCAGTACCATGGGCAATCCCAAGCGCTGGCACACGGCTAGTGTCTCCGGCGCATTGAACGTTTTGTCATCATTTTCGAGTGTGAGCCGCTCCTGAATGTCCCGATCCAGCTTCAAAAAGTTTTCTTCAAAACGAAGCGCCGCCGAAGGCTTGTCCCCGTATGCACCACCAATATGTATATTGTTCTTGGCAGTGGCATTCAGCCCCATGGCATCCAGCATCCGAACATGATGACGAAGGTCGCGAATCGAGTTGTGCAGAACTTGCTCGCGGGGGGTACTAAGTACGGTAAAATGATCCGGATGAAAGGACACACGCATATGATTTTCCTTCACAAAATCACCAATGGCCGCAAAGTCCTGCTTCAGCGCCGGGAACGGGTCCCAGTCATTCAGGTCCTCGTGTGTTGCCAGTGGAATCAATTTGGAAGAGAAGCGATATACATGAATATGGCTACCCTTGTTGTGTCTGAGCAAACGTAATGTATTGTGCAGGTTCTCGGCTGCAATCCGTTCGAGCTTGCGGATCGCTGCTTCCCTGTCATCAATTTTGTTAAAACTCGACATGGTCATGGTCCGGGAAGGCGAGGCGTTCTCTATAAGCACGGACATTGCCACGTAACCAAAGCGTACGAGCATGAATCTCTTCCTCTCTATAGGGCGGAGAACCCGCACGGCATATTCAACCGTCAGGATGTACCGTCACTGTATATAACCAAGTTTTACCCTAAAAGAGTGACCATAATCGTATTCTGGCAAATCAGTCCTTCCGACCCGCACTTACAGTCAACAACTACTCCTGTGCTTGCTCTCCAAAGAACATCTCATCCGCAAGGGCAGTCTGAATGCGTGATTCTTCCTCAGTCAATTTGCGGATGAGTTGCATCTCGACCTCGGTCACCTCTTGCCCCTGGAAGTTGATCTCTGCAATGGAAACCACGATCTTGACGATGGCTACAGCCACGTTATCCGGTGTGTATGCAATCACTTTCTGGCCGGTAGGAAATACCCGGAAGCCCTGTTTGACCATTTTGCCGCGTCCGTATTCAAGCAGTTCGAACAGCTCCTGCTCATTCTTGAACTTGCATACGGAATTGAATTCAGTCTGAAATCCCATGCATATCCCTCCTGATCTTGTGGTCGCAGGCTACGCCTGTACGCCGTTCTCGTAATTCAGTGCCTGCTTGCGGTTGTAACGCTCCAGTGCCAGCTCAATCATGCGATCCAGCAGTTCGGCATACGATACACCTGTCTCACGCCAAAGAAGTGGATACATGCTGTATGGTGTGAAACCAGGCATGGTGTTGACTTCATTAATAAGCAAAGCGCCGTCATTTTTCCGAATGAAGAAATCCGCACGTGAAATGCCGTTACCTTCAATCGCACGGAACGCCTGCAAAGCTGCCTCGCGAATGCGATCTGCGGCCTCTGGGTCCAGTGGAGCTGGAATCAGCATCTGTGATTGACCATCAATATACTTAGCTGCATAGTCATAATACTCACCGGAGGATACGATCTCACCTGGAACGGAAGCCATAGGCTCGTCATTACCGAGGACGCTGACCTCAACTTCGCGGGCTTCAACGAACTCCTCAATGACAACCTTCGTATCATACCGAAGTGCGAACTCGACAGCTGTCTTCAGCTCATCGCGGTTACGTGCTTTGGAGATGCCTACACTGGAGCCCAGATTTGCCGGTTTGATAAAACAAGGATACCCCAGCTGATCTTCGACCTGTACGATCATTTCGTGCTCTGTCTGCTTCCATTGTGTCGCGTTAAAATACGTAAAGGCACATTGGTCAATGCCAGCCTGTGCAAACAGCTTTTTCATGACCACTTTGTCCATGCCGCCAGCCGAAGCAAGTACACCTGCACCTACATACGGCATATCCGCCATCTCGAACATGCCCTGAATGGTGCCATCCTCTCCAAACGTACCATGCAACAGAGGGAACATCACATCCAGCGCTTCTGCTCCGCCATACAAACGGCCAAACAGGGCGTTCAGCGCATCCTGCGTTCCACCCGCCGATTGCTCCAGCTTCAGATCTTCAATCTGCGCGAACGGCGCATGCATGACAGGTCCTTTTTTCCACGTCCCCTGCTTGGAGATATAAAAAGGAACCAGTTCATACTTTTCATAATCAAATGCGTTTGTTACAGCAAACGCCGTTTGCAGCGATACCTCATGCTCGCCCGATTTTCCGCCGTACACGACGCCTACTTTTAATTTATCCATACTCATGTGTACCCTCCGATTATCTGTGCCTGATGCTGTCATGCTTGCATGCTCAGCACCCTTGTTATTCTGCTTGCGTTATCTGGTCTTATTTTACACGGAACTGGATGTCTGCGTCACCGCATCCCGAAAATCTTTCGTCATCAAAACTCATCTGCAATATGAAAAAGCCGGTATACCGTCCGCTCCGTCCAAGCGTAAGAATCCCGGTAATCCCAAAATCGGTGACGGCTGCTAACCGTATGTGCGTTAACAAGCGGCATACCGCCCGCATCAAACGCGGTCACAACGGTGCTGTGCTGAAATCGTCCATCTCCATCCCAATCGTAGAGAATAACATCGCCGAGCATCAGCTGCTCAGGACGCTCCACTTCTGTCGCAGTCAGACCCCAGCTGCTGCCTGACAAATAACGCTCCAGACTGTTGGAAACTGCCCAACTGTAACTCCACATTTCAGAGCCGTTCACATACCCTTTATACCACCAGCCGGCTTCTCTTCTACCAGTATAGTGGATGGGTGCGCCCCCTGCAAAGAGACATTGGGACACGTAATTGGTACAATCCACATCAAATTCCTCAAATGCCGGATTCCCCGCATTCCACCACCGATCTGCATAGGCAACTGCCAGATCTCTGCGATATGACTGTTGCCGTGAGCTTCTTCCTTGACCCAACACTTCCCGATTCAGCAGCGGCCGATTCATCGCCTGTACAAAATCAGCTTGTTGAAACGGACGTCCTTCCCCAGCAGGGCGACGCTCCGGCACTTCTCGCTCGACCCACCCAATGATCCATCCACCACTCTGCCGCAGAAAGGTTAACCGCTCCCGCTCAATCCGGTCCTCCCGGTGGGTGATCCCGCTCTTCTCGTAGAACAGTCTGCTGTACAATTGTACATCCACCACCGCTTCTTCCTGGCCATCCATAAGCGTGCGCACAAGCTTGGCGCTGGTCTCGCTGCGAAGAGGCACGGCGCGCCGCTTACGATACCATTCGTCCAGCCTTGCCATACGCTCTCCCCGTTCCACCACGAAGTCAGGATCGGTAACGATCCGTTCGCTGGTCTGTGGACGGTAGTCGATCTCACAGCGATTGTACTGGTTCACGTAAGTATATAAGGCACTCTTCCATTCCCGTTCCAAGCCTATGTCCCCCTTTGGCATGAGTTCTGTCTGAATATTTCATTGCGTATATAAACTCCTACTATTCATATGAAAGGGTCTTCGGTTGTATGTACACGGCTCAGGAGGGAGATCTGAAATTCAGCAAATACAGGTACACGAGATATCTTATTCCTGCTCGCTTCACGAAAACGCCTTCATCGGTCCAAAAGCTTGCTTGATCAGGCAAAAAGACCTTTACGTACGGAGGTGAAAACGGTATACTTAAAACTAAAGTTGTGATTATGAAATTACGTTTCATCTGATGAAACTAACGAACAAGAACACGGAACGATGAAGGCCTGTTCTTCACCTAAATGAACGTTTTCTTCATCTCACCGACACATCCCAAGGAGGTACATGTATGTCAGCAAAGAATCATTTCTCCGCCGCTCGCAGTCTTGAGGTTGGAGGCAAGTCTTACCGCTACTACAGTCTCGATGCTCTTCAGGAAAACGGCCACGGCGATCTTTCCAGGCTTCCTTTCTCCATTAAAGTGTTGCTTGAAGCAGCAATTCGTCAATTCGACGGACGTGCCATCACCGAAGAACACGTAAAACAACTGACCGGCTGGGCAGATGGCCGTGACAATAACAAGGAAATTCCATTCATCCCTGCACGTATCGTTCTGCAAGATTTCACCGGTGTACCGGTTGTCGTTGACCTCGCTGCAATGCGTGATACTGTGAAAAAAGCAGGCGGCGATCCAAAACAAATCAACCCGCTCGTACCGGTCGATCTCGTTATCGACCACTCCGTTATGGTTGATGCTTTTGGTACCAACGATGCACTTGATTACAATATCAAAGTTGAGTTCGAGCGTAATGAAGAGCGTTACCGCTTCTTGCGTTGGGCACAAACGGCATTCAACAACTTCCGTGCAGTTCCACCATCCACAGGGATCGTTCACCAGGTTAACCTGGAGTATCTGGCTTCCGTGGCAGCAACAAAAACCGTTGACGGCGAAACCGTTGTATTTCCGGATTCCCTCGTAGGTACAGACTCCCATACCACCATGATCAACGGACTTGGCGTTGTTGGTTGGGGTGTTGGTGGAATCGAGGCCGAAGCAGGTATGCTGGGCCAACCGCTTTATTTTGTAACACCGGACGTTATCGGTTTCAAACTGACAGGCAGCCTGAGCGAAGGCGCAACAGCAACGGATCTGGCACTGACCGTTACCCAATTGCTTCGTAAAAAAGGCGTTGTTGGTAAATTCGTTGAGTTCTACGGACCAGGCCTTGCCAACATCGGTCTGGCTGACCGTGCAACAGTAGCCAACATGGCACCAGAATATGGCGCAACGATCGGTTTCTTCCCTGTTGATAGTGAAACGTTGAAC